>NZ_AP026966.1:4929607-5575375 GCF_027923905.1 Massilia varians
GACCTTGCTGGGAGCGGCCCTGGTCAGCGCGCGCGGCCACCTGATGACGCTGGCCCTGATCTACGGCCTGCCGCTGGCCATGCTGGCCTACGCCGTGCTCACGCAGGTCGTGCGCCCGCGCGCCGCGGCTGCCGTCCCCGACCGGGCCGACGCCGAGCGGCGCCTGCTGCACCTGTACACCCTGCTCATGCTCGGCGCCGCCGCCGGCCTGACGGTCATGTACACCGCCGGCCTGCACGTCGAGGGCAGCCGCGAAGGCCTGCGCCTGCACTTGCGCTATTACAGCTTCGTGTTTCCGCTGCTGGTCGTCGTGGTCGCGGCGGCGCTGCCCCGCGAAGCACGACTGCCGGAACAGCGCGAGCGTCCCTGGCTGCGCTGGGCACTGGTCGTGGCGCTGGGCTCGACCCTGGTCGCGGCGCTGTTCGTGCTGCAGGGCTACGCGACGAACGTGGTGGACGGACCCGACATCCACCGCATCAACGTGACGCTCACGGTCCTGCGCGTCCTCGTCGGACTGCAGTTGCTGGTGCTGCTCGCATGGGCGATGCGCCTGCGCGCGGCGCCGCTCCTGTTCCTGTGCCTGGTCCTGCCGGCAGCCTACGCGGCCAGCAACCGCGCCATCCACAATCACTTCAAGAACCTGCGCACGCCGAGCCAGACCGATCTGGCGGCCAAGTGGGTGCACGGCAACGTGCCGCCGGCCGAACGCAGCCAGGTGGTGGTCGCGGGCGTCGACCTGAGCATGATGCTGCGCGCGCAATTCCATATCGACCACCCGGACACCACGAGCATGGTGATCGATTTCGGTCCGGTCGCCGAATACCAGCTGCCGCTGGATAAGAAGTGGATGCTGCTGCTGGGCGAATACCAGGTGCCGGAAAACATCGCCACCACCGTCCTGCGCACGCCCTGGTATTCGGTGCTGCGCCTGCCCGAGCCGGAACCGGCGGTCAGCCGCGTGAATCTCGCCAACCCGCCGGATCCGGCTGTCGTCACGCGCATCGAGGGCCTGTCGCACCTCGAACCCTGGGGCCGCTGGTCGGATGCGAAGCGGGTCGTCATCCACTTCGCGCAGCCGCTGCCGCGCCGCGCCGGCGTGGTGCTGGCGGCGCGCGCCTACGACGTGAATGCCAACCTGCCCTTCAAGGTCCACCTGGGCGGCCAGACCAGGGAACTCAAGGTCGGCTGGCACCTGCAGCAAGTCGGCCTGCATTTCGACACCGACGGCACTGCGCGCACCCTGGTCATCGAGGTGCCGCAGCCGGTGTCGCCGGAGGAGCGCGGCCATCCGGGCGATTCGCGCAAGCTCGGGATCGGCATCGGCGAGATCGTCATCACCGACGGCACCAGGCAGGCCCAGGCCTCGCGTTGATCTGGCGCAAACAGGCACGCCCTTGCCGGTGCTGTGTGCGGTCACGTACGGAATCGCGCCCGCCGCCCCGCTAAAGTGAACGCGAGCCAGCCGCCCTCGTGCGGCTGGCTGCGCCGCGGCATGTCGCCGCACACGGGACTCACATGGCAACTGGATCGGACGAGGAAGATCACCTCGCGAAACCCCTGGACATGCAGGGAGATGGGCAGAGCGTGGGCGTGCAGGCCATTGGCGAAGTCGAAGGCAATGCCGTCACGCCGACCGGCGGGCCCGGCGTCAAGCACTGGCAGGCCAGCTACATCGGCCGCGAAGGCCTCGACGAGCGCGGCAACATCTTCTTTGCCGCCGTCGAGATGACGCGCATGCCCATGATCGTCACCGATCCCAACCAGGAAGACAATCCCATCGTGTTCGCCAACGGCGCCTTCTTCGACCTCACCGGCTACGAAGAAAAGGACGTGGTGGGTCGCAACTGCCGCTTCCTGCAGGGGCCCGACACCGACCGCGGCACCGTCGCCGAAGTGCGCCAGGCCTTGTGCGAGCAGCGCGCGGTGGCGGTCGACCTCCTCAACTACAAGGCCGACGGCGAGCCTTTCTGGAACGCCCTGTTCATCGGCCCGATCTTCGACCAGGACGGCAAGCTGCTGTACTTCTTCGCCTCGCAGATGGACATCACCGAGCGCCGCAGCATGCTCGAGTCGAACCTGCAGGCGCAGAAGATGGAAGCCATCGGACAGCTGTCGGCCGGGATGGCGCACGACTTCAACAACCTGCTGCAGGTCATCAACGGCAACCTCGAATTGTCCCTCCTGAGTGCCGGAAAGAACCCTGCGGCGGCCGAACCGATCCGGCGGGCCCAGCGCGCCACCATGCAAGCCGGCAAGCTCACCCAGCAACTGCTGAGCTTTGCGCGCAAGCAGCGCCTCGAGCACAGGCGCGTCAGCCTGAATTCGCTGGTGGTCGATTTTTCCGACATGCTGGTGCGCACGCTCGGCGACAAGGTCGAGCTGCGCCTCGAGCTGCGCCCCGGCCTGCCGTCCTGTTCGATCGACCCGACCTATCTGGAAATGGCGCTGCTCAATGTCGTCATCAATGCGCGCGACGCCATGCCGCAAGGCGGCGTGGTCACGGTGGGCACGGCGGTCGTCGCCGAACAGCGGCGCATCGCCAATCGCCTGCCGCCGGGCGAGTACGTGGCCATCTGCGTCCAGGACCAGGGCGAAGGCATGCCGCCGGACGTGCTCAAACGCGCCACCGAACCCTTCTTCACCACCAAGGGCCTGGGCACCGGCCTGGGCCTGGCGATGGTGCACGGCTTCGTGCAGCAGTCGCATGGCCGGCTCGACATCGACAGCGAACCGGGGCGCGGCACCCAGGTGCGCATGCTCTTCCCGGTGGCGCAGCAGTCGCGCCATGACGAGGGCGACGGCGGCGCGGCGCAGGCGCAGGCGCAGGCAAGCGGCCGCAAATGCCGCATCCTGGTGGTGGAAGACAACCAGGACGTGCGCGAGCTGGCCGAAGCCATGCTGGCGGCGGCCGACTACGAGGTGCTGTCGGCGCCGAGCGGCGAGCGCGCGCTCGAGCTCCTGGCAACGGAAAAGGTGGACCTGCTGTTCACCGACGTGATCATGCCGGGCGGAATGAACGGCTTGCAGCTGATCGAGCAGGTGCAAGCCAGCAAGCCGGGGATGCCGGTGCTGGTGACCACCGGCTACATGGACGAACTGCCGGCGCGCGGGATGCGCGAAAAGTCGCTGGAGGTGCTGGCCAAGCCCTACCAGCACCAGGATCTGCTGGACCGGGTGAACGCGGCGCTGGGTGCGCGCCGCGCGGCCTGAAAGTGGCCGCTGTAGGGCGTACCGGGAACCCGACGTTTATTTGAACGCGCGGACGGCGAAGCCGTCCACCCAACCAAATCAATTAGTGCGCGGTCCGCCGCCCAGCAGGAAGGCCAGCTTCTGCTTGCCTGGCTTGGCTTGCGGCGTCGGCGTCACGACTTCCTTGCGCGCCGCGCTCGACGGCTCGTAGGGTTTGAGGAACCACGGATCGACCTTCTCGCGGCGCGGCGTCGGGCTGTAGCCGCTGCTGCGCGCCGGACGCTCGCCACGCTCGCCGCCGCGCGGAGCCTCGTCGCGGCGTCCGCGGCGTTCGCCGTCGCGGGCGAACTCGCCGCGCCCGCCTTCGCGCGCGCGGCTCGAGGGAGCCACGAAGCCCGGCAGTTCGCCGCGCGGGACGGTCTGCTTGATCAGCTTCTCGATGTCGGCCAGCAGGCGCTCGTCCTTGTCCGAGTACACCGACAGCGCGTCGCCCGAGGCGCCGGCGCGGCCGGTGCGGCCGATGCGGTGCACGTAGTCCTCGGCGTTGTACGGCAGGTCATAGTTGATCACGCAAGGCAGGTCCGAGATGTCGAGGCCGCGCGCGGCCACGTCGGTCGCCACCAGCACTTCGACCGAGCCGGCCTTGAAGGCGTCGAGGGCGGCCATGCGCTCCTGCTGGGTCTTGTCGCCGTGGATCGCCGAGGCCTTGATGCCCTTCTGCTCGAGGTGGCGCGACAGGCGCGACGCGCCGATCTTGGTGTTCGAGAACACGATCACCTGCTTCAGGTTGCGCTCGCGGATGATGTGCTCGACCACGTCGCGCTTGAGCTCCTCGTCGACCTTGTAGACGATCTGCGTGACCCGGTCGGCGGTGGCGTTGCTGCGCGCCACTTCGATCAGCACCGGGCTGTTCAGGAAGCTGTTGGCCAGCTTCTTGATCTCGGGCGAGAAGGTGGCCGAGAACATCAGGTTCTGGCGCTGCTTCGGCAGCAGGTTGATGATGCGCTGCAGGTCGGGCAGGAAGCCCATGTCGAGCATGCGGTCGGCTTCGTCCATGACCAGCATCTGCACCTGGCCCAAGCTGATGTTCTTCTGCTCGATGTGGTCGAGCAGGCGGCCCGGGGTGGCGATGACGATCTCGACGCCGCCTTTCAGGATGGTGGTCTGGCCCTTCATGTCCATGCCGCCGAACACGACGGTGGAACGCAGCGGCGTGTGCTTGGCGTAGGCCTTGACGTTGTCGGCCACCTGCACCGCCAGTTCGCGGGTCGGGGTCAGCACCAGGGCGCGCACCGGGTGGCGCGCCGGCGACATGCTGCTGTTGGCATGCGCCATCAGGAGCTGGATGATGGGCAGCGAGAAGCCGGCGGTCTTGCCGGTGCCGGTCTGGGCGGCGCCCATGACGTCGCGGCCCTGCAGCACCAGCGGGATCGCCTTGGCCTGGATCGGGGTCGGGTACTCGTAGCCCTGGTCGGTCAGCGCGCGCAGGATTTCCGGCGCCAGGCCAAGGTCGGTGAAGCGCACGGTCGGCGCTTCGTCCGCCTTGACCTGCTCGACCGGAGCGGCCAGGGTGATGTCGTCGGAATCGGCGCTCACGGGAGTATTCTGGATATCAGACATATTCTTGTTGGACAGTATTTCGTTAGCTCTACGGCTGCGCCTGCGGGCAAGAATCGGCCCGCGCGGGTAGCTTCCAGAGGGACGGCGGGCCGGCAAACCGGTCCGCATGGGCCGCGAAGCGCCCAGGCAACAAGCCTGGACAGGGCGGACGTAGAGGCACTTTAGCGGGCTACACGATACCTCAAATCCACTCCACTGTATATAAGAGCCTGATTTGTAGGGTGGGCGGGGCAATTTCGGGCAATGCCCGGAATTGCAAAGCCCACGCGGCGATAGCGATCGGTTGATATATCGCGGCGGCTCCGGCGATGGTTGAACGCGTGGGGTACACCGGACCAGTGGCCCGGTGTACGAGCCGCCCCCCTACGAACTCCGTCCACTCAGGGCGTCCAGCCGCGCTGCTGGGCCGCGCGTTCCGCCGCCGGATCGAGGGTGGCGCCGACGATGCGGGCGTCGATGGCGGCCTGTACCGACGGCGGTAGGGTGCTACCGTCGAGCCAGGCGGTGCCCGGCTGCGGCTGGGCCAGCACGGGGATGGTCCAGCGGCCGTTGCCGCGGCAGGCCAGGCCGGCCGTGGTGTCGAGCACGAAGCTGCGGCAATAGCTGCCATCCTTCGACACGAAGGTGACGCCGATGCGCACCCCGGTTTCCGTGGGGCCGGGGCTGGCCAGCTGGCCGCCGAGGGCCTCGACCAGGCGGCCGCGCGCCACCAGGGCGCCATCGCTGGCTTCGAGCATCACCAGCCCGGGATCGGGCCGCAGCTCCTGCCAGCCGAGGGCGCCGCCGACGGCGCCCGCCAGCAGCGCGGCGCCGAGCGCCAGCCAGTGGCGCGGCGTCCATTCGGCGCGGGCCGGCTGGAACGGCGGCGCCAGAGGTGCGCCGCGTCCCGGACGGACGGCGTCGAGGTGGACCACCTTGGCCCCGCCCGGCGCCCGGGCGCGCGACTGGCCGCCGCCGCCGTGGCCGTTCGAGACGCTGAAGATGTGGGAGCGGCCGGCGGAGCGCTCGCCGCTCTCGCGGCGATGCTGGGCGATGCGGGCGGCCAGCACGGGATCGACGTGCATGGCCCGCTCGACCGCCGCGCGCGCCGGCTCGGCGAGCTCACCGTTGATGTACGCGATCAGGAGGTCATCGGAGAATTTCATGCCGCTACGAGGTAATGAGGCCGTGTTCGTCCAGGACGTCGTGCAGCAGCTCCAGGCGGATCACAGGGTTGTCGAGCATGAGCATGTGGTGCTTCTGCTGGTTGGGCAGCGGCAGCAGTTCGCACCACCGGTTCGCCACCCAGCCGCAGTCGTCGAGGCGGAACGGCGGCTGCACCGGCCAGCGGTGGCGTGGAACGTCGTGCAGCGAGGACAGCACGCGGTCGAGCGCATCGGAGGCGCCCTGCAGTTCGGACGGCACCTTGACGTCGTGGTCGTCCTCGACCAGCTCGGCCTCGGCCATCCACAGCCCGTTCAGGCGCTGTTCGGCGGTCACCACCGTGAAACGCGAACCGCCGCGGCAGAGAACCTGCAGCAGCCCGGGCGACGTGCTGGTGGTTTCGGTGACGGAAGCGATGGTGCCGGCGGCGGCGAAACGCTCCGGCTCGCCATCGGGCTGGCGCACCTCATGCCCATGCGTGAGCAAGACCACGCCGAAGGGTGCGTCTTCGGTGAGGCAGCGGCTGATCATGTCGAGGTAGCGGACCTCGAACACTTGCAGCGGCAGCACCCCGTCCGGAAACAGCACCGTACTGAGCGGGAACAAGGGCATGGAAATCGTGGACATGATGTCCATCATGACAGAATCGCAGGCAAAACGGGAGCACGATTGAGGGTGCTAGTCGGGCCCCTGGAGCGGCATGGTGCGGACCGCGTGCCCGAAGTTGGCCAGCCGCCAGCGCAGGCGCTCCAGTCCCGGATCCGGCATCGGCACCACCCGCAGCCGCAGCACCCCGTCCGGCAGCGCCGGACAGGGAATCTCCTGCTCGCCCGCCTCTTCCACCGGCAGCCTGAACTCGCCCCCCGGCGCCAGCTGCACCGGCCCGAACACCAGCGGCGCCCCAGTGCTATTTTTCAGCAGCAACACGTCCTGCACGCCCAGGGTCAGGCGCACCGCCGCGGGCGCCTGCTGGCCGCGCCGCACTTCCAGTGGCAGCTCGTGGCTGTCGCCGCGCAGCGGCCACAGCATGCCCCACAACAGCAGCAGCAGCGCGCCGCCCGCCAGCGCCGCGAGCGGCCAGTGCCGGCGCAGCAGTCCGGCCAGCTCAGGCCATCTCATGAAGGAAGGGTAAAACGAGGATGGTTACACGCCCAGAATGTTGCATAAAGTCAATTTAGGAGATAATACATATTGCTGCACGCGTACAGTGGCGTGCGCCCCAACACAGCAAGGATGCGTATCCTACCTGCTTCCGCGCGTTTCCGATCAACCTGCCCCACGGCGCCCTTCGCGCGTACGACCACATGCCGCAGTCCCAGCCACCCGCCCAGCCCAGCCGCATCCCCCTGCCCGGTTCCGGACAGATGCCGCTGCTGCTGGCCCTGCTGGTGTTGCTGATCACCCTGCTCGTCACCTTCAGCGCCTGGAGCAGCGCCAAGCGCAGCGCCGAGGCGCAGCTGCTCGAGACCTTCGACTACCGCACCCGCGACATGGCCTACAGCATCAGCCGCCGCATGGCGGTGTACGAACAGGTGCTGCGCGGCGCGCGCGGCTACCTGCGCGGCTCGGTCGAGCTCGACCGGCACGACTGGGCCGAGTACTACGCGCTGCTGCGTCTCGACCAGTCCTTCCCCGGCATGGAAGCGCTCGGGATCGCCACCATCATCCCACGCCGGCAGCTGGCGGCGCACGAGGCGGCCATGCGGCGCCAGGGCCATCCCGGCTACGTGGTGCGCCCGGAGGAGCCGCGCGAGAACTATACCGCGATCACCCACATCGAGCCCTTCGGCGGACGCAACCTGCGCGCCTTCGGCTTCGACATGTTCAGCGAGCCGGTGCGCCGCGCCGCCATGGAACGCGCGCGCGACACCGGCCAGGCGGCCCTGAGCGGCAAGGTGGTGCTGGTCCAGGAAGAGGTCGGGCACGAGGGACCGGGCCGCCAGCAGGCCGGCACCCTGATGTACCTGCCGGTGTACCGCGACGGCGAACTGGCCGGCACCGTTGACCAGCGCCGCCACGCCATCGTCGGCTGGGTCTATGCCCCGTTCCGCATGGACGACCTGATGAAGGGGCTGGGCGGCGCCCATTCGACCGACCTCGAAGTCGAGATCCACGACGGCGACCCGGCCGGCGCCGCCAGCCTGCTGTACCGCTCGCCGAATGCGTCCGACCATCCGGCGCGCCTGCGCGCCAGCGCCCAGATCATCCCGGGCGGGCGCACCTGGACCATCACCATGCGCTCCAGCGCCGCCCTCGAAAAGAGCCTCGACAGCACGCGCCCGCGCCTGGTGGCGGTCACCGGGATCGGCCTGAGCGTCCTGATCAGCCTGGTGGTCTGGCTGCTGGCCAGCGAACGGCGCCGCGCGCTGCAGCTGGCGCACGGCATGACGCTGGAGCTGCGCCAGTCGCACGACCGCATCGCCAGCGAACAGAAACGCATCCAGGTCATCCTCGAGAACGCGCCCGACGCCTTCGTCGCCGTCGACGCCGGCGGCCGCATCACCGACTGGAACGTCCAGGCCAGCCGCCTGTTCGGGCGCAGCGCGGCCCAGGCCATCGCCCGTCCGGCGGACGAACTGCTGCCGGACGAACACCGTGCATCCTTCCGGGCCGGCTTCGCGGCCTTCGCGCGCAGCGGGCAGTGCGCGATGCAGGGCGCGCCGACCGAACTGCAGGTGGCCGGGCGCGACGGGCGCCGCATCCCGACCGAAGTGACGGTGGCCTTGATGCCGACCGAGGAAGGCTTCGGCGCCACCGCGTTCGTACGCGACATCACGCAGCGCAAGGAAACCGAGGCGCGCGAGCAGCAGCGCCAGCAGGGCCTGGTCGAAGCGCGCCAGGCCCTGGCCCGGGCCCAGAAAATGGAAGCGGTGGGCAAGCTCACCGGCGGCGTGGCGCACGACTTCAACAACATCCTGCACATCATCAGCGCCAACGTGCAGCTGATCCTGCGCGCCGACGCCAGCCAGCGCAAGCGCCTGCTCAGCATCCTCGACGCGGTCGAGCGCGGCGCCAAGCTGGCCGGCCAGCTGCTCGCCTTCGCGCGGCGCCAGCCGCTGCACCCGCTCGAAGTCCACGTGGGCGGACTGCTGGAGCGCATGGACAGCCTGGTGCTGCGTGCCGCGGGCGACCAGATCACGCTGGAAAAGCGCATCCCGCCCGATCTCTGGCCGGTGCTGGTGGACCCCAACCAGCTCGAGAACGTGCTGCTCAACCTGGTGATCAATGCGCGCGACGCGATGGAGGGCCAGGGCCGCATCGTGCTGGAACTGAGCAACGTGCACGTCGAGAACAATCCGGACCTGGCGCCGGGCGACTACGTGACGGTGGCGGTCGCCGACAGCGGGCACGGCATGCCGCGCGACGTGATGGAACACGCCTTCGAACCCTTCTTCACCACCAAGCCAGAGGGCAAGGGCACCGGCCTGGGCCTGTCGATGGCGCACGGCTTCGCACGCCAGAGCGGCGGCGACATCCGCCTGGCGAGCGAACTGGGCAAGGGCACGACGGTGACGATCTATTTGCCGCGGCATATGGCCACCGCACCAGTCGCCGTGGCCTGAACGCTACGCGAATCGTGCGCGCTTTCAGCGCGTGCTACATTGGGCTGCCTGAACCTGTCCAGGAGGCCCGAGTGTCTTTTTCCGACAATCAGTCCCTTCGACTTCCCGTCGCGCAGGGCGTGCCGCGTACCACCGCCGCCGACAGCAGCCTCGCCTTCCTGCGCGAAGGCTACCCCTTCTTCCAGCGCCGCTGCGCCGAACTCGACACCGACGTCTTCGGCACCCGCCTGATGGGCCGGCGCGTCATCTGCGTGAGCGGCCACGAGGCCGCGCGCATGTTCTGGCAGCCGGGCCGCTTCACGCGGCGCGGCGCGATCCCGCCGGGCCCCCTGATGCTGCTGCAGGGCTTCGGCAGCGCCGAGACGCTCGACGGCGAAGACCACCGCCACCGCAAGGCAATGATGATGTCGCTGCAAACCACGGCCGACCGCGCGCGCATGGTGACGATCGCGCAGGCAGAATGGCGCGCCCGGGTCGCCGGCTGGCCCGCCCGGCGCCGCGTGCGCCTGTTCGACGACGCCGAAAGCGTGCTGTGCGCCGCGGCCTGCCGCTGGGCCGGCATCCCTGCCGCGCAGGTCGACCATGCGCGCCTGACCCGGGAATTCTCCGCCATGATCGACGGCGCCGGCAGCGTGTTCCGGCGCACCCTCCAGGGCCTGCTGCTGCGCAGCCGCACCGGGCAGTGGGCCAGGGGCCTGGTCGAGGCGGTGCGCACCGGCCAGCTGGCACCGGAACCGGGCAGTCCGCTGGCCGTGATCGCCCGCCACCGCGACCGCGACGAACGGCCGCTGGGGGCCGACATCGCCGCCAACGAGCTGATCAACGTGCTGCGTCCGATCGTGGCAGTGGCGCGCTACATCGTGTTCGGCGCCCTGGCGCTGCACGAGTACCCCGAATGGCGCGCGCGCATCGCCACCGGCGACGAGGCCACGCTCACCGCCTTCGCCCAGGAGGTGCGGCGCTTCTCTCCCTTTTTTCCGGCGATCGGCGGGCGGGTGCTGGATGCGTTCGACTGGCGCGGCCGGCACTTCGCCGAAGGCACCTGGGTGCTGTTCGACATGCACGGCACCAACCACGACCCGCGGCTGTGGCCGGAACCGGAGCGCTTCAGGCCGGAGCGTTTCATGGGCTGGCAGGGCGACGGCTTCGACCTGGTCGCGCAAGGCGCGGGCGACTACCTGACCGGGCACCGCTGTCCCGGCGAAGCGATGACGATCGACCTGGTGAAGGCGGCGCTGCACCTGCTCGCCTCGGAAGTGGTGTACACGGTGCCGCGCCAGGACTTGCGCGTCAATCTGGCGCGCATGCCGGCCATGCCGGCCAGCGGATTCGAGATTCTGGTGGCGGCGCCGGTGCGCTGAACCCGCCTCAGTCCTGGCTGCGCAGTGCCGGCTGGCCCCGTGCCGGCGCCTGCCTGTGCGCGCTCGCCACGCGGTTGCGCCCATGCGACTTGGCATCGTACATGGCCAGGTCGGCGGCCCGCAGCAGCTCCTCGGCATCCATGCCGTCGTCCGGGAACAGCGCGATGCCCAGGCTGCCCGAGATGCGGTGCACCAGTTCGCCGTCCTCGAAGGGCTGGTTCAGCTGGACCAGGATGTTCTCTGCCACCTTGCTCGCGTCAGGCAGCTGGTCGCAGCGCGGCAGCAGCACCACGAACTCGTCGCCGCCGACGCGCGCCAGGGTATCGGCATCGCGCAGGCCCGCGCGCAGGCGGCGCGCCACCAGTTGCAGCAGGCGGTCGCCGGCCGCGTGGCCGGCTTGAACTTGTCGAGGTCGAAGTAGATCAGCGCCACCTTGTGCCCGTCGCGGCTGCCCGCGCGGATCGCCTGGCGCAGGCGGTCGCCCAGCAGCACGCGGTTCGGCAGGCCTGTCAGCGCATCCTCGTGCGCCATGCGGCGCATGCGCGCTTCTTCGAGCTTGCGCGCGTCGATGTTGGAGAAGGTGCCGACCATGCGCATCGGCTGGCCCAGCTCGTCGCGTTCGCTGACGGTGCCGCGCGCATCGATCCAGCTCCACTCGCCGCTGCGCTTGCGCACCCGGAACTCGGCCGCGAAGTCCGGGCTGCGCCCGGCCAGGTGGCTGCGCAGCTGGGTGCGCAGCTGCGGCAGGTCTTCGTGGTGGACGATGGCGTCGAGCGCGCTGCCGTACCAGGAGATCACCGCGCGCTCGGTATCGAGGATCATCCGGGCGCGCGCCGACAGCGTGGCCAGGCCGGTGACCACGTCGCAGTCCCACACGCCGTCGCCGGTGGCGGTGAGCGCCAGCTTCCAGCGCGCCTCGGCGGCGGCCAAGGCCTTGAGGGCGCGGCGGCGCCGTTCGGTGGCGCCGAGCGCGGCCCAGCCCAGCAGGGTGAGCACGAAGGACACGGCGGCGCCGGCCCAGCTCAGGGCATTGCGCTGCCGGGCGAAGCGCGCCTCGGCATCCTGCACGGCTTCGCCGACCGTCACCACCATGCCGTAGTCGGGCAGCTTGTGCCAGGCGTAGAAGCGTTCGACCCCGTCGAATTCGCCGACGCGGCGGTAGCTGCCCGTCACCGGGCTATGCGGGGAATGCGGATTGTCCTTCAGGACCAGGCCCATGCCATGGCTGGGACTGCCGCGGGTGCTGCGGGCGATCATGGCCCCGTCGGTGCGGAGCAGCGACACCGACGCATGGGGACCGAGGTCGATGTCCTCGTAGAAGCGCACGAAGTAGTCGGGCGCGACGGCGGCCACGATCACACCCTGCAGGCCGCCGCCGGCGTCGCGGATCGCGCGGCTGAACTGGACCGTCCAGGCATTGGTGAGCGGCGAGACCACCGATGAACTCACATAGATGCGATCGTCGCGCGCACCGACATGGGCCAGGTAAGCGGGGTGGGCGCTCAGGTCTCGACCGGTGAACGAAGGCCCGGCATTGGTATGGACAATCTTCCCTTTCGCGTCGACCACGCTGACCATGATCGGCACCCGGTAGCGCAGGTGACGCACGGTCTCTCCGGCCGCCCGCGCAAATCCGCCGCGGTCGCGTTGCCAGGTGAGGCGCAACTGGACCAGGGACAGGTCGATGATGCCCACGGTGGCGCGCACTTCCTCGGCGAAGACGTGCGCATAGTTGCGCAGGTCGCGCATGCTGCCGGCCTTGGCGATCGCGGCGAAGCGCGCCTGCTCCACCGCCACCAGGCCCCAGACGATGGGCAGCATGACGGCCAGATAAATGGCGAGGTCGCGCAATACCCGCGCTCGGAACAGCGTCGCCAGGCGTGCCCGCAAAGGAGGCTTGGTGGTGGGGGAAGACGTAGGCATGGACGACGAGCTTGCGGCAACCGTTAGATGGCAATGAGAGGCGAAGCCGGGCGTCTTGCTCGCGCCCGCAAAACTCATGGATCGCGCCCGTCGTGGTCACACCCATTATACATACAGTTTCCTACTGGAACTTAATGTTGAAGTAAAATTTGACGATTTCAAGGATTCCTTTTCGTCGTGAAAGGATATTTCACAACAAACATCTTGATGAAATATTATTTCATCAATAGATGGCAGCACGGCCTGTCATGACGCATGCTAGAGTGAGATCATGAAACCGATCTACAACGCGGCGGGAGTGCTGGCGCTACTGCTGGGGATCCTCGGACTGTTCCTGCCCCTGCTGCCGACCACGCCCTTCCTGCTGCTGGCCTCCTGGTGCTTCGCACGGGGCTCCGAGCGCCTGCACCGCTGGCTGCTGTCGCACCGCGTGTTCGGCGAATACCTGCGCAATTTCGAGGCCGGCCGCGGCATCCCCTTGAAGGCCAAGATCCTGGCCACAGCCATGCTGTGGGCGTCCCTGCTGATGGCGATGCGCCGCTTCGACAGCCCGGCCATTCCCACCGTGCTGGCCGTGACCGGCGCCTGCGTCAGCATCTACCTGTGGCGCTTCCTCCCTACCCTGCGCCTGGACCGCTCCGCAAAAACCTGAGCCCGTCCGACAGCACGTTGATGACCATGCCCGAGAGCGCCAGGGCCGTTCAGGAACAGCCGCGCTTGAAGCGTCCCTTGCCATCGGCCGGATAGCTCAGCAGGATCGTATCGGCGCGTCCCTCGGGCATCCAGATGAGTTGCACATCGCCGCGGTAGGAAGCGTAGTGGTGCGGGCCGACCTCTTGCAGGTAGACCTGGCGACGGTTGTCGAACGTGGCCAGCACATCGTGCTGGAGGTCGCTCAGTTCCAGGCGACGGCCGTTCGACAAGGCGTAGTGGCCCGCCACTTCGGCGGACAGCTGGGCGCCCGTGGAAACGAAGCCGCCAGAGCCGCCCGCGCCTTCGCGCTGGGCGACCAGCATGACCATGCCTCCCGCGCCGCACTGGGCGGCGGACGCAAGCGGCGCCGCCAGCAGGCAGGCGGCCGCGATGAGCGGATGTAAGCTGCGCATGACACCTCCTCGTGATGAATGAGCTGGCAGCCGCACCATGGCGGCCGTCCTGTCACTCAGACAGCGGAATGGACGGGGAGTGCAAGCTAGGTCACGTCACTGATTGAATGCATTGAGCGCGATCAAACACACGGCAGATTTGAAGAGGTCACGCAAGCTGACGCCGCATTGCCGGCAATTGCGGATAATGGAGGCCTCATCAGCCACGGCGCAATGTATGGAAATCCAGTTCCTCGGCACCTCCTCCGGCGTACCGACCCGGTCGCGCAACATGACGGCGATCGCAATCCGCACGCGCGGCGCCCGGCACTGGTCGCTGGTCGACTGCGCGGAAGGCACGCAGCACCGGCTGCTGCGCTCGAATTTGTCGCCGATGAGCCTGCGCGCGATCTTCATCACCCACCTGCACGGCGACCACTGCTACGGCCTGCCCGGCCTGCTGGCCAGCGCCGGCATGCTGGGCCGCACGGAAGCACTGAGCATCGTCGGCCCGCCGGCCCTGCGCGGGATGATCGAATGCGTCATGGAAGCGACGCAGCTGACCCTGCCCTACCCCATCGACTGGGTGGCGGTCGACGCGCTGGCGCACAGCGACATCCTGCCCGACCTGCGGGCGCACGCCACCAAACTGTCGCACCGGATCGATTCCTGGGCCTACAGCTTCACCGAGGCGGCGGTGGAACGCAAACTCGACATCGGCAAGCTGAAAGCGGGCGGCGTCCCCGCCGGGCCGGCCTGGGGCGAGATCCAGCAGGGGCGCAACCTGGTCCTGCCGGATGGCCGCACCGTGGTGGCCGAGCAATTTTTGCTGCCGCCGCGCAGGTCGCGCAAGGCGATCATTGCGGGCGACAACGATACACCGGAGCTGCTGGCGCTCGAAGCGGCCGGCGCGGACGTGCTGGTGCACGAGGCGACCTATACGGAAGCGATCCTGCACAAGGTGGGGCCGGAGCCGCAGCACAGCTCGGCCGCGATGGTGGCCCGGGTGGCCGAGCAGGCCGGGGTGCCGAACCTGATCCTGACCCACTTCAGCCCGCGCTACCTGGACCCCAAGCAGGGCAAGGCGAATGTCCTGACGCTGGACGACATCGAACGCGAGGCGCGCGAGCATTACACGGGCACGCTGGCGCTGGCGCGCGACTTCGCGCGTTACGAGCTCGGGAAGGATGGCAGCCTGCATCCGCTGCCCTGAGCTCGGGCTACAATCCTTGCATGCCTAAAAAAACGCCCATCTTCCCCGGACCGAATACCGCACGCGGCGCCGTGCTCGCCGTGCTGCTGTCGAACGAAGACCAGTTGGGTAGCGAACCGCTGCGCGGCCGCATCACCCTTGCCGCCATCGTGCGCGCGCTCAAGCGCAAGTACCACTGGCCGATCGAGACCGAAAGCTTTCCTTCCAACAGCGCGGACGGGCGCGCGACCTGGGCGACGGTGTACAGCCTGCCGGCCGAGGTGATCGCGAAAGCCCTCAATGCCGGCGGGCGCGACTGGCTGAAGAGCCGGAAGGCTGGCTCGGCTGGTGATCAAGGAATGTAGCCGGTGGCCCGCGGCGACCTGTGCCGCGACATTCACCAGGCTCAAGCGCCAAAATCACACAAATCTTCAAGGGCCACAATTGATCTTGTAGATATTCTGCGTGATGATGAGACGATCATCCATTGCGAGCGGGGTCCATCATGAAAAGGCCCATCTATAAAGTCTTGTATGTGCAGGTATTGTTCGCGATCATTGTCGGTGTCTTGCTGGGCATCTATGATCCGGGCCTCGCCACCGCGATGAAGCCGCTGGGAGACGGCTTCGTCAAACTGATCAAGATGATCATCGCTCCGGTGATTTTCTGTACCGTCGTCGCGGGCATCGCCGGCATGCAGGACATGAAAAAGGTCGGCCGCGTCGGCGGCAAGGCCCTGATCTACTTCGAGATCGTGTCGACCTTCGCGCTGGCGATCGGCCTGGTCGTCGCCAAGCTGATCCAGCCGGGCGCCGGTTTCAACGTCGACCCGGCCCACCTCGACAGCAGCGCGATCGCGCAGTACACGGACAAGACCAAGTCGCTGTCGACCGTGGACTTCCTGATGAACGTCATCCCGAACACCTTCGTGGACGCGTTCGCCAAGGGCGAGATTCTGCAAGTCCTGCTCATCGCCATCCTGTTCGGCTTTGCGCTGTCGTTCCTGGGTGAGCGCGGCCGTCCGCTGACGCGCTTCATCGAGGACGTCTCGCACGTCATCTTCGGCATCGTGAACATCATCATGAAGGCCGCCCCGATCGGTGCGTTCGGCGCCATGGCCTTCACCATCGGCAAATACGGCGTCAAGTCGCTGATCCCGCTGGCCTCGCTCATCGGCTCGTTCTACCTGACCTGCGCGCTGTTCATCGTGCTGGTGCTGGGCGCCATCGCCCGCGTGATCGGCTTCTCGATCTTCCGCTACCTCGCCTACATCAAGGAAGAACTGCTCATCGTACTGGGCACGAGCTCGTCGGAAAGCGCCCTGCCCGCCCTGATGCGCAAGATGGAAAAGCTGGGCTGCCCGAAATCGGTCGTGGGCCTGGTCGTGCCGACCGGCTACTCGTTCAACCTGGACGGCACCAACATCTACATGACGATGGCCGCCCTGTTCGTTGCGCAAGCCACCAACACCCACCTGACCCTGATGCAGGAACTCACGATCCTGTTCGTCGCGATGCTGACCTCGAAAGGCGCATCGGGCATCACCGGCGCCGGCTTCATCACGCTGGCCGCGACCCTGGCCGTGGTGCCGACGATCCCGGTGGCGGGCATGACCCTGATCCTCGGCATCGACAAGTTCATGAGCGAAGTCCGCGCGCTGACCAACATCATCGGCAACGGTGTCGCCACGATCGTCGTGTCGAAGTGGGAAGGTGAGCTCGACAAGGAGCGCTTGAGCGCCGAGCTGCGCAACCCGAGCCCGGAACTGGAGGACTCGCTGCGCGTTGTCGCGGCGCATGAGACTGCCTGATTTACGAGTGAATTGCCACGCGTTCAGTAGACACGCCTGAGCCTGCCATTGTAGGTTCAAGGAGAAAGTTTGAGCGGCAAGCGGCGTCCCGAAGAGTTCAGGATTGAAGCGCTCAAGCATACAACGCTTACTGCCGTGTGGCCTACCCACGCTACGCGGAATTACAAGCGCAGCACATGCCAAAAAACTAGAGACTTGAAGCGTGTCAATGTCACGCTGTCTCCGAGTTTTACCATCGTTCATTGTCCACACCACACTGCCGCTCGCTTCCCAGCCAACTGGGATAGCGCCAACACCCCAATCAGGAAGCTCCTAATGGACCTGAAGGATATATCACAGGTATTTGACGGCTTGTCTGAAGCAAAACGCCCCATCCGTTTGCGGCTATCGCAAGAGCAGCAGGTACTAGACGATGTCTTGCTGGTCAAACGCATTACGGGAAATGAAACCTTATGCGGCGGACTGGAATACCGGCTTCTATGCGTATCGACACGTTCTGATTTGCCTTTGAAAGAATTCATCGCAGTGCCGGTTGAGCTCCAGTTCGTGACAGACCGCGGGGACGTACGCGCCGTGTGCGGAATAGTCGCGCAAGTGGCTGCCGGCCAGAGTGATGGAGGTCTGGCGACCTATGAGTTGCTGGTGCGCGATGCGTTAGCTCTGATGGAGTATCGCACCAACACCCGCGTCTTCCGCAATCAGAATGAACTGGATATCACCGAAGTCATTCTGCGTGAGTGGCGCCAGAACAATTCAGTGCTGGCCAAAGCGTTTGACGTGGACTGGTCGCATGTAAAGGGCACCTATGCCGCTCGAGAATTCACGATGCAGCACAACGAGTCTGACGCCGCCTTTCTGCGACGGTTATGGAAACGGCGTGGCATCGCGTGGTTCATGCGGCCGGGTCAAGCTAGCCGGATGCGAAGTCAGAACATCCCCGCTCATGCCTTGGTGCTATTCGACGATGTATATGCTCTACCGCAAAATGCCGCTGGCGCCGTGCGCTATCACCGTGATGGGAGCACGGAGGATGCGGACACCGTTACCGCATGGAGTCCGGTGCGCACACTCAAACCGGGCAATGTCGCCCGCCAAAGCTGGGATTACAAGCAAACCCGTCCCATGACCAGTAACGCTCCCTCCCGCGTAAATCAAGGGGTGATGGGCAGCCAGTTCGCGGTCAGCCTCGAGGATTACTTGGTCGACGTGCCGCATGCTGGAAAGGATTACGACGACTACCGGCAACTCGGCGACATACGCATGAAGCGCCATGAGTACGAATCCAAGTGCTTCTATGGCGAAAGCAGTGTGCGCGCCTTATGTATCGGGGAATGGATTGCCCTGACCGGCCATCACGAAATCGACACGCATCCGCCGAAAGAGCGAGAATTCATCGTTACGCGCCTGGAGGTTGATGCAGAAAACAATCTGCCCAAGACCATCGACGAGCAGGTGCAGCGCCTGTTTGCTCTCAACCGCTGGGACGAAAGACCGTCCAGCAGCGCTCTACAGCAAGCCAGCGAGGAACGCGGCATGCGGTACACCAATCGCTTTTCTTGTGTGCGTCGTGGCATTCCGATTGTTCCCGCATTTGACTCCCGTGCCGATTTGCCGCGTCCACAGCTGCAAAGCGCAATTGTGGTCGGGCCGGCCAGCGAAGAAGTGCATTGCGACGAATATGGACGCGTCAAGGTGCGTTTTCCCTGTACCAAGCCAGAAGACCACAAGCATGCGTGAATCGCCCCGGGTTTTGTAGAGGCTCCAATGTTTGAGAAAATGGAGCTATGAAGAAGCAACCCAAGTATTCCCCCGAAGTCATCGAGCGCGCTGTGCGCATGGTCAGCGAGGCTGCCAGCGAGTACGAATCGCAGTGGGCCGCCATCACGTCGATCGCGGCCAAGATTGGCTGCACGCCTGAGACGCTGCGCCGCTGGGTACGCCAGCAGGAGCGCGATACCGGGCAGCGTCCAGGCCCGACCACAGCTGAAGAAGAGCGCATCAAGGCGCTGGAGCGAGAAGTGCGCGAGCTGCGCAAGGCAAACGAGATCCTGCGTCTGGCGAGTGCGTTTTTCGCTCAGGCGGAGCTCGACCGCCGCTTCAAGCCGTGAGGGCATTCATCGACCAGTACCGCCATGCCTACGGTGTCGAGCCGATCTGCCGGGTGATGCAGGTCGCGCCGTCGGGATACTGGCGCTATGCGGCGCAGCAGCGTAACCCCGCACTGCGCTGTGCACGAGTCCAGCGTGACGATGTGCTGAGCGTCGATATCGAACGGGTTTGGCAAGCAAACATGCAGGTCTATGGGGCTGACAAGGTCTGGCGCCAATTGCGACGCGAGGGAACGGACGTGGCCCGCTGCACGGTGGAGCGCTTGATGCGCAAGGCCGGGCTGCGAGGCGTCATGCGTGGCAAGGTCGTGCGCACGACGATTGCGGATGCAAAGGCGCCATGCCCGCTCGACCGGGTCAACCGCCAGTTCAAGGCGCAGCGGCCGAACCAGCTGTGGGTGTCGGACTTCACGTACGTATCGACCTGGCAGGGTTTCGTCTACGTCGCCTTCGTCATCGACGTCTTCGCTCGGCGCATCGTCGGCTGGCGGGTGAGCAGTTCGATGCGGACTGACTTCGTGCTCGATGCGCTGGAACAGGCACTGTATGCTCGTCAGCCGGAACGAAATGCGCTGGTCCATCACAGCGATAGGGGCTCGCAATACGTGTCAATAAAGTACAGCGAACGTCTAGCAGAAGCCGGCATTGAGCCTTCTGTGGGCAGCAAAGGCGACAGCTATGATAATGCCCTAGCCGAGACCATCAACGGGCTCTACAAGGCTGAGTTGATCCACCGCCGTGCTCCTTGGAGAACACGTGAAGCCGTTGAACTGGCCACGCTGGAATGGGTTTCCTGGTTCAACCACCACCGCTTGCTGGAGCCGCTCGGTTATATACCGCCAGCGGAAGCTGAGGCAAACTATTACAAGCAGTTGAGCAGTCAGGCTGTTCCGGCCTGACTCACACTAACCGGCCTCCACGAAAGCCGGGGCGATTCATGCGCAAGGTGCCGGTGCCAGCGACAGCGACTCGGACTCCGGTTGGATACGTGTCGCTAGCACCTGGGCCAGCAATCACTGGGGAACAATTACCCTTCCCCGTGTGGGCGATGAGGTCATCGTCGATTTTCTAGGCGGAGACCCTGACAAGCCCATTATCGTGGCGCAGGTGTACGGCGGCAGAACCAAGCCGCCTTCGTTCAGCCATACCGGGGCCCTACCTGGAAACAGGTACCTGGCTGGCATCAAGAGCAAGGAAGTGCACGGTACGCGTTACAACCAGCTGCGGCTAGACGATACCTCGGGGCAAATCAATGCGCAGCTATCCTCCCAGCACGGGCATAGCAAGCTGAATCTGGGATGGCTGACTCATCCTCGCAGTGACGGCAAGGGGGAGGCGCGAGGCGAAGGGGCGGAGTTGCGCAGTGATTGCGCTGTTGCGGTACGCGGCGCACAAGGCGTACTCATCACTGCTGCCGCACGTCAGCAAGCGAGCGGCAGGCAACTCGACCGTAATGAATTGATTGGCTTGGTGGATGCGCTGCAAGGCATGCAGCAGTACCTGTCCGAACTGTCGTCGACGCATCATGCGGACGGCACCGACGACAAAGAACTCAGTCAACTGATCGCTCACCTAAAGCGGTGGGAAGCCGGCAGCAACACCGAAGTCGACGGCACGGGCACCGGGGGCCAACCCGTCGTGGCACTGTCCGCGCCTGCCGGTGTGGCAGTGACGAGCCAGGACAACATTGCGATCGGCTCGCAAACGCATATCGACATGGTCAGTATTGGCAATACCCAACTTTCCGTTGGCAAGAAATTGCTCGCCCGCGTATCAGAGAATATCAGCTTGTTTGCACATCGACTCGGCATAAAACTCATTGCCGCCAGCGGCAAGCTGGAAATGCAAACGCACGGTGACGACATCGAGCTCACGTCCGCCAAACGCATCGTGTTGACTGCAGCTGACGAAATCGTGCTGCAAGCGCCCAAACTGCGTGAGGTACGCTGATTTTTTCGGACACTCTTGTTTGGTAAAGTTCACCAACAGGAGCCTTTATGAAGACATTGAAGAAGACGTACACCCCGGAACTCAAGGAAGAAGCCGTGAAGCTGGTGCTGGCGCAGGGTTTGTCCATTGAGCAGGCAGCAGCACGAGTAAGTATCCCAAAAGGGACGCTGGCCAATTGGGTAGCAGCCGCCAAACGCGGGCCGGCCGCAACAGCAGCCCCTGGAAGCCGCTCTGTGGCCGAGCTGGAAGCGGAGAACGCGAAGCTGCGCAAGCAGCTAGCCCAGGCAGAGATGGAGCGGGACATCGTAAAAAAAGCGGCGGCGTACTTTGCGCAGGAGTCGCTGCCAAGTACGCGTGGATAAAGACAATGCGACTCGATTTCCCTGGCTATCCTGTGAAGCTGATGTGCCAGGTATTGGACGTCTCGCGCAGCGGCTACTACAACTCGCTGCAGGCCAAGCCATCGACACGCGAGCAGGAAGACGCTCGGTTGAAAATCCTGATTACGGCAGTGCATCGGCAAACCCGAGAGACCTACGGGGTGCCTCGGATAAAGCACGAGCTTGCTGCACAGGGTCATGAAGTTGGTCGCGACCGTGTGCGCCGACTTCGCCAGGAGCTCAATCTGCGCTGCAAACAACGGCGCAAATTCATCGCAACGACAAACTCGAATCACAACCTTCCCATCGCTGAGAACTTGCTGGAACAGCGGTTCGCGCCGAACAGGCCTGACGAAGTGTGGGTGACCGACATCACCTATATCTCCACTGCCGAAGGCTGGCTGTATCTTGCCGGCGTAAAGGACGTTTTTACCTGCGAGATCGTCGGCTACGCGATGGGCGAGCGCATGACGCAGGAGCTGACGACGCAGGCCTTGTGGCGCGCCGTGAGCCACAAGCGGCCGGCGCCAGGGCTGATCCATCATTCGGACCGTGGAAGCCAATACTGCGCCCATGCCTACCAGGAGCTGGTGGCGCAGTTCGGCATGCGCGCGTCGATGTCGCGCCGCGGGAACTGCTATGACAACGCGCCGATGGAGAGCTTCTGGGGCACGCTGAAGAATGAGCTTGTTCATCATCGCCGCTATGCCACCCGTGCTGAGGCAAAGGCCTCGATTCAGGAATACATTGAAATTTTCTACAACCGACAGCGGCGCCATTCCCGCATCGGCTTTGTTCCGCCAGCGTTGTTCGCCGAATCCTTCAGCGAACAGCCGCAGGCGGCTTAAGACGAGCGTGTCCGTTATTGACAGTACACCTCAGCGCTTCGTTGCGCAAGGTGCTCAAGTGGATCTCGGTGGCGGCGCGATCACGCAGCAAAGCAGTGGCAAGCACACCATCAAATCGTCGAAGTTCGCTCATATCAAACCGGGAGGCGGCAGTCCACTTGGTGTGACTTTGCCCAAGAGCGAGCTGGCGCACGATCAGCAAACGGTTCTGCGCTGGATTGGAACAGACGAGCCGATGAAGAATCAACGCTATCGCATCACGACAGAGGACGGCCGCACGTTCGAAGGACGCACCGATGCAACCGGGCTGACAGAGCGATTTACGAGTGCCATCCCTTTTGGACAGTACACGGTCGAAGCGCTCGACGACTGACAACGGTATCGCAGACAAGACGATAAACGAGGCTGAAGGGCACGATGACAACCGCTGAATACCTGTTACCCGCGAAACAAAACGATGGTGCCGCTCGGAAGGCTGAAGGCTTTGCGACACCGAAGCAGGACAAGAAGCTGCAATGCGCCAGGTTCCTCCCCAAGCGGGTGTTGCCGATCGTTTGAGGTGTACTGTCAATAACGGACACGCTCGTCTTAAGCCGCCTGCGGCTGTTCGCTGAAGGATTCGGCGAACAACGCTGGCGGAACAAAGCCGATGCGGGAATGGCGCCGCTGTCGGTTGTAGAAAATTTCGATGTATTCCTGAATCGAGGCCTTTGCCTCAGCACGGGTGGCATAGCGGCGATGATGAACAAGCTCATTCTTCAGCGTGCCCCAGAAGCTCTCCATCGGCGCGTTGTCATAGCAGTTCCCGCGGCGCGACATCGACGCGCGCATGCCGAACTGCGCCACCAGCTCCTGATAGGCATGGGCGCAGTATTGGCTTCCACGGTCCGAATGATGGATCAGCCCTGGCGCCGGCCGCTTGTGGCTCACGGCGCGCCACAAGGCCTGCGTCGTCAGCTCCTGCGTCATGCGCTCGCCCATCGCGTAGCCGACGATCTCGCAGGTAAAAACGTCCTTTACGCCGGCAAGATACAGCCAGCCTTCGGCAGTGGAGATATAGGTGATGTCGGTCACCCACACTTCGTCAGGCCTGTTCGGCGCGAACCGCTGTTCCAGCAAGTTCTCAGCGATGGGAAGGTTGTGATTCGAGTTTGTCGTTGCGATGAATTTGCGCCGTTGTTTGCAGCGCAGATTGAGCTCCTGGCGAAGTCGGCGCACACGGTCGCGACCAACTTCATGGCCCTGTGCAGCAAGCTCGTGCTTTATCCGAGGCACCCCGTAGGTCTCTCGGGTTTGCCGATGCACTGCCGTAATCAGGATTTTCAACCGAGCGTCTTCCTGCTCGCGTGTCGATGGCTTGGCCTGCAGCGAGTTGTAGTAGCCGCTGCGCGAGACGTCCAATACCTGGCACATCAGCTTCACAGGATAGCCAGGGAAATCGAGTCGCATTGTCTTTATCCACGCGTACTTGGCAGCGACTCCTGCGCAAAGTACGCCGCCGCCTTTTTTACGATGTCCCGCTCCATCTCTGCCTGGGCTAGCTGCTTGCGCAGCTTCGCGTTCTCCGCTTCCAGCTCGGCCACAGAGCGGCTTCCAGGGGCTGCTGTTGCGGCCGGCCCGCGTTTGGCGGCTGCTACCCAATTGGCCAGCGTCCCTTTTGGGATACTTACTCGTGCTGCTGCCTGCTCAATGGACAAACCCTGCGCCAGCACCAGCTTCACGGCTTCTTCCTTGAGTTCCGGGGTGTACGTCTTCTTCAATGTCTTCATAAAGGCTCCGTTGGTGAACTTTACCAAACAAGAGTGTCCGAAAAAATCAGCGTACCTCAGTTTTTCTGCCCGGGATCATGGGATCGAACTTGCGAATGAGCGCGCAGCGACAAACGGAGCTGCATAAAAAGGACAACATTGCATGGCGGCCAGATGTTCTCGGGCCAACGAATATAAGCAACGCCTCCAATGACAGTCCAAGAGGCCGACAACTGAGGCTCGATCCGATGCAAACCACGGTGGACATTTATGATCCTGCCGGTCCAATGGACATCAGTGGAGATGGTCGGCATGGCAATGTGACACTCGACGAGAACTTTCGCTCGCCATTGCTAACGGATGACCCACCAACCGCGAAAAACCCGCGTACCGCGATACAAAAGGCCCGGGCGCGAGGCTGGGGTGAGGTCTTTTTCAAAAGCTATGGAGAGCTGCTACAGCATCTCGAATCACGCCTCAACAATACATTCTCCGACGGTAAGCTGCGGCAGGAATGGTGCGATGTCGTGGGCGTTGATCCTCGCGTATGGGGAAGCGATCCCAGCTTGCCGCAATCGGCATTAACGGAAGGCGAACTCAAGAAACTGGCTACGGGCTGCTGGTTTGCTGTGTACGCGTTCGGATACAACTGGCTGCAATCCAATGGGGACAGCGCCAGAATCATCGCAAAGCGCATCAATCAGCTGGTGGACGATCTCAAGCAGTCAGGCTATGAGTGCAACCAAGTGATCGTCGTAACCCACTCTATGGGCGGGCTGGTCGGCCGGGCACTGGTCCATCCGAAGTACGGAAATCTGCAGGACAAGGTGCTGGGGGTCGTCCATGGCGTCATGCCGGCCATCGGTGCCCCAGCTGCCTACAGGCGCATGAGGGCCGGGTTCGAGGATTCCGGCATGATGTTTGGCCCGGAAAACAGTCTTGGCGCCAAGGTGGCCGGCAATTATGGCGACGAGGTGACAGCAGTTCTGGCGAATGCACCAGGGGGATTGGAGTTATTACCAACCGCGTCCTATGGCAATCGCTGGTTGCGCGTGACACACAATGGACGCGACCTGGATGCATGGCCGAAACAAGGCGAGCCATACAGTGAGATCTACAAGGTGCGAGGCAAGTGGTATTCACTGTTTCTGGAAAAATGGATCAATCCGTCTGGACTGCCTTCAAGACTAGGCGGCGGCACTTTCGAGCGGACGTGCGAGTATCTCGATAAGGCCCAAGGCTTCCATCGACAGATCGATCAAACGTTTCATCCCAACAGCTATGCACATTACGGTGCCGACCAAGCGCGACGGAGCTTTGGCGAAGTCATATGGGAAATCGACAAAAGCTGCGCTGACCCGACGGGCTGGCAAGATTGGCCCATCCTCGGTGACACCAAGCAAGGGCGAGTGGAACTCGTTCGATGGGATACTCTAAACAGCAAGGCCTTCGAAATTGTCGATTTTGAAGTACCCAAGCCGATATATGCCACTATCCTTCCGCCATCGGCGCCAGGCGACCAGACCGTTCCAGCGAAATCTGCCGACCATCAGCTGAAAAGTGGAATGTTCAAGGGCGTGTTCCGCCAGACCGGTTACGAACACCAAGCAAGCTACAAAAATCATCGGGCGATCGCATCGACGTTGTACAGCATTATGCGCATCGCCCAAGCAGCTACATGGAAATGCTGAAAAGGACATTTATATGCTCGCAATAACACGCCTTTACATTGTTCCTCTTGCCGGCGTGCTCTTGATGCTTGCTGCCTGCGATCGCACTCCAAAAGAATGGAAGACCGCTAACATGACCACACTTACTCCCCGTCTCCAGGCTGTTTTCCAGAAAACTAAGACCGTCTGCTTTGGAAGATTCATGGTGGATTTGCCTTCCTCAACAACCGTAGCATGGGGGGAAACGGATGTGTCACTTGGTATAAGCGTACGCCCTAATGGCGTAAATGAAGTAGAAAACCTGGCGCAGAAATTTATCAATGAACTCAACAGTGAGAAGGCCATCAACCACGATGACGTCCCCTTGCTGCTGTCGGTAGAACATGTGCCCCAGCCGGAAGGCAAAATCGTTATCGGTTACGAAGATTTTCAGTCCGTCAACGGGCTCAAGATCAACGGGTATTTCAGGCTGAATAATGACGGCATTATCATTAATGCACGTCCTTTAAGGAACGACAGAGATGGAACTGTATCACTCATCAAGAGCATCGCCCGGCGCCTGAAGCAACGTTCTGAGAACGAAATCCCAATTGAGCACGGCAACTGTATCGAACACGCCTTCCTCCCTGACAAAACGGCTCCAGGCGAGGAACCGCCTGCAGAACTCATTCGTATCGGTTTTCGGTTGAAGGAGTTTCCTGACACGCACCTCTCGATTTTTATTGGTCCGTCGAATCCCCATTACGAAGAGAGCCACTCGTTGGAGTGGCGACTCAATCAGCTCGAGAAGAACCAAAAAACCCAGGATCCCAACAATCCCCTGATAAAAACTAAAGACTTGCGGAGAGGGGCGCGGCAGATCCACGGCTGGTTAAACGGCTTTGAAGCTCTGTCGCGTACCCCGGAACAGGCGGAAATACACTCGATCCATGATTTCGCCATGGATTTCAGAGGGGTGCCGTCAGACCCGTTGAAACCTTATGTAGAAATACAGATGCAGACCGGCGTTGCCGATAACGTCGCCGGCGCAACCAAAGCTAGCCTGACTGACGAAGAGGCCATCGCGGTTTGGGACAAGATCACCAGCACTATCCGCGTGCGTTCGACCGGCACCGCGGCGGCCAAGACCGCCGAGACGGACTCTGGCCCCAGGCTTCCACTCGGCGAGCTTGCGGCAACTGGTCGCGCGTGCCCGCAAACGGGCTGGTGGGTGCCTGATGAGCCGAAAGATCGTCAGGGTGACCGGAGACAGCACATCAAGGCAGGCGAGCGCATGCCACATGTGATATCGCTCGGCGAACCGTCCATATGGCAAAAGCTGAAAGGAGAAAGGCCTACTTACCGTACGGCGACGGTGTGGAAACTCCTCAGCTATGACGACGCGCCAGTTCACGTCGACACGATCTTGGCGACGCCAACAATCGCACAAGTTTCTTCCGACAACTTTGCCGTCAAAGACGCTGGAGGCGGCACAACCGAAAGCAGCCGGAACGACGAAACCTCAGCGCAGAAGAAAGGTTAAGCCATGCGAAATGTGATTCGTCTTGGCGCCCCCTCGTCTCATGGCGGCAAGGTCGAGAGTACCGGCGCAAATCATTTTACGGTTGACGGCATTCCTGTCGCTCGCGTCGGGGATGTATGCAGTTGCCCCATCAAAGGACATGATAACTGCACCATTGCCGAAGGAGAACTAGACCACGTCATTGACGGAGTTGCTGTCGCCTACGATGGGCATAAGACCACTTGTGGAGCTACCCCCCGGTGTCAGAATAGTTGTCGCGTCACTTGGTGAAGTAAAACCATACCGGGGACGGGCAAGAGAGATTGCGTGAAGCAGTATTCAGCAGAACGGAAAGAAGCACTACTACGGCAGATGATGCCGCCGCAGAACAGGTTGGTGTCGGAGCTGGCTCGCGAGAGCGGGATTACCGAGCAGACCCTTTATACTTGGCGCCGTCAACTTCGTAATCAGGGAACAGCGGTGCCGGGTAGTGGGAAAAATGCTGAGGAATGGACCTCGGAAGACAAGTTTGCCGTGGTGTTGGAGACGGCCGCGCTGAACGCCAGCGAGCTGGCCGAGTATTGCCGTCGCAAGGGGTTATTCGCCGAGCAGATCGCCATGTGGCGCGCCGCATGCATGGCCGCCAATGCGAGCACGACGCAGCAGACGCGGGGCCAGCTGGCGCAGTCGAAGGAAGACAAGAAGCGCATCCGGCAGCTGGAGAAGGACTTGCAGCGCAAGGAGAAAGCGCTGGCCGAGGCGGCAGCGCTGTTGATCTTGCGAAAAAAAGCCCAGGCGATCTGGGGGGACAAAGAGGAAGACTGATCAGCGTCCCAGATCGCCTGTCGTGTGTCGAGTTGATCCGTGAAGCACAGACAGCGGGCAGTCGCCTTGCGCCAGCCTGCCTCGAGTTGGGCATCACCCTGCGCACATTTCAGCGCTGGGTGCGTGAAGGCGACGATGCCGTGGCCACTGACAGCCGTCCAACCAGTGTGCGTCCAGAACCGGCCAACAAACTGAGCGAGGACGAGCGAGCCGAGATCCTGGCCGTTGCCAACAGCGAGGAATTCGCCAGCCTTCCACCGAGCCAGATCGTGCCGGCGCTGGCCGATCGCGGCGTGTACATGGCGTCGGAGTCGAGCTTCTACCGCGTCTTGAAAGCGGCATCGCAACAGCATCACCGAGGCCGAGCGAAGAAGCCTTCTGAGCGCGTCGTCACGAGCCATTGCGCCACCGGCCCGAACCAGGTATGGAGTTGGGACATAACCTGGATGCCGGCCGCCGTGAAAGGCCAGTTTTACTATTGGTACATGGTGCTCGATGTCTTCAGCCGTAAGATCGTCGGCCATGAAGTGCATGTCGCGGAATCGGCGGAACTGGCGTCACGGCTGATGCGCCGGGCCAGCTTGGCCGAAGGATTGGCAGGCCGTTCCCTGGTGCTCCATTCAGACAATGGCAGTGCCATGAAAGGCGCGACCATGCTGGCCACGCTGGAGCAGTTGGGTGTGGCACCGTCGTTCAGCAGGCCGCGTGTGAGCAACGACAATGCCTACGCCGAGTCGTTGTTCCGTACCTGCAAATACCGTCCGGACTACCCGAGAAAACCATTCGGGAGCCTGGAACAGGCGCAGGCATGGACGCAGAAATTCGTACGTTGGTACAACCAGGAGCACAAGCACAGCGGCCTGAAATTCGTTACACCGGCACAGCGTCACAACGGCCAGGACGCGGCGATCCTGAAACGCCGGGAGCAGGTTTATGACGATGCCCGAAACCGTCACCCGCAGCGCTGGTCGCGGGGCATCAGGAACTGGACACTGGAGAATCAGGTCTGGTTGAATCCGGAACGGATTCGACCAGAAGAATTAAAGCGCGCAGCTTGAGGTGACGCGACAACTACGTTGACAAACGCCGCTACCTTGATTGCCACCATAGGGAACTTTGGCGGACAATAGTCAAAAGTAGCGTCTGAACCTCACTAGCTTTAGACCTTGGCGAGCATTGGCAGAGGCTTATATTTCCTATTTCTGGCTCCTGCAACTGTGAATGCCCGTGGAGAGAAACTCATGCGGCGCCAACTCGCCGCTATTCTGCAGCCAAGTGGCCGTTTAGTCGGCGTTACCTCTGCAAGATAGCGCTTCATCGCCGCTTCAAAGGTCATCCTTTCTGAAGGGCTGCGCTTGATGAACAAGCCTCGCACCATCTCATCTTCAGTCCGACGCGACCAGTCTTCAGCGTCTTTCTTGAGACGGAATGTCTTAACAGTGGTCGGCCAACCGGCCTTACGAATAACCGCTTTCCAGGTCCCCGATGGGGTCTTGACGATGGTTGCCATGCGCGCTCCAGTACTCTCAGAATTTGCTTACTGTACCGAAATTGTACGGAGGTTCCCAATAGAAACTAAAAAAGGACTTAGGTTCTCACCTAAGTCCTTGATTTTATTGGTAGGCCTCCCCGGAGTCGAACCGGGCACCAACGGATTATGAGTCCGCTGCTCTAACCAGGCATGAGCTAGAGGCCCAGAAATCGGGACAGTGACAAGCTGGAAGAACGCTCGCCACCCGCTTCAGCGGCGCGGTACCGTGAAGCGGAGTGGCGAGAGGATATTGCTTTTAGTGCAGGTACGTCAAGCGCAGACTACAACAATCAGCTGCTGCCCTCGAGGAAGCTCTTCAGCTTGTCCGAGCGCGACGGGTGGCGCAGCTTGCGCAGCGCCTTCGCTTCGATCTGGCGGATGCGCTCGCGGGTGACGTCGAATTGCTTGCCCACCTCTTCCAGCGTGTGGTCGGTCGACATCTCGATGCCGAAGCGCATGCGCAGCACCTTGGCTTCGCGCGGGGTCAGCGAATCGAGCACGTCCTTCACCACGCCGCGCATCGAGGCGTGCAGCGCGGCGTCCGAGGGCGCTAGCGTGTTGTTGTCCTCGATGAAGTCGCCCAGGTGCGAATCGTCGTCGTCGCCGATCGGCGTCTCCATCGAAATCGGCTCCTTCGCGATCTTCATGATCTTGCGAATCTTATCTTCCGGCATTTCCATCTTGATGGCGAGGGTCGCCGGATCCGGTTCGGCGCCGGTTTCCTGCAGAATCTGGCGCGAGATCCGGTTCATCTTGTTGATGGTCTCGATCATGTGCACCGGAATACGGATGGTGCGCGCCTGGTCCGCGATCGAGCGGGTGATGGCCTGGCGGATCCACCACGTCGCATAGGTCGAGAATTTATAACCGCGGCGGTATTCGAACTTGTCCACCGCCTTCATCAGGCCGATGTTGCCTTCCTGGATCAGGTCGAGGAACTGCAGGCCGCGGTTGGTGTACTTCTTGGCGATCGAGATCACCAGGCGCAGGTTGGCCTCGGTCATCTCGCGCTTGGCCTTGCGCGCCTTCATTTCGCCGGCGGCCATTTGCCGGTTGATGTTGCGCAGGTCCGGCAGCGGCAGCACGACCCTGGCTTGCAGGTCGATCAGGCGTTGCTGCAGTTCCTTGATGGTCGGGATGTTACGGCCCAGGATGGCGCTATAGGCGTGGCCGGCGTTCACTTCGCCGTCCACCCAGTCCAGGTTGGTCTCGTTGCCCGGGAAGACCTTGATGAAGTGGGCGCGCGGCATGCCGCAGCGGTTCACGGCCACGTCCAGGATCTGCTTCTCGATGTGGCGCACTTCGTCCACCTGGCCGCGCAGGGTGTCGCACAGCTTCTCGACCACCTTTGCGGTGAAGCGGATGCCCAGCAGTTCGTTGGAGATGGCGTCCTGCGCCTTGACATAGGCCTTGCTGTTGTAGCCGTCCTTCTCGAAGGCCTTGCGCATCTTGTCGAACTGGTCGGCGATGTTGCCGAACTTCTCGAGGGCGGATGCCTTCAGGGCCTCCAACTGCTCGGCCGAGTAGCCGGCCGCGCCCGAGGCGCTGGTGCCGGTGTCTTCTTCCTCTTCCTCGGCTTCTTCCTCTTCGTCGGCGTCTTCGTCCTCGTCGTCGGTCGAGGTCGGGGCCACGGCGGTCGGCGAGGTGTTCTCGTCTTCGTCCGGGTCGACCATGCCGTCGACGATCTCGTCGATCTTGATCTCGTCCTTCTCGATCTTGTTGGCGGCCTCGATGATCTCGGCGATGGTCACCGGGCAGGCCGAGATGGCCTGGATCATGTCCTTCAGGCCGTCCTCGATGCGCTTGGCGATCTCGATCTCGCCTTCGCGGGTCAGCAGTTCGACCGAGCCCATCTCGCGCATGTACATGCGCACCGGGTCGGTGGTGCGGCCGAAGTCGGAGTCGACGGTCGACAGCGCCGCCTCGGCGGCCGCCTCGGCTTCGTCGTCGCTGGTGACGTTCGGGACGTTATCGGACAGCAGCAGGGTTTCGGCGTCAGGAGCGTGCTCGTAGACGGCGATGCCCATGTCGTTGAAGGTGCCGATGATGCCTTCGATCGCTTCCGGATCGACGATGTTGTCCGGCAGGTGGTCGTTGATCTCGGAGTAGGTGAGGAAGCCGCGCTCCTTGCCCGACTTGATCAGGGCCTTGAGCTTGTTGCGGCGGATCTCGAGCTCTTCTTCGCTCGCCTCGGTATCCGAGGAGAACGCGTCCTTCAGCAGCGCCTTTTCCTTGGCCTTGCGGTCCTTGGCCTTGGCCTTGTCCGCTGCCTTCAGTTCGGCGCGCTCGACCGCGTTCAGTGCGGCGATCTCATCGTTCTCGGGCGTGAATTCCTTGGGCTTGCGGCCACGGCGTCCGGGGACCTTGACGGTGGGCAGGACGTAACCGGACGTGTCGATGGCGGCCAGTGCGGCCGCATCGGTCGTCGCGTTGACCGGTGCCGGGCTCGCCGTACGAACCTCGGCCTGGTCTTGGCCTTTGTCCACCTTGGCGGACGCTCGCGTGGTCTTTGCAGCCACTTTGGTTTCGGGTTTCTTGGTTGGCACAGGCGCTTTCGAAGTCACAACGACTAACTTTACGATGGTTAAAGATAAAGTTTTTTGTTACCTTACATCACCCTGCGGGCAACGAAGCGTTGCCCCGCTAACTGAAACTCCACGCCCCGATTGAAACGAAAAATTGTTTCAACAGTTGCAATAGTTAGCGTTTTATTATAGCACGCACCCCTGTTTTTCCAAGTTGCACAAATGACCACACTGGCGTCGGCCGGCAATCATTAACGGGGTGTCATTGCTGCAGAATCTTCCCGAGCCAGGAGCTCCTGCTGGGCAACGATTTCGCGATAGCGAGTACTCACCTGATCTGGGGTCAGCCCCGAAGAAAACAACTGGTTAAGTTCTTGCTTTAACGCGTCCATCTTGATCTGGCGCACAGCACTAAGCAGCCAGATGCGATCTGCCTCAACGTCCGATTCCGGTTCCGCAGCAATTTCCGATATCAAACTGTCGTATTCTGCCGTCACTTCTTTTAACTGTTGTGACAAGGCGGCGAAAGTGCCGTACTCGCCCAGTCCCTGGGCCAGGTGCACCAGGTGGCGCAGGGCGTCGGCGGCTTCCTGGCCGAAATAGTCGAACGAGGCCAGCGCTTCGTCGTTCAGCTGCAGCGCCAGGTGCGGGTGCGAGACCAGGATGCGCAGCATCTGCAGCTCGAGGCCCACCGGCTTCGGGCGGCCCTGGCGCGGCGGCGCGCGGCGCACCACCGATACCGGCTTAGACAACTCGAACAGCGATTCGATCTCGGCCGACGAGGATTCGGTCAGGTTGGCCAGCCCGCGCACGATCTGCAGGCGCAGCGCGGTCGGCGCCATTGCCTGCAGCATCGGCTTGGCCTCGTGCTGGGCATGCGCCCTGCCCTCCGGCGTGTCCAGGTCGTGCTCGGCGGTCACTTCGCGCAGCAGGAACTGCGACAGCGGCATCGCGTCGTGGATCTCCTGTTCGAACGCCTCGGCGCCGCGCTCGCGCACGAAACTGTCCGGGTCGTGCTCCTGCGGCAGGAACAGGAATTTGATGGTCTTGTCGTCCGTCACCTGCGGCAGGCAGGCTTCCAGCGCGCGGCGGGCGGCGCGGCGGCCGGCCTTGTCGCCGTCGAAGCTGAAGATCACGGTGTCGGTCTGGCGCAGCAGCTTTTGCACGTGGGTGCTGGTGCAAGCGGTGCCGAGCGTGGCTACGGACTGCGGGAAGCCGAGCTGGGCCAGGGCGACCACGTCCATGTAGCCTTCCGTCACCAGGACGTAGCCGGCGTCGCGGATGCTTTGCCGCGCCTCGAACAGGCCGTACAGCTCCAGGCCTTTCTGGAACAGCGGCGTTTCGGGCGAGTTCAGGTATTTCGGTTCGCCGCCGTCGAGCACGCGGCCGCCGAAGCCGATCACCTGTCCCTTGGTATTGCGAATCGGGAACATGATGCGCTCGCGGAAGCGGTCGTAGCGTTTCTTGTTGTTGCCGTCCTCGTCGATCTTGTCGATCACCAGGCCGGATTCCACCAGCGCCAGGGCATCGTAGTCGGGGAAGACCGAGCGAAGGTTGTCCCAGCCGCCGGGGGCGTAGCCCATGGCGAAGCGGGCCGCCACCTCGCCGGTCAGGCCGCGGTTCTTCAGGTAGGCGATGGCATTCGGCGCTTCGCGCAACTGGGCGCGGTAGTAGGCGCAGGCCTGGGTCAGCGCTTCGGTCATCGCCAGCGACTGGGCCTGCTGGGCGGCGCGCTGCTGCGGCGGGATCTTGTCGTCCTGGTCCGGGACCACCATGCCCACGTTCTGGGCCAGGTCCTTGACGGCATCGACGAAGCCCATGCCGGAGTATTCGATCAGGAAGCCGATCGCGGTGCCATGGGCGCCGCAGCCGAAGCAGTGATAGAACTGTTTGGTCGGGCTGACGGTGAAACTGGGGGACTTTTCGTTGTGAAACGGGCACAGGCCCATGTAGTTGGCCCCGCCCTTTTTCAGCTGGACGTAGCGGCCGACGATGTCGACGATGTCGACACGGTTGAGCAAATCGGTAATGAAGGATTGCGGAATCACTAGGAGGTACTCAGTGTTTGTCTTAACTCAGACTATACCGCAGCGGTGACTGCAAATTGATTTATGACAAGACATCCGTTTGGATGGGGTCGGCTGTGGGGAACATGCGTCGCGGCGGTTCCAGAGCCGGTTGGACGCGCGCACGGCTAAGCCGTGCACCCTACGCAGGGTGGTCGGCTTAGCCGACCGCGCGTTCAGCCACATGCGGATCAGCCGCCCGACAAGGCCTTCTTGACCAGGCCAGAGACCACGGTCATGTCCGCACGCCCCGCCAGCTTCGGCTTGAGCACGCCCATCACCTTGCCCATGTCCTGCGGGCCGGCAGCGCCGGTCGAGGCCACCGCGGCCGCCACTTCGGCGGCAATTTCCTCGTCCGACAGCCCGGCCGGCATGTAGGTCGACAGGATCGCCAATTCGGCTTTCTCGATGTCGGCCAGGTCGGCACGGCCGCCGGCTTCGAACTGGGTGATCGAATCCTTGCGCTGCTTGATCATCTTTTCGACGATGGCCAGGGTCTGGGTATCGTCCAGCTCGATCTGCTCGTCGACTTCCCTGCGCTTGATCTCGGCAAGGATCAGGCGGATCGTGGCCAGGCGGGCGCTTTCCTTGGCGCGCATCGCGGCTTTCATGTCCTCGGTGAGTTGTGCTTTCAGGCTCATGGTATCTCCGTCTGTTAGAGCTAAATCAATGGATATAAACGACAAAACCCGCCGCGGCATAACCGGAGCGGGCTTGCGGACGCTCAGCGGCTCGCCGGGACCATGGAGTCGCCGGTGCAAGCCGTCAATGCAGTCTGATTAGTACAGCTTCTTCGGCAGCTGTTGGCTGCGGATGCGCTTATAGTGACGCTTCACTGCGGCGGCCAGCTTGCGCTTGCGCTCTGCAGTTGGCTTTTCGTAGAACTCGCGAGCACGCAGTTCAGTCAGCAGACCGGTTTTTTCGATAGTGCGCTTGAAGCGACGCATAGCGACTTCGAACGGCTCGTTTTCTTTAAGGCGGATAGTGGTCATGTAAAAATCAAACCGTTGGATTTAGGGAAGAACGAAATTCTAGCACCGATTGAGGTGCATTGGAAGGGTTTATCAATTTGTTCCGCAATTGCCACAGCTTACACACTCTGCCCGGCGGCCTGGCCCGAAGCCCAGGCCCACTGGAAGTTGTAGCCGCCCAGCCAGCCGGTCACGTCGACCGTCTCGCCGATGAAATACAGGCCCGGCACCTTGTTCGCCATCATGGTCTGCTGCGACAGTTCGCGCGTGTCCACACCGCCCAGCGTCACCTCGGCCTTCTTGTAGCCTTCCGAACCGGTCGGCACGATGGCCCAGCGGTTGATGGCGTCGCCCAGCTTGCGCAGCTTGGCGTCGGCCATGTCGGCCAGGCGCGCGTCCGGCGCGAAACCATTGGCCACCAGCAGGCCGTCGGCCAGGCGCGCCGGCAGCCACTGCGCCAGCACGTTGCCGAGCTGCTTCCTGACCGTGGTCTTCATGCCGATCAGCTCCTCGGCCACGTCCATCTCGGGCAGCAGGTCGAGCACGATCGGGGTGCCGGGCTGCCAGTAGCTCGAGATCTGCAGGATGGCCGGCCCTGACAGGCCGCGGTGGGTGAACAGCAGGTCTTCGCGGAAGTGGCCGCCCTTGGCCTTGCCCTTGCCCTTGCCGCCGCCGGTGCTCACCTCCACTTCCAGCGCGATGCCGGCCAGCGGGACGAAGGCTTCCCAGCTGGGACCGTCGAAGGTCAGCGGCACCAGGCCCGGGCGCGGCTCGACGATCTGCAGATCGAACTGCCGGGCGACGCGGTAACCCAGGTCGGTGGCGCCGATCTTCGGGATCGACAGGCCGCCGGTGGCGATCACCAGGCTGTCGCATTCAATGTCGCCGCCTTCCGCCGACACCAGGAAACCGGTCCCGGTGTTGTCGATCGCGCCGACCTTGCAGGGCATGCGCCAGCTGACCTCGCCCAGGTTGCATTCGGCGCGCAGCATCTGAATGATCTGCTCGGACGAGTCGTCGCAGAACAGCTGGCCCTTGTGCTTCTCGTGCCAGGCGATGCGGTGTTTCTTGACCAGGGCAAGAAAGTCCTGCGCGGTGTAGCGCGACAGCGCGCTGCGGCAGAAATGCGGGTTCTGCGACAGGAAGTTGGCGGGACCGGCGCCGATGTTGGTGAAGTTGCAGCGGCCGCCGCCGGAAATGCGGATCTTTTCCGCCAGGCGGGTGGCATGGTCGAGCAGCACCACGCGCCTGCCGCGCTGGCCTGCCACCGCCGCGCACATCATGCCGGCGGCGCCCGCGCCGATTACTGCTACATCATAGTGTTTTGCCATGCCCCGTTACCGTGTCCCGCGAATCGCCAAACCGGCCATTGTATACGGTTCAGGGCGACGGCGGAAAGCTAGCCCCCGTCGGCCGCCCGCACGTCCAGGTCGCGCCCGTTGAGCACCGTGCCGTCCCTGGCGATCGTGATGACGTGCATGCCCGTATCGGTCAGGCCCAGGCGCTTGAGCTGTTCCGGCGACACCCGCAGGAAGTACTCGCCCGGGAAGATCGCGCCGATGACGAATAGCGCAGCATGCCGTCGGCGAAGCGCTCGCCCTCGCCCGGGGTGTCGGCCGCCTCGAACTGGCCGGCATCCGTCATGCGGCGGTTGACCAGCGAAATGCGGTAGCTGGCCGGCTTCGTGCCGTTGTTGATCAGTTCGACCTGGGCGGCGCGCTGGTTCTTGTCGAACACGATGCGGGTCGGATGCAGCATGAGATCCGCCTGCGCGGGCCAGGACAGGGCCAGCAGGATCATGGCCAGCAGGGCGCACAGCGCCAGGCGAGTACGGCGCGAGCCCGGCAGGCCGAAGCGCGGGGCGAACATCGGGGAATCCATGGTGAGGAACCTACTGAAAATTGACGGTCAGGGGAAACGAACCGGAATACGTCCCGGCTGGCTGGTTCGGCGCCACGGTCAGGGTCGCGCCGATCGACAGGGTGGTGCCGCCAGTCGGCACCGAGAGGATATTCGTTGGGTTGTTGACGAAATTGTTGACAGCCATGCTGTTGGTGCCGCTGCTCAGGCGAATACTGCCGTTGGCGGGCACCGAGATCACGACCGCCTTGTTGCTGCCGCCGTTGCTGCTGCGGCCCACGGTGAAACCGGCCTGTCCCGTCGACGGGGAATTGAGGAGCACGACGCCGCCGGTGCGGGAACGGACGCCCGCAGGGCTGACGGTGATGGTGCCGCCGGTGCCGGCGACGAAGCGGCCGAAATCGAGGCCGCGCGTGTTGTTGAGTACGATCTGCTGGGCATGGACCCCGGCAATCGCGCAGAGTCCTGCCAGCGCCGCCAGCACTTTCGTGCCGGCGGGCCTGGGGAAACGGTAGTGGCGTACCGGCATGGTCGGGTGCAGGCTGGGCCGCTACCGCGGCGCTCAGTTGTACTCGACGGTGGCGGTGACCGAGCCGGCATAGGTGCCGGCCGGCTGGTTAGCGCTGACGGTCAGTACGCCGCCGACGAAGATCGACTGGGCGCCGCCACTGCTCAGGGTACCGGTCGCCACGTCGTCGCTGGTAATCGCGCTGGCGCTGGTGTCGCCGATCCGGATGAAGGCCATGGTGTTGCTGCCATCGCTCAGCGTGGCGGCGCCGCTGAAGGCGATCGAGTAGGTCAGGGACGCCGAACCGGACACGTCGAAACGGGCCGCGCCCGCGGTGCCGCCCGCCAGCGTCACGCCGCCACCGGCGGTGCGGGCACCGCCCGGCGTGAGGGTGACGGTGCCGCCCGTTGCGCCGGCTGCGAAGCTGCCGAACGACAGGTTGACCGGTGCGGTGATCGAGATCGGGTGACCACGGTGCTGGTCGAGGTGGCGGTGGCCTGGGCGGCAATCGCGCTGCCGGCAGCGGCGGTCATCGCCAGTGCAAGGGCAGCGAGGGACAGGTTGGTGAGGCGAGCTTGCTTGGACATGCTGGTCTTCCTTCAGATAGTGATGGAGCGTATGTTGCGAGCGAGGCTGCTTAGTACGAACCGGACTATAAGTGTCACGGAAGAAACTATAAACGTTGCCATTCGGTATCGTTTTGCTATGTTGCAAGAAAATAATACCGACTTATTGCGAAAAATCATGACAAAGGTATTCAGAAACGCCAAAGATTGTTGTCAATTTCATCAATAAATGTTAATTGAACACATCTTTAGTGAGCGTGCTCCTGACGGCTCAATGTATTCACTCGCACATGACGTATCTTTATGGGGAGTTCGCTACGGATGGTGATGTAGGATGTTTCCTACAAAAAGTGTATGCTGCCAGGATAAATTCGATGTCCTCAGGCCGGACGTTGTTGCCATCCAACGTTCGTCAGCCTGAAAAAACAAAAGGCCATCCCAAGAGATGACCTTTGCCGACGAAAGAGAAACCGCAAGGTTGCCGTGTCAGCGGCGCAAGGCGCGCGCGACTTCGACGCAGTGGGCCACCTGTGCGGCGACCGGCGGCGGAACCGGAACCTCGCCGCGCAGGGCGGCCGCGATCCAGGCCGCGGTGGTGGCCGCGTCGCGCGCCTCCGGGACCTCGGCCAGCTGGTCGGTGGGGGCGTCGCGTTCGACCAGCAAGCTGCGTTGGCCGCCGTGGAACCAGTCGATCCGCGGGGCGCGGTGCGGATTGGCGACGGTCTCCCCTTCGGTGCCGCGCATCAGGAAGGCGTCGCCGCGCTCGGGCGGGGCGGCCGTCGTGAAGTACGCGCCCAGCGTCTCCAGGTATTCCGGATGGGTGTAGGACACGAGACGCAGCGCCGGCCCTTCGAAAGGCTGCAGGATCTTGACCAGGGTATGGGTCGAGTTGCGTACCCCGAGGATGCGGCGCAGCGACAGCATGTGGGCCAGGCTCGGCGCGAGGTTCTCGATCGGGATGAAGGCGGGACGGCGGCTGGCGAAGGCATCGAGGATGTCGGCGCTCGACCCGGCTTCGGCCAGGCCGAGTTCGAGCAGGATCTCGCTGGTGGTGATGCGGCCCGGGTCCTTGCGGACGCCATGCACCAGGGTCGGCACGCCCTCGCGCGCCAGCAGCAGGGCCAGAAGCGGGGTCAGGTTGGCCAGCTTGCGCGCGCCGTTGTAGCTCGGAATCAGGACCGGGGCATGGTCTCCCGGCGGGCTCGGCAAGGGAGCGAACGCGCTTTCCGCCGCATCCATGAAGCCGGCCAGTTCCTCCACCGACTCGCCCTTGATGCGCATCGCCAGCAGGATCGCGCCCAGCTCCAGGTCGGAAACGCGCCCTTCCAGCATGGCCGCGTACAGGGCGCGGGCATCCTCGCGCGACATGCTGCGCGCACCTTTCACGCCACGGCCGATTTCCTTGATGAAAGGGGCGGCGGCGAAGCGATCGATGTTCTTGTCCATGGCGCAAGGATACAACGCCTGTGCGCGGCCCGTGCGCGCCGGCCTGAGTTTTTGGGCCTTGGTGTGCAAGTGCAGCATTTTCGGTCTACACTGAATATTCCCTTTAGAAACCATCGCACCATGATCAACACGCCTGCCATTGAAAATACCAACGTCAGTTCGTTCGGGCAGATGCCGACGCCGACCGAACTCCACGCCACGCTGCCCCTGTCCGACAAGGCCTTTGCCACCGTCATGGCGGGCCGCGAAACGCTGCGCAACATTCTCGACCGCAAGGACAAGCGCCTGTTCGTGGTGGTCGGGCCCTGCTCGATCCACGATCCGGAAGCCGGCCTGGATTATGCGCGCCGCCTCAAGGCGCTGCAGGCCGACGTGGCGGACACGATGGTGCTGGTGATGCGCGTGTATTTCGAGAAGCCGCGCACCACCACCGGCTGGAAGGGCTATATCAACGACCCGTTCATGGACGATTCGTTCCGCGTCGACGTCGGCATGGAGCGCGCACGCCGCTTCCTGCTCGACGTGTGCGAACTGGGCCTGCCCACCGCCACCGAAGCGCTGGACCCGATCTCGCCGCAGTACCTGGGCGATTTGATTGCCTGGACCGCGATCGGGGCCAGGACCACCGAGTCGCAGACCCACCGCGAGATGTCCTCCGGTCTGTCGACCCCGGTCGGCTTCAAGAACGGCACCGACGGCGACGTCTCGATCGCGATCAATGCCGTGCTGTCCTCGGCCAACCCGCATGCCTTCCTGGGCATCAACGGCCAGGGTACGGTGTCGATCGTGCGCACCAGCGGCAATGCCTACGGCCACGTGGTGCTGCGCGGCGGCGGCGGCCGTCCCAACTACGATTCGGTGTCGGTGGCGATCGCCGAGCAGGCGCTGAACAAGGCCGGGCTGCCGGCCAACCTCGTGGTGGATTGCTCGCATGCCAACAGCTACAAGAAGCCGGAACTGCAACCGCTGGTGATGTCGGACGTGATCCAGCAGATCCGGCACGGCAACCGCTCGCTGGTCGGCGTGATGATCGAATCGAACATCGTCAGCGGCAGCCAGGCGATTCCGGAAGACCTGACGCAGCTGAAGTATGGCTGCTCAGTGACCGACGGCTGCATCGGCTGGGAAGAGACCGAGGCGATGCTGCGTAGTGCGCACAAGGAACTGTTGCAAAGACCTTAAGGCTTTTCGTAGGGTGTTCGGCTCTGCCGAACGCGCGTTCACATCACGCATGCGTAGACGCATCGATGATTCATACCCTGGTTGAACGCGCGGACGGCGGAGCCGTCCACCCTACGGTAAAATCGTTGTTTTTCCCTCCTGCTGTTTCCCCCCATGATTGTTCTCGGCGTCGAATCCTCCTGCGATGAAACCGGCCTGGCTCTGTACGACACCGAGCGCGGCCTGCTGTCCCATGCCCTGCACTCGCAGGTGGCCATGCACGAAGAGTACGGCGGCGTGGTGCCGGAACTCGCTTCGCGCGACCATATCCGCCGCGCCCTGCCGCTGCTGGAAGAGGTCTTGAAACGCGCCGACCTTTCCGCGCCACGCATCGATGCCATCGCCTACACCCAGGGCCCCGGGCTGGCCGGCGCACTGCTGGTCGGCTCCTCGCTAGCCTGCTCGCTGGCCCTCGCCCTCGACAAGCCGGTGCTGGGCGTGCACCACCTGGAAGGCCACCTGCTCTCGCCCCTGCTGGCCAGCGAGCGCCCGGAATTCCCCTTCATCGCCCTGCTCGTCTCGGGCGGCCACACCCAGCTGATGCGGGTGGACGGCGTCGGCCGCTACACCCTGCTGGGCGAGACCCTCGACGATGCCGCCGGCGAAGCCTTCGATAAATCGGCCAAGCTGCTGGGCCTGGGCTATCCGGGCGGGCCGGCGATCTCGCGCCTGGCCGAGTTCGGGGACCCGCTTGCCTACACGCTGCCGCGCCCGATGCTGCATTCGAAGGACTTCAACTTCAGCTTCTCGGGCCTGAAAACCGCCGTGCTCACGGTAGTGAAGAACCACGAGGAAAAAGTGGTGGCGAATATCTGCGAGCAGGACAAGGCCAACATCGCACGCGGCTTCGTCGACGCCATCGTCGAGGTCTTGACCGCCAAGTGCGTGAACGCGCTGAAACACACGGGCCTGAAGCGCCTGGTGATCGCCGGCGGCGTCGGCGCCAACCGCCAGCTGCGCGAATCGCTCAATGCCGCGGCCGCCAAGCGCAAGTTCAGGGTCTATTATCCGGAGCTGGAATTCTGCACCGACAACGGCGCCATGATCGCCTTCGCCGGTGCCATGCGCCTCGAGCGCAACCCGGATCTGGCCCAGCGCGACTACGCTTTCAACGTGCGTCCGCGCTGGCCGCTCGACGAGCTGGAAGCCGCCTGACCAGCCCTTTTACCGTGTTTTCAACATTGAACTTGCAAGCCTGACATCGATCCTACGGTGTGACCGCCCCTTGCCAAACGATGGCAATATCCGACGGTTAAGTTTTACGGAGGGTCTGCGATGCGCGTTGTAAGTTGGAACATTCGTTGGGGTTGTGGCAAGGACGGCCGGATACGGATTCATGCGATCATCGACGTCCTGCGGCGGCTGAATCCGGATGTCGTGTGTCTGCAGGAAGTCGCGGCCAATCACTCGGAACTGGAAGGCAGCGCCACCGCCAACCAGTTCAAGCAGCTGGGCGGCGCCTTCGGCGGCTACCACGCGATGGAGCATGCTCCGAGCGAACTCTACAAGAACAACTCGCCCCGCCTGTTCGGCAACCTGATCCTCTCGCGCTACCGCATCTCGCAGGTGCACCGCCACCTGCTGCCCTGGCCGGCCGATCCGGAGAACCCGGCCGGCATGCCGCGCGGCCTGATGGAAACCGTGATCGACGCGCCCAGCGGCAAGCTGCGCCTGATGACCACCCACCTCGAGTACTATTCGGCGCTGCAGCGCAGGGCGCAGGTGCAGCGCATCCGCGAACTGCACGCCGAAGCCAGCGCCCGCGCCCGCATCTTCCAGCCGGACCCGAGCCTGGATGCGCCCTTCCGGCTGGGTTTTCGTCCGGCATCGAGCATTCTTTGCGGCGATTTTAATTTCACCCCGGATTCGAGCGACTACCAGGCCATGCTGGCGCCGATCGACGGCGCCCCGGCTTTCGTGGACGCCTGGCGCGTCGCCCACGGCGGCGTGGCGCGCGCCCCGACCACCGGCCTGCACGGCTATCCGTGGCCGGACAAGCCGGACTGCTACGACTACTTCTTTGTCACCGACGACCTGGCGCCGCGCGTAGTGACGGTCGACGTGCAATCCGAGACCGCGGCGTCGGACCACCAGCCGGTCGTGCTCGACCTGAAATAATGCTTACTGCGCGGGTGCGTCGCCGCGCGCCGCGATCTCGCGCAGCGCCTGCTCGAACACTTCCGGCGGCTGGCCGCCCGAGATCAGGTGGCGCTGGTTGATGATGATGGCCGGTACCGAGTGGATGCCGGCGCGCTGGAAGAACTGCTCGCGCTCGCGCACCTCCTCGGCATACTCATCGGACTCCAGGATGCGCTTGGCCCGCTCGCGGTCCAGGCCGACCCGCTCGACGACGTCCAGCAGCACGTCGTGGCAGCTGGGGTCCTGGCAATGGCTGAAATAGGCTTCGAACAGGCCCATCTTGAGGTCGCGCTGGCGGCCCTCTTCCTCGGCCCAGGACAGCAGGCGGTGGGCATCGAAGGTGTTGTAGATGCGGCCGCGCCGCTCCATGTCGAAACTGAAGCCGACGTCCGCGCCGCGCTGGCGGATCATCTCGCGGCTGCTGGCCTGCTGCTCGGCGGTGGCGCCGTATTTCTCGGTGATGTGCTCGACGATGTCCTGGCCGTCCGGCCCCATGTTCGGGTTCAGCTCGAAGGGCTGGAAATGCATGTCGGCCGCGATCTCTCCCTTGACGCGCGCAAGCGCCAGTTCCAGCGAGCTCAGGCCGATCGCGCACCAGGGGCAGGAGACGTCCGAGACGAAATCGATGCGAAGTTGTTTGCTCATGGAGGTGCCACCTTTCTGGTTCGTTGCGGCACCGCAGGTGCCTGATGGCGATATGGTAACGCGATGCGGCTTTTTCGGTGCGCCATGAAAAATGGGGGAGCATTGCTCCCCCATGTTGCCGGCAGACGCTCGCCTTATTTCCTGGCCGCGCCCTTGGCCTTGCTGCCGATCTTCGATTCCTTGCCCGCCATCAGGTTGCCGATATTGCTGCTGTGGCGCCACAGGAGCAGCAGGCTCATGGCCGCCACCGCGAACAGGATCTCGTCCGCTCCGAACAGCAGGCCGTAATAGAAGGGCGCGAAGATCGACGCGATCAGCGCCGCCAGCGAGGAGTAGCGGAAGGCATAGGCCACGATCAGCCAGGTCGCCAGCGTCGCCAGGCCCAGCCAGACGTTAATGCCGAGCAGCACGCCGAGCGCGGTCGCCACGCCCTTGCCGCCGACAAACTTGAAGAACACCGGCCACAGGTGCCCCAGGAACACGGCGATCGCGACCAGGGCGATGCCGCCGTCATCGAGGCCGTACTGCGGCCCGAACTTGACCGCCAGCCAGACCGCGAGCCAGCCCTTGGCGGCGTCGCCGACCAGGGTCGCGATCGCGGCCTTCTTGCTGCCGCTGCGCAGCACGTTGGTGGCGCCCGGGTTCTTGGAACCGTAGGTGCGCGGGTCGGACAGGCCGAAGGCGCGGCTCATCACGACTGCGAAGGAAATCGAGCCGATCAGGTAGGCGGCAATGGTGGCGATCAGGGTGTTCATGTCACTTTCTTACTGTTTGTCGGTACGGATACTGGGCGCTCGGACTATACACAGTGAGCATGCCCTTTGGCAATCATTCCGCCAGCGCGCACTGCACCGGCTTGGCGCCCAGCGTCGTGGTCAGCACGCCGGGGGCGATCCCGACCAGGTAACCGCGGCGGCCGCCGTTGATGTAGATCTTGTCCAGGGCCAGGATCGATTCCTCGACGTACACCGGCATCGCCTTGCGGATGCCGAAGGGCGAGGTGCCGCCGACCAGGAAGCCGGAATGGCGCTGCGCCACCTCCGGCTTGCAAGGCTCGACCGACTTGCAGGGAATCGCGCGCGCCAGGTTTTTGGTCGAGACCTTGCGGTCGCCGTGCATCAGCACGATCAGCGGCCGCGCCGCTTCGTCCTGCATCACCAGGGTCTTGACGACATTGTGCTCGGGCACACCCAGTTCGCGCGAGGACACGGCCGTGCCGCCATGCTCTTCGTACTCGTAGGGATGTTCGGTAAAAGCCACGCCATGCTTGCGCAGGAACTGCGTCGCGGGTGTCTCAGAAACGTGCTCTTTCTTGGCCATGCGTGGTACGCTAAAGACGAACATAAGGGGTTTCTATTATGCAGCAAGAAATTCGCTTTGCCACCTTCAACACCTTCAACCTGGCCCCGCCAGGCATGCGCTGCTACGAGAACCTCGCCCCCTGCACGCCGGAGGAGTACGAGGCCAAGCTGGACTGGACCGCGCACCAGATCGATCTGCTCAATGCTGACGTGATCGGTTTCCAGGAAATCTTTTCGCAGGCTACCTTGCGGGAAGTGCTGTCGCGCACCCGCCGCTTTCGCGAAGCGGTCCACCTGGGCTTCGATCCCGACCCGGAAGCGCCGCGCCTGACCCCGAGCGTGGCCCTGGTCTCGCGCCTGCCCGTGCGCAGCCATCCGCGCGCCATCAGCATGTTCCCGGACAAGGTGGCGATGCCGCCGGGCAGCCGCGACCCGGACCGTTTCACGCGCGCGCCGCTGCATGCCGAGGTCGAACTGGCGCCCGGCATCGTCATCGACGTGATCGTCGTGCACCTGAAATCGCGCCGCCCCGACTACCGCAGCAGCGACACCGGCGAAGACCCGAACCTGTACGCCCTCGCCTGCCTGCGCTCGCTGATCCGGCGCGGCACCGAGGCCACCGCCCTGCGCGTGCTGCTCACCGACATGGCGCGCGACAAGGGGCGCCCGCGCATCGTGCTGGGCGACTTCAACGACGTCGCCGATTCGGTGACCACCGAGATCGTGCTCGGCGAGGGCGCGCCGCTGGCCGAGCGCATGTTCGACGCGGCCCGCCTGCATATGCACCAGGACAACCTGCGCAGCGTCGGCTTCTCGATCGTGCACGAAAGCCGGCACTCGACCATCGACCACATCCTGGTGTCGCAGGAATTCAATCCGGTGCTGCCGAACGCGATCGGCGAGGTGGTCGACGTGGTGTACCTGAACGACCACCTGAACCTGGGGTTGCCGGAAGCCTCGGACCATGGGCAGGTGCTGGCGCGCATCCGCCTGTATCCGCAGGCCGGGCAGCCGGAGGGCGGCGTGGATTGATCAAAGCGCGCTGCAGGCAAGCGCGGCGCTTCGCTTTTGTAAGGTGGGCGGCTCTACCGCTCACGCCGGTAATCTTGCGCCATGCCGGCCGCCCACGCGTTCAACGCCGGCATGAACAGACGATCGGTCTATGCATGGACGGTCTGCACGCGTGGGCGGCGGATATGGCGCGGCATAGTTCGTTTCAGGTGTAGCCCCACCCTGCGAACATCTCAGTTCAGCGGGCTCAGCGCACCGCCGGATTGAAATCCGGCCGGCTGCTCGCCCCCGCGGCATAAAACCCCTGGTACTCGTCGCAGCCGTGCTGGCGCAGGAAGCGCAATTGCTCCTCGGTCTCGACGCCTCCGGCCACCACGCGCAGGCGCAGGCTGCGCGCCACCGCGATGATCGCCGGAATCAGGGCTGCGTCCGCCGGATCGTGCTCGATGTCGCTCACGAAGCTGCGGTCGATCTTCAGCTTCGACAGCGGGAAGCGGCGCAGCGACGACAGGCTGGACAGCCCGGTGCCGAACCGGTCGATGGTCAGCTGCACCCCGCGTTCGCGCAGCGACTTCACGGTGTCGTCGAGCACATGGTCGCCGCGCATGATGGCGCCCTCGGTGATTTCCAGGTCGAGCCAGGCCGGCGCCAGGCCGGACTGCGCCAGCGCGGAATCGACCGTCTCGAGCAGGCGGCCGTGCAGGAACTGGATGTCGGACAGGTTCACCGCCACCGTTACCGCATGGCCGGCGTCGCGCCAGGCGCGCGCCCGGGTGCAGGCCTCGACCAGCACCCACTCGCCGATCGGCACAATCAGGCCGCACTCTTCGGCCACCGGCAGGAACTCGTGCGGCAGCAGCAGCCCGCGCTCCGGATGGCGCCAGCGGATCAAGGCTTCCATGCCGATCACCTTGCCGGATCCGACCTCGAGCTCGGGCTGGTACTCGAGCACGAATTCGCGCCGTTCGAGCGCCTGGCGCAGGCGCTTTTCCAGTTCGCCGCGCTCCAGCACGCGCGCATTCATCTCGGGGCTGAAGAAGCGGAAGCTGCTGCCGCCGTGCTGCTTGGCGTGGTACATCGCCACGTCGGCATGGTGCATCAGGGTGTCGACGTCGCCGCCGTCGGTGGGACAGATGGCGATGCCGATCGAGGCCGACAGCGTCAGCTGCTGCCCCGCCGCCTCGATGGGACGGGAGACCGCCCCCATCACGGCATGGGCGACGTGCGCGGCCTGGTCGACCCCGCCGATATCGGCCAGCAGCATCACGAACTCGTCGCCGCCCAGGCGGCTGATGGTGTCGACCCGGCGCACGCAGCCGCGCAGGCGCGCGGCGACTTCGCGCAGCACCGCGTCGCCGGTCTGGTGGCCGTTGTTGTCGTTGATGGCCTTGAAACGGTCGAGGTCGAGGAACAGGACCGCGAAACTGTCGCGCTGGCGGCGCCAGGTGGCCAGCGCCTGGTGCATGCGGTCGAGGAACAGGGCGCGGTTGGGCAGGCCGGTGAGGACGTCGTGCTCGGCCTGGTGGCGCACCTGCGCTTCGGCGCGCTTGCGTTCGCTGATGTCGGACAGCGTCGCCATATAGCTGCTGGCGGCGCCATGCGGGTCGCGGATGGTGGTGAGCGCCACCCAGGCGGTGTAGTGCTCGCCGTTCTTGCGCACCGCGGGTAGCTCGCCCTGCCAGCGGTCCTGGCCGTCGAGCTGGGACCAGATGGTGTCGTAGAAGCCGCCGCCGCCGTCCTCCTTGTCCTTGTCCTCGCCCCAAGGCAGGCTGGCGAGCGTGGAACCGATGATGTCGGCGGCGTCGAAACCGGTGATGGCGGTGAAGGCCTGGTTGACCGCCTGCACCCGGTATTCGGCGTCCATGACGATGATGGCTTCGTGCGCGTTCTCGAACACCCGCGCCGCCTGGCTCAGGTTGTCTTCGACCTGCTTGCGCGCGGTGATGTCCACTTCCATGCAGAACACCTGCTGCGTGTGGCCGTCGCGCTTGACCGGGAAGTGGTTCGAATGCAGCCACAGGCGCCGGCCGGCGGCGCTCTCGACCCGCCAGTCGCGCGGCGCCGGCGCCGCGCCGTCGCGCCAGATGGCGGCGATGGTGTTGTCGAATTCGTGCTGCTGGTCGAGGTGGGACACCAGGTCGCGGAAGGGCTTGCCCAGCGCATGGCTGGCGGGGATGCCGAACAGCTGGGCGCAGGCATGGTTCCAGAATCGCACGATGCCTGCGCCATCGCGCGAGTGCACTGCCACCGCCGGCGCCAGTTCGATCGCCGTCACGAAACGGTACAGCCAGTCGAGCGCCTGGCGGCCAGGACCGTCGAGCTCGGCGGCTTCAGGCAGGGCGCCGGCTGCCGGATGCGGCGCCGGCACCGCCTGAAGCTGCTCCTGGACGTGGCGGACAGGATCGGCGGGCAAATCCAGCCCGCGCGGGCCACTGGGCCAGCCGGTCGGGTCGCGCGCTTGTTCGCTCACGGAAGAATCCTTTTCTAACGGAAACAGCCATGGATGCCATGACAATCCCGTCATTCTTCCCCGCCCGGCCGAGCCGGCGTTTGCGGGCACGCAAACGCCACGCTCGCCTGCATTTCGTCGCGCCCGGAAGGCATTCCAGACCCGCGCTTCGACCGCCTGTCGCATCCGGCTGGATGCGCGCGCGTCGCCTGGCTATATTGGCATCATGCGCAAGGAGCTCCACCCTCGCCAAGAGGACGGAGCCCGAGCGCGAAGTATTCCTGCCCGCCCCGCGGACGCGCCTTCAAGCGAGGTCCTGCGGGGCCGCTTCGTTCTGCTGCGCCGGCGGCTGGCCGTCAGCGCCCTCTACCGTTTCGCGCTTGGCGTCCTGCTTGCGCTTGGCCTTTTCTTCCGCCTTGCGCTTCTTTTCGAGTTCGCGCTGTCGCTTTTCATACTGGAAATTCGTCCGTGCCATGTTCACCTCGTTACAGTGGATGTGAAGGGTGATGATCGGTCCCGCAGGCCCATTATGGCCGACTGCGTGCGCGGCGGCTTGAATTAACCCCGCGGATGATGCTGGGCATGCAGGTGCTTGAGGCGCTCGCGCGCAACATGCGTATAGATCTGTGTGGTCGAAATGTCGGCGTGGCCCAGCAACAGCTGCACGACACGCAGGTCGGCGCCATGGTTCAACAAATGGGTGGCGAAGGCGTGGCGCAGGGTGTGCGGCGAGAGCGGTCCCTGGATGCCGGCCTTTTGCGCGTGTTTCTTGATCAGTATCCAGAACATTTGCCGCGTCATCGCCCCGCCGCGGGCAGTGACGAACAGGGCGTCGTCGACCTGCCCGTTCAGGATGATGCCGCGCGCATCCCGCAGGTAGCGCTCCAGCCAGTTGCGCGCCTCCTGGCCGAAGGGCACCAGGCGGGTCTTGCTGCCCTTGCCGGTGATGCGCAACACGCCATCGTTCAAGCTGACTTCGACCAGTTTCAAGTCCACCAGTTCCGACACCCGCAGCCCGCTCGCATACATCAGCTCGAGCATGGTGCGTTCGCGCAGGCCCAGCGGCGTGGACACGTCCGGCGCCGCGAGCAAGGCTTCGACCTGGCTTTCGCTCACGGTGTGGACGAAGCGGGTCGGCTGCTTGGCCGACGCCATCTTCAGGCAGGGATCCATCGGGATCTGGTTGCGGCGCAGCGCCAGCCCGTAGAAGCGTTTCAATACCGACAGGCGCCGGTTGGCCGTGCTGGGGCGGGTCTCCAGGTGGCGCTCGGCGAAGTAGGCGGCGATGTCCTCGGGTTGCACGGCCAGCAGGCTGGCGCGCTGGGGCCGCTTGGCTTCCAGCCAGCCGGCAAACAGCTTGAGGTCGCGGCGGTAGGCGTCGAGCGAATTTTTGGCCAGCCCCTGTTCCAGCCAGAGGGTGTCGCAGAACTCGTCGATCAGTCCCAGATCGATTGCTGCTGCCATGGGGATGCGGTGGCGCCTTCGTGGCGCAGCAGCCAGCGCTTGACGGACAGGTGGAAGCCGTTCTCGTCGTCCTGGTTGGAAAAGCCTCCCAGGCCGCCGGATGCCGTCACCCGGTGGCAGGGAACGATGAGCGGGAACCAGTTGGCGCCGCAGGCCTGGCCGACCGCGCGCGGGGCCGAGCCGATCGTCTTGGCCAGCAGGCCATAGGTCTTGACGGTGCCGCGCGGGATCGCGGCGATCTCGGACCAGACGCGGCGCTGGAAGGCGGTGCCGGCCTCGCACAACGGCAGCTCGAAACGGAAATCGGGGTCTTGCAGGTAGTGCGCCACCTGCCGGGCGGCTTGATCGGCCACCTCGTTGTCGGCGGCTTTTTCCTGGAACGAGGGCTGCAGATAGACCAGTTCGCGCACACGGCCGTCCATGGTGCGGATCCCGATGGCGCCGAACGGCGCCGGGACGATGGCGTTGAACAAGGTGCTTGCCTGGTCGGTCTTCATTCCAGCATCTTAACCGCTGGGATGACGCCCTGCCACCCCATGGAGGAGCGCAAGCGAAAAAAAAAAGCGCACCCTGAGGTGCGCTCCAATGCGGGTCACGTCCCCGGCCGTTTAGCGGTGCTAACGGCTTCTGTAAAACGTGTGTCTCCTCGATTGTTCTCCGGTATGGATTACCGTGATTTTCTCTATGCTCCCCAAAACCGTGTGTGTTCTGTTCGCGTACGCACCATGTGGGTGCGAAGAGGCCCCATCATAACGCAAGCTTTTCGAGCAAACGTATCTTTTTGGCCACATTACAGAAAATTATTTTAGATATGCGAAAAACGCATGAGCGTTCGCAGGCGTGTCATGACGCTGTCATTTGCCGCTCTTGTCCACCTCGCGCCGGATCGCCTGCACCACGTCCTTGCCGATGCGCGCTTCCATCTGCGTGTACACCGACTGCATGGCGCGCCGCCACTCGGCCTGCTGCTGCGGGCTGAGCGTATGGATGGTGATGGTGCCGGCGCGGCGGATAGCCTCCAGGGCCGCGTCGTTGGTCCGCTGGGCGATGGTCTTCTCGTAGGCAGTGGCTTCCATCATGGCTTTTTCCAGCGTCTTGCGGATGCCGCCCGGCAGGCCGTCCCAGAACTTCTTGTTGACGATGACCGCATAGCCCAGGTAGCCGTGATTCGACACCGTCAGGTGCTTCTGCGACTCGTGCATGCGCTGGGTGAACATGTTCGAGGGCGTGTTCTCGGTGCCTTCCACCACGCCGTCGCGCAGGGCGGGCGTGGTTTCCGAGAACGCCAGCGCCAGCGGCTGGGCGCCCAGCGAACGCATCTGGGCCTCCAGCACCCTGGAAGCCTGGATGCGCATGCGCAGGCCGCGGAAATCAGGCGGCGCCAGCAGCGGCTTGTTGGCCGACATCACCTTGAAGCCATTGTCCCAGTAGGCCAGCCCGGTGATGCCCTTGGACTCGAGTTTGCGCAGCAGGCCGCGCCCGATGCGCCCTTCCGTCACCGCGTACAGCGCCTGCTTGGACGGGAAGATGTAGGGCAGGTCGAAGGCTTCGAATTCTTTCACGCCCAGCGGCGAGAACTTGGCCAGCGAGGGCGCCAGCATCTGCACCGCGCCCAGCTGCAGGGCTTCGAGTTCCTCGCGGTCCTTGTAGAGCTGGCTGTTCGGGTAGACTTGCACCTTCACCCTGCCGCGGGTCATCTGCTCGGCCAGGAGCTTGAAGCGCTCGGCGGCGCGCCCTTTTGGCGTGTCCGGCGCGACCACGTGGCTGAACTTGATGACGATCGGCGCCTGCGCCCATGCGGCATTGCCTGCAAGGGCCAGCAGCACGGCGGACAAGAGGCGGATCTGGACGGCGGTTCGGTTCATCCTGCTGATTGATGCAAATAAGGTGGGTGGGAACCAGTCTGCGAGGCATGCGGCCGGCGCGCCATCGTGGACTTCCACAATAGTAGCCCGACAGTGTAACGAAATACGGAGCCTCGATGACATTCCCGTTCGCCCAGCACCAGCCCGACGCGCAGCGTGCGCGCTCCTGGCGCTGGCTGGTGCCGGTCCTGCTGGTGCTGCTGTTCCTGGCGGTGCTGATCTGGCTGCCCTGGCAGGCGCGCCAGATGGAAGCGACCGAACGCCAGGAACAGCTGATCGCCGACACGCTCTGGGTCGAGCAGACCCTGCGCTTCGAGCTGGCGCGCAGCGAAGAAGCGCTGGCCGCGCTCGGCGCCGACCTGTCGCGCCCGCCGTATCAGCGGCCGGGCGCGGAGGCGCTGCAGGCGCGCTGGCGCCAGATGTTCGAGAACGGCCCCGAGCTGGTGCGCATCGTCTGGTATGACGCCGAGGGCAAGGTGCTGGCCAGCCACGGCCTGGAGCCGCCCGCCGCCCTGCCCGCGCCGACCCGGCTGGCGGCCGAGGTGGCCGGCGCCACCAGGCGCGGCCGCTACAGCGAACCCTACGGCGCCAGCGCCGCCACGCCGGGCGTGCTCGACTTCTACCTGCCGCTGTACGCGGACGGCAAGCCGGCCGGCAGCCTGGTCGCCACCTACAGCCTGCAGACCCTGCTCGACGAAGCCGTGCCCTGGTGGTTCGCGCAGGACAATGCCCTGACCCTGCTTGACCGCGACGACGACCCGGTGGCGCGCCGCGCCGCCGGCGGCCCGGGGCGCGGCGTGTACACCCACCGGCGCGAGCTCGACCTGCCGGGCGCACTGGTGGTGCTGTCCACCGACAGCGTCAAGCGCGCGCCCCAGCTGCTGCCGAATCTGCTGGTGGGCTCGGTCATCGTGCTGGCCCTGGGCCTGGTGATGAGCCTGGGTTCGCTGTGGCGCCACATCTCGCGCACGCTGGCGGCCGAGCGCGCGCTGCGCCAGCAGATGGCCTTCCGCACCGCGATGGAGAACTCCCTGATCACCGGGCTGCGGGCGCGCGACCTGGAAGGGCGTGTGACCTACGTGAACCGGGCCTTCTGTGAGATCGTCGGCCTGCCGGCGCAAGAACTGGTCGGCAAGAAGCCGCCCATGCCCTACTGGGCGCCGGAAGTCATGGCCGACTACGAAGAACGCTTCGCCAGCGTCCTGTCGGGCAACGTCACCCCGCAATTCGAAACCGTGTTCCAGCGCCCGGACGGCGTGCGGGTGCCGGTGCTGGTCTACGAGGCGCCGCTGGTGGATGCCGACGGCCGCCAGACCGGCTGGATGAGTTCGATCCAGGACATCACCGACCGCAAGCGCGCCGAGGAACTCAACCGCCAGCAGCAGGAAAAGCTGGAAACCAGCGCGCGCCTGGCCACCATGGGCGAGATGTCCTCGATGCTGGCCCACGAGCTGAACCAGCCGCTGGCGGCGATCTCGAGCTATACGGCGGGCGCCCTCAACGTGCTGGAGCGCAGCGGCAAGGCGGGCGAACCGGTGAATGCCGGCATGCTGCGGCACGCGCTGGAGCAGGCGCGCCAGCAGGCGCAGCGCGCCGGCCAGATCATCCGCAGCGTGCACGAGTTCGTGAAAAAGCGCGAACCGCGCCGCGAGCCGGTCACCATCCCCAGCGTGGTCGAGGGCGTGCGCGCCCTGGTCGAGCTGCAGGCGCGCCAGGCCGGCGTCATCCTGCGCGTCGAGCTGCCGCCGCAGTTGCCGAAGGTGGAGGCCGACCGCGTGATGCTGGAGCAGGTGCTGCTCAACCTCACCCGCAATGCGATCGAAGCGATGGTCGACACCCGGCTGGACCAGCGCGTGCTGCGCATCGGCGCCGCGCACGCGGACGGCATGGTGGCGGTGTCGGTGATCGACCGCGGCCACGGCATCGCGCCGGAAGTGGCGGCCGGGCTGTTCTCGCCCTTCTATTCGACCAAGCTCGACGGCATGGGCATGGGCCTGTCGATCTGCCGCACCGCGATCGAGTTCCACGGCGGCACCCTGAGCCATGCGCCGAACCCGGGCGGCGGCACCATCTTTACGTTCTCGCTGCCGGCGCAAGCGGCGGGCGGGGCGCTGGGCTAAAATCCGGGTGCGGCCCGCGCCGCCGATTAACCAACAGAACAAGTCCGGAGACCCACCACATGCTGCACATCGTCGACGATGAAGACGTCATCCGCGACGCGCTCGCCTGGCTGGCGCAATCGCGCGGCCTGGAAGCGCGCGGCTACGCCAGCGGGGAGGAATTCCTCGCCGCCGTCGCCGCGTCCGCCCCCGGCGCCGGCGGCGCGCAGGGCGACTGCGTCCTGCTGGACGTGCGCATGCCCGGCATGAACGGCATCGCCGTTTTTGACCAGTTGGTAAAAAATGGCCTGAGCGCGCGCCTGCCGGTGATCTTCCTGACCGGCCACGGCGACGTGCCGATGGCGGTTGACTCGCTCAAGCGCGGCGCCTTCGACTTCTTCGAAAAACCCTTCAACGACAACGTGCTGATGGACCGCGTCGAGGAAGCGCTGGTCGCCTCGCGCAAGGCGCTCGATGCCGCGGCGGTGCAGGCGCGCCTGGCGACCCTGTCGGCGCGCGAGCGCGAAGTGCTGGACCTGATCCTGGCCGGCATGATGAACAAGGTGGTGGCCGACAAGCTCGGGATCAGCATGCGCACGGTGGAGGTGCACCGCGCGCATATCTTCGACAAGATGCAGGTCAAGACGGCGGTCGAGCTGGCCGGCCTGCTGAAGTGACTCTGCCGGCACCGTTACCACAATTAATACTTTGCTTATCACCGCGTGGGCAGGAAACCTGCCCACCCTACACGCCCTCAATTGCTCTTCGTTCTCCTTCTTTTTCGCGCGGCAAGCGTCCCTGCGGTTTGAAGGAAGCCTTGTAAAATGTACCGGAACGCGACACGGCCGCTGCATTCTGTGGCGATCGCGGAGTTATTGCATTTAGGGATACTCATGAACGAAAAAACAGTTGCAGACAAGATGTTCCTGAGGACGGCGAAATCGATGCTGATCCTTAACGGACAAGCCAACCCCGGCGTGGCGGCGCAGATGCCGCAGCACCTGGTCAAGGAAGGCGACGGCCCCTTCGACGTGATCCTGATGTTCGCGCTCAACCGCAAGGAGCTCGAGCAATACCTGCCGGTGGCCAAGGAAAAGCTGGGGGAAAAGGGTTCGCTGTGGATCGCCTACCTCAAGCAGACCGCCTCCAAGGCCACCGACATCAATCGCGATTCGATCAATGCCTATGCCAAGGAAAACGGCATCACCGCGGTGGCGATGATCTCGATCGACGGCGACTGGTCGGGCCTACGCCTCAAGCGTATCGAGTGATACCCCATGGCGGCCGAGCGCCCAGGCCACGTGCTCGCGCACCAGGCTGGAAGGGTGGCCGGCGCGGGCTTGCAAGGCCGCCACGATCGCCGCATCGCCCTTGAGGTCCGCGCTGGCGGCGGCATTGCCCAGCCCCACCGCCAGGTTGCGCAGCCAGCGCTCGTGGCCGATACGGCGGATCGGACTGCCTTCCATCCGGCGGTTGAATTCCTCCTCTTCCCACCCGAACAGCTCGACCATGCCGGCCGCGCCCAGGCCGTTCCTCTCGTCGAAATCGGGCAAGCTCGCGCGCTGTGCGAACTTGTTCCACGGGCAGGCCAGCTGGCAGTCGTCGCAGCCGTAGATGCGGTTGCCGATCAGGGGACGCAGGTCTTCCGGAATGGCGCCCTTGAGCTCGATGGTGAGATAAGAGATGCAGCGCCGTGCATCCAGCCGGCCGGGGCCGAGGATGGCCTGGGTCGGGCAGACCTCGATGCAGGCCTGGCACGCGCCGCAGTGGGCGCCGGTGGGCGGATCGACCGGCAGCGCCAGGTCGACCAGGATTTCGCCAATGAAGAAGGTGGAGCCGGCCGTGCGCGACAGCAGCAGCGTGTGCTTGCCGCGCCAGCCCAGGCCGGCTTTTTCCGCCAGCGGCAATTCCATCACCGGCGCCGAATCCGTAAACACGCGATAGCCCAGCTCGCCCACCGCCGCTTTCACGCGCTCGGCCAATTGCTGCAGGCGGTTACGCAGCACCTTGTGGTAGTCGCGCCCGCGCGCATACACCGAGACCACGGCGGCGCCGGGTTCCAGCTGGCGCGCGTGTTCCTCGCCACGCCAGTCGTCCCCGCGCGACATCGGCAGGTAGTCCATGCGCGCGACGATGGCGCGCACCGTGCCCGGCACCAGCTCGCTTGGCCGCGCACGCTTCATGCCGTGGCTTGCCATATAATCCATCTCACCATGGCAGCCGGCGTCCAGCCAGGCCTGCAGGCCGGCTTCCGCATGCGCCAGGTCGACGTCCGCGATGCGCACGTCGGCGAAACCGAGTTCCGCGCCCCAGGTCTTGATGGTGCGTGCGAGCTCGTGCAGGTCGGGTGGGGATGTCAGCATGGCGGGATGAACAACATGGCGACAGCGGTCGCTTAACACGCTATTTTATTCGATGCAGCCTTTCAAAGCCTACTTGCCCGACGAATCCGCCACTGCCGCCCTGGGTGCGGCGCTGGCACGCGCGCTCCAGCCCGGCCTGGTGATCTACCTGCACGGCGACCTGGGCGCGGGCAAGACGGCGCTCACCCGCGCCCTGATCCAGGCGGCCGGGCACAAGGGCACGGTCAAGAGCCCGACCTACACGCTGTCCGAGCCCTACCGCGTGCAGGTCGACGGCCAGGATATCAACATCATCCACTACGACCTGTACCGGATGTCGAGTCCCGAGGAATTCCTGGACGCGGGCTTCCGCGAAGACTTCGATGGCAGCAATATCTGCATCGTGGAATGGCCCGAAAAAGGCGAGCCGGTGTTGCCCTCACCCGACGTTCGAATCTTGCTTGACGTCAGCGGTCTCGGCCGTGAGGTAGAATTGCAGGCGTTGACTCAACCAGGCCTGCTATGTCTCGACCGCCTCGCCTACCCTCCACCGACTCCCTGATTCCTGGTTCGCCGCGCCGCCGCACCATGCTCAAGGCCGGCGGAACGCTGCTGCTCTCCGTGATCGCCCCGCTGCCGGCCAACGCCGCGCAGATCCTGGCCGTTCGTGTCTGGCCGGCGCCCGACTACACCCGCGTGACGCTGGAAAACGACAGCGACCTCAAGACCGAGCACTTCCTCCTGTCCGACCCGCCGCGGCTGGTGGTGGACATCGATGGGCTGGGGCTGAACAGCACCCTGAAGAGCCTGGTCGCCAAGATCGAATCGAACGACCCCTACATCCAGCAGGTGCGGGTCGGCCAGAACCGTCCGAACGTGGTGCGCCTGGTGTTTGACCTGAAGGAAGAGATCAAGCCGGAAGTGTTTACGCTGGCCCCGGTGGCCGGCTACCAGCACCGCCTGATCTTCGACCTCTACCCTACCCGGCCGGTCGATCCGATCGCCGCGCTGATCGAAAAGGGCGACTGGTTCAGCGAGGCGCCGACCTCGGCGGCTGCCGGCAGCGCCAATCCGGCCTCGCCCCTGCCCGCCGCGCCACCGGCCCAGTCCGGCGCCGTCCCGGAAGCCATCGCCAAGCTCGAATCCGAGATGTCGGCCCTGGACGGCACCCCGCCGCCGCATCCGGTGCAGCCGACGCCCTCGAAAGCCGGCGCCAAGGCGCCGCCGCCCAAGGTGGTACGGATGGTCACCATCGCGCTCGATCCGGGCCACGGCGGCGAGGACCCCGGCGCGATCGGCGCCAACGGCAGCCGCGAGAAGGATATCGTGCTGTCGGTGGCCAAGCGCCTCAAGGCCAAGCTCGAGCAACTGCCCAACACCCGCGTCATGCTCACCCGCGACGGCGACTATTTCGTGCCGCTCGGCCAGCGCGTGCAGAAGGCGCGCAAAGTGCAGGCCGACCTGTTCGTGTCGATCCACGCGGACGCCTGGATTTCGCCGACCGCGCGCGGCTCCTCGGTCTTCGTGCTGTCCGAGAAGGGCGCCAGTTCGAGCGCGGCGCGCTGGCTGGCGGACGGCCAGAACCGGGCCGACCTGGTCGGCGGCGCCAACTTCGCGGTGCAGGACAAGCAGATCGCGAGCGTGCTGTTCGACCTGTCGACCACGGCCCAGATCAACGACAGCCTCAAGCTCGGCAAGGCGGTCCTGCGCGAGATCGGCGGCATCAACCGCCTGCACAAGGCCTCGGTCGAGCAGGCCGGCTTCGCAGTGCTGAAAGCGCCTGACATCCCGTCGATTCTGGTGGAAACTGCATTCATCTCGAACCCGCAGGAAGAAGCCAAGCTGCGCGACGAGGCCTACCAGAACCAGCTGGCCGACGCGATCACGAACGGCATCAAGCGCTATTTCTCCGACAACCCGCCAATGGCCAAGAGCGGCCAGACCTGAGCCTGAATCGACCATGACCCTCGCCACCCACACCACCGTCGGGCAGCTGCCCGCGATCCGGATCCAGGCGCCGGACGGCGCCGAGGCCACCATCACCCTGTACGGCGCCCACCTGGTGTCGTGGAAGGGCGCGGACGGCCAGGAACGCATGTTCATGAGCGAAAAATCGGTGCTCGACGGCAGCAAGGCGTTGCGCGGCGGCGTGCCGGTGATCTTCCCGCAATTCGCCGAACGCGGCAAGGGCATGCGCCACGGCTTCGCCCGCGTGAGCAACTGGCGCCTGGAAGACAGCGGCCTGGACGAGGGCGCGGCCTGGGCCAGCTTCGACCTGGCGGCGGGCGACCTGCCGACCACCCTGGCCGACGCCTGGCCGCACACCTTCGCCCTGTGCCTGCGCGTGGCGGTGCGCGCCAACGAACTGCACATGACGTTCACCGTGCGCAACCTGGGCGCGGCGCCCTTCCCCTTCTCGGCGGCGCTGCACACCTACCACCTGGTGCCGGACGTGTGCGAGGCGCGCATCGAGGGCATCTCCTCGGACGAGATCTCGATCGTCGACAAGCTGGACGAGGTCTATCCGCACGTGGCGGGACGCGCCCAGCTGGCCACCAGCGCCGGGACGCTGGTGCTCGAACAGAGCGGCTTCACCGACGCGGTGGTGTGGAACCCGGGCGCGGTGGATGCGGCGGCGCTGCCGGACATGGAGAACGACGAGTACAAGCGCTTCGTGTGCATCGAGCCGGCCGTGCTCGATCCGGTGACGCTGGATGCGGGGCAGTCCTGGACCGGGACCTACCGCGTCAGCTGAAATGAAGAAGCCCAGGCCTGGAGCCCAGGCCTGGGGTCAGGTCTGACTTTCGGACACGGACTGAGCAATACAATCACGCAATGCTCGAGTTCGTGTCCAAATGTCAGACCTGACCCTCATGTAAGCCGCTCATGTAAGCCGGGCACTGCCCGGCTTCTTTTTTAGTTCGACTCCTTGATCATCCTGCCGTTACTTGGCTGGATCGGCCGCGCATTGAGCGGATACAGGCGCGAGAACAGCGCCATCTGCGCCGGCGACGCCTGCATGGTCTGCTTCATCACGATCCACAGCACGTCCTCGGTGCACGGCGGCTCGCTCAGGGAACCCATGTAGGTGAAGTACTCGCGCTTCTCAGGCAGCGCCTCGCGCGGATCGATCAGGATCGAGGGCGACACGGTCTGCTGCTTTTCCAGCGGCAGGTGGTTCCACACCGTCTGGATCAGGGGATTGGCCTTGCCGCGCTCGAGCAGCACCGCCAGCACCAGCAGCTTGCCTTCGTAGCTGCGGTGCACCAGGTGGATCACCATCTCGGTGCCCTTGCCGTTGATGCGCTCTTCCGATGGACGGTGGAAGTGGAACTGCTGCAGCTCGTAGCTCATGTTGCCGACCGTGAGGAAGTTGCCGCCGCCGACCGTCACCTGGATGGTGTGGCCGTTGTCGATCTCGCTGAACGAGCTGGGACGGTAATCGAAGGCGATCTGCTCGAGGTCGACCTTGATTCCGTCGCGCAGGTCGATCGGCGACTGGCGCTTGCCGGTATTGCACTTGGCCCAGTTCGAATTGATGTTCGACCAGTTGGCCGGACCGTACTCGCCTTCGTAGCTCCAGTGGGTGCCGTTCTTCGGCTTGTTGGCGGCGGCGATCGCGGCTTCGGCTTCCTTGCGGCGCTTGGCCTCAAGCGCTTTCCTCGCCTTGGCGGCCGCGGCGGCGCGGGCCGCCTGCTGCTCGCGCAACTGGGCCAGGCGCTCGGCGATACGCACCGACAGGTCGACTTCAGACTGTTCTTCGTCGCCTGCCGCGGGCGCCGGGCGGGCGGGCGCCGCGCCGCGGGCATCGGCCGCGGCGGCCAGGGCCTTCATGTCCGGCTTGACCGCGCCGGCAACCGGCTTGCCTTCGAGGATGGCCTTGACGGTGGCCGTCTTGCCATCGGTGGGCTTGGGAGCGGGGTCGCTCGCGCTTGCGCAGGCCATGGCAAGGCTGCAAGCGAACAGGGCGATGAGGTGGCGCATGAGAATCCAGGGGGTGGCTATCCTCATGCTTATCGGCAATAAGAGCGGCAAACTTGAGTGCGCTGGAACAAGAACGCCCCGAAAAATCGGGGCGCTGTGTGGATGGCAAGCCTGCGTACTTACCGGCTCAGCAAGTTGCGGCCGAATTTGTACAGGCCGCCGATCGCCAGCGGCACCATCGCCGCCGAGATGCCGACCAGCACGATCTCGCTCAGGTGGGCCTTGATCACCGGGATATCGCCGAACAGGTAGCCGGCGGTGACCAGGCTGCCCACCCACAAGACCGCGCCGGTCACGTTGAACATCTGGAAGCGGGTCAGCGTCATCTCGGACACGCCCGCCACCAGCGGCGCGAAGCTGCGCACCACCGGCACGAAGCGCGCCACGATGATGGTCTTGCCGCCATGCTTCTCGAAGAAATCGTGGGTGCGGCGCAGCGCGTCCTTGTTGATCCAGCGGTAGTTGTGCGTAAACACACGCTGGCCGATGGCCCGCCCGACGTAGTAGTTCACGGTATTGCCGGTCACCGCGGCCACGATCAGGAGGCTCATCAGGAGCGCGAAGTTCATCTGGCCGGTGGCGCAGAAGGCGCCCGCGATGAACAGCAGGGTGTCGCCGGGGAGGAAGAAGAACAGGACCAGTCCGGTTTCGGAAAACACGATCGCGAACAGCACGATGTAAACATAGGTTCCGTACTGGGCCAGGAGCGCGCCCAGCGTCCTGTCGACATGCAGGAGCATGTCGAATAACTGCATCAGATCCATCATCTTCCTAGAGGTTAGCCGCGCATCATACCACCAGTTACCCTCGCCGCATGCGCGACCATCCGGACGGCTTTACCTTCCGACCACATTCCCGCACAATCGACGGGATAAGCAATCGACAACATCTGGAGACCGCATGACCGCTTCGTTCAATGCATCACGCCTGGCGCTCGCCGCCCTGGCCCTGCTGGCCGCCGGCAGCGCCGGCGCCGCCCCCGCCAAGCCGGAAAAAGAATTGCCGCCGAAACCCTCGCTGGCTGACGTGCTCAAGGCATCCAAGCCCGGCGACTGGCGCGCGCTGGATCCGGACAACACCCTGTACATGGACCTGCCGACCGGCCGCATGATCATCGAACTGGCCCCGAGCTTTGCGCCAGCCACCGCCGCCAACATCCGCGCCCTGGTGCGCGAAAAATATTTCGACGACCTGTTCATCATCCGCTCGCAGGACGGTTTCGTGGTGCAGTGGGGCGATCCGGACGAGGAGAACCCGAAGCCGTTCAAGGCCGCCAAGACCGTCAAGGCCGAGTTCACCGCGCCGATCAAATCGGCCGGCAGCTTCACCCGCCTGAAGGATGGCGACGTGTATGCGCCCCAGGTCGGACACGTAGAAGGCTTCCCGGCCGCGCGCGACCCGGCAAGCGGCCAGACCTGGCTGGTGCACTGCCCGGCAATGATCGGCGTGGCGCGCGACACCGGTTCTGACACCGGCAACGGCTCGCAGCTGTACGTCGTCACCGGCCACGCGCCGCGCCACCTCGACCGCAACATCACCGTGGTCGGCCGCGTGGTCCAGGGCATGCCGCTGTTGTCGGTCCAGCCGCGCGGCACGGGCGCCGCCGGTTTCTACGAGAAGCCCGAGCAGCGCATGTCGCTCAAGCGGGTAGCCATGGCGGCTGACGTGCCGGAAGCCGAACGCAGCCGTTTGGAAGTGATGCGCACCGACAGCGCCACCTACCAGGCCGTGGTCGAGGCGCAGCGCAACCGCGGCGGGCCGTGGACCAAGGTCGCGGCCGGTAGGATCGACCTGTGCAATGCGCCGATCCCGGTGCGTGAGCAGAAATAGGCGGGATATAATCGGGGGATGAACGCGCCCGTCCCTACCGTTGCCACTGCGGCTGCTACTTCGCACCGCCCGATCCAGCAACTCCCCGACCAGCTCATCTCCCAGATCGCAGCCGGCGAAGTGGTCGAGCGGCCCTCCGCCGTGGTCAAGGAGCTGCTGGAAAACGCCCTCGACGCGGGCGCGACCCAGATCACCGTGCGCCTGGAAGAAGGCGGCGTCAAGCGCATCGCCATCACCGACAACGGCCGCGGCATCGCGCCGGAGCAGCTGCCGCTGGCGCTGGCGCGCCATGCCACCTCAAAAATCGCCTCGCTACACGACCTCGAACACGTCGGCACCCTGGGCTTTCGCGGCGAGGCGCTGGCCTCGATCGCCTCGGTGGCCGCGGTGCGCATCACCTCGCGCACGCCAGACGCCGCCCACGCCTGGGAAATCGTCGGCTCGCACGAGGGCACCGTGGCGCCCTCTTCCGGCGCCTTCGGCACCACCATCGACGTGCAGGACCTGTACTTCAACACCCCGGCGCGGCGCAAGTTCCTGAAGTCCGAGCAGACCGAATACGGCCACTGCGCCGAAGTCGTGCGCCGCATCGCGCTCTCGCGTCCCGACGTCGCTTTCAGCCTGACCCACAACGGCCGCACCATCGACCACTGGAACGTGAGCGAAGCGGCCAAGCGCAGCGGCCAGATCCTCGGCAACGACTTCGCCGAGGCGCGCCTGGCGCTGGACGAATCCGCGGGCCCCTTGCGCCTGCACGGCTACGTCGGCCTGCCGACCGCCTCCAAGGCGCGCGCCGACGGTCAGTTCTTCTACGTAAACGGGCGTTTCGTGCGCGACAAGCTGCTGGTGCACGCGGTGCGCGCGGCCTACCAGGACGTGCTGCACGGCGACCGCTTCCCCTGCTACGTGCTGTCGCTCGACCTCGACCCGGCGCTGGTCGACGTCAACGTCCACCCATCCAAGATCGAGGTGCGCTTCCGCGACAGCCGCGCGGTGCACCAGTTCGTGTTCCACGCGGTGCAGCGCGCACTGGCGCAGACTTCGGCCACCGCCCACGGCAGCGCGCCGGCGCCGATCTCCGCCGCCGAAGTCAAGCCCACCGGCACGCCGGTATGGGCGCCGCGCCCGCACGAGCAGACCTCGTTCGGCGCCCAGCTTGCGCCCACCTTCTCGCCCTCGCCCTTCGCGCCGGGCAGCCGCTGGGACGATCCACACCCGGCGCCGTCGACCGGCGGCGTGGCGCAGCGTCTTGAATCCTATGGCGCCCTGTTCGCCGCCGGCGGACCGGCCAGGGCCGAGGCCCCGGCCGGCGTGCCGCTGTCAGGCTCCGAGCGCCCGCTGTCGAACGAGGACTTCCCGCTCGGCTTCGCCCTGGCCCAGCTGCACGGCATCTACATCCTGGCCCAGAACACCAAGGGCCTGGTGCTGGTCGACATGCACGCGGCCCACGAACGCATCCTCTACGAGCAGATCAAGAACGCGCTGGACGCACGCGCGGCAGGCGAAGAACTGCAGGTGCAGCAACTCCTGATCCCGGTGACCTTCTACGCCGACGCCATCGAGGTGGCGACCGCGCAGGACCACGGCGAGACCCTGAAGACGCTCGGCTTCGACATCGCCGCCCTGTCGCCGACCACGCTGGCGGTGCGCACCGTGCCGACCCTCTTGAAGAACGCCGACGCCCAGACGCTGGCGCGCGACGTGCTGCGCGACGTGCGCGAATTCGGCGGCTCGCGCGTGCTGATCGAGCGCCGCAACGAGCTGCTCGGCACCCTCGCCTGCCACACGGCGGTGCGCGCCAACCGCATCCTCTCTGTGCAGGAGATGAACGCGCTGCTGCGCCAGATGGAGATCACCGAGCGCTCCGACCAGTGCAACCACGGCCGTCCGACCTGGGTCCAGCTCGAAATCTCGGCACTCGATAAACTCTTCCTGCGCGGGCAGTAATCAAGATGAGCAACAAGAAACCGATGGCCGTGGCCATCATGGGCCCGACCGCGTCCGGCAAGACCGCGGCGGCGCTGGCGATCGCCCGCACCCGCCCGGTCGAGATCATCTCGGTCGACTCGGCCCTGGTCTACCGCGGCATGGACATCGGCACCGCCAAGCCCAGTCTTGATGAGCTGGCCGCCGTGCCGCACCACCTGATCGACATCATCGACCCGCTGGAAGCCTATTCGGTGATGCAGTTCCGCGAAGACGCGATCCGGCTGGTGGGCGAGATCAGCGCGCGCGGCGCCCTGCCGCTGCTGGTGGGCGGCACCATGATGTACTTCAAAGGCCTGACCGACAGCCTGGACGAGCTGCCGACCGCCGACCCGGCCCTGCGCGCCCGGCTCGATGCGGAAGCGGCTAGAATCGGCTGGCCCGGCATGCACGCCAGGCTGCGCACGCTCGACCCGGTGACCGCCGAGCGCCTGAAACCAAACGACGCGCAACGCATCAACCGCGCGCTGGAAATCATCGCCCTGACCGGCAAGCCGATGTCCGAGCTGCTGGGCAAGCGCGAGAAGCCCGAGCTGCCGTTTGACTTGATCTCGTTCGCGCTGGAGCCCTCGGAGCGCGCCGTGCTGCACCAGCGCATCGCCCAGCGCTTCGACGCCATGCTGGGGGAGCGCGACGACGCGGGGCTGGTGGCGGAAGTGGCGCGCCTGCGCGCGCGCGGCGACCTGTCGCCAAGCCTGCCCTCGATCCGCTGCGTCGGCTACCGCCAGACCTGGGACTACCTGGACGGCAAGATCGACCGCGCCGAGCTGCGCGAACTGGGCATCATCGCCACGCGCCAGCTGGCCAAGCGCCAGATCACCTGGCTGCGCGCGATGCCGGAGCGGATCGTGATAGACTGCCTGGGTACGGACCCGACGGGCGAGCTGATGCACAGGCTGAGCCAGTTGGAAAAATGACATTGACGCGAGATTTTTGCGTCGCAGATCGGCGTCCAGCCTTGACAGGCGGCGCGCCGGCATCGATAATGCCTGCCGTTGCGGTGATATAGCTCAGCTGGTTAGAGCACAGCACTCATAATGCTGGGGTCGGTGGTTCAAGTCCACCTATCACCACCACAGAATTCCAAACGGATGGCTTGGCTCGCAGGGTCAAGCCATTTTGTTTCCGCGGTACTTTTTCGGTGATATAGCTCAGCTGGTTAGAGCACAGCACTCATAATGCTGGGGTCGGTGGTTCAAGTCCACCTATCACCACCAGACAGAAACGGCCCGGTTCTCGCGAACCGGGCCGTTTTCTTATCAAGATCGACTCAGTGCTTCTTGCCGCCACCCGAAATCTTGTTCTCGGTGGCCCAGGCGCGCCGTTCCGCTTCCTTCTTCGGCACCCCCTTCTTCTCGTAGCCCTGCTCGATATGCTCGGCCTGGCGCTTCTGCTTGTCCGTGTAGGACGATTTATCACCTTGAGGCATGATGAGGCTCCTTTCGACGGTGGGATAGTCCACGATGAAAGCCTACGCTCCTGCCCGCCCTTGTAACGTTCGGTAGCTCACGCAAAGGGAGCTTCTACTCAGCAGTAAAGGACTCGTCCAGCGCATAGTCGCCGCGCGCCAGGCCCGCCAATACGGCGCCGGCCTGCTGCAGGTAGTCCGAGGGCACCAGGATGCGCACGCCCCCCAGCGCCGGGGCCAGCAGCAGGTCGGTCTGCATCAGGTGGGCGTCCGCCAGCACGGCCGGAATGCCGGCGGCGACCAGGCAGCCCTGGGCCAGCGTGGCTTCCATCGGCACCAGGTACCTGGCGATGATGAACAGGTCGCGGCCGGGGATCTGGACCACCTCCGGGTTGGCGGCCAGCCAGGCGTTCAGTGCGAGTTGTTCCATGCGACCCCCTCTTGGTAATTTTACCGTTCGGTCAAAACAGCGCATGCGCCTGTGACAGCAGGTACAGGGTGACGCCGATCAGGCCACCGACGATGGTGCCGTTGATGCGAATGTACTGCAAGTCCTTGCCGATGTTGAGTTCGATTTGCTCGGACATCTCGCGGTCGTCCCACTGTTTCACCGTATCGGCGATGTGGCGGGTCAGGAAGCCGGCGAACTCGGGGGCGACGCCGCGCGCCGCCGATTCCAGGTTCTCGCTCAGGGAAGCGCGCAGCTGCGGGTCCTCGGCCAGCACCTTGCCGACCCAGGCCCCGGTCGCCACCAGGCGCCGGCGCAGGCGCGAATCCTCGCGCTGCAGGTCCTGCTTGACCCAGCCCTTCAGCTCGCCCCACAGGGTGGCGAGATAGCCATTGAGCGTCTCGTCGCCCAGCAGGTAGGCCTTGATCTCGTCCGCCTTGCCGGCGAAGGACGGGTCGGCCTTGAGGCGCTCGATGAATTCCTGGGTGAAGCTGTCGAAACGCGCGCGCAAGGGGTGGGACGGATCGCTTGCTACCTTGTTCAGGATGCCGGAGGCAAGCCGCACCGCCAGGCCGGCGCCCTTGCGGCCGATCAGCTCCGAGGGCAGCATGCTTTCGATGAAGGCATAGTCTTCCTTGAGCCAGTCGACGATGCCCTGCGAGATGGTGGCCTGGGTGTCGGCATTGTCGAGCAGGCGCGCCAGTTGCGTGATGCCTTCGTTGAGCAGTTCCTGGTGGCGCCCGTCGCGGGTCAGGCTCTCCAGGATGGTGCCGGCCGACTTCGACAGGTCGACGCTGTTCACCATGGCGTGCACGGCGCGCCGGATGAAACCCTGCACCGCGCTGTCCTCGATGAAATCGAGCAGCCAGACGCCCACCCGCACCAGGTGCCGGCCCAGCAGCTCGGTGTTGGCGGGCTTGACCAGCCAGTCGGCCACCTTCTGCACCGGGTCGTGGCGCTGGATCAGCCCGACGATCGATTCGGTGTCGAGGAATTTTTCGTGCACGAAGCGCCCCAGATTGTCGGCAATGCGCTCCTTGTTCTTGGGGATGATCTCGGTATGGCGCGCGACGATCGGGATCGGCACGCGCTTGAACAGCGCCACCACCGCGAACCAGTCGGCCAGCGCGCCGACCATGGCGGCCTCGGAAAAGGCGCGCAGCAGGCCGGTCCACCAGTTCTGGGGCAGGAACAGGGTCAGCACGAACAGCAAGGCCGCACCCGCGAAGAACGCGAGCGCCAGCATTTTCGATCGCCGCAGTTCGGCTTCTTTCGTCATAGGCTCCGGGGTCATGCCGTCCACCCCATGCATGCTATATGACTTCGCCGTTTCTCAGCGCTTCGATTGCCTGCCTGGTGAACCCCCAATCGGCCAGGATCGCCTCGCTGTCCGCTCCGGGGCTGCTCGGCACGCCGGGAGTGGTGGGAACCGTGCGGCTGAAGCGCGGCGCCGGCGCCGGCTGGGTGACGCCGTCGATCTCGACAAACGTGCGCCGGGCCGCATTGTGCGGGTGGCGTGGCGCCTCTTCCAGGTCGAGCACCGGCGCGAAGCACACCTCGGTGCCCTCCAGCAGGCGGCACCATTCGTCGCGCGTCTTCGTGAGGAACAGCTCGGCGAAGCGTTCCTGCAGCGCCGGCCAGTGCGCCTTGTTCCAGCGCTTGGTAAACAGCGGATCGCCCTGCCCGGTGAGCTTCAGCAGGGTGGCGAAGAACTGCGGCTCGATGGCGCCGATCGAAATGAACTTGCCGTCGCTGCAGGCATAGGTGTCGTAGAACGGCGCGCCGCCGTCGAGCAGGTTGCCTTCGCGCTGGGCGCTCCAGCTGCCCGCGCTGCGCAAGCCGTACAGCATGGCGCCGAGCAGCGCCGCGCCGTCGGTCATGGCGGCATCCACCACCTGGCCCCGGCCGGACTTGCGCGCCTCCAGCACCGCGCAGACGACGCCGAAGGCCAGCATCATGCCGCCGCCGCCGAAGTCGCCCACCAGGTTCAGCGGCGGCGGGGGCGGACTGTCGGCCCGGCCGGTCGAGTACAGCATGCCCGACAGGGCAAGGTAGTTGATGTCGTGCCCCGCCGCCTGCGCCAGCGGTCCGGTCTGGCCCCAGCCGGTGACGCGGCCATACACCAGCTTCGGGTTGCGCTCCAGGCATTCGTCCGGGCCCAGGCCCAGGCGCTCCATCACGCCCGGCCGGAAACCTTCCAGCAGGACGTCGGCCCGTTCGATCAGCTTCATCGCCGCGCAGCGCCCGGCCGCACTCTTGAGGTCGAGCGCGAGCGAGCGGCGCCCGCGCGCCATCACGTCGTGGCGCGTGCCCAGCACCGGGTAGGGTGTGTCCGCGTCGGGACTGGCCCCAGCCTTCCTGTCGATGCGGATCACCTCCGCCCCCATGTCCGCCAGCATCATCGCGGCGAACGGGCAAGGGCCGATGCCGACCATCTCGACCATCCGTACTCCTGCCAATGGTCCTGCCATTTTCGTCAACCTCCCTCAGAGCGAACGGGCGATGATCTCTTTCATGATCTCGTTGGCGCCGCCATAGATGCGCTGGACCCTGGCGTCCACGTACATCTGGGCGATCGGGTATTCCAGCATGTAGCCATAGCCGCCGAACAGCTGCACGCACTGGTCCACCACCTTGCACTGCAGGTCCGAGATCCAGTATTTCGCCATCGAGGCGCGCACCGTGTCCATGCGCCCGGCAAGCATGTCCTCGATGCAGCGGTCGATGAAGATGCGCGCGACGGTCGCCTCGGTCTTGATCTCGGCCAGCACGAAACGGGTGTTCTGCATCTCGATGAGGGCCTGGCCGAAGGCCTTGCGCTCGCGGGTGTGCTCGATCGTGAGCTGCAGGGCGCGCTCGATGGCGGCCACACCGCATACGCCGAGGATGGTGCGCTCGTAGGGCAGCTCGGTCATGAGCTGGGCAAAGCCCCTGCCCTCCTCGCCCCCCAGCACGTTCGCCAACGGGACGTAGGCCTCGTCGAAGAACAGCTCGCAAGTGTCCTGGCCTTTCTGCCCCACCTTGTCCAGGATGCGGCCGACGCGAAAGCCGGGGTTGTCCCGCGTTTCCAGCAGCAGGAGCGAGACGCCCTTGGCGCCGGCGGCCGGGTCGGTCTTGGCCACCACCAGGATCAGGTCGGCCAGGTAGCCGTTCGAGATGAAGGTCTTGGAGCCGCTCACCCGGTAGCCATCGAGGTCGCGCACGGCCGTGGTACGGATGCCTTTCAGGTCCGAGCCGGCGCCCGGCTCGCTCATGGCGATCGCCGCGATCATCTCGCCGCTAGCCAGGCGCGGCAGGTATGTCCGTTTCTGCTCCTCGGTGCCCTGGTTCAGCAGGTAGTGCGCGACGATCGCGTGGACATGGATGCCGAAGGCGGTGTCGCCGCCATAGGACAGCTCTTCGAACACCACCGCCATGTGGGCGAAGCTGCCGCCGGCGCCGCCGTATTCTTCCGGGATGTCGGCCAGCAGCAGGCCCATCTCGCCGGCCTTGCGCCACAGGTCGCGGTCGACGTGCTGCTGCTCGCGCCAGGTCTGCTGGTGCGGCGTGATCTCGCCGACCACGAAGCGGCGCACGGCATCGCGAAACGCGTGCAGTTCCTCGTTCATCCAGGGGGACGTGATCTGCATGCGCGTCCCCTCAGCCGTTGCGGTACATGGTGACGACGCAGGCGCCGCCCAGGCCCAGGTTGTGCTGCAGCGCCACGCGCGCGCCCTCGACCTGGCGCGCCTCGGCAGAGCCGCGCAGCTGGTGGGTCAGCTCGTAGCACTGGGCCAGGCCGGTGGCCCCCAGCGGGTGGCCTTTCGAGAGCAGGCCGCCGGACGGGTTGGTGACCACCCGCCCGCCATAGGTGTTGTCGCCCTCGCGGATGAACTTGTCGGCGCCGCCTTCCGGGCACAGGCCCAAGGCTTCGTAGGTGATCAGTTCGTTGTGCGCGAAGCAGTCGTGCAGCTCGACCACGTCCAGGTCTTGCGGGCCGAGACCGGACTGCTCGTACACCTGCTGCGCGGCCGAGCGGCTCATGTCGTAGCCGACCAGGCGCATCATGTCGCCGCCTTCGAAGGTGTTCGGGCGGTCGGTGGTCATGGCCTGGGCGGCGATATGGACGTCGCGGCGCAGGCCGTGGCGCAGCGCGAATTCGCCCGACACCAGCACGCAGGCTGCCGCGCCGCAGGTCGGCGGGCAGGCCATCAGGCGCGTCATCACGCCCGGCCAGATCGCGGGGGCGTCGAGCACGTCCTGGGCCGTGACCTCCTTGCGGAACAATGCCAGCGGATTGTTCACGGCGTGGCGGCTGGCCTTGGCGCGGATGCGCGCAAAGGCCTCCAGCGGCGTGCCGTACTTGTCCATGTGCGCCAGGCCCGCGCCGCCGAAGTAGCGCAGCGCCAGCGGGATGTCCGGCTTGCCCACCAGGCGGTCGGTGACCTCGTCGAAGGCGTCGAAGGGCGTCGGGCGGTCGGTGAAAACCGAGCCGAGGGCGCCGGGACTCATCTGCTCGAAGCCGAGCACCAGCACGCACTCGGCGGCGCCGCTGGCGATCGCCTGGCGGCCGAGGAACAGCGCGGTCGAGCCGGTCGAGCAGTTGTTGTTGACGTTGACGATCGGGATGCCGCTCATGCCCACCGCGTACAAGGCCTTCTGGCCACTGGTCGAATCGCCGTAGACGTAGCCGGCATAGGCCTGCTCCACCTGGTCGTAGACGACGCCGGCATCTTCCAGCGCGGCGCGCGCCGCCTGCGCACCCATCTCGTGGTAGGGGCTGCTCGCGCCCGGCTTGGCGAAAGGGATCATCCCGACGCCGCTGACATACACCTTCCGCATCCTGTCTCCTGTTTCTTGACTAGGTCGCACGACCTACTATTGATCAATTATAGGTCAGTCGTACTATTTACGATATGCCTCTGCGATAATCGTGCGATGCCCTCCATTTCCGACGATTCCATCGATAACGCCCTGCGCAATAAGGCCTCCACCACCACCGAAAAAGGCTTCGGGCGCGCGGTCGAGATCCTGCAGGTTGCGCACCGCCTGCTGGCCGCCGAAGGCTATGCCGGGCTGACGATGCGGCGCGTGGCCCAGGAAGCCGGCATGAGCCTGTCGAACCTGCAGCATTACTACGGCAGCAAGGAGCAGCTGCTCGAAGCCCTGCTCCTGACCACGATGGACGAGTTCCAGGCCAAGATGGACCGGATCGCGGTGGCGATGGCCGGCCGGCCGCAGGTGGAACGCTTTCTGACCACGGTCGACATGTTCCTCGACGAGATCACCGAGCCGACCATGCATGCGATCTTCTTCGAGATCTGGGCGCTGGCCTCGCGCCACCCTTTCGCGTCCAGCCTGATGGGCAAGATGATCGGGCGCGAGCGCAAGGCGGTGTATGGCCTGATCCATGGCCTGAATCCGGCCATCGACGACGAACAGTGCATGGAACGTGCGGTGCTGATCGTGGCGCAAATCCAGGGGCTGATGCTGTTCCGGCTGGACCGCAATGCGCGGCCGGAACAGTACGCCGCAGTGCGCGCATCGCTGCATAAAGTGCTGCTATCCCTCGCAGGCGTGCCGTGATCTGCCGCTAACTGGCGCAAAGTCGGCCATAAAAAGTGCCGATGAGCGCTTTCCCGTCGCGTATACTCGCGGGCTTGTCAATCTGCCACGGAGGCCGCACGGATGCACCATGAACTCAGTCTGATCACCACCATCGCAGCCGCACTGGGCTTCGGCCTCGTGTTCGGCATGCTCGCCATTCGCCTGAAACTGCCCGCGCTGGTCGGCTACCTCGCCGCCGGCGTCCTGATCGGTCCGGCCACACCGGGCTTCGTCGCGGACGTGCAGCTGGCTTCCCAATTGGCGGAGATCGGGGTGATGCTGCTGATGTTCGGCGTCGGCCTGCACTTCTCGCTGGGCGACCTGCTCGACGTGAAGAAGATCGCCCTGCCCGGCGCGCTGCTGCAGATCGGCGTGGCGACGGCGATGGGCATCGGCCTGGCCCATTGGTGGGGCTGGGGCCTGGGTGCGGGACTGGTGTTCGGCCTGGCGCTGTCGGTGGCCAGTACCGTGGTGCTGCTGCGCGCGCTCGAGGCGCGCGGCGTGCTCGATTCCATGAACGGCCGCATCGCGGTGGGCTGGCTGGTGGTCGAGGACCTGGTGATGGTGCTGGTGCTGGTGATGCTGCCGGCCCTCGCAGGTCCCTTGGGCGGCAAGGGCGATGCCGGCGCCGAGCTGTGGCCGGCGCTGGGCAAGACCCTGCTGCAGGTGGGCGCCTTCGTCGCCTTCATGCTGGTGGTCGGCCGCAAGATCTTCCCGTGGTTCCTGTGGCGGGTCGCCAAGACCAATTCGCGCGAACTGTTCACGCTGTCCGTGATCGCCGCGGCGGTCGGCATCGCCTTCGCCTCCTCGGCGCTGTTCGGCGTGTCCTTCGCGCTGGGCGCCTTCTTCGCCGGCATGGTGCTGCGCGAATCCGAACTGAGCCACCGCGCGGCGGAAGAATCGCTGCCGCTGCGCGACGCATTCTCGGTGCTGTTCTTCGTCTCGGTCGGCATGCTGTTCGACCCGATGGTGCTGGTGCAGTATCCGCTGGAGGTGCTGGCGACCGTGGCGATCATCCTGTTCGGCAAGTCGCTGGCGGCCTTCGTGCTGGTGCTGGCGCTGCGCTATCCGATCAACACCGCCGTCACGGTATCGGCCTCGTTGGCCCAGATCGGCGAGTTCTCCTTCATCCTGGCGGCGCTGGGCATGCAGCTCGAACTGCTGCCGGAACTGGGGCAGAACCTGATCCTGGCCGGCGCCATCATCTCGATCGCGGTCAATCCGCTGATGTTCAGCCTCGCCTCGCCGCTGGAAAAATGGCTGCAGGCCAGGCCCGAGCTGGCGCGCAAGCTGGAGCGCCCGGCCGACCCGTTGGCCGAGCTGCCGATGGAGACGGAGCGCGAAAAACTGAGCGGACAGGTGGTACTGGTGGGCTTCGGCCGCGTCGGCCGCCGCATCGCCGACGACCTGGTGGCGCGCGGCGTGCACTTCGTGGTGGCGGAGCAGAACCGCGAGGTCGTCGAGCAGCTGCGCGGGCGCGGCATCCCGGCGGTGGCCGGCAACGCGGCCGAGCCGGCGGTGCTGATCCAGGCCCACATCACCCATGCGGCCCTGTTGGTGATCGCCACGCCCGACACCTTCCATGTGCGCCGGATGGTGGAGATCGCGCGCATGCTCAACCCCGCGGTCAAGGTGGTGGTGCGCTCGCATAACGAGGGCGAGGCGGCGCTGCTGCGCGAGGAGACCGGCGGCAAGGTGTTCGTCGGCGAGCAGGAGCTGGCGGCCAGCATGACCCGGCATGTGATGGAGACGCTGAGGGAACCGGTGGCGGTCCATCAGGCATAAAAAAGGCGCTGTTCTCATTATGTGTGGAAGATCCCGATCGCCGCTCTCAGGAAGCGCTCGGGCGACGCGATCCGTTCCCCGTCGAGCGCCCAGCGCCAGCCGAGGTAATTGGGCAGGTAGCGCGAGGCCACGCCGTGAAAACGCGCCAGCCAGCTGCGCAGGCGCTGGTGGTAGGCGTTGACGTTTTGCACGTGCACCGCACACCGCACGCGCTCACCGAGGCGCAAGTTGACGAAGGCGTGTGCGATGCGCGCCTGGCGGGCAAAGGTCCGGTAGGCGCGATGGCCGTCGGTCACGAGCAGCACGTCCGGATCGAGCATAGGGCGCAGGTGCCGGTGCAATTGCTTCACTGTTACGGCAGCCCGACCCGTGACGAAGGAACAGGTCTGGCCGGCACGGTCGCGTGCGACCAGGATGCAGTCGTGTTCCTGGCTGATGCCACGGCTATGGGCGACACCGCCGCGCTTGCGTGCCGGTCGGTCGAGCTTGTGCGAACCCTTTTGCGATTCCAATAGAAACATCTCGTCGGCCTCGGCGATGCCGGCCAGGCGTTCCGGCTGGTCCCGTCTTGCGCCGTCGAGAAAGCGGTGGCGCCAGCGAAAGCTGGTAGTGCGGTGTACGCCAAGCAGCTTGGCGGCGGCCCGCACGCTGCGCGAATCCAGCATCTGTTTGAGGAAGTCGAGCCATTTGCCGCGGTGGCGCAGGCGTGCCAGCGGTGTGCCGCTCAGGGCGCTAAAGATGCGTCCGCAGGCGCAGCAACGGTAGCGCTGCAGGCCGCGGTTGAGGCCGTGGCGATAGTGACGATTGCTGCCGCAGTCGGGACAGCACAAGGGTGCCGGCCGCGCGCCGTCGATCGCCGCACAAACGCTGTCGAGCCCGATTGCCGGCTGTAACGCCGTGGCAAGCTGGGCTCGCTGCTGCCGGGTAAGCGAGGGCAAGCTGCGCAGCAATCGGCTAAAACCTGTCGGCCGCATCGATCCTCCTGGCGATTCAGTCCAGGTTGGACATTCACTCAGCTCGACAGTTCAATTTCTACACTTGGCGCGAACAGCGCCATAAAAAAACCCGCCGGCTCACGCACGGCGGGTTGAATAACAGCAAGGAAAAACTCAGGCGGCAACCACCTCTTCCACGCACAGCTTGAGGTTGGCGTGGCGGCCGTGCAGCTGCGAGTGGATCAGCTCGCTGCGCTCTTCGAGCAGCGCGAACACCGCGTCCTTCGACAGCACGTACTCTTCCATCAGGGTGTCCTTGAGCGACTCGATCACCAGCTTGTAGTCGCGGATCGCGTTCAGGGTGTAGCTGTAGAGCTCATCGGCCTTTTCTTCCACCAGGCGCAAGGTGTGCTCGCCGCCCATGTCCTTCTGCAGCTGCGAATAATCCAGCTTCGAGCGCGAGTACATCGACAGGCGGCCTACCATCAGGTTCAGCATCTTGGTGATCTTCTCGATGTCGTTCTGGCTGCCCACCGAAATGCCGCGCGGGCCGTAGAACAGCTCTTCCGCCGCCACGCCGCCGTACAGGCCGATCACGTCGCGCTCCAGCTCTTCCAGCGTGCGCAGCGACATGTCCTGGCCCGACTGCAGCACGTAGCCCAGCGCGCCGATCTTCGACACCGCCTCGGTGCTGATCTTCAGCAGGTGCGACTTTTCCTTCACCTCACGCAGACTCATGCCGGCGCGCAGGTAGGGGTCGATCTGCATGAAGAAGTGACCCAGTTCGTGCAGGGCGATGCGTTCGCGCTGCTTGGTCTTCTCGGCGGTGGTGGCGCGGTCGGTCAGGCCGATGGTGGCGCGTTCGTAGGCACGGAACAGCAGGTTGGTGTTGATGATCGTCTTTTCCTGGATCGACAGCATCGACGCGCGCTCGACCACGGTTTCCAGCAGCGCCGGGCTCAGGTTCTGGGTGATTTCCGCCACCTGGTCCAGGTTGGTGTCGGGCCAGTCGACCAGTCCTTCCTTCTTGCGTGCCAGGAAGCTGCGCAGGAGCTCCTTGCGCTCGCCCTTGTTCGGCAGGCGGAAGTTGATCTTGACCGAGAAGCGGCGCAGCATCGCTTCGTCCATCTCGGTGTTCGAATCGTCGAAGTTCGAGGCGACCACCCAGATCACGCCCTGGCCCTTGTCGCTTTTCACGCCGTCCAGCAGGCCCAGCAGGGTGTTGGCGGTATCGTCTTCCCACTTCTTCTCGCTGCGGCCGCGCGGCATGAACAGGGTCTGCGCTTCATCCAGGAAGATGATGCACTTGCCCTTGGCGCAGGCCTTCTTGTACAGCGCGTTCAGCGCCTTCGAGCCGCCGCCGACGTAGCCCGACTCCAGCGCCGAGCCCGAGGCCGAAATCAGCGGCAGGTCCAGGCGCTTGGCCAGGTAGCCGACCAGCTTGGTCTTGCCGGTGCCGGCCGGACCGGTCAACATCACGTTGAAGGGCTTGTCGATGTTGTGCGACTGGTATTCGTCGCGGTTGCGGATCATGTCTTCCAGGTGCAGGACTTCCTGCTTGATGTCGTCCATGCCGATCAGGTCGTCCATGCTGCCTTTGAGCTTGTCCGGGGTGATGACCGAAGCGCTCATGCCCATGCCCGGCACGCCGAACTTGAGCAGGTACAGCACCAGCAGCAGCACGCCGATGGTCAGGCCGTAGTTCTTCAGGAAGGTGCCGGCGGTATCCAACGCGGTGGCGCCGTCGTCCATCACGGCCTTGTGGCTGGCCAGGTAGTCGTCCTTGGCGATCGAGTAGGGAATCGCGTTCTTCAGCAGCACTTCGCGCTCGAGCGACAGGTGCGAAGTGCTCGGCACCTTGACCACGTGGATCGCGTCCGCATCCTTGAACTTGTAGACGTAGCGCGGCGACTCCGACAGCGGCTTGGCGATCAAGAGGTATTCCAGGCGCTCTTTTTGGGCGGCCAGTTCGGTGATCTCGGCAATATTTTGCGACTGCACCACCGGGTTCGGATGTTGCGGCACGGTCGATTTCCAGATTGCCACCGCCGCAATGACACCGAGCAGGGCCGCCAGCGCGATGCGGACGGACATGCTCTTGAATGCGTTCTTGAAGGCAAGCTGAAGTTGGGCGAAATTCGGCATTGTTTGATCTTTGGCAAAGTTGTCGGGCAGCGGTACTTCTGGTGCCGTGCCGGCGTGGTCTCTCGCGGGATCGGCATGCGGCGTGTGGTGGGCGCTTTAGGCGTTACACGCCGTGTCCAAACGTGTTCGTTTGGTATTGTTTTGATGCCCGAGGGCAATGGGATAAGGAGACTATACCCGCAAAAAAAACCGAGGTGTATACCGTGCGATGAAAAAAATGGCGATCGCAACGATAGTGAATAAATAAATAATGAAATTTATTGGCAGAGTATCAGCAAAAATTATCGAACTTTCAAATAAACGCAATTTCTTTGCTAAAACGACATGTCAAATCGAGTAGCTGCTTGCAATAATGCCAGGATGAAGCGAGGCTAATCTGCGACAGTGGAAGTTTCTTTGATTGAGCGCAACATGCGCCCATTTGTCACCAAACTGATGACTTCTTTGCGCAACTCAGCAGTTCTAATTGAGCGCAGCAATTTTGCTGCTTTTGATATGCTGATTCCACCGGAATGCCGTGCTGCGACCGTCCCTATATGGGGTTGGCTCGGCCGGATGCAAGTCGCAGCCCAGTCCGGCCAGGCAAGAAATCGAGCAACAGCAAGAGGAACGGCTATGAATAGATACGCATTGGCAGCAGCACTGGCGATCTGCCTCGGCAGTCCCGCGCAAGCTGCCCTGATCGACCTTTCCACCAGCAACCAGGCCATGGCGCGCGTACAGCAACCGGTACGCAATCTGTCGGTCACCCAGCGCCAGGACGTCGTGGCGCCGCCAGCGAACATGTCGGAACTGCCCGAACCGGAAGTGTTCGCGATGATGTTGCTGGGGCTGATCCTGATCGGCTACAAGGCGGGGCGCGACAGCAGCGAGAAGTTCAAGTAGTCAGCGGGCCCTGGCGGGCTTCAGGCCGCACCGCACAGGGCATGCAGTTTCAGCAGCGTATTCCAGTTACGGGACGTGGTCCCATCCCCAAGAAGTTTCCCAAGGGACGTAGCCGCAGCGCTAAGCAGCATCCCTTCCGGACACCAGACATAGGCGGCGCGCTCACCCAGCGCAAGCCGCTCGCAGCCCCAGTCGCGGCCGTCGAGCGCAGCCAGCCTGTCACGCTGCGCGGCCGCATCCAGCAGGAAGACGATCAGGCGTGCGTGGTCGGTCGCCACATCGAGCAGCGGACTGCCCTCGATGATGGCGCCCAGTTCCTCGCGGCCGAGCACGAACACGCGCGCCGCCACGCCGAGCCTGAGCGCCAGCGCTTCCTCGATCGCCCGAGCGGCCTCCTGCGCCGTGACGCCTGCCGCCCGGAACACGAGGTTGCCGCTGTTGAGCAGGCTGCGCACGCCGGTATAACCGAGGCCCTCGACCAGCGCGCGCAGGTCGGCCATGGCAATGCGCTTGGCGCGTCCGACGTTAATTCCTCGCAAGAATGCGACGTAGCAGGAGCCGTTCATGGGCGCGATCCTACCCGAGGCCTTGCCGGCGTGGCGCATTGCTCATGCTGCGCTGGGCTCAGGCCAGGCCTTCGGCGCGCAGCGCTTCCTGCACGGCCGGGATCGCGCCGATCCTGGCCTGGTAGGCCTGCAATGCCGGCCAGTCGTCCAGGCTGAACTTGGCGAACTGCGCCCAGTTCAGCACGGTGAACAGGTAGGCGTCGGCGATGGTGAAGGTCTCGCCCGTCAGGAACGCACGGCCTTCCAGCTTGCCGGCCAGGTAGCCCAGCGGACGGGCCAGCGCCGCCCACGCCGCGCTGCGGCCCTCTTCGGTGCAGCCCGGGGTGAACAGGGGCGTGAAGCGCTTGTGCACTTCGGTGGCGATGTAGTTCAGCCATTCCATCACCTGGTAGCGCTCGAAGGTCCCGTGGGCCGGGGCCAGGTTCGCGCCCGGCGCCTGGTCGGCGACGTACTGCAGCAGGACCGCGGCTTCGGTCAGCACCCTGCCGTCGTCCAGTTGCAGGGCCGGCAGCGCGCCCTTGTCATTGATGTCACGGTAGTCGCCGCCGCTGGCGATGGCCTTGGTCTTCAGGTTCACGCGCTCGACCGCGAACGGCAGGCCGGCGGCGATCAGCGCGATATGCGGGGCCAGCGAACACGCGCCTGGACTGATATAGAGCTTCATCGTTTCCTTTCATGAGGGGAGCGACACGGTCGCGACCGACAAGCGTACAACATTTCTCAAACACGCTGCGGGAATGCCACACGAGCTGCGCCAGCGCGGGTGGCGGCGCAAGCCCGGTGTTAAGATCGTCCAACTTATTGAAAGCAGGAAAGAACTGGAGAATACATGAGCGATAGCTACGAGCTGGTGCCACTGGCGCACCTGTATCCGGGCATGGTGCTCGCCGATGCGCTGCTTGACGCGCACGGGAAGGTACTGCTGGCCGAAGGCGCGGTGCTGGGCGAGGCGACCATCCTGTCGCTGTCCCGGCATGGCGTCGGCGCGGCCCCGATCCGCCGCGCCGCGCCGCCGAGCCAGCCGGACCCGGGCGCGGTGCAGGCGCGCCTGGACCATCTGTTCCGCCGCAACGACCGCGACGACCACGCCGACTGGGCGACCGGCCTGCTGCGCCGCTATGTCGAGGATTACCGCCTGCGGGGCGAGGTGGCGCCATGAGCGCGCACCTCGAACCAGCGGCGCCGATCGACAGCGCCGACATCCTGGGCGGCGTCGACGACCTGCCCTCGCTGCCGGCCGTGGTCATGGAGCTGCTCGGCAGCCTCGACCAGGAAGACCTCGACATCGCCGTGCTGGCGAAAAAGGTCTCGAACGACCCGGCGCTGACGGCCAAGACCCTGCGCCTGGCCAACTCCTCGGCCTTCGGCCTGCAGGTCAAGGCGACCACGATCCAGCAAGCCATGACCTATCTCGGCTTCGAAGCCATGCGCAGGCTGATCACGACGGCCGCGCTGACCGGCTGCTTCCCGGCCGGGCGCTGCCCGGGCTTCAACGACAAGGCCTTCTGGCGCCACTCGATCGCCAGCGCCGCCTGCGCCCGCGCGCTGGCGCGCCGGGTACGCTTCAATGCGGACTACGCCTTCACCGCCGGCCTGCTGCACGACATCGGGCGGCTGGTGCTGGTGGCGCGCTTCCCCGAGCGCTATCAGGCAGTGCTGTCGCTGCGCGACAAGATGGATGGCGAACTGATCGATGCTGAACGCGCCCTGCTGGGCGTGGACCACGTCGACGCCGGCGTGGCGCTTGCGCTGCACTGGGATTTTTCGGACACCATGCGCCAGGCAATCGCTTACCACCATGCGCCGGAGGCGGCTGGCGCCGGTTTCCTGGCGACGATCGTGCATGTGGCAAGCGCGGTCGTGCATGCGCTGGACCTGGCCGGGAATCCGGACGAACTGGTGCCGCGCGTGTCCTCGGTGGCCTGGACGGCGCTGGGCCTGACGGAGGAAGCGTGGCTGCAGGTCTTCCATGAAACCGAGCTGCAGTACGAGGAGATGTCGGCCATCCTGATGGCCTGACGGAAACGGAAATAGCGCAGATGGGCTGCGCAAAGAAGAGCCGGCCGGACCGGTGCGGCACTGCGGTCAGACCGCGGTGCCGCCGCCCGCTGCTACCGAAGGCATGACAGGCGCGGCTGTCATGCCCGCGGCATCAGTGAGCATAATTGCCGGTCGACGGATTTGCTTCGTTACCTTGCTGCTGTTGCTGAGGCTGTTGCTGTTGCTGCTGGGCTGCCGCTGCGGCGGCTGCCTGGGCTGCCTTCTCTTCTGGCTTCGGGCGGCCTTGTGCGTCCGACAGGCGATATTTGGTACGACGGTCGCCCATCAGGTCGCGCAGGTCGCGGATGCTCATACCGGTCACTTCGTGCATGCGGATCAGCAGCGAAGCGCCGACCGGCAGACGGTGGTGACGGATCTTGCTGATGACTGGCGGCGCAACTTCGAGCATGCGCGACAGCGCGGCGTCGTTCTTCAGCTGCATTTTACCGAGCAGGATGTCCAGCAGATGGTTGGGGTTGTAGCTTTCCTGCGAAGACAGAGCATGATGCTGTTGTGCCATGATGTTTACCTCTTCAGTTTGGTTAAAATAGTTCCTTTACGAACTTTTGTTAAAGACTACATTTCATCAACATAAGTTCCTGGACTACCTTTAGGAAATTAAACAGGTCGCGCCTGAAGAACTCCTTAAGACATCGTCCGTTTGCAACCTCCCGCGTACCCTCCCCGCATGCGCACTTGTCTTTCAAACAAATTATCAGGCTCATACGTCCACAGTACATCCGAGCAGCGCATGTGACTCATTGTCAGAAATCAAGCTATCGTGCGGAAAGCTTGTCACATAGGCATTTCAGCACATGGGGATTATTTGTGGCGCACGCAAGAGATTTCTGCAATAAATTTTCCTGATCAGAAGTTAAACCGAAGCTGTTGATTTACAAGAAGAAAGAATCGATTCCAACATGACCATTTTCAACAGGTCGAGCACTTTTGTTCATCATCGCACATTTAACAATCTGAGCAGCTTTGCAACGACTTTAGGTTAAGAGATTTATCGTTCCTTAAAGCATTGAAACGCGCTGCGCACGGGCCGATTTCCTGGACGGGCGGCGATTTACGCTAAACTGGCCACGTCTTTAGTCAAAGCATCAGCTACTCCTCTCAATACAGCACGCCATGCAGAAAAAAGTATTCATCAAGACCTTCGGCTGCCAGATGAACGAATACGATTCGGACAAGATGGCGGACGTCCTCGGCGCATCCGATGGACTGGTCCGTACCGACTCGCCCGAAGATGCCGACGTCATCCTGCTGAACACCTGCTCGGTGCGTGAAAAAGCACAAGAGAAAGTGTTTTCCGACCTGGGCCGCTTCAAGGCGCTCAAGCGCGACAAGCCGGACCTGGTGATCGGCGTCGGCGGCTGCGTGGCCTCGCAGGAAGGGGAAGCCATCGTCAAGCGAGCCCCGCACGTGGACGTGGTGTTCGGGCCGCAGACCCTGCACCGCCTGCCGCAACTGATCCGCGAACGCCGCCATAGCGGCGCGGCCCAGGTCGACATCAGCTTCCCCGAAATCGAGAAATTCGACCACTTGCCGCCCGCCAAGGTGGAAGGCCCGGTGGCCTACGTCTCGATCATGGAAGGCTGCAGCAAGTACTGCAGCTACTGCGTGGTGCCCTACACCCGCGGCGAGGAAGTCTCGCGCCCCTTCGAGGACGTGCTGACCGAGTGCGCCGGCCTGGCTGCCCAGGGCGTGAAGGAAATCATGCTGCTGGGCCAGAACGTGAATGCCTACCGCGGCACCATGGAGGGCGGCGAAGTAGCCGACTTCGCGCTGCTGCTGGAATATATTGCCGACATCCCCGGCATCGCGCGCCTGCGCTACGTCACCAGCCACCCGAAGGAATTCACCCAGCGCCTGATCGACGCCTACGCCAGGATCCCGCAGCTGGTGAACCACATCTACCTGCCGGTGCAGCACGGTTCCGACCGCGTGCTCGGGGCCATGAAGCGCGGCTATACCGCCCTTGAATACAAGTCGATCATCCGCCGCATCCGCGCGGTGCGCCCGGAGATGGCCTTCTCGTCCGACTTCATCGTCGGCTTCCCCGGCGAAAGCGATGCCGACTTCGAGGCCATGATGAAACTGGTGGAAGACGTCGGTTTCGACAACAGCTTCAGCTTCATCTTCAGCAAGCGCCCGGGCACTCCGGCCGCCAATCTCGAGGACGACACCCCGCACGAAGTCAAGCTGGCGCGGCTGCAACGCTTGCAGGCCTTGATCGATGCGAATACGCGCAAATATAGTGCAGCCATGGTCGGCAGCGTCCAGCGCGTGCTGGTCGAAGGCCCGTCCAAGAAAAACCCGGAGCAGCTGCAAGGCCGTACCGAAAACAACCGCGTGGTCAACTTCAGCGCCGACGACGGCATCCAGCTGGTCGGACAACTGGTCGATGTGCGTATCGTCACCAGCCACGATTATTTCCTCAGCGGCGAACTCGTCGCCAACCTAGACACGATTGCCAAAGCCAGTTGAAAAACACACCCCAACAGCCTTCGTACTTCATCCCCGAGCCGCTCGACAACACGCGGCTTGCCCACCTGTGCGGCCCGCTCGACGAGAACCTGCGCCAGATCTCGGCCGCGCTTGACGTCACCATTTTCCGGCGCGGCGAGAAATTCATCGTCAGCGGCAGCAATGCCGAACGCGCGGTCGAACTGCTGGAGCGCTTCTACGCGGTCGCCAACAAGGTCGTGCCGATCGAGGAAGTCCAACTGGCCCTGGTGGAACAGCGTTCCGGCCTGAAGCCGCGCGTCCCCGGCGAAGCGCAGCAGCCGGAACCGGCCGCCCGCGAAGTCAAGGACGCCGCGGAAGACGCCGGCGAAGCTTCCGAACTGGTCAGCCCCACGCTCAAGACCCGCCGCAGCGACCTGCGCGGGCGCACGCCGCACCAGATCCAGTACCTGCGCGCCGTGCTCGAGCACGACATCAGCTTCGGCGTCGGCCCGGCCGGCACCGGCAAGACCTATCTCGCGGTGGCCTGCGCGGTGGACGCGCTGGAACGCGACGCGGTCAAGCGCATCATCCTGACCCGCCCCGCGGTGGAAGCGGGCGAGCGCCTCGGCTTCCTGCCGGGCGACCTGAGCCAGAAGGTCGATCCCTACCTGCGCCCGCTGTACGACGCGCTGTACGACCTGCTCGGCTTCGACCGCACCCAGAAGCTGTTCGAGAAGCAGGTCATCGAGATCGCCCCGCTGGCCTACATGCGCGGGCGCACACTGAACCACGCCTTCGTGATCCTGGACGAGGCCCAGAACACGACGGTCGAGCAGATGAAGATGTTCCTGACCCGCATCGGCTTCGGCAGCAAGGCCGTGATCACCGGCGACGTCACCCAGGTCGACCTGCACAAGTCGCAGCGCTCCGGCCTGGTCGACGCCATCCACGTGCTGAAGAACGTGCGCGGCATCGCGTTCACCCATTTCGCCAGCGAAGACGTGGTGCGCCACCCGGTGGTGGCGCGCATCATCGATGCCTACGAAAAGAATTCCTCGATCGAGGAACTGGCCGCCCTCCCCAAACCGACCCCTGTGAAAAATGCAAGAAAAAAAACATAAGCTCGACCTCGAAGTCCAGTATCCCGACACCCGCCTCGAACAGGACATCACCGAGGAGATGCTGCAGCGCTGGGTGGAAGCCGCCCTGCTCGGCCCGGCGGAACTGTCGATCCGCTTCGTCGATGCCGAGGAAGGCCTGGCCCTGAACCGCCAGTACCGCGGCAAGGACTACGCGACCAATGTGCTGACCTTCGCCTACAACGAAGGCGAGGAACTGGGCGAGGACGACCCGACCCAGGCCGACATCATCCTGTGCACCGACGTGCTGGTGCGCGAGGCCGAGGAGCAGAAGAAGACGGTCGAGGAACACGCGGCCCACCTGGTGGTGCACGGCGTGCTGCACGCCCAGGGCTACGACCACGAGCACGACGAGGAAGCCGAGGAGATGGAGCAGTTCGAGCGCGACATCATGGAAGTGCTGGGTTATCCCGACCCGTATTCCGAATGATTCGTAGGGTGGACGGCTTCACCGTCCGCGCGTTCAAACTATCTCGATGCAGCCCGCTCGTCTGTTCTACTGCTGGTTGAACGCGCGGTCGGCAGAGCCGACCACCCTACTTTCCTAGCATCAACATGCGCTAACGGCGCGCATTGTGGGGCCTTTCGCCCTTTTGGTGTATCCTATACCCATCGTAACAACGGCTTCACGCCAAACTATGCCCGAGTATCCCAGTGACGTCCGATCGGACGTCAAACCCCACCGGTCGCTGTTCGAACGGCTGACCGCACTCATCTCCCCCGAGCCTGAAAACCGCGCAGAACTGCTCGAAGTCCTGCACGAAGCCCACGAGCGCAAGCTGATCGATGCCGACGCACTCTCGATGATCGAGGGCGTGTTCCAGGTGTCCGACCTGTCCGTGCGCGACATCATGGTGCCGCGTTCGCAAATGGACGTGATCGACATCACCGATCCGATAGAGCAATGGCTGCCGATCGTGCTCGAGACCCAGCACTCGCGCTTCCCTGCCATCGAGGGCGAGCGCGACAAGGTGGTCGGCATCCTGCTGGCCAAGGACCTGCTGCGCTACTATGCCGAGGACTCCTTCGACGTGCGCAAGATGCTGCGCCCGGCGATCTTCATCCCGGAATCGAAGCGCCTGAACGTGCTGCTGCGCGACTTCCGCGCCAACCATAACCACATGGCCATCGTCGTCGACGAGTACAGCGGCGTGGCCGGCCTGATCACCATCGAGGACGTGCTCGAACAGATCGTCGGCGACATCGAGGACGAGTACGACTTCGACGAGGACGAGGACAACATCCTGTCGATCAAGGAAGGCCAGCTGGGCCCGCGCTGGCGCGTCAAGGCGCTGACCGAGATCGAGCAGTTCAACGAAGAGATCGGCGCCGACCTGCCCGAGATCGACGCCGACACCATCGGCGGCCTGGTCGCCAGCCACCTCGGGCGCATGCCGCACAAGGGCGAAGTGGTCGACCTCGACAACCTGCGCTTCGAAGTGCTGCGCGCCGACGCGCGCCAGATCCACGTGCTGCTGGTCGAGAAGCTGCCGTCGCCCGAGACCGACCGCGACTGATGCTGCGCCGCCGTACCCAGCCCACCACCGCCCCTGATCCAGCATTACGCGGCACCAGGCCTTCCCCGAAGGCCCTGGTAGCGATGGCGCTGGCAGGCGCTGCCAGCCTGCTGTCCTTCCAGCCCTTCGGCTGGTGGCCGGTGCAGTTCCTCGCCCTTGCCTGCTTCTTCTACCAGGTCGGCATGGGCACGTCGCCGCGGCGCGGCGCGTGGCTGGGCTGGGCCTTCGGCTTCGGCTGGTCGGTGGCCGGCATGCACTGGCTGTACATCGCCGTCACCCGCTTCGGCGGCCTGCCCGCCATCCTGGGCGCGATCGCGATCGCCCTGCTCGGCCTGTACATGGGCCTGTTCGGCGCCTTCGCCGGCGGCGCCGCCAGCTGGTTGCGCCGCAAGTGGTCGCTGCCGGTGAGCGCCTTCGTGCTGCTGGTGCTGCCCGCCATGTGGGGCGTGTCGGAATGGATGCGCGGCTGGATCTTCACCGGCTTCCCCTGGGCGGCCTCGGGCTATGCCCACAACGTCTCGCCCCTTGGCGGCTACGCGCCGCTCGTCGGCGTCTACGGCCTCGGCGTGCTGGCCGCCTTGTGCGCAGGCTGCCTGGTCATGCTGACCCAGCGCGCGCGCTGGCCGGCCATCGGCCTGCTGGCGGCCGTGATGGCGGTCGGCTTCGGCCTGAAGCAGGTCAGCTGGACCCAGGAAGTGGGACAGCCCTTGAGCGTGCGCCTGCTGCAGGGCGACGTCAGGCAGGACCAGAAATTCGACGCCGCTTATCTCCACGAGATCATCGACCGCTACCAGGCGATGATCACGGCGGCGCCGGCCGACCTGGTCGCCACGCCGGAAACGGCGATTCCCGTCACGCCGCAGCAGCTGCCCGACGGCTACCTGGGCGCGCTGCAGGGCTTTGCCCAGCAGAGCGGCAGCCACCTGATGATCGGCATTCCGACCCTGAACCGCGAGGGCCGCTATGCCAACAGCGTGATCGCGCTCGATCCGCGCGGCGCGGCGGGAACGCAGGGCTACCTCTACAACAAGCACCACCTGGTGCCCTTCGGCGAATTCATTCCGCCGGGCTTCCGCTGGTTCACCGACCTGATGCGCATTCCGCTGGGCGACCAGACCCGCGGCGAGCCGCTGCAGGCGCCCTTCCCGGTGAAGGACCAGCTGGTGCTGCCGAATATCTGCTACGAGGACGCGTTTGGCGAAGAGATCGCGGCCCAGCTGCGCAATGCCGCGCAGCCCGCGACCCTGCTGCTGAACGTGTCGAACCTGGCCTGGTATGGCGAATCGGTGGCGATTCCGCAGCACCTGCAGATCTCGCAGATGCGCGCCATCGAAACCGGGCGCCCGATGCTGCGCTCGACCAACAACGGCGCTACCGCCGTCATCGACGGCCGCGGCAATGTCGTGCAGCGCCTGCCCTTCTACGAGCGCGGCGTGCTGGCGGCAACGGTGCGCGGCACCGAAGGCCTGACGCCCTACGTCCGCGCCGGCAACCTGGCTTTCCTGGCGCTCGCCGGCCTGATGTTCCTTGGCGCATGGATCGCCGGCCGCTACCGCAATCGGGTTTCGTAGGGTGGACGGCTCCGCCGTCCGCGCATCCGACTCACCGACGCTCTGTGGCAACGCATCCGATCATTGAACGCGCGGACGGCGTAAAACAGTCCACTGGACTGTTTTACCGTCCACCCTACAAAAACCCCACCAATTCGTACTGCTGAGTTGAATCGCTCCCCAGAATACCGATAAAACTTAGTAGAATTGGTCATTTGGCAAATTTACCGTGACCGCGGCAGGCAATGCCGCAGCGCCTCACCTATCGCTCACATCCGATGCTCACATTCCAACAAATCATCCTCACCCTGCAGACCTACTGGGACAAGCAGGGTTGCGCACTGCTGCAGCCCTATGACATGGAAGTCGGCGCAGGCACCTTCCACACCGGCACCTTCTTGCGCGCGATCGGCCCGGAGCCGTGGCGCGCCGCCTACGTGCAGCCGTCGCGCCGTCCGAAGGATGGCCGCTACGGCGAGAACCCGAACCGCCTGCAGCACTACTACCAGTACCAGGTGGTGCTGAAGCCCGCGCCGGAAAACATCCTCGACCTCTACCTCGGCTCGCTCGAGGCCCTGGGCCTGGATCTGAAGAAGAACGACGTGCGCTTCGTGGAAGACGACTGGGAAAGCCCGACCCTGGGCGCCTGGGGCCTGGGCTGGGAAGTCTGGCTGAACGGCATGGAAGTCACCCAGTTCACCTATTTCCAGCAGGTCGGCGGCCTCGATTGCAAGCCGGTGCTGGGCGAGATCACCTACGGCATCGAGCGCCTGGCCATGTACCTGCAGGGCGTCGAGAACGTCTACGACCTGGTGTGGACCGAGTGGGAGGAAAATGGTGCGGCCGGCGCTCCGGTCAAGAAGACCCTGTCGTACGGCGACGTCTTCCACCAGAACGAAGTCGAGCAGTCGACCTACAACTTCGAGCATGCCAACACCGAACTGCTGTTCCAGGCGTTCAGCAACCACGAAGCCGAGGCCAAGCGCCTGGTCGAGCTGCAGCTGACCCTGCCGGCCTACGAGCAGATCATGAAGGCTTCGCACAGCTTCAACATGCTGGACGCGCGCGGCGCCATCTCGGTGACCGAACGCGCCGCCTACATCGGCCGCGTGCGCACCCTGTCGCGCCTGGTGGCTCAGGCCTATTACGAGTCGCGCGAGAAGCTGGGCTTCCCGATGCTTGGGGCCGCCGAGGCCCGGGCTGACCAAAAGAACGCCGCTTGAAAAGAACAGAACAGACCATGAATCAAACACTCCTCGTCGAAATCCAGACCGAAGAACTGCCCCCGAAAGCGCTCGTCAAGCTGGGCGCCGCGTTTGCCAACGGCATCGCCAATGGCCTGAAGGCGCGCGACTTTTTGGAAAGCGACAGCGTCGTCACCTCGCACGCCACCCCGCGCCGCCTGGCCGTCATGATCACCAACGTGCGCGGCACCTCGCCCGACAAATCGATCCGCGAAAAGGTGCTGCCGGTGTCGGTTGCCCTGGACAAGGACGGCAATCCGAGCGCCCCGCTGGCCAAGAAGCTGGCCGCGCTGGGCTTCCCCGACCTGAAGATCGGCGACCTCGAACGCGCCCAGGACGGCAAGGCCGAATCCTTCTTCTACACTTACACCGCCAGCGGCAGCGCGCTCGCCAGCGCCCTGCAGGACGTGCTGCAGGACAGCGTCGCCAAGCTGCCGATCCCGAAAGTGATGAGCTACCAGCGCCCGAGCGGCGACACCGTGCACTTCGTGCGCCCAGTGCACCTGCTGCTCGCCCTGCACGGCGAACAGGTGCTGCCGCTGACGCTGCTGGGCCTGGAAGCCGGCCGCCACACCATGGGCCACCGCTTCCTGTCGCACGGCGGGAGAATCGCCATCCCGCACGCCGACCAGTACGCCAGCGTGCTGGAAAACGAAGGCAAGGTGCTCTCCAGCGCGGAGGCACGCAAGGAAAGCATCCGCAAGCAGCTGCTGGACAAGGCAGGCGCCGACCAGGTCCTGATGCCGGAGTCGCTGCTCGACGAAGTCGCCGCGCTGGTCGAATGGCCGGTGGTCTACGAATGCCGCTTCGAGGACGAATTCCTGGCCGTGCCGCAGGAATGCCTGATCCTCACCATGCAGACCAACCAGAAGTATTTCGCGCTGACGGACAGCACCGGCAAGCTGCGCTCGCGCTTCCTGATCGTGTCGAACATCGCCACCGACGATCCGTCCGCCATCGTCGGCGGCAACGAGCGCGTAGTGCGCCCGCGCCTCTCGGACGCCAAGTTCTTCTTCGAGCAGGACAAGAAGAAGACCCTGGAATCGCGCCTGCCGCTGCTGGAAAACGTGGTCTATCACAACAAGCTCGGCACCCAGCTCGAGCGCAGCGAACGCGTCACCGTCCTGGCGAGCAGCATCGCGCGCCGCCTGGGCTATGACGTGCCGCTGGCCGAACGCGGCGCCCGCCTGGCCAAGGCCGACCTGCTGACCGACATGGTCGGCGAGTTCCCCGAACTGCAGGGCATCATGGGCACCTACTACGCACGCCACGACGGCGAGCACGAGGAAGTCGCCCTGGCCGCTTCCGAGCACTACCAGCCGCGCTTCGCCGGCGATACCCTGCCGTCCACCAATACCGGCCTGGTGGCCGCGCTGGCCGACAAGCTGGAAACCCTGGTCGGCATCTGGGCCATCGGCCTGCAGCCGACCGGCGAGAAGGATCCGTTCGCGCTGCGCCGCCACGCCCTGGGCGTGATGCGCATGCTGGTCGAGAAGCGCCTGCCGCTGTCGATCTCCGAGCTGCTGGCCGCAGCGGCCGGCGTGTTCGAAGGCCAGGCCGCGTTCAAGGATCCGCGCGCCGAGGTCACCGTGTTCATGCTGGACCGCCTGCGCGGCATGCTGCGCGAGCGCGGCTTCTCGCCGAACGAGGTCGAGGCCGTCCTGGCCCAGAACCCGGACCGCGTCGACGACGTCGTCCAGCGCCTGGAAGCGGTGCAGGCCTTCGCCGCCCTGCCGGAGTCGAGCTCGCTGGCCGCCGCCAACAAGCGCATCACCAACATCCTCAAGAAGAACGAGGAGGCGATGCCGGCCGACGCTTCGGTCAAGCAGGCGCTGCTGATCGAGCCGGCGGAAAGCGCGCTGGCCGCCAAGATGACCGCGCTCGAGGGCGAGGTCACCAGCGCGTTCGAGAACAGCGACTTCACCGGCGCCCTCAGGACCCTGGCGCTGATGAAGGATGAAGTCGACGCCTTCTTCAACGACGTCATGGTGATGGCGGAAGACGTCAACCTGCGCAACAACCGCCTGGCGCTGCTGTCGCAGCTGCACGGCATGATGAACCGCGTCGCGGATATTTCGAAGCTCGCGGCATAAGGCCTTATCATGAAACTCATCATCCTCGACCGGGATGGAGTCATCAACCACGATTCGCCGGACTTCATCAAGTCGCCGGCGGAGTGGATCCCCATTCCCGGCTCGCTGGAAGCGATCGCCCGCCTGAACCAGGCGGGCTACCGGGTCGTGATCGCCTCGAACCAGTCGGGCATCGCGCGCCAACTGTTCGACATCACGACCCTGAACGCGATCCACCAGAAACTGCACGCCAGCGCCCAGCTGGCCGGCGCCGACATCGACGCCATCTTCTTCTGTCCGCACGCCGCCAGCGACAACTGCGATTGCCGCAAGCCGAAGGCCGGCATGTTCGAAGAGATCAGCAAGCGCTACAAGCTGAGCCTGAAGGGCGTGCCGACCGTGGGCGATTCGCTGCGCGACCTGCAGGCCGGTTTTATCATGGGCTGCGTGCCCTACCTGGTCCTGACCGGCAAGGGCGAGAAGACGCAGCAGACCGGGGGCCTGCCGCCCGGCACCCAGGTATTCCCCGACCTCGCGTCGATGGTGAACGCCTTTCTCAAGACCGCGGCACAGCGGCCCGAGTAAATAAGCAAGCTATCACATCCAGAACCAGTCCAATTGTCCGGAGCCCCTTTGCATACCCTCAGCCTGTTCCTGCGTTCCCTGCTCTTCAAGATCGTCATGATCGTGGCCACCGTGGTGTGGGCCTGTGTATGCTTCCTGGCGGCGCCGCTGCCCTACAACAAGCGCTTCTGGGTGACCTCGCGCTGGAACGTCTTCATCATCTGGGCTGCGCGCGTCATCTGCGGCATCCGCTACGAGTTCAAGGGCTACGAGAACCTGCCGGACGGCCCGGCCATCATCCTGTCCAAGCACCAGTCGGCGTGGGAGACCATCTTCCTGCTGCCGAACCTCACCCGGCCCCTGGTCTACGTCTTCAAAAAAGAGATCCTCTACATCCCCTTCTTCGGCTGGGGCATGGCGTTGCTGCGCATGATCCCGATCGACCGCAAGCAGGGCAAGAACGCGTTCGCCCAGGTGGTCAGGCATGGCCGCCGCCGCCTCGCGGACGGCCAGTGGATCATCATGTTCCCGGAAGGGACGCGCATCCCGGTCGGCCAGAAAGGCAAGTACAAGAGCGGCGGTACGCGCCTGGCTGTCGAAACCCAAACCGTGGTCGTCCCGATCGCGCATAATTCAGGCGAGTGCTGGCCGAAGAATTCCTTCCTCAAGCGCCCCGGCCTGATCACGGTTTCGATCGGCAAGCCGATTTCGCCGGACAACCACACCCCCGACAGCATGATGCAAGAGGTCGAAAATTGGATAGAATCCGAAATGCGCGTTATCTCGCCCCACGTCTACAAAGGTGGCTGAGCGACGTCAGCGCCCAGATCAGGAATTCAAGACCGCAGCAATCCATGACCTCCTCCAGGATCGACGGGCACCAGCTGGAACTGTTTGCACAGGAATTCTTCGCGGCGCTCAAGCCTTCGGATAAACCGGCTCCGCCCGCGCAGCCTCTCTTCAAGGCGCCGCCTCCGGCGCCGCGCCACCTCATCCCGACGCCGCCGGTCGCCGACGGCGAGCCGCCGCTCAAGCGCATCGTCCTCGGCGCCCACACCGTCGATTACGCCCTGCGCCGCTCGACGCGCCGCTCGATCGGCTTCATGATCGACGACGACGGCCTGCGCGTGACCGCCCCGCGCCGCTGCACCCAGATCGACATCGACAACGCGATCCGCGCCAAGCAGCGCTGGATCCTCACCAAGCTGCTGGAGCGCGGCGAGCGCCGCGCCCAGCGCCAGGAACGCATACCGGTGGCGTGGAAGGACGGCGCCCGCCTGCCCTACCTGGGCGGCGAGATCACCCTGCGGCTGGAAGAAGCGTCGCGCAGCCACTGCCAGTACGATGCGGCGAACCGCGAGCTGTGGATCGGCGTGGTGCCCGGCCTGTCGGAATGGCAGCTGAAGGAACGCGTCAAGCTGTGGTTCCAGGCCGAGGCGAAACGGCTGTTCAGGGAGCGCCTGGATTTCTTCGCGCCGCAGCTGAACGTGGCCTACAAGGCCTTTGCGCTGTCGTCGGCCGGCACGCGCTGGGGTTCGTGCACGATCGAGGGGAATATCCGCCTGAACTGGCGCCTGGTGCACTATCCGGCTTCCCTGGTGGACTACGTGGTGGTGCACGAACTGGCGCACCTGCGCGAAATGAACCACAGCCCGCGCTTCTGGGCGACGGTGGCCGAGGTGTATCCGGATTACGACGGGGCGCGGCTGGCGCTCAAGAAGCGCTCGCTGGAGATGCCAGTTTTATTTGCGGATTGATTTTCGTAGGGTGGGCGGGTCTGCCGCCCACGCGGTGATCGCCATCGGCTCCGTTATCGCGCCGGATGATCTCGCTTCAAACTATCACCGCGTGGGCGGCAAAGCGTGATCTGGTCCACTGGACCAGATCACCCCTACAGAAGCGAATCCCGGCGGGCAGCCGCCAACTCTTTCATCGCCCCCTTCTGCGCATCCGACAGCGCCCGATACGGAATCGGCAAGGTCCCGCGCTTGAGCACCATCATGAACCCGCGCGAGTAGGTGCGCACGCCGATCACGTCTTCCCACCCGATCAGGGTCACGCCCCCGCTGGTGCGCACGATGCCGTGCTGGTCGATGGTGAACTCGTAGGTGCGGCGTCCGCGGCCGAGCATGACGAAATGGAGGGCGGCGCCCAGGGTGCTTTTCAGGCGCAGGTAGAGGCTGGCTGGCCAGCGGATGCGGCGGCGGCGGATGAGGAAGCCGCCGTGCTGCCACATGAAGCTGATGTATTCGCCGAGCGTGTAGCGCACGAAGAAATGCAGTTCGGACAAGGGGACGGGAGGCGCAGCGGATGGCGCCGGCATGTCGACGGGGCGGTCACTCACAGGCACGTGCAGCAGCTTGTCGTCGGCCTGTTCCTGGATCAGCATGGCGACGGGTTTATTGCTGTTAACGGGCCTCGGGTGATTAAACGACAACATAGCGCATCCCCTGGTTATTATCCGAGCTCGAACCGGAATGGTAGCAAAACCTACCGGATAAGTCGTCGCAGGAGTTCAACAGTGCGCAGGGTGGCGCCGCGGTGGCGGCCCGCGAACGCGAGCGCGTGGGCGCCCATCGCGCTGCGCGCGGCCCCGTCTTCCAGCAGGCGCAGCGCGGCCGCCATCAAGGCGTCGGCATCAGGCACGCGCAGGGCCGCGCCGTCGGCCACCGCCTCGTCGGTCGCCTGGGCGAAGTTGAAGGTGTGCTCGCCCACCAGCACCGGCTTGCCGAGGGCGCAGGCTTCGATCAGGTTCTGGCCGCCCAGCCGCATCAGGCTGCCGCCGATGAAGGCGCAGTCGCAGGCGGCGTAATAGGCGAACATCTCGCCCATCGAGTCGCCCAGCAGCACGTCGGCGCCCTCGAGGCCCGCTTCCAGGCGCGAGCGCCGCTCCACCCTCAGGCCGCGCGCCGCCGCCAGCTTCTCCACCTCGTCGAAACGCTGCGGATGGCGCGGCACGATCGCCAGCAGCGCAGCGGCCGGCTTGTCGGCGGCGCGCACCCAGGCGTCCAGGATCAGGGCTTCCTCGCCCTCGCGGGTGCTGGCGCACAGGAACACCGGGCGCTGGCCAAACTGCGCACGCAGCCAGGCGCCCTTCTCCAGCGCGGCCTGGGGCGGCACCACGTCGAACTTGATGCTGCCGGTCACCGCCACCTGCGGCGCGCCGAGCGAGCGGATACGGGCCGCGTCAGCCTCGGTCTGCGCCGCCACCAGGGTGATGGCCTGCGCCGCGTCCGTCATCAGGGCGCCCATTTTGCGCCCGCGTCTGAGCGAGCGTTCCGACAGGCGCGCATTGACCAGCGCCACCGGCACCCCGGCCGACGCGCAGCCGGCAATCAGGTTCGGCCAGACCTCGGTCTCCATCAGGATGCACACGCGCGGCTGGAAGCGGCGCAGGAAGCGCCCCACCATGAAGCCGGTGTCGTAAGGCAGGTAGGACTGCACCAGGCGCTCGCCATGGTGGCCGAACAGGGACTTGCCGGTGGCGCGCCCGGTCGGCGTCATGTGGGTCAGCAGGATGCGGGAATCGGGATACGCGGCCAGCAGCGCCTCGACCAGCGGCTCGGCCGCGCGGGTTTCGCCCACCGAGACGGCGTGCACCCACAGGGTCATGCGCGTCGATGGCGGCGCAGCGGGAAACCCGAGCCGCTCGGCCCAGTGGGCGCGGTAGCCGGGCTCCTGGCGCCCGCGCCACCACAGGCGGCCGAACACGAGCGGCAGCGCCAGCCACCAGGCCAGCGAGTACAGCCAGCGCTTCACACGGCCTCCAGCAGGCGGCGCGCGGCGGCGATCACCTCAGGCGCGGACGGCGGCGCGCCGAGGTCGCCGAGGTTGACGATGCGATCCGACCAGTTGCCCTCGGTCTTCCACTTGGGCGAATCGCAGTAGATCTCGACCGTGGGACGGACAAACGCCGCGGCGATGTGGGTCAGGCCGGTGTCCACGCCGACCGCGAGGCGTGCATGCCGGGCCAGCGCCACCGCGTCCATCATCGACAGCTTGGGCAGCACGCGCGCATTCGGCAGGCCGGCAGCCATGGCCTCGGCTTCCTGCCGTTCCTGGGGCGAGCCCCACGGCAGCAACACCGGCATCGGCGCCAGCGCGCGCCCCAGTTCGATCCAGTTCTCGCGCGGCCAGCGCTTGGCGTCGCGCGCGGTGCCGTGGAAGAACACGGCGTAGTCCTCGCGCGGCAGGAAATCGGGACGCGAGCCCGCCTGCGGCGCCGGCAGGCCGAAATCGGGCGGGTCGTCCACCGCGTAGCCGAGCGCGGCGCCGGCGACCATGCGCCCGCGCGCCACCGCGTGGGTGCGCGGATTCAGTGGAATGCTGTCGGTATGGAAGATGCGCGAGATGCCCTCATAGCCCGAGCCTTCGCTGCCGTTGGCCAGGCCGACCTTCCTGCCGCCCTTGCGCACGCGCGCCGCGCCCATGATGACGCCGGTCTTGAGCAGGCCCTGGGTGTCGAACACATAGTCGTATTCTTCCTCGCGCAAAGTAGAGAAGAAGGCCTTGATCTCGGCCCGGGTCTGCGCCTTGCCGAGGCCCTTGCGCCAGCGGCGCAGCGCCCAGGGAATGATTTTCCGGACGTGCGGATTCAGGCGCACCAGGCTGGTGTAGCCCTCTTCCACCACCCAGTCGATGGTGGCGCCCGGATGGTGGCGCAAGATGTCGGCCACCATCGGCAGGTTATGCAGCACGTCGCCCAGCGACGACACGCGCACCAGCAGGATCTTCAAGCGCAGGTCCTTAGAACGGCAGTGCGGCGTCCGGCTTGGCCGCCAGGATCACGGTCTTGAACTCGGCCTGGATGCGGGCCAGGGCTTCCGGGTTCTCGCCTTCGAAGCGCAGCACCACCACCGGGGTGGTGTTCGAGGAACGCGCCAGGCCGAAGCCGTCCGGGTATTCCACGCGCAGGCCGTCGATGCCGTTGATGCTGGTGGAGGTCGGAAAAGTCGCGTTGGCGCGCAGGCTGTCGATCAGGGCGAAGTTCTCGCCTTCGTTCAGGTGCAGGTGCAGTTCCGGCGTGCTGCTGGCGATCGGCAGGCTGTTCAGCAGCTTGGAAGGGTCCTGCTCTTTCGTCAGGATCTCGAGCATGCGCGCGCCGGCGTACAGGCCGTCGTCGAAGCCGTACCAGCGGTCCTTGAAGAAGATGTGACCGCTCATCTCGCCGCCCAGCGGTGCGCCGGTTTCCTTGAGCTTGGCCTTGACCAGCGAGTGGCCGGTCTTCCACATCAGCGGGCGCCCGCCCGCTTTCTCGATCCAGGGAGCGAGGTGGCGCGTGCACTTGACGTCGTACAGGATTTCGGCGCCCGGGTTGCGCGACAGGACGTCGCTGGCGAACAGCATCATCTGGCGGTCCGGGAAGATGATCTGGCCATCCTTGGTGACGATGCCGAGGCGGTCGCCGTCGCCGTCGAAAGCCAGGCCGATCTCGGCGTCGGTGTCCTGCAGCGCCTTGATGAGGTCCTGCAGGTTTTCCGGGTGCGCCGGGTCCGGGTGGTGGTTCGGGAAGTGGCCGTCAACGTCGCAGAACAGTTCGACCACCTCGCAGCCCATCCCGCGGAACAGGTCAGGGGCAAAGGCGCCGGCCACGCCGTTGCCGCAGTCGACCGCGATCTTGATCGGGCGTGCGATCTTGACGTCGCCAATGATGCGCTCGAGATAGGCTGCGCGGATATCGTGGGTGCCGTAGCCGCCGCGCTGCTCGGCCACCTTGCCGTCATACGCTGCGATGCTGTCGTGCAGGGCCAGGATGGCGTCGCCGTAGATCGCCTCGCCCGCCATCACCATCTTGAAACCGTTGTAATCCGGCGGATTGTGGCTGCCGGTGACCATGATGCCCGAGCGGGTATCGAGCACGTTGGTGGCGAAATAGACCATCGGGGTGGCGACCATGCCGAGGTCGATCACATCCACGCCGGCGTCGCGCAGGCCTTCGCCCAGGGCGGCGGCCAGGCCGGGGCCCGACAGGCGGCCGTCGCGGCCGATCACGACCTTGCGCTCTCCCTTCGCCAGCGCGGCGGCGCCGAATGCGCGGCCGATATGGCGCGCGATGCCTTCGTCGAGCGTCTTGTCGATGACGCCGCGAATGTCGTAGGCCTTGAAGATCGTTTTCGAGAGAGCAAGCATGATGTCCTTGGAGAGCTGGGGCGCGGGCATACGGATGCAGCCGGAGGACGCGGCAGGCGTCGGCGCCGAATTATCGGATGACAGTTAGAGGAATGACAAATGCAGCTATTGTAGCGGCAAGCGGCGTCCGGTGGGAAACGGACGGACCGCTCACGCTGGTCGTATCTGGGCCGGGAGTACCGGCCGGGAAAGTACTTAGACGCGCAGCTTGTCGAGCGACTTGCCGCCTTCGACCCATTCCTTGACCCATTTCGGCTGGCGGCCGCGGCCGGTCCACTGCTGCGATGCATTGTCCGGATGGCGATAACGCACGGCCACCGAATTGCCCTTGGTCGCGCTGCCGCGGCCACCGGTGGCCAGCAGGTCCTTGAGGGGTACGCCAACACTCTGCGCGATCGCCAGAATCTGTTCGCGCGCCTTTTGCACTTCCTGGACTTCGCGCTTCTTCATCTCCTGCTTGATTTGTTCTTGCAGGTTGCGCAGATCGCCTACGGACATATTGGACAGATCCATCTTTATTCCCTCGTTGAATGAAAGGTTAAAACAATAGCGCTGACAAAGCGCTCACTGCCGTGTTGTATCGTCTCGCAGTACAGGCGCACTGACTTCAACGATACGCCTTGCCCCGAGCGCTTTGCCTGGAGCTTGAAATGATAGGCGAGATACTCACCAAATGTCGCAATACTAGCATTAACGGGTTAATTGCGCTTTTTCTTTTGTAAGAAAAGCCAGCGTGGCGACTTAAATCGAACAATACGCACATATAACCAGAGGTAACTGATTATAAACAACAAACTGAAGAAGATGAGCACACTGGTGTTTTTCCAGAACACGGTTGCGGGAATGACCGCCATCAAGGAAAACAACCATAAATAAGGCGAAGTGCGCGCGTTCCGTTTCATCAGCGCGCGTGCTTCGCGCGGCCCTACCGTCCATTGCACGATACGCCGGAATATCAAACTATGCAGATGAATTCCATCCGGTAGTGCCGGTGATTTACCGCGCACGAACATGCGCCGGTAAGCGGAGAATATCGTTTCGAATGCGGGATAAATCAGCAGCAGCGCGGCATACCAGGTGGACACGCCGGGATTGCGCATCACCAGCAGCAGCGCGAGTTCGCCGAGCATGAAACCGATGAAGTAGGCGCCGCCGTCGCCGAGGAAAATCAGGCCGACCGGGTAATTCCAGATCAGGAAACCGGCGGTGGCGCCGGCCACGATCAGCGCGGTCACCAGCACCACCATGTCCCCCACCTGCAGCGCCACATAAGCCAGCGACAGCAGCATGCAAATGCTGACCATGCTGGCCAGGCCATTGAAGCCGTCGATGATATTCACGGCATTGGCGATGCCCGCCACCGCAAGCACCGTGAGCGGCAGCACCAGCAGATCCAATTGCAGCGGCAGCGCGCCCCATGGCAGGTCGAGGCGCACCATTTTCGCATCGAGCAGGAAATAGGCGAACAGGGCCGCCAGCATCGTGAGCAGCAGCCGGCGCGCCGGCGAAACCCGCCCGGTATAGTCTTCGACGATACCGCCGGCCATGGCAATGAATGCGCATCCGAGCAAAGGCGCGATCCATGCGCCGAGCGCCGGCTCGCGCATCGTCGACAGCGCGGCGGTGAATAAGACGGCGAGAAAGATCGGCACGCCGCCGATGCGCGCAACCAGATGCGCATGGAACTTCTGCACGCCGCCATAATCGGCGTCGAGTGCAAAGTCATTGCGCTTGGCATACTTAATCACCAGCAGGGTCAGCAGCGCACAGGATACGAAACCGACGAAAAAGGAGAACATTTATTATTCTTTCGGTGCACGCTGTGAGTCGTTTCCGCGCCGACTCCAAGGAAAAACCACCGCACTCTTATCATGGAAATGGTGGCCCATTGTACCGGAATAGATGAGGCGCTCCGGAGCCGAATACGATTCCGCACGATGCCCTTCGATTGGCATCAAATTCGCGCCGATTCGATTGCGCGCAGGTGTTCCGTATTTGTCCGCGTTTCGCCGCTTCGATGCGGCTGGGCGTGAAATCATTTAGTATCGCCACAGCGGCGCCACGATCGCCCCTTGCTCCACCACTTCGATAAGAACAACATGAGAACCTACGCCATCGGCGACCTGCAGGGCTGCGCCCACGAAGCCCAACTCCTGATCGACCGCATCGTCGACGACGCGCGGCAGCACGGACCGGCGCAGCCGCGCATCCTGTTCGTGGGCGACCTGATCAACCGCGGTCCGGATTCGCTGACCGCGCTGCGCCGCATGAAGGCCTTGTCCGAAGCGAACCCCGGCCGCATCGACGCGCTGCTCGGCAACCATGACCTGCACCTGATCGCGGTGGCGGTCGGCGCGCAGCGCGCCAGCCGCTCCGATACGCTCGACGAGATCCTGGCCGCGCCCGACCGCGATGAACTGATCGGGTGGCTGCGCCGGCGCCCGCTGGCGATGTTCCTTGATGCGCACCTGCTGGTGCACGCGGGCGTCGCGCCGCAGTGGGATGCGGCGCAGACCATGGCGCTGGCGCACGAGGTCGAGACCGTGCTGCGCGGCGACGGCTGGATCGATTTCCTGGGCCGGATGTACGGGAACGAGCCGAACGCGTGGGACGACAGCCTGCGCGGCATGGCGCGCCTGCGCTGCATCGTCAACGCGCTCACGCGCATGCGCCTGTGCGCGCCGGATGGCAGCATGGATTTCCTGCACAAGGAAAGCGAGAGCGGGCCGGAAGGCTCCGGCCTGGTGCCCTGGTTCGACCTGCCGCAGCGGGCGACGGCCGACGTGACCGTGGTGTTCGGGCACTGGTCGGCGCTGGGGCTGGTGCTGCGGCCCAACCTGGTCGGGCTCGACAGCGGCTGCGTGTGGGGAGGCAAGCTGACGGCGGTGTGCCTGGACGACCGCTCGCTGCTGCAGGTGGATTGTCCCGAGTATCGGGAGCACAGCGGCAAGCAATGATGCTGGTTTTCGTAGGGTGGACGGTAAAACAGTCCAGTGGACTGTTTTACGCCGTCCGCGCGTCCAACTATCGGACGCTTTGCCGCAGCGCCTGCACTAGCTGAACGCGCGGACGGCGAAGCCGTCCACCCTACGGGATCGTGGTCCGAATTGCGTTAACGGTGCAGCTGGCTCAGGTCGCGCACCGCGCCGCGGTCGGCGGAGGTGGTGAGCGCCGCATACGCCTGCAGCGCCTGCGACACGTAGCGCTCGCGCGCCACCGGCTTCCAGGCATCGCGGCCGCGCTCTTCCATCTTCCCGCGCCGGTGCGCCAGCTCTTCGAAGCTCACGCGCAGGTTGATGGTGCGCGCCGGGATGTCGATGTCGATGATGTCGCCCTCCTCCACCAGGCCGATCGCGCCGCCTTCCGCCGCTTCCGGCGAGGCATGGCCGATCACCAGGCCCGAGGAGCCGCCCGAGAAGCGCCCGTCGGTGAACAGTGCGCAGGCTTTTCCTAAACCCTTGGACTTGATGTACGAGGTCGGGTACAGCATTTCCTGCATGCCCGGCCCGCCCTTCGGGCCTTCGTAGCGGATGATGACCACGTCGCCAGCGTGTACCGTGTCGCCGAGGATGCCTTCCACCGCCGCATCCTGGCTCTCGAACACGCGCGCCCGGCCCGAAAACCTGAGGATGCTCTCGTCCACGCCCGCCGTCTTCACGATGCAGCCCTTCTCGGCGATGTTGCCGTACAGGACTGCCAGGCCGCCGTCCTGGGAATAGGCGTGCTCGCGGTCGCGGATGCAGCCCGTGCTGCGATCGAGGTCGTTTTCCTCGTAGCGCTCGGCCTGCGAGAACGCGACCTGGGTCGGCACGCCGCCCGGCGCCGCGCGGAACAGCCGGTGCACGGCAGGATCGTCGCTGCGCTTGATGTCGTACTTCTCGATCGCCTCACCCATGGTCGGACTGTGCACGGTGGGGAGCGATGTGTCGAGCAAGCCGGCGCGCGCCAGCTCGCCCAGGATGGAAATGATGCCACCGGCGCGGTGCACGTCCTCGATGTGGTACTTGTCGGTCATCGGCGCCACCTTGCACAGGCAGGGCACCTTGCGCGAGATGCGGTCGATGTCGGCCATGGTGAAGTCCACCCCGGCCTCGTGCGCCGCCGCCAGCAGGTGCAGCACGGTGTTGGTGGAGCCGCCCATCGAGACGTCCAGCGCCATCGCGTTTTCCCAGGCGGCCTTGGTGGCGATCGAGCGCGGCAGCACCGAGTAGTCGTCCTGCTCGTAGTGGCGCTTGGCGACTTCCACGATCAGGCGGCCGGCGCGCAGGAACAGTGCCTTGCGGTCGGCATGGGTGGCGACGATGGTGCCGTTGCCCGGCAGCGACAAGCCCAGGGCCTCGGTGAGGCAGTTCATCGAGTTCGCGGTGAACATGCCCGAGCAGGAGCCGCAGGTCGGGCAGGCCGAGCGTTCGATCTCGGCAACGTCGGCATCGGACACGGTGCTGTCGCCAGCCTTGATCATGGCGTCGACGAGATCGAGCTTGATCACCTTGCGGTCATTGTTCACCACCTTGACCACCTTGCCCGCTTCCATCGGGCCGCCCGAGACGAACACCACCGGGATGTTCAGGCGCATCGCGGCCATCAGCATGCCCGGGGTGATCTTGTCGCAGTTCGAGATGCAGACCATGGCGTCGGCGCAGTGGGCGTTGACCATGTACTCGACCGAGTCGGCGATCAGGTCGCGTGAAGGCAGCGAGTACAGCATGCCGCCATGACCCATGGCGATGCCGTCGTCCACCGCGATGGTGTTGAATTCCTTGGCCACGCCGCCGCTGGCCTCGATCTCGCGCGCCACCAGCTGGCCCAGGTCCTTCAGGTGCACGTGGCCCGGCACGAACTGGGTGAAGGAGTTGACCACCGCGATGATCGGTTTCTCGAAGTCGCCGTCCTTCATGCCGGTGGCGCGCCACAGGGCGCGGGCGCCGGCCATGTTGCGGCCCTGGGTGGTGGTGCGGGAACGGTAAGTCGGCATGGCGGTCTCCTCGAACGGCTATTCAGGCAAAGCACCAGCGTGCCGCCTCGGCTGTGAGTTGTCCAATATATGATTTATTGCTCTGTGATACGTTTTACATATCACGGCGCAAAGCCGCGCCAACCGCCTCCTGCGCGGCCTCGGCCAGCTCGCGGCGGTGCGCTCCTGTCGCATCGACCGGCGCCAGCGGCTGCAGCCGCGCGGTCACCGGTGCGCCCCCGAGGATCGTGAACAGGCTGTCCACGAAGGTGGTGTCGCCGGTGTAGTCGACCGACTGGTGATAAGCGCCGCTCGCGTCCACATAGGACAGCGCATAGGGCTGGACCGCCACCCTGGCGTCGATGGCGGCCTCGAACAGGTTGGCGTGGAAGGGCAGCACCTCGCCCTGCCGGGACGTGGTCCCTTCGGGGAAGAAGGCGACGCGCTGGCCCTCCTGCAAGACGGTGACCAGGCCCTTGAAGATGTGGCGCAGCTCGCGCCGGTTGCCGCGCGCGATGAAGACCGTGCCCGCGCCTGCCGCCAGCCAGCCGAGCACCGGCCAGGAACGGATCTCGGCCTTGGCCACGAAACGGCAGGGATGCAGCGCGTTGATGACGAAGATGTCGAGCCAGGAGACGTGGTTGGCCACGATCAGGGCATGGCCGAGCACGGGCGCGCCCGGCGTCTGTTCGATCTTGATGCGGCACAGGCCGAGCAGTTTGCGCGACCAGCGCCGCGTGAGGCGCTCGCGCGTGGCGCCAGACGCCAGCGGGAACACCAGGGCGCAGGTCGCCAGGCCCGCCACCAGGTGGACCACGACGCGCGCCAGGCGCAGGGCAAGCCGGATCTTCACGATGCGAGCGCGGTCACCTCATCAACGCTGGAAGGCCACACGGCCGCGCACCAGCGTCGTGCGCACCTGGCCGGCCAGCTCGAAGCCGAGGAAAGGCGTGTGCTTGCCCTGGCTCGCCAGGGCCTTGCGCTCGACCTTCCAGCGGGCGTCCGGGTCGAACAGCACCACGTCGGCCGCCGCGCCCACCGACAGCGTGCCGGCGGGCAGGCCGGCGATGCGCGCCGGGCTGGCGGTCACCTTGGCCAGGGCCTGCGCCAGCGCATCCTTGCCGTCCTGGTCCTCGGCCCACTTCAGGGTCAGCGCCAGCAACAGCTCCAGCCCGGTCGCGCCCGGGGTCGCTTCGGCGAAGGGCAGCAGCTTCTCGTCTTCGTCCACGGGGGTGTGGTCGGAGCAGACCGCGTCCACGGTGCCGTCCAGCAGGGCCGCGCGGATCGCGTCGCGGTCGCGCTGGCTGCGCAGCGGCGGGTTGAAGCGCGCGTTCGGGTCGAAGAAGCCGATGTCGGCGTCGGTCATGTGCAGGTGGTGCACGCCGACGTCGCAGGTGACCTGCAGGCCTTCCTTCTTGGCGCTGGCGACCAGCGCCAGGCCGGCGCTTGATGACATGCGGCACAGGTGCACGCGCGCGCCGGTAGCGCGCATCAGCTCGAAGATGGTGTGCAGGGCGATGGTCTCGGACATGACGGGCACGCCCGACAGCCCCAGGCGCGAGGCCAGCGGGCCGCTGTGGGCCACGCCGCCGCGGCCGATGTGGGCGTCCTGCGGGCGCAGCCACACGGTGTAGCCGAAGGTCTTGGCGTACTGCATGGCGCGCAGCAGCACGGTGGTGTCCAGCACCGGCACCTCGGCCTGCGAGAAGCCGATGCAGCCGGCTTCGGTCAGCTCGGCCATTTCAGTGAGGGCCTGGCCCTTCAGGCCCATGGTCAGCGCGCCCAGCGGGTGCACGTTGGCCTGGTCCAGGATGCGCGCGCGGTGCTTGAGCATCTCCACCAGGCCCGGCTCGTCCAGCACCGGGTCGGTGTCCGGTGGGCAGACCAGGGTGGTCACGCCGCCCTGCATCGCCGCCTGCATTTCCGATTCCAGCGTCGCCTTGTACTCGTAGCCCGGCTCGCGCAGGCGCGCGGACAGGTCGACCAGGCCGGGAGCGACCACCAGGCCGCTGGCGTCGATGGTCTGGTCGGCCGTGAAGCCTTCCGGCGCATTGCCGAGGGCGGCGATCTTGCCGTCGGCGATGAACAGGTCGCTTACCTGGTCGATGTCGTTTGCCGGGTCGATGATTCGCCCGTTCTTGATGTGGTAGTTCATCCGTGCGCCTTTCACGCCCTGCCTCCTGCCAAAATGCTCATCACCGCCATGCGTACCGCAATGCCGAAGGTCACCTGCGGCAGGATCACCGCCTGGCTGCCGTCGGCCACCGCCGAGTCGATCTCGACCCCGCGGTTCATCGGGCCCGGGTGCATCACGATCGCATCCGGCTTGGCCAGCGCCAGGCGCTCCGGGGTCAGGCCATAGCTCTTGAAGTATTCCTGCGCCGACGGCAGCAGCGCGCCGCTCATGCGTTCGTTCTGCAGGCGCAGCATGATGATGACGTCGACGTCCTTCAGACCCTCGTCCATGTTGGTGAAGGTGCGCACGCCCATCTCGGCCAGGCCGCCCGGCAGCAGCGTGTGCGGGCCGATGGCGCGCACTTCCGGCACGCCCAGGGTGGTCAGCGCGTGGATGTCCGAGCGCGCCACGCGGCTATGCAGGATGTCGCCGACGATCGCCACCCGCAGGTTGGTGAAGTCCTTCTTGTAGTGGCGGATCGTGTACATGTCGAGCAGGCCCTGGGTCGGGTGCGCGTGGCGGCCGTCGCCGGCGTTCACCACGTGCACGTGCGACTGCCCGGTCTCGACCAGGTGCTTGGCGATCAGGTAAGGCGCGCCCGACTGCGCGTGGCGCACCACGAACATGTCGGCGTGCATGGCCGACAGGTTGTCGATGGTGTCGAGCAGCGACTCGCCCTTGCTGGCCGACGAAGCCTGGATGTTCAGGTTGATGACGTCGGCCGACAGGCGCTTGGCCGCGATCTCGAAGGTGGTGCGGGTGCGCGTGCTGTTTTCGAAGAAGAGGTTGAACACGCTCTTGCCGCGCATCAGCGGCACCTTCTTGACCTCGCGGTCCGAAATGCTCACGAAGCTCGAAGCGGTGTCGAGGATGTGGTTGATGACCGACTTGGGCAGGCCCTCGATGGTGAGCAGGTGCTGCAGCTCCCCGTTCTTGTTCAGTTGCGGGTTAAGAAAGATCTTGGACATTGTCTTCTTCAATGGTCAGCGAAAGTTGGCCGGCGGCGTCGCGCTGCAGGCACAGCGACTGCTGCGGCGCCAGCGCGGCGCGGGTGCCGACGTAGTCGGGCGCCACCGGCAGCTCGCGCCCGCCGCGGTCGGCCAGGGCCGCCAGGCGGATGCAGCTCGGCCTGCCGTAGTCGAACAGCACGTTGATCGCGGCGCGCACCGTGCGGCCGGTCTGCAGCACGTCGTCCACCAGCACCACCGTCGCGCCGTCCACCGGGAAGCGGATATGGGTCGGCTTCACGTCCGGGTGCAGGCCCTTCTTGGCATAGTCGTCGCGGTAGAACGAGACGTCGATGGTGCCGAAGCGGCTGGTCAGGTCGAGGTCGCGCGCGAGACGTTCGGCCAGCCAGGCGCCGCCGGAATGGATGCCGACGATGGCGGCATCGGCGACGCCGTCCAGTCCTGCGCGGACCTGGCCCAGCAGCTCGCGGTACAGCGCCTCCGCGTCGTACGCTTGATTAGATGTTGGCATGGGTATCAAAGTATTGTTGCAAAATGATGGCGGCCGCCTTGGCGTCGATGATCTCGCCGCGCCGTTGCGGGATCACGGCGGACGAGTAACGCTCGTCGACGAGTTCGACGGGCAGGTTGAAGCGGCCGTGGAGCTGGTTGGCGAAGCGCCGGCTGCGCAGCGTCATGTCGTGCTCGGCGCCGTCGGGATGGCGCGGCTCGCCCACGACGAGGCGGGCCGGCTTCCATTCATTGATCAGGTCGCCGATGACCTGGAAACGGGTGGCGTTGTCGACCGCCTTGATGACGGTCAACGGTTGGGCTTGCCCGGTAAGGGTGTTGCCCATGGCAATGCCGATGCGTTTGACACCGAAGTCAAAACCAAGAACGATATCAACCACAAGCCATCTCGACGACGCGAGTCCCCTCTTTATGCATGGCCGGCTTCAGTAGCGAGCATCAGGGGATCGATTCCCAGCAGTTTGATGGCGGCGGTATAGCGTTCCTCGATCGGCAGGTCGAACAGGACCCTGGCGTCGGCGCCCACCGTGAGCCAGCCGTTGCGCGAGATTTCTTCCTCGAGCTGTCCCGGACTCCAGCCGGCATAGCCGATCGAGACCAGCATGCGGGCCGGGCCGGCGCCGCTGGCGACGGCTTCCAGCACGTCGATCGAGGTGGTGAAGGCGACGTCGTCGGTGACGGTGAGCGAGGAGGAGAAGCGTCCGCCCGGCGAATGCAGCACGAAGCCGCGGTCGTCCTGCACCGGGCCGCCGAACATGATCGGCTGGTCCACCACCGAGGAGCGCAGCCCCGGGGCGAGCTTCAGGTCGACGCGGTCGAACAGCACTTCCATCGTCATGTCGGTCGGCTTGTTGATGACCACGCCGAGCACGCCATTCTCGTTGTGCTCGCAAATATAGACGACGGTGCCGCCGAAGATCGGATCCTGGATCGAAGGCATTGCGATTAGGAAATGGTTGGCGAGGTTCAGCCCTGAAGAAGCCGGGCCGATCTTACCGAGCGTTTCACTCTGTTCCGGTGGCATGCCGGGCATCGGTAGAGTGCTGCCAACTTTGCTTTTTTTCATACGCTTACTCTCACATGGGCCCACTCTGGTTTGACCGCGAAGTGTCCACAAAACAACGTTACGCTTTTCGATAGTTTACACCGAATCGCTCCGAGGCCGATGAACTGCCCCGATAGACCCGCGATGCATATGCTGAAAAGCCCGTCAGCCGACCCGTCTCTGTCCCGCCCAGCTGCAAACGTAGTTCTGTTAGGACGAATCCTACCCAGTAAAATCGGCCGCCACCTTGACCCTGCACACGATGATGAATATAAGCAACTCCCTGGTTTGGTTCCGGCGTGACTTGCGGGCATTCGACCATGCAGCCCTGCACCAGGCCTTGACCTCGTCTAATTGTGTGTACTGCGTTTTTGTGTATGACAGCGACATCCTGGACCCGCTGCCGCGCGACGACCGCCGTGTGCGGTTCATCCACGCCAGCCTGGCCAGCCTCGAGGCCGAGCTGCGTCGGCTCGGCGCTTATTTGATCGTGCGGCAAGGCCGCCCTCTTGAAGTGATCCCGGCGCTCGCCACCGAACTGGGTGTCGACGCGGTGTTCGTCTGTGCCGATTATGAACCCGACGCGGTGGATCGCGACGCACGGATGAAAGCCAGGCTGGCGGCCGATGGTAGGAAATTTCTGAGCTTCAAGGACCAGGTCGTCTTCGAGCAGGACGAGGTGCTGACCCTGGCCAAGGGACCATTCTCGGTGTTCACGCCCTACAAGAACGCCTGGCTCAAGCGCCTGGCCGGCATGCCCGAGGCGCTGGCCGCGTATCCGGTCGATCCGTATGCGCATGCCTTCGCGCCGCCGCCGCCGGACGCGCCGCCCCTGCCCTCGCTGGCCGAGATCGGCTTCGAGCCGGGCGCGCCGCCGCTGCCGGCCGGGATGGAAGGCGCCGAGGAACTGTTCGAACGTTTCGTCGCGCACATCGCCGATTACGGCCGGGCGCGCGATTTCCCCTCGGAGGACGGCACCTCGCGCCTGTCGACCCACCTGCGCTTCGGCACCACCTCGATCCGCCACCTGGTGCGCACGGCGCGCCAGATGATCGAAAACGGCGCGGGCGGCGCCGGCGCCTCGGTGTGGCTGTCGGAACTCATCTGGCGCGATTTCTATTCGATGATCCTGGCGCGCAACCCGCAGGTCGTCACCCGCTCGTTCAAGCCGGCCTTCGATGCGCTGGCCTGGGACAGCGGCGCAGAAGCCGATGCGCTGTTCGCGGCCTGGTGCGAGGGACGCACCGGCTATCCGCTGGTGGACGCGGCGATGGCGCAGCTGAACCGCACCGGCTTCATGCACAACCGGCTGCGCATGGTGACGGCGAGCTTCCTCACCAAGGACCTCGGGATCGACTGGCGGCGCGGGGAGCGCTACTTCGCACTCAAGCTGAACGACTACGAGCTGGCCTCGAACAACGGCGGCTGGCAATGGGCGGCCTCGACCGGCTGCGACGCGCAGCCGTGGTTCCGGATCTTCAATCCGGTGGCGCAGTCGCAGCGTTTCGATGCGCACGGCGACTTCATTCGGGAGTGGGTGCCGGTCCTGGCGCGGCTCGGCGCGAAGGAGATCCATGCGCCGTGGCTGGCCGATGCGAACCTGCTGGCCGAGCGCGGGGTCGTGCTGGGGCGGGATTATCCCTTGCCGGTGGTAGACCATGATGTCGCGCGCAAGCGAACACTGGAGAGGTTCGCGGTCGTCAAGAAAACCAATGGCTAAAATCGGCATTCGTAGGGTGGGCGGGGGAAAATAGTCCAGTGGACTGTTTTCCCGCCCACGCGGGCAACGATCGCCGGTCCGACGCGGCGGATCCGGTGTCAACGATCACCGCGTGGGCGGAATCCGCCCGCCCTACGATTTTTCTCGGTTCAGCAGACTCTCGATTGCCGCCAGCAGCACCGGCTCCTGGTAGGGCTTGCCGAAGTAGGCATTCACGCCCAAGTCCAGCGCGACATTGCGGTGCTTGTCCGCCGTCCGCGAGGTGATCATGATGATCGGAATCGACCTGGTCGCTTCCCTGCTGCGCAGCTCGCGCGTCAGGTCGAAGCCGTCCATGCGCGGCATCTCGATATCCACCAGCATCAGGTCGGGCCGCAGCGCTTCGATCTGTTCGAGCGCGTCGACGCCGTCCTTGGCCAGCATCACCCGGTAGCCTTCGCGCTCCAGCAGGCGCTGGGTCACGCGGCGCACCGTGATCGAGTCGTCCACCACCATGATGGCGGCTTTCCGTTCGGGCGGCGCCTCCTCGGCGACGGGGGCGAGCGGCGCCGCGGGACGCTGGGCCAGCGCCACCGGATCGAGGATCAGCACGATCTCGCCCGTGCCCAGCACCGTGGCGCCGGCGATGCCCGGGACCCGCGAGAGCTGCGGGCCGATATTCTTGACCACCACTTCGCGGTTGCCCAGCACCTCGTCCACGCGCAGCGCGATGCGCCCGCCGGCGCCATGCACCACCAGCACCGGGTTCAGGCGCTGCAGCGCGCCGCCATTGCCTTCGCCCAGCAGCACGGCGAGCGTGTGCAGCGCATGCGGCTGTCCTGCCACGGAAAGCGTGCCCGCCGCCTGCGCCGCGTCCAGTTCGGTATCGCGCACCTGCAGCACCTGCTCGACCAGGGTGGCCGGCAAGGCATGGGTGCGCCCGCCGCTCGCAACCAGCACCACCTGCGCCACCGCCAGCGTCAGCGGCAGGTGGATGGCGAAGCGCGTACCCTTGCCCGGCTCGGTCGAGACCAGCACCCGCCCGCCCAGCGCCTGCGCCTCGGAGCGCACCACGTCCATGCCGACGCCGCGCCCGGCCAGCTCGGTGAGCGTGTCGGCGGTCGAGAAGCCCGGTTCGAAAATCAGTTCGGCGGCTTCCTGGTCATTCACGACCTGGTCCGGCTTGATCAGGCCCAGGCCGCGCGCCTTGGCGCGGATGCGCTCCAGGTCCAGCCCGGCGCCGTCGTCGCTGAACACGATCGCCACCTCGTTGCCGTGCTGGCTCACCTGCACCAGCACCTCGCCGGTTTCAAGCTTGCCGGCCTCCTGGCGCGCGGCGCGCGGCTCGATGCCGTGCACGATCGCGTTGCGCAGCAGGTGTTCGAACGGCGCCGCCATCTGTTCCAGCACGCTGCGGTCGATTTCCACCGCGCCGCCGCGGATGTCGAGGTTGACGCGCTTTTCAAGTTCTTTCGCGGTCTGGCGCGCCACCCGGAACAGGCGCTCGGCCAGGTTCGCGAAGGGCACCATGCGCACCCGCATCAGGTCGCGCTGCAGGTCGCGCGTCATGCGCGCCTGCGCCGCCAGGTCTTCGACGGCGCTGTCCACCGTGCGCGACAGGCCTTCGTGGAAGGCTTCGACGTCGTTCACGCTCTCGGCCATCATGCGCGTCAGTTCCTGCAGGCGGGTGAAGCGGTCGAACTCGAGCGGGTCGAACTTCTCCTCGCCGGCGATCGACAGGGTCGACGCGATCTGCGACTCGGCCTGCATCTCGATCTCGCGCATCTGGCGGCGCAGGCGGTCGAGGTTGTCCGAGAAGTCGGACAAGGCGCCCTTGAGCACGCCGACCTGGTTTTCCAGGCGCGAACGCGTGATCGACACCTCGCCCGCCTGGTTGACCACGCGGTCGAGGATGTCGGCGCGCACCCGCACCAGCGGCGCGCGGTTGCCCGGCTGCTCGGCGGCCGCCGGTACGCTTGCGGGCGCCGCCTGCGCCGGCATGGCGGGCTGTTGCAGCTGTTCGAACAGCAGCAGGGCCCCATCGTAGTTCGCCAGCAGTTCATCGAAAGCCGCGGGCGTGGTGGTGCCGGCGTGCACCATGTTCTCGATCTGGGTTTCCAGCTCGTGCGTATGCTGGCCGAGACGCATCGCGCCGGCCATGCGGGCGCTGCCCTTGACCGTGTGCAGGGCGCGCTGCAAGCCCTGGGCGATGGCATGGTCTTGCGGATTCTGCTGCCACTGGCGCAGGCCGTTGCCGATCTGCGGGAACAGGTCGGCGCCCTCTTCCAGGAATACCGGCAGCAGGTCCGGATCGAGTTCGTCGCTGAAACCCGGGCTCGCCGCCAGCACGCTGTCGGCCGCGGCGGGCGCGGGTTCCGGCGCCGCTACCGGTGCAGGTGCGGATGCGGATGCGGGTGCGGGGACCTGGTCCGGCACGGCCGCCACGCTTTCCGGCGCCGCATCGAGCGCCGCCTCGTCGGGCGTGACCGGCACGAACGCGGGCTGCGGCTGCGCAGGCGCGGCCTGGTCGAGGGCCGGCGCGGCAAACGGATCGTCGAGGAAGCTGTCGAACAGCGCGTCGATCTCGTCGGCCGCGCGCTCCTGTTGCGGTGCTTGTTCCTGTGGCTGTTCCAGTTCTTCGTGCGGCGCCGCCAGGATCGCGCCGTAGGCGCTGGCGAACAAGGCGTCGAGTTGCCCGGCCAGGTCCGGGTCGACTTCGCCGTACACGCTGGCCGCCTGCTGGCTGGCCAGGCGCGCCAGCAGCGCGTCGAGGCGGGCGATCAGCTCCGGTTGGGCCGGGGCCAGTTCACCGAGGCCGAAGATCTGCAGCATCGTGCGTGCGCACCCCAGGGCCGTGTCCAGCAGCTCGCGGCCGTCCTCGTCGAGCGTCGGGCCCGGCGCCGCCAGCTTTTCCAGCGCCAGCTCGAGCGCATGGGCGACGTCGCGCAGCGCGGCGTAGCCGACCGTAGACGAGGTGCCGGCCAGGGTGTGCGCCGCCTTCAGGGCTGCCGCGGACGCGCGCCGGTCCGGCTCGGCGCGCCAATCCTCGAAGTCCTGCGCCAGCTGCTGCACCAGGGTCTCGGCTTCGTCGAGGTAGATCGTGTACAGGCCGAGCGGGATGTCGAGGCCGCCGATGCGTTTCGTGCCCGGTTCCGGTTCCGGTGCCGTCTCCGGTGCAGGTTCCGGCTCGAGGATGTCCTCGAGCACCGGCACCGGGATGTCTTCGGGCGCGGCGCCCGCCTGCACCCGCGCCGCGGCCGCCACCAGCGCCGCGCTGTCGCGGTTTGACGCGCCGCCGGCGGCCAGTTCCGCCACCCAGGCGGACAGCTCGGCATGCGCCTGGCGCAGCAGGCTCAGGAGCTCGGGCGTGGCGCTGCGCGCCTCGGCCAGCCACAGGTTCATGACGCGCTCCACCGCGGCGGCGCCTTCGGCGAAGCTGTCCAGGCTCACCATGCGGCTGCTGCCCTTGAGCGTGTGGAAGCCCCGGCGCAGCAAGGTCAATGTCTCCTGGCTGGCCGGGTTGCTCTCGGCCTGGGGCAGCGCCTCGAGCACGAAGCCGAGCACTTCCTGGGCTTCCAGGATGAAGATCTCGAGCAGTTCGGACTCGATGCTCGTTTCCTGCTGTTGCGGCGCCTGCGTTCCGGGCGCCGGCGCCGTGTCGACGAATTCGAAGGGCAGCTCGCGCAACAGGCGTTTCTCGGGGTCGAAGCTGAAGCGCCCCTTGGCCGCCTCGCTGTCCTGCGCCAGCAGGTCGGTGAAGAAGCCAAGCGCGCCGATGTTCTGGGCGATGTTGTGCAGCACCGCGGACTGCGTGCTCAGCTCGCCGTCGCTGCCCTCCAGCAGCCGTACCTGGCCGGCGACGTGGCGCACCGCCTCCACGGCCTGTTCCTGGTCGAGAATGGACAGGGCCCCCTGCAAGCCGTGCAGCACTGGCTCGGCCTGGGCCAGCGTCTCGCGCCTGGCCGGGTTGTCGTAGTAATCGTCGAGCAGCTTCTCGACCTGACGCAGGCCGGCCTTGATCTCGCCGGCCAGCACCGCCACGGTCTGGCCCTGCTGGATCTGGCGCGCCAGTTCGCCCTGCCACTGCGGCGCATCCGGCGGGGTCTCGCCGGCGGCCAGGGCCAGCAGGCGCGCGCCGACGGCTTCGGCATGCTCGGCGAAGTCCTCGGGCAGCTGGCGCAGCTGGTCCAGGCCGTTCTCGACGAACAGCATGGCGGTGGCCATCTCCAGGCCGAAGTCATCGCTGCGGCCGGCCTGCATGGCGTCCGTCGCGGCACGGCCGAGTTCGCGCATCAGCTGGGCCAGGGCCGGGGCGCCCAGCTTTTCGCTGGCGCCGGCCAGGCGCGAGAGCTGTTCGTTGAAGTCTTCCTTGACCGCGAGATCGCCCTCGGTGGCGATGCGGTCCCAGTCCGACTTGGTGCGGGCCAGCGCCTCGCGCGCTTCCTGCAAGGCGGCCTGGTCGATGCGGCCGTAGCGGCGCACGGCGTAGTCGGGCGGCACCAGGCCGTCCAGGCCGCAAGCCTGGCGCAGGCGCCTGGCGTCGGCATTCGGCTGGCTGGCCGCCGCGACGAAGAACAGCGCGTCGCGCAGCATCGCGTCGGGCGTGCCGCCCTGCCCCTGCGCCAGGCGGCGCAGCTGCAGGTTGACCTGCCCGAGCAGCTGCTTGACGTACAGCTCGCTGTCGATCTGGCCGTCGGCCACCACGCCGGCAAAGGCGTGCAGCGCCTGCCAGAACAGGCGCGCGCGCGGCTCGCCCTGGCTGGCCGCGATCGGGGCCAGGGCGTCGCGCATGCCGGCCGCATGCTGCGCCTCGCCGCTCTTCAGGTAGGGCAGCAGCGCCTTTTCGAAGCGCGCGCGGCAGGCCGCGATGTCCGGTTGTTCGCCGGATGCGGGCGCGTCCAGTTCGACGCCCTTGCCGAGATCGGCCGGCAGCAGATCGGAGGGGTGGATGCGTTCCACCCCCAGCCGTTCCTGCAGGTCGCGGTAATACGGGAACAGGCGCGCCGGCTGCTGCGCGCTGCCGGCGAGCAGCTCGTCGAGGTATTCGACCAGGGCCTGGTAGGCGTCCTGCACGGTCTTCACCGCATCAAGCGTGCACGCCACCCGCCCATCCTTGAAGGCGTCGATCAGCTGTTCGGCCGCGCCGCCCAGCACCGCTGCGCCTTCCACGTCCACCAGCTGCAGGGCGCCGTCGGCCTGGTGCAGGTGGGTCTTGGCGTGCAGCAGCAGGGTCGGCTGGGCCTCGGGACTGCGTCCGGCCGCATCGCGCAGGGCCGTGCCCGAGCGCCCCAGCGCATCCCGGATCTCGCCGATCACCCAGGAAAGGGGACCGGTATCGAAGGCTGGCATGCGCTGGGAAGATGGGTTCGTCATGGGCTCGGGTTAGGGATGATCAAGCTGGTTATGCCGCCACGCGGAAGCGCGACACGGAATCCTTCAGTTCCTGTGCCAGCAGCGCCAGCTCGCGGATCGACTGCGCCGTCTGGCGCGTGCCGCCCTGGGTCTGCTCGGTCACCGACAGGATATGCTGCATATTATGGGCCACACCGTCGGCGGACGTCGCCTGCCGCTCAGCCGCCCCCGAAATGTCCTGGATCAGCTCCGCCAGGCGGTTCGACACGCGCGAGATGTCCGAGAGGGCGGCGCCGGCCGCATCGGACAGGCGCGCGCCCTCGACCACGCCCTGGGTCGACTTTTCCATCGCCGCCACGGCGTCGTGGGTGTCGGCCTGGATGGTGCGCACCAGCGCGCCGATGCCCTTGGCCGCCTCGGCCGAGCGTTCCGCCAGGCGCTGCACCTCTTCCGCCACCACCGAGAAGCCGCGCCCGGCCTCGCCGGCCGACGCCGCCTGGATCGCCGCGTTCAGCGCCAGCACGTTGGTCTGTTCGGTGATGTCCGAGATCAGGTCGGTGATCTCGCCGATCTCCTGCGAGGATTCGCCCAGGCGCTTGATGCGCTTCGAGGTTTCCTGGATCTGCTCGCGGATCTCGTTCATGCCCAGGATCGCGTTCTGCACGGCGCGCGCGCCCTGCTCCGCCGCCGCCACCGACTGGCGCGCCACGTCGGCCGATTCGTTGGCCGAGCGCGACACCTCCGCAATCTCGGTCGCCATGCGCAGCACCGTGCTGGATGCCTCCTGGATCTCGCGCGACTGGGCGTCGGCCGCGCCCAGCAGCTCGGTCGACACCGCCTGGGCGCCGCCGGCGGCGCGCGTCACCTGCTCGGTGGTCCTGATGACCCGCAAGACGAGTTCGCGCAGTTCCTCGACCGTGTAGTTGACCGAGTCGGCAATCGCGCCGGTGATGTCTTCCGAGACGGTGGCGTGCACGGTCAGGTCGCCGTCCGCCACTTCCTGCAGTTCGTTCATCAGGCGCAGGATCGCCGCCTGGTTCTGGTCGTTGGTGGCCTTTGCTTCCTCTTCCTTGGCCTGGGCCAGCTGGCGCATCGCCTCGGCCTCGCGGCGGCGCGCTTCGGCGCCGCGCGCGCGGTTGCGCGAGTCCAGCAGCATCACGCGGCTGATGCTGCCGCCCATGGCCAGGGTGAACACCGAGGCACCGACCAGCACCCAGAACCAGCCGCTCCGGGTCTCCAGCGCGCTGCGGTACTGGCGCTGCACCTGCGCCAGCGTCGAGCGCAGGCCCTCGTTGTCGCGCGCGATGACCTGCTCGGCGGCGTGGGCGGCGTTGAAATTGTGCGCATTGGTGGACAGCGGCGCCAGGCCTTCCTGCCAGCCCTGGTAGGCGGTGCGGGCGTCGATGAGGCGCTCGCGCAGGGCCGGATCGATCCCGGCGACGGTGCCGGCGGCCAGGGTGCCCAGCAGCGCGCCCAGTTCGGCGCCGTCGCGCGCGATGGCGCGGGCGGCGTCGCGGTGGGCCGCGCCCGGCGCCAGGTAGGCATGGGTGGCCACCGACAGGCGTTCGGCCAGCCCGGCCATGCGGCCCAGGGCGGCGTTGGTGGGCTGCTTGTCGGCGATCGACTGCAATTCCAGGGCAAGCGGCTCGAATTTGCCGACGCTGGCGCCGAAGCCGACCAGGTGGCGCTTGTTGCCGACGATGGTGGTGGCGGCGGCGTTCGAGGCGACCCAGGCCGAGCGCGCCCTGGCCAGCAGCGCTTGCAGTTCGCCGGAGGACGCCGGGAAGGTGTTGCCGTCGGCCTGGCCGCCGCGCGCCAGCAGCTGCAGCAGGCGGCCGACTTCGGCGCGGCTGTCGTCGAGTTCGTTGAAGGCCTTGAGGTCGCCGCGCAGCGCGTTCGGTGCGGCCTTGGCCACGCGCTGGGCATGCATCAGGGCGTCGGCGGCGACCTGGCCCTGGTTCGACACCACGTCGGTGCGGGCCCCGTTCTGCCACATCGCCAGCACGGTCAAGAGGATGCCGGCGACGAAGGCGGCCAGCACCAGGCGCAGCTGGCGCGACAGCGACAGGTGGCCAATCAGCGGCAGGCGCAGCTCGTCGCCCTCGCCGCCGGGCTCGCCCGTGCCCGGCTGGGCCTTGCGCGCGCGCGTGCCGCCGAGGCGGCGCGCGGCGGCGTCGGCCGAGCCATGCGCGGCGCCGTCATGGCCGGGCGACGGCTGCGGCACGCCGGCGCCGAACTGGGTGTCGGGCGAGGCCAGCACGGTATCGTCGTCCGCGCTGTCCTTCGAGAATACGTTCATGCTGAGTTTCGAGGCGAATCCCATACCGGCTCCTGGTCCTGCTCTTGTTGGTGGTTTAGCTGCGTTGGCCCGGCTGCTGGGCCACGTGCAGGAAGCGCTCTTCCCGCACCAGGGCCGCCAGCGACAGCGGCGTCCAGGCATTGTCGTCGGCATCGCGCAGGACCTCGCCCTCGCGCCGCATGGCGGCCGCCTGGCGCAGGCCATAGACGCGCTCGGCCAGCAGCGCGCAGTTGAAGCCGAGCGTAGGGGCGAAGGTCACCAAGCGCATGCTTGGTGTGACGCCTGGAGGCGGGCCGTCCGCGCCGAGGTAGCGCGCCAGGTCGATGACGCCGACCAGGGTGCCGCGCACGTTGGCCAGGCCGAGGTACCAGGGCTGCGTCAAGGGCACGCGCGCCAGCGGCACCGGCGACACGATCTCGCCGGCTTCCAGCAGGTCGAGCAGGTAGCGCGTGCCGCCCACCTGCATGCCGAGCTGCTGGATCGGCGCGCCGCCGCCGCCCTTGGCCGCCTGCATGCGCTCGAGGAGCTGTTCCTGGTATTCGCGCAGGCGGGTGCGGCGCGCCGCCGGGTCGGGCTTGGCCTCGCCCCCGTTCATGCCGCGGCGGCCGCAGGCTCGGCGTCGAGCGAAGCGATGCTGGCCAGCAGCAGCGCCGGGTCGACCGGCTTGATCAGGTAGTCCCGGGCGCCCTGGCGCATGCCCCAGATGCGGTCGGTTTCCTGGTTCTTGCTACTGCAGATGATGACGGGGATCTTGCTCAGCTCCGGGTCGCGCGCGATCGAGCGCGTCACCTGGAAACCGTTCGCGCCGGGCATGACCACGTCCATCAGGATCAGTTGCGGGCGCTCGGCGCGGATCTTGTCGATCGCCTCCTCGCCGTTGATGGCGGTGCTGACGGCATAGCCGGCACGCGCCAGGATGTCGGTCAGGTAAAAGCGTTCGGTCGGGGAATCGTCGACGATCAGGATGTTTTGAATGGCCACCTTGGGCTCCGGGGTCGGTAATCGGTCAAGCCTTTGGCGCCGTGTGCTCGCGCACCGCGGCCAGCAGGCTGTCTTTGGAAAACGGTTTGGTGAGATAGGCGCTGGCCCCGACCATCGCGCCGCGCGCACGGTCGAACAGGCCGTCCTTGGACGACAGCATCAGCACCGGGGTGGCGTGGAAGCGCGCGCTCTTCTTGATCAGGGCGCAGGTCTGGTAGCCATCGAGACGCGGCATCAGGATGTCGCAGAACACCAGCGCGGGATGGTGGTCGTTGATCTTGGCCAGCGCGTCGAAGCCATCGTCGGCCAGCACCACCTGGTAGCCGGCCTGGGTCAGGAAGATTTCGGCGGAGCGGCGGATCGTGCTGCTGTCGTCGATCACCATGATGGTCAGGCCGGTCGGGTGCGGCGATGTCGTCATTTTCGTTTCACTTCAGCATGAAACGCCACGATAGCACAGGGTTTTCGCCTTGTGCGTGATGTGTTGCAATACGTCAACTATGGGGTGGGCATTCCCGTAACATCTTGCAAACACACATGTTTTTGACACAATGTTTAGATAGCCGTCATCTCGAAATCGTCCTTGCGGGCGCCGCATTCCGGGCAGGTCCAGTTCATCGGCACATCGGCCCAGCGGGTGCCCGGTGCGATGCCGTCGTCGGGGGCGCCGGCGGCCTCGTCATACACCCAGCCGCAGATCAGGCACATCCAGGTCTGGAATGGGGCCGTCGAATCATTACTCACAATATGCTTCTTTCTATAAATTACGAGCCTCGAAGAACCGTAGCGAGCGGCCGCAATGCTGTCCGAGAAGCACAGCTGTACGAAAGTACAGCGAGCATCGCAGGACGGCAGTGCAACGCGTAGTAGGTTGTTCGAGGTCTCGTCTAGTAAAATGGAGAGTCAGGTATCTTAATCTAGGCGTCGTGCAAAACCAACCGTTACCCCTCATCCTGACATTCGGCGTGTCCGACCCGGTCGGCGCGCTCGGCGTGCAGGCCGACCTGGCCGCCTTTGCCGCGCATGGATGCCATGGCCTGTCGGTGGTCGCCGGCCTGCTGGTGGCCGACAGCGCCAAGGTGGAAAACCTGCATGAAGTCGACAGCGACTGGATGGCCGACCAGGCCCGGGTCCTGCTGGAAGACATGCCGGTGGCCGCCTTCAAGGTCGGCGCCGTCGCCACCGTGCTGCAGCTGGCGGCGATTGCCGAGATCGTGTCCGACTATCCGGACGCGCCCCTGGTCCTCGATCCCTTTCTCTCCGCCCTGCCCGACTCGGGCCTGGCCGACGAGGAGATGCTGTCCGCGATCCGCGCGATCCTGGCGCCGCAGACCACCGTCCTGATGCTGTCGCAGTCGGAACTGGGCCGCATGGCCGAGACCTGGCGCGAGGTGCCCGACGAGGGCGAGGAGAGCCAGGACGCCCTGCTGGCGGACGTGGCCGAACTGACCAATGCCGGCTGCCAGTACGTGCTCGTCACCGGCACCCGCGACGAGCACGGCACCTGCTCCAACACCCTGTTCGATGCCGGCGGCGTGGTCGCCAAGGTCGAATACCAGCACCTGCCGGGCCCGTTCGTGGGTGCGGGCAATACCTATTCGGCGGCCTTCACCGCCCTGATGGCCTGCGGCATGGAAGCGCCGCAGGCGCTGTTCGCGGCCCAGGAGTACACCACCGGCGCGCTCGAACACGCCCAGCGCTTCGGCATGGGCAAGTTCATTCCCAATAAATTCTACCGGGGCTGACCCGGCTACATCATGACCGACACCACTTCCAAGAACGACCAACTGTTCGCCCGCGCCCAGCAAAGCACGCCGGGCGGCGTGAATTCGCCGGTGCGCGCCTTCCGCTCGGTGGGCGGCACGCCGCGCTTCATCACCCGCGCCGAAGGCCCCTACTTCTGGGATGCCGACGGCAAGCGCTACATCGACTACATCGGTTCCTGGGGCCCGGCCATCGTCGGCCACGCCCACCCGCAGGTGATCAAGGCGGTGCAGGAAGCGGCAAGCCGCGGCCTCTCGTTCGGCGCGCCGACCGAAGGCGAGATCGAGATCGCCGAAGAGATCTGCCGCCTGGTGCCGTCGATCGAGCAGGTGCGCCTGGTCTCGTCGGGCACCGAGGCGACCATGAGCGCACTGCGCCTGGCGCGCGGCGCCACCGGGCGCGACAAGATCGTCAAGTTCGAAGGCTGCTACCACGGCCACGCCGATTCGCTGCTGGTGAAAGCCGGTTCCGGCCTGCTCACCTTCGGCAACCCGACCTCCGCCGGCGTGCCGGAAGATTTTGTGAAGCACACCCTAGTCCTCGACTACAACAACATCCCGCAGCTGGAAGACGCTTTTGCATCGATGGGCGACACCATCGCCTGCGTGATCGTGGAACCGGTGGCCGGCAACATGAACCTGATCCGCGCCACCCCGGAATTCCTGCAGCGCATGCGCGAGCTGTGCACCCAGCATGGCACCGTCCTGATCTTCGACGAAGTGATGTGCGGTTTCCGGGTCGGCCTGGGCGGCGCCCAGGAGATGTACAACATCGTGCCGGACCTGACCGCGCTGGGCAAGGTGATTGGCGGCGGCCTGCCGGTAGCGGCCTTCGGCGGCCGTGCGGAGCTGATGCAGAAGATGGCGCCGCTCGGACCGGTGTACCAGGCCGGCACCCTGTCGGGCAACCCGGTGGCGGTGGCGGCCGGCATGACGACCCTGAAGCTGATCCAGGAGCCGGGCTTCTACGAGAAGCTGGGCGCGGCCAGCGCGCGCCTGGTGCAGGGCCTCACCGAGGCGGCCCGGGAGCACGGCATCCCCTTCTGCGGCGACGCGGTGGGCGGCATGTTCGGCTTCTACTTCAACAACAGCATCCCGTCGACCTACGGCCAGATGATGGCCGGCGACAAGGAGCGCTTCAACCGCTTCTTCCACGGCATGCTGGACGAAGGCGTGTATTTTGCGCCGGCCATGTTCGAAGCGGGCTTCGTCTCAAGCCAGCACACCGATGCCGTGATCGACGAGACGGTCGAGGCGGCGCGCCGGGTGTTCAAGCGCATCGGCTGATCAGGCTATACGAAGCAAAACGGGCGGTGAAATAATATTTCACCGCCCGTTTCTTTTTGAAATTTTATTTCATCAGCGCAGCCAGCCGCGGCGACGGAAGTACCACAGCGGCGCGATGCCGCAGGTGATCATCAGGCCGACCGCGAAGGGATAGCCGAACGTCCAGTCCAGCTCAGGGAAGACCTTGAAGTTCATGCCGTAGATGCTGGCGATCAGGGTCGGCGGCAGGAAGGCGACCGAGGCCACCGAGAAGATCTTGATGATCTTGTTCTGGTTGATGTTGATGAAGCCGACGGTGGCATCCATCAGGAAGTTCACCTTGTCGAACAGGAAGGACGTGTGGCCGTCCAGCGATTCGATGTCGCGCAGGATCTGGCGCGCCTCCTCGAACTGGTCGGCGTTGAGCAGCCGGCCGCGCATCAGGAAGCTGACCGCGCGGCGCGTGTCCATCATGTTGCGGCGGATCCGCCCGTTCAAGTCTTCCTCGTGCGCGATCGCGTTCAGCGCGGCGGCCGCGTCCTGGTCGGTGAATTCCTTCTGCAACACGCGGGTCGAGACTTCTTCCAGCGCCTCGTAGATGCCCTCGAGCGCGTCCGCCGAATACTCGGCGTCGGTCGCATACAGGTCGAGCAGCACGTCCATGTAGTCTTCGATCGAGCCGGGACGCGAGCGCGCGCGCAGGCGCACCAGGCGGAACACCGGCAGGTCGTCGTTGTGCACCGAGAACAGGATTTTTCCGGACAGGATGAAGGCGACCGTGATCACCCGCGACGGGCCGGCGTCTTCCTCGACCAGGAAGTCGGTGCGCAGGTGCAGGTCGCCGTTCTCGGCTTCGTAGTAGCGGGCCGAGGCCTCGATGTCCGACACCTCGTCCTCGCCCGGCAGCGTCACCCCATAGGTCGTCTTGACCAGGATGCGCTCCTCGTCGGTGGGCTCATTCAGGTCGACCCAGACCGGCGACACATTCTCCAGGTCTTCGCGCGAGTCGACGCTGACCTGGTTCAGGCGGCCATTTTGTAGGACAAATACGTTGATCATGCGCTTCTCTCGGGCCGGGATTCGAAAACTGCGCAAGTGTAACCGACTGGCCGTGCAAGCGGCCACCCCGTCACGACAATTTCGTCACGGGTGCGGCGAATCGCGCCTCAGGGCAGCTCGGCGAAGCGCAGCTGGCGCTGGATGGCGTTGGCGCGGCGCGCCAGGTAATTGGTCACGCCGCGCTTGTCGTAGTAGCGCGGGTTGGGCAGCATCACCGCCAGGCGCGCCGCCTGGGCCGGGCCCAGGTTGGCGGCCGAGGTACGGTAGTAATAGCGGGCGGCGGCTTCGGCGCCGAACACGCCGCGCCCGAATTCGACCACGTTCAGGTAGATCTCGAGAATGCGGCGCTTGGGCATCACGGTCTCCAGCATGAAGGCGATGATCATCTCCTGCCCCTTGCGCAGGTAGCTGCGCGAGCCGCTCAGGAACAGGTTCTTGGCCAGCTGCTGGGTGATGGTCGAGCCGCCGCCGACCACCTTGCTGCGCCGCTTGTTCTTGTCATAGGCTTTCTCGAGGGCTTCCCAGTCCACGCCGCCATGCTCGATGAAACCCGAGTCTTCCGACACCACCACGGCGCGCTTGAGGTTGTCCGAGATGCGCTCGTAGGGCACCCACTGGTGCTTGAGCTGGGCCTTCGGGTTCTTTTCCTGCAGGGCCGCCAGTTGCTGGCGCATGAAGCTGGTCGAGGACGGGTTGAACACCGCATACCAGCACACCATGGCGAAGAAGTAGAGCTGGACCAGCAGCACCAGCAGGATCGGTCCGAGGATCAGCCACTTGAGCCAGCGGCGCGAGGACTTCGCAGCCACTTTGCGGGTTTTACCCATCGTGATTGTTGTCGTGCTCATTGTTGTCCTGCTTGTGTGTTATGCGCGCATCTTCCTGAACACCTCCGCCGTATCGGGCCGCACGCCGCGCCAGATGGCGAAGGCTTCGGCCGCCTGCTCCACCAGCATGCCCAGGCCGTCGCGGGTGGCGGCGCCATGGCGGGCCGCGAACTCCATGAACACGGTGGGCCGGCTCGCGTACATCATGTCCAGCGCCAGCGTGCCGGGGCCGAACACGCTCGCCGCCACCGGCGGCACCTCGCCCGCCAGGCTGCCCGAGGTGGCGTTGACGACGATGTCGAAGCCGCCTTCGACCTCGCTGAAGCCGGTGCCATGGACCGGAATGCCATGGCCGCCGAAATCCTCGGCCAGGCGCACGGCGGTGGCCACGGTGCGGTTGGCGATCACGATCTCGCGCGGACCCTGCCCGATGAAAGGCAGCAGCGCGCCGCGCGCGGCGCCGCCAGCGCCCAGCAGCAGGATGCGCTTGCCGCCCATCGCGACGCCGGCATTGCGGGTGATGTCGGCCACCAGGCCGGGGCCGTCGGTGTTGTCGCCGACGATCTCGCCCTGGGCGAAGACCAGGGTGTTGACGGCGCCGGCGGCGCGGGCCCGCTGTGCCAGGCGGGTGCAGAGCGCCGCGGCCTCGATCTTGAACGGCAGGGTGACGTTGGCGCCCTTGTATCCTTCGGCGACCAGGCGCCGCACGGTCGCGGCAAAGCCGTCGAGCGGCGCGAGGCAGCGCTCGTAGACCAGGTCCTGGCCGGTCTGGCGCGCGAAGATGGAATGGATGTCGGGAGATTTGCTGTGGGCGATCGGGTTGCCGATCACGCAGTACTTGTCGCTCAATTGCTCATCCTTCGCTGCCTCGGAGTTCGGTCTGCATCTTTTCTTCGCGGGTGAAGCGGAAGCGCGTGATCACTTCCCACAGGTCGTCCTTGCCCTGCGTGCGCATGTTGGCCGGGAAGTTCCCGAAGGGCGCGGCCTGGCGCACGATCTTCAAGGCGGCCGCATCCAGGGCCGGATTGCCCGAACTGCGTTCGACGCGCGGGCCGCCATCCCTGGTATAGATGGTCCCGTCCTGAAACACCGGGATGTAGACCACCAGTTCGCCGTACAGCTTCTTGCCGTTGTGCTGCGGGAAGTTGAGCGTGCCGACCTCCTCGATCCGCTTCTGCATCTCTTTATAGTAGAGCGCGTAGCCGACCTGGCGCGTGCTGGGCGTGATCTGGGTGCGCTTGGGGCGCTTGTTCTGGTCTTCGATGCGCTCGATGACTTCGGCCGCCGCGCGCGAGATGGCGCGGCTGGTGTCGAGCGCGTCGGCGCCCTGACGGGTGGGGTCGGGCTTGTCCTGCTCGGTCTTCGGCGGCGCATGGAACTGCGAGGCGCGCACGCGGGTCAGGACGCTCTGCTGTTGCTGTTCCAGTTCGGCGATGCGGCGCTGCAGGGCCTTGATGCTTTCGCCGTTCTCGATTCTCCGCAGGTCGGGCAGCGGGGAACGGGCGCGGCCGGCGTCCGCGCTGCCGCCGCCGTCCAGGTTGGCCTGGGCCAGCGCATCGGCCTTGGCCGGGGCCTTGGCATGCTTGGCGTTGACCAGGATGACCTCGAGTCCCGGGTCGGCCGGCTGCTGGCGGAAGGCGTCCGGCGCGGCGAAACGCACCGCCAGCAGCGCCGCATGCGCAAGCACGGAGACGCCGAGGGCGATCATCAGGGGACGGTTATCTTGCAAATACTTCACTGCGCGTGCCCGGACGGGCTGTTGGATCAGGGATGGGGCATTCTAACCTGCAACTGCAGCGTGTGGTGCGGTTTGGAGTTGTAGGGTGGACGGCTCTGCCGTCCGCGCGTTCAAACACATGATGAACAGCTGCGCGGCTATTCTTGGTCTGGCTGGACGCGCGGACGGCGAAGCCGTCCACCCTACAATATCAGGCGGTGCCGGCGTTGGCGGGAACTTCCACGCCATCCTCGGTCGTAACGGCGGCCACGACACCCTCGGCTTCCACGACTTCGGCCAGCGCCGCCTCGCCGGTATCGCCCTCTTCCTCTTCTTCCAGCTCCAGCGAAGCATCCGGCGCCACCGCCGCCACCTCGAGCAGGCGCGCCTCGAGCGACAGGTCGACCTCGTCCCAGCGCACGATATCGAGCTTGACCTGGGCGCCGCGCGCCAGCTGCGGCATGCCGGCCAGGCGCGCCACCAGCGGGATCTCGACCAGGCGCACCACTTCCTCCTTCAGCACCACGGCGTCGACCTGCTTGGCGTTCTCCTGGCCCAGCCAGCGCAGGCACCAGTAGCGTTCCATGTTTTGCTGGAAGTCGTTGTAGGCCGCGTAGGCCGCGTCGAACGCGGAGACGATCGAGAACAGGGTCGCGTCGCGGTGCTTGAACGGCGCCACCAGCGGCGCGGTCACGCCGTGCGAGGCGCAGGCCAGGATCTGCCACTGGTTGACCAGGTCGGTGTAGCGGCGCAGCGGCGAGGTGCTCCATGCGTACTGGTCCACGCCCAGGCCCTGGTGCGGGGCCGCATGGGTGACCATGCGCACCTGGATCTTGGCGTTCCAGCCGCCCGCGCCCGGCCCCTGCGAGCGGTAGATGCCCGGCACGCCCGAGTCGTGCAGCAGCTTGCCCCAGGTGCTGTTGGCGAAGATCATCAGCTCGGCCACGATCTTGTCGAGCGGCGCGCCACGCTTGCGGCGCACGATGCTCACCACGTCGTCGTCCACGTAGAAATTGAAATCGACGCGGTTGGCCTGCTCGGGTTTCAGGCCGAAGGCTTCGCGCTTCTGCATGCGGCCCGCTTCCAGGTGCAGCGCCCATTGCCACAGCAGGGCCAGCTCCTTCTTGTGCTCATATTCGCCGCTGCCCGTGTTCAGCGCTTCTTCGGTGACGATGGCGTCGATCTCGTTCAGGCGCAGGTTGCGCTTGATCGGCACGCGCTCGGCGCGGGTGGTGGTCGACAGCACGGTCCAGTCCTGCGGGTTCAGCACCGCGTACAGCGACAGCGCCGGGCAATCCGTGCCTTCGGCCAGGGTGAAGGCATCCACCACGTCGTCCGGCAGCATGGTGATCTTGTCGCCCGGCATATAAACGGTGGACATGCGCGCGCGCGCGATCTTGTCGATTGCATCGTCCGGACGGATGGCCAGGCCTGGCGCCGCGATGTGGATACCCACCCGCACCGTGCCGTCCTCCAGCCAGACCACCGACATGGCATCGTCGATCTCGGTGGTGGTGACGTCGTCGATCGAGAAGGCGGCGACGTCCGCCAGCGGCAGGTCGCTTGGTGCCTGCGGCACCTCCAGCGGGGGGAAGCCGGCGCCGCGCGGGAAGTGCTCGAACAGGAAGCGCGACATGTGCAGTTCCTTCGGCGACGCCAAGCCGCCCGTACGCAGCATCAGGCGCGGCGCCGTGGTCTGCAGCTCGGAGGCGGCCGCTTCCAGCGCCTTGTATTCGATGGTGTTCTTGTCCGGCTTGAACAGCAGCTGGTGCACGATGGACTGCATCGATTGCGGCAGCTTGCCGGCCTTGAGTTCCTCGACGTAGCCGGCCTGCACGATGGCCTGCTGCTTCTTCTTTTCGATGCCGGCCAGGGCCGCCTTCAGGGTCTGCTCGGGAGCGGCCTTGTAGCGCCCGCGGCCCTTTTTATGGAAGTAGATCGGCGCGGCGTGCAGCGCCAGCACCAGGCCGGCGGCCTCGCCCGGCAGCGGCGCGTGGCCGAAATACTCCAGACCGAGTTCGGCGAAGCCGAATTCTTCCTGGCCCGCGACCTCCCACAGGAAGTCCAGGTCCACCTCGGCGGCGATGCCCTTGGCGGCGGCCAGCAGCGCTTCCGGCTCGGGCTTGTCGAACTGGATCAGCACGTCCTTGGACTTGACCTTGCTGCGCTTGCCGCTGGCCAGCTCCACCTGGTAGGCCTCGCCGGCCTGCGACAATACCGTGCCGACCTTGAAATCGCCCGACTCTTCAAAAAATACGTTCATGTTATTTCGTGTTCTGTTGTGTTCCGGTCGGCTTCAGGTCCAGCACCGAGGGCAAGAATACCTCGGTGACCAGCAGCAGGCCTTGACGGCGGCGGTAGACGCAGCGCCGCGCATAATAAAGAGAGTCCTCCGCCCCGCCGAGGGCCGCGCGCACGCGCTCCATCAGCGGATGGCCCGCGCGGATGCGCGCGTATTCCAGCCGGCCACGGCGCACCAGCGGGTCGTAGAACAGCGTGGTGCCGAGCGAGCGCTCGCCCAGCGCCGAAAACAGCGGCCAGTCGCTGGCAGTGCAGCCCGTCGGGACCACCGTGTGGCCGAACACCCGCGGGCGGCCATCGCATACCAGCAGCACTTCGCGCTCCCACACCCGCCCCGGACGCGCCAGGCCGATCGCCCGCGCCTCGTCCGCCAGACAGGTGGCGGAGTTCTGGTGCAGGCGGCGCACGCGGAAGGTCTCGCTGTGCGCCATCAGGCGCGCCGTCAGCGAGCCCTCGGTGGTCAGCCAGTCGCGCATCTTCTCCGGCGCGCGCACGGCCCGGGCATGCGGCTGCCATGCCGCCAGCCGCAGCGAAGCGCTTCTCATGCCAGCCTTCACTGCGCCGCGCCCGCGTCGCAGAAGGCCAGCACGGCGTCGACATACTGCGGGAATTCCGAGATCGCATGGTCGCTGCCCTCGATCACGTGCTGCTTCGCCCCGGCGTAGTGCGCCACCATGTCGCGGTAGTCCAGCACCTCGTCGCCGGTCGCGGCGATCAGGAAGTAACGTTCCGGCCTGGTGATCTTCTCGACGCGCAGCGCGGCCAGCTCGTCGATGTACTCCGGGCGGAACTCGAAAGGTTCGTCCGAATGCCAGGCCGTGGTCACGCCGACGTGGTGCGTCAGGTTCTTCAGGGGATTCACGGACGGGTTGAGCAGCACCGCCGGCACGCCCAGGCGCTCGGCCAGCCAGGTGGCGTAGAAGCCGCCCAGCGAAGAGCCGATGATGGACAGGTTGGCGGGCGCGTGGCGCTCGGCCAGCAGCAGGCACAGCGCGATCGCCTCCTTCGGCGAGGCCGGCAGCTGCGGACAGATCAGCTCGTGCGCGCGGCCGGCCTGTTCCAGCGCCTTCTGCACCACCCGCGCCTTGAACGACTTCGGCGAGGAACGGAATCCGTGGAGGTATAAGATCATGGAGCCAGCGCGTCCAGCAGTTTCTGGTGCACGCCGCCGAAGCCGCCGTTGCTCATCACCAGGATGTGGTCGCCCGGCTGGGCCGCCTGCACGATCGCCTGCACCATGTAGTCGAGCTGGTCGAAGCTGTGGGCGATGCCTCCCAGCGGCTTCAACGCGTCGGCCAGCGACCAGCCCAGCGCCTGCTGGCTGCCGAAGCCGAACACCAGGTCGGCGTCCTTCAGGCTGCCCGGCAGCGCATCCTTCATGGCGCCCAGCTTCATGGTGTTCGAGCGCGGCTCGAGCACGGCCAGGATGCGCCCGCCGGTCCCGATCTTCTGGCGCAGGCCGCCCACGGTGGTGGCGATCGCGGTCGGATGGTGGGCGAAGTCGTCGTACACGGTCACGTTATTGACGACGCCGCGCACTTCCATGCGCCGCTTGACGCTCTGGAAGCGCGCCAGGGAAGCGATCGCCTGCGAGGTCGGCACGCCGACGTGGCGCGCGGCGGCGATCGCGGCCAGCGCGTTCGAGCGGTTGTGGTGGCCGGTCAGGTCCCAGTGCACGGTGCCCTGGACGTCGCCATTGAACAGCACGTCGAAGCTGCCGCCCTGGTGCTCGACCAGGCTCCAGTTCGCGCCTTCGGACAGGCCGAAGCTTTCCTTCTCGCTCCAGCAGCCGCGCTTGATCACGCGCGCCAGCGAGGCTTCGTCGCCATTGACGACCAGGCGGCCCACGCCCGGCACGGTGCGCACCAAATGGTGGAACTGGGTTTCGATGGCGCCGATGTCCGGGAAGATGTCGGCGTGGTCGTATTCCAGGTTGTTCAGCACCGCCGTCTTGGCGTGGTAGTGCACAAATTTACTGCGCTTGTCGAAAAAGGCGGTGTCGTATTCGTCGGCCTCGATCACGAAGAAGTCGCTCGGCTTGTCGCCGTGCAGGCGCGCCGAGATGCCGAAGTTCATCGGCACGCCGCCGATCAGGAAGCCCGGCGCATAGCCGGCGTCTTCCAGGATCCAGGCCAGCATCGAGGTGGTCGTGGTCTTGCCGTGGGTGCCGGCGACGGCCAGCACCCATTTTTCGCGCAGGATGTGCTCGCCGATCCATTGCGGGCCGGAGACGTAAGGCAGGCCGCGGTTCAGGATCTCCTCGATCAGCGGGTTCCCGCGCGTCATGACATTGCCGATCACATACAGGTCGGGATTCAGCGACACCTGTTCCGGACCATAGCCCTGGATCAACTCGATGCCCTGGGCTTCGAGCTGGGTGCTCATCGGCGGATAGACGTTGGCGTCGCATCCGGTGACGCGATGGCCGGCTTCCTTGGCCAGGACCGCCAAACCGCCCATGAAGGTGCCGCAAATACCGAGAATGTGAATGTGCATGGTCGAGGAAGAAATAGCTGGGCTAAATGAGTCCGAAAGCGCGATTCTACCTGACCCGCTGTCATTTTCCGCGCAAGAGCGTCGAACAAAGCTCCCAGGGCAAGGCGCATCGTCGAAGACAGTACGCTAGTACGGCAAGACGATGCAACGCAGCAATGGGAGTTTTGTTAGGCGCTCTCGGAGTATGATTCAGGCATGCCTACACCAAACAAGGACATACTCCAGTTGCGCGCCGAAATTGCTGCCCTTGCTGCGCGCATGATCGCCCAGGATGGCGCCGACTATGACACCGCGCGCCGCAAGGCGGCCCGCCAGGTGCTCGGGGTGGACCGCCCCAGCCCCAACCTGATGCCCGACAACATGCAGATCGAGGAACAGGTGCGTCAATACCAGGCCCTGTTCGGCGGTCCCGGCCAGGCCGAGCGCCTGCTTGCCCTGCGCGAGACCGCCCTGCAGGTCATGGACCAGCTCGCCGACTTCCGCCCCTACCTCACCGGCGCCGTCCTGAACGGCACGGCGGGCGAACACGACGACATTCACCTGCAGCTGTTCGCCGACAGCGCCAAGGAAGTCGAGATCTTCCTGCTCAACCGCAACGTCAATATAGAGATTTCCGAAACGCCCCATTTCAAGGGCGGCCGGCACGATCCGGTTGAAACGGTCAGCTTTATGTGGCATAAGGAAACTATCCATGCCGAGTTGTACGACTTTCATGACTTGCGCGGGGCCTTGAAGCCGCGCGCCGATGGCCGCCTACAGCGGGTCGACGCAGCCGGGCTGCGCGCGCTGATGGCGAATGATGAAGGACTGCTCGTAAAACCGTAGCGAGCGGCGGCAGTTCGGCTCGAGAAGCGCAGCCGTACTTTAGTGCGGTGAGCATCGCAGGGCCGAAATGCAACGCACAGTAGGTTTGACGAGCGGTCCGAAACCCTGGAACAGGACGAATGAATAAGAAACACGTGGCCGTGTATGCGGCCGTTGCCGCGATGTTCGGCATCATGGGCGCCCTGGTGGCGATCAACAAGAAAGACCCTCCTCCCCTTACCACCGCCATCGCGCCGACCGGCGGCAAGCCGCATACCGCCGTCGACAAGCTGTTCGCGCAGTCGCTCGACGACCTGCAGGGCAAGCCGCAGCCGCTGGCCAAGTGGCGCGGCAAGCCGCTGGTGGTGAATTTCTGGGCAACCTGGTGCGCACCCTGCGTGCAGGAAATGCCGGAGCTGTCGGAACTGGCAGGCAGCGACGCCGGCAAGACCTTCAACGTGATCGGCATCGGCATCGATTCGCCGTCGAACATGCAGGAATTCGCGGCCAAGCTCAAGATCGCCTATCCGCTGTATGTGGCGGGAATGGGCGGCACCGAATTGTCGCGCGAGTTCGGCAACACTGCCGGAGGCCTGCCGTATACAGTATTGATCGGCGCGGACGGGCAGGTGCGCAAGACTTACCTGGGCAAGCTGAAGTTTGACGAATTGCGCGCGGATTTGGCGAACTTGTAGGGGTGATTTGGTCCAGTGGACCAAATCACGCTTTGCCGACCGCGCGTTCAACCAGCAATGGAATAGACGAGCGGGCGGCATTCAGGAAATTTGAACGCGCGTACGGCAAAGCCGTACACCCTACAAATACGGGACGCTGCATATACGTATCGAACGACCGTTCTTTTCCGAATTTCTTCGAATATGCCTTCATCGACTGGCAATTTTACTGCTTGCCAATAGCCGAGCTTGACGGCACAATGCCTTCCTTTCGGGCGTTCAGACTCTAAACATGGCGAAAAAGCTACTGCTGCTTAATGGCCCCAACCTCAATTTATTGGGGACCCGGGAGCCGGCGGTGTACGGCGCGACGACGCTGGCCGACATCGAGCAGGCAGCCAAGGCACAGGCGGCAAGCGCGGGCGCAAGCCTCGATTGCTTCCAGAGCAACCATGAAGGAGCCCTGATCGACCGCATCCATGCCGCGCGCAGCGAGGGCGTGGATGCGATCGTCATCAATCCGGGCGGCCTGACCCATACCAGCGTGGCGCTGCGCGATGCGCTTGCCGCGGTGGCAATCCCGTTCGTGGAGGTACACATTTCGAATGTCCATGCCCGCGAGCCCTTCCGGCACCACTCGTACTTGTCTGCAATTGCGCAAGGCGTAATCTGCGGCTTGGGTCCGGACGGATACCGGTTTGCCATCGACTTCGCGCTTAAATCGCGTTAATCTACGTCAACTTCATGTATCAGCGGCGACGCGGCCACCCACCAAACGCGACGCCCGCTCTCTAAAACGAATAAAACACCAAGGGGTTTCACATGGATCTCAGAAAACTCAAGACCTTGATCGACCTGGTCGCCGAATCGGACATCGCTGAACTCGAAGTGACCGAAGGCGAAAGCAAGGTCCGCATCGTCAAGTCGTCCGCAAACCCGCAAGGCCAGATGATGATGATGCCGCAGCAGGCCGTGCAGCACTACGCCGCGCCGGCCGTGCAGGCCGCCCCGGCACCAGCCGCAGCGCCGGTAGCCGCCCCTGCCGCCGCCGAGCAGACCGGCCACGTGGTCAAGTCGCCGATGGTCGGCACCTTCTACCGCAGCTCGGCGCCGGGCGCCCCGGCCTTCGTCGAAGTCGGCCAGAGCATCAAGCAGGGCGATACCCTGTGCATCATCGAAGCGATGAAGCTCCTGAACGAGATCGATGCCGACGTCGCCGGCACGGTCACCAAGATTCTCGTGGAAAACGGCCAGCCGGTCGAATTCGGCCAGCCGTTGTTCGTGATCGGCTAAGAGCGCCTAACAATTCCGCCATGGCCGCGTCGCATCGTCTCGCCGTACCGAGGTACTGAATCCGACGATGCGCCCGACTCTGGGGCTTTGTTAGACGCTCTATTCGTTTCGGCGGCTTCCTGCCGCCAGCCCATCCTATGTCGTGTCCGGCGCGCTTTCTGATCCAGACTGTTGCGCCGGTTTTCACTGAAACACCGAACCTACCATGTTTGAAAAAATCCTCATCGCCAACCGTGGTGAAATCGCGCTGCGTATCCAGCGCGCCTGCCGCGAGCTGGGCATCAAGACGGTCGTCGTTCACTCCGAGGCGGACAAGGACGCCAAGTACGTGAAGCTGGCGGACGAATCCGTCTGCATCGGCCCGGCCCAGTCGGCGCTCAGCTACCTGAACATGCCGGCGATTATCAGCGCCGCCGAAGTGACGGACGCCGAGGCGATCCACCCGGGCTACGGCTTCCTGTCGGAGAACGCCGACTTCGCCGAGCGCGTCGAGAAATCCGGCTTCGTCTTCATCGGCCCGCGTTCGGACTCGATCCGCCTGATGGGCGACAAGGTCTCGGCCAAGCAGGCGATGATCAAGGCCGGCGTGCCCTGCGTGCCGGGTTCGGACGGCGCCCTCCCGGACGACCCGAAAGAAATCATCCAGACCGCACGCCGCATCGGCTACCCGGTCATCATCAAGGCCGCCGGCGGCGGCGGCGGCCGCGGCATGCGCGTGGTGCATACCGAAGCCGCGCTGCTGGGCGCCGTGCAGATGACCAAGACCGAAGCCGGCACCGCCTTCGGCAATCCGGAAGTCTATATGGAGAAGTTCCTGGAAAATCCGCGCCACGTGGAGATCCAGGTGCTGGCCGACGAGCACAAGAACGCCGTCTGGCTGGGCGAACGCGACTGCTCGATGCAGCGCCGCCACCAGAAGGTCATCGAGGAAGCGCCGGCGCCGGGCATCCCGCGCAAGCTGATCGAGAAGATTGGCGACCGCTGCGCCGAAGCCTGCCGCAAGATCGGCTACCGGGGCGCCGGCACCTTCGAATTCCTGTACGAGAATGGCGAGTTCTACTTCATCGAGATGAACACCCGCGTGCAGGTGGAACACCCGGTCACCGAAATGATCACCGGGATCGACATCGTGCAGGAACAGATCCGCATCGCCTGCGGCGAGAAGCTGCGCTTCCGCCAGCGCGACATCATGCTGTCGGGCCACGCGATCGAGTGCCGCATCAACGCCGAAGACCCGTTCAAGTTCACCCCGTCGCCGGGCCGCATCACCGGCTGGCACCCGCCGGGCGGTCCCGGCATCCGTGTCGATTCGCACTCGTATGCAGGATATTATGTTCCACCTCATTACGACTCGATGATCGGCAAGGTAATTTCCTACGGTGCGACGCGCGAGCAGGCAATTCGCCGCATGCAAATCGCGCTCTCGGAAATGGTGGTTGAAGGTATTCTCACCAATATCCCGCTGCACCGTGAGCTGATGGTCGACGCCCGCTTCATCGAGGGCGGCACCAACATTCACTACCTGGAGCACAAGCTGGCTACCAAGCCAGACCTGCCGAAGGAAACGGGACTCGGCGCCAAATCGGAAACCAAGGTATGAGCTGGACGGAAGTCGTCATCGAAGTAGCGCGGGACCACGCTGAGGCCCTGTCGGACGCCCTGATGGAAGCGGGCGCCCTGTCGGTCTCGGTGGAAGACGCGGACGAAGGCACGGACGCGGAAAAACCGCTGTTCGGCGAACCGGGCATGGAACCCACCGAAACCGCGTGGGATCACAGTCGCGTCGTTGCGCTGACCGACACCGACGCCGACCAGTTCGCGATCGTGCAGGAAGCCGCCAACGCCATCAAGCTGCCCGTCGTGCCGTCGTTCACCACCCGCGCGGTGGCGGACGCCGACTGGGTGCGCCTGACCCAGTCGCAGTTCGAGCCTATCCACATCGGCAAGAACATCTGGGTCGTGCCGAGCTGGCACGAGGCGCCGGACCCGAACGGGCTCATCCTCGAGCTCGACCCGGGCCTGGCCTTCGGCACTGGCAGCCATCCGACCACCCGCCTGTGCATGGAGTGGCTGGAAGCGCACCCGGCGCCGGGCAAGTCGGTGCTGGACTACGGCTGCGGCTCGGGCATCCTGGCGATGGTGGCCAAGAAGCTCGGCGCGCTGGATGTCGCCGGCGTCGACATCGACCCGCAGGCGATCGAATCGGCGCGCAGCAATGCCGAGCGCAACGGTGTCAGCATCGACTTCTACCTGCCGGACAACTTCGCCGCCGCTCCCAACGAGCGCCACGCGAAGGGCCAGTTCGACATCGTCGTGGCCAACATCCTGTCGAGCCCATTGAAGCTGATGGCGCCGATGCTGTCCGGCCGCGTGGCGCCGGGCGGTTCGCTGATCCTGTCGGGCGTGCTGGCACGCCAGGCGGAGGAAGTGGCTGCCGCCTACGCACCTTTCATCAAGCTGGGCGTCTGGGCCGAGCAGGACGGCTGGGTCGCCCTTCACGGGACGCTCGGCCAGGACACCGCACCCGCGCCCCGTTCCGCCATCACCGGCTAAGGAACGATCAGGCATGGCGCTCGCCACCCAATGCCCCCACTGCGGCACCATGTTCCGCGTCGCCGCGGACCAGCTCAAGCTGCGTGGGGGCATCGTCCGTTGCGGCGCCTGCACTGAAATCTTCGACGGCAATGCCGCGCTGGTCGACCTGGCCAGCGCGGCGCCGCGCCCTTCCCCAAGGCGCCGGCGCGCGTCCGACGCCGAGCTGGCCGCCGCGCCCGCCGCCGCGCCAGCTGCAGCCCCCCAGCTCGACGCAGCTGCCGCTCCCGCGCCGGAAGCGCAGGACGATCCGATCTACACCCTCGAATTCGACCGTACCTTCTCGCCCTTCGGCATCCTGCCCAAGGCAAGCAGCGGCGAAGACGTGACCGAGGCGCCGCAGCAGGCACGCCAGGCACCCGAGGCCCCGGTGGCCGAGCTCCCGGCGGAGCCGAGTGCAACGCAGGCCGGCGTGGACGAAGCGCAGCCGGCGCCGGAGCCCACGGAACCCGCGCTTGCGCTTGACGCAAGCCCCGAAGTCACTCCTGAAGTCACTCCTGAAGTCACCCCGGAAGTCAGCCCGGACGTCGCCCCTGAGGCCATCCCCGACGCAGCGCCGGTGCCGGTCCGCGCGCCCGAGCCGGTGCCGATGGCGCAGGCATCCGCCGAGGCACCGGTGGCGCTTGCGGCGGGCCTAGAGGTCGACGAAGCACTGGTGGCCGCACCGGCGCCGGACCATGACGCGTATCCCGAGGAGCCGGCCCCTGCCCCGGTACGCCCGCCTGCGCCGGCGGCTGCCAGGACAGGCGCCACCGCGCCGCCGCTGCTGCTGCGCGAATCCGGCCCCGCCACGGTCACCATGCCGGCGCCGCCGCGCGCCCCGCCGGTGGCGCCGTGCACGCCGCGCACCCGGGCCGCGGAAGCACGCGCCGCGCGCAAGTCGAAGCTGACGCCGACCAGAATCGAACCGCCCAAGCTGCGCGTGCCGGAACCCGACGAGCCGGAGTTCGTGCGGCGCGGCCGCCAGCGCGAACGCTCGGGCAAGGCCATGCGCATCGCGATGCTTGCCGGCAGCCTGCTGTTGCTGCTGGCCCTGGCGGCGCAGGCCGTCCTGTACTTCCGCACCCCATTGGCGGCGCGCTATCCCGCACTGAAGCCGACCCTGGTCTCGCTGTGCGGGGTGCTGGGCTGCCGCGTCGAGCTGCCGGCCAGGGTCGACCAGCTGGTGATCGACACCGGCGAACTGACCACGCTCGGCGGCAACGCCTATACCTTCAGCACCCAGCTGCGCAACCAGGGCGACTCGGTCCAGGCCTGGCCCAGCATCGAACTGACCCTCTCGGACGCCGACGACAAGCCGCTGGTGCGGCGCGTGTTCGGCCCGCGCGATTACCTGCCGGCCGGCCCGCTGCTGGACCTTGGCTTCGCCGCGCACGCCGAGCAGCCCGTGAAGCTGCACTTCCGTGTCGCGGAACCGGCGCCTTCCGGCTACCATATCGCCGTCTTTTACCCCTAATCTCTTGAAGGCATCTCCATGACCAAGACCGCCCTGATCTGCGGCTCGATCGCATTCGACAAGATCATGCAGTACCACGGCCGCTTCGCCGAGACCCTGCTGGCCGACCAGCTGCACCGCGTGAACGTCTCCTTCCTGGTGCCGACCATGCGCCTGGAGTATGGCGGCTGCGCGGTGAACATCGCCTACAACCTCAAGCTGCTCGGCGGCGAGCCGCTGGTCATGGGCACCATCGGCCAGGACGGCGGCGATTACCTCGAGCGCATGAAGAAACAGGGCATCGAGACCCGCGCGATCCGCACCATCGGCGACGCCTACACCGCGCAGTGCTTCGTCACCGCGGACCAGGACAACAACCAGATCAACGCCTTCCACCCGGGCGCGATGCAGTACTCGCACGAGAACAACGTGGCCGACCAGGGCCTGCTCCGCGTGGCGATCATCTCGCCGGACGGCCGCGACGGCATGCTCAAGCACGCCGCCGACTGCGCCGCCCAGGGCATCCCCTTCATGTTCGATCCGGGCCAGCAGCTGCCGATGTTCTCGGGCGAAGAGCTGATCCGCTTCATCGACGGCGCCAGCTACCTGGCCTGCAACGACTATGAATTCGAAGTGGTGATGGACCGCACCGGCCTGAGCCTGGCCGACATCGCCGGCCGCCTCGAGGCGCTGATCGTCACGCGCGGCGGCGAGGGTTCGGACATCTACGCCGGCGGCGAGCACTACCGCATTCCGGCGGTGAAGGCCGACGAGATCGTCGACCCGACCGGCTGCGGCGACGCCTACCGCGCCGGCCTGCTGTACGGGATCATCAATAGCCTGGACTGGGCGACCACCGGCCGCATCGCCAGCCTGCTGGGCGCGATCAAGATCGGCAGCACCGGTGGCCAGAACCACAGCTTCACGCCGCAAGAGATCGAGCAGAAGTTCGAGGCGGCGTTCGGGTACAAGTTCCGCTGAGACGAGCGCCAGGCTGCACAAATGAATTGGGGTCCCCGCGGGGACCCCATTTTTTTGATACGGGCTGACGCCGTCAGCCGAAGAACACCTGCCGCAGCACGAACTGGATAATCTGAATCAGCACCAGCGCCACCAGCACAGACAAGTCGATCCCGCCGATCGGCGGCACCACGCGCCGGATCGGCCGCAGGATCGGCGTATTCAGCGCATGCACGAAAGGCGCCAGCGGCGCCTGCGGGTTCACCCAGCTGAAGATCGCGTCGATGATCAGGAGCGCCATGAAGCCGTACAGGATCCAGTTCAGGAACCGGTACAGCGCGTGCAGCAGCACCATATGCGCATCCGCTCCCGCTACCAGCAGCAGCGAACTGGCCAGCACCACCACCAGGAAAGCGCCGATCAGGCTCGCCCAGTCATAACCGCCCATGCCCGGCACCAGGCGCCGCAGCGGCAGCACCAGCCAGTCGGTCAGGGTGAAGGTGAATTGGCCGATCTGCTGCGGCGGACGCACGCGCGTGGCCTGCATCCAGAAGCGCAGCAGGAGCAGCCCTCCCAGCAAGGCGGCAGCGGTATCGACGATAAACTGGAGAATAGACAGCACGTAGGCTCCTCAAAAAAAAACCGCCGTGTGAACGATCACACAGCGGTATTTTGCCTGAACCAGGCAAGACTCGCTATCGAGCCGGAATTACGGGCGGCTGCTGGTAGGGAACGGCCATGCGGCTGCCGGCGACAGCGTGGTTTTCGCTGCCGGAGCAGGTGCGGCTGCCTTGCTGTCCGATTTCGAATCGGTTTTCGCTTCCGGTTTGGCTTCGGCTTTCGATTCCGATTTGCCGTCGGCTTTCGCATCCGATTTGCTGTCGGCCTTGCTATCGGCTTTCACTTCCGGTTTTGCTTCGGCCTTGGCTTCCGGTTTCGCTTCCGCTTTCATTTCCGGCTTGGCTTCGGCTTTTGCGGCCGGCTTTGCAGCAGGCTTGGCGGCAGCCGATTTGGTGGCAGCGGATTTAGCTGGTGCGGCCGCTTTTGCCGGGGCTGCGGCTTTAGCCGGAGCAGCGGCTTTAGCTGGAGCGGCCGCTTTTTTTGCAGCAGGCTTTGCCGCGGTTTTAGCCGGAGCAGCAGCTTTCTTGGCAGCAGGCTTAGCGGCGGCTTTGGTCGCGGTCGCTTTCTTTGCTGCCGGCTTTGTAGCCGATTTGGCCGCAGTCGATTTGGTAGCGGCGGTTTTGGTCGCAGCTGCTTTCTTGGCTGCCGGCTTGGCAGCGGTTTTCGCTACTGGCTTGGCGGCTGCTTTCTTTGCTGCAGGCTTAGCGGCGGCTTTCTTCGCAGCTGGTTTAGCAGCGGCTTTCTTTGCTGCCGGCTTGGCTGCCGATTTGGTAGCGGTGGCCTTGGCTGCCGGCTTTGCTGCCGCTTTCTTTGCAGCAGGTTTAGCTGCCGGTTTAGCGGCGGCTTTCTTTGCTGCCGGCTTTGCTGCCGACTTGGTGGCGGCGGCCTTGGCTGCCGGCTTGGCGGCGGCTTTCTTTGCAGCAGGCTTAGCTGCCGGCTTAGCAGCAGCTTTCTTCGCTGCCGGTTTGGCTACCGACTTGCTTGCAGCTTTTGCTGCCGGTTTTGCAGCGGCTTTCTTTGCAGCAGGCTTAGCTGCCGGTTTTGCTGCAGCTTTCTTGGCTGCTGGCTTGGCTGCAGCTTTCTTTGCTGCAGGCTTCGCTGCTGCCTTGGTCGCAGTGGTCTTGGTTGCTGCGGTCTTGGTTGCTGCGGCTTTCTTTGCTGCCGGCTTGGCCGCTGCCTTGGTGGCGGTGGTCTTGGCGGCGGTGGTCTTGCTTGCTGCAGCTTTCTTGGCAGCAGGTTTAGCTGCGGTTTTCGCTGCCGGCTTGGCGGCGGTCTTGGCCGCCGGCTTGGCAGCTGCTTTGGCCGGAGCGGCCTTGGCTGCCGGTTTCGCGGCGGCGGCGGTTTTCTTTGCTGCCGGTTTCTCGGTTGCAGCCTTTGCTGCTGGTTTCTTAGCGGTTGCCATTTAGATTCTCCTTCATCTGCGATGAGAAATACGCTCAAGGTTTAAAACCCGCCCACCCTCAGCGTGGCGGGCGAATTATTCATCGGACCAAACCGCCTGGCGATTTGGGCCAATGAATCCGGCACCGGCTGAACTGCTGCAACTCCTCACAATTGCAGCGCTTCAGCCAACGTCGCTAGGTATCCGACTCAATGCGTTTTCACATCGCTACCCTTGCGGGCGCGAAAAGAAAAAGCCGCCTTGCCTGAACACGGTCAGGCAGTGCGGCTTGTTCTTTTCGCTTCGCTTACGTGCATACTGATTGAATCAGTTCCTATTATTCGATCGATTACTGCCCGGATGGACGCGACAATATCACATGTTCACGTTTTGACAAATTCAAACACGTAAAGTACACGAAAACTTTGTGAGCGCGCAACCCGAACACCTCAAAGTGAATCACGTTTTTCGTACTTAAACATGCGATTGCGCATTCGTCGGTTAACTACTACACCGCGATCACGCCAAATCCCATTTCGATTGATCGGCAAACCAGCGTCACGGCTTGCAGCGGCCGGTCTTTCAGCGCGGCGCGTTCATCGAAACTGCCGTCTCCGGCAATGGATGCGCTCCTAATTGACGCTGCATCGGCAATCCATCGGCGCGATCCGGATCCCGAACCAGGAAAACCGCTTGCCCATGCTTGGACAGCGCGATGCGCAAAACAGTGCCTTTGATTTTTACGCGCGGGCGGCCGGCGTGTTGATTATTCGACGACCCTGAGCAGGTCCATCTTGCACAGCCACGCCAGCCCGCGCAACAGCGTCGGACGGTCGCACGGTCCCAGCGTGTCGATCAATTCTTCCACTTCCACCGGGCGCGGCCCGATGGCGCCGAACAGACGGCCGAAATCCTCGAGCGTCGGCAGCGAGCCCGAGGCGAAGCGGTTGATCGCCAGGTCGCGATACCCGTTCACCAGCGCCAGCGTGGCCTCCGGCGCCAGCTCCACCAGCGAGGCCGCCGTGAGCGGCCTTGTCGCGTAGCTCGCGAACAGCCGGAACGGGTCCGGACGGTCCGGGGCGCGCGACGGCAGCGGCGGCGCCAGCACCGGGTCGGCGCGCCGCCGTTCGGCGAGTTCGTCCCACAAGGCGCGGTAACGGCCCAGGATGACCGTCCAGTCGAATTCCGTCTCGGCCCGGCGCCGCGCCTGTTCTCCGAGCCTGCGGCGCAGCTGAGCGTCGCCCACCAGGCGCCCGTAGGCCTGCGCCAGCTGCGCGCCGTCCACCGCCACCGCCTGGCTCGCGTGGCCGCAGTACATGTCGAAACTGTCCACCCCGTCGTCGTGGCGCAGCGCCAGGTCGAGTCCCGCGCCCGGTCCCGGCATCACGGTCGGGATGCGGTAGCCGTCGATGCCGTCGCGCACCGTGTCGCGGTAGCCGCTCCAGTCCGAGACCACGCAAGGCAGCCCGGCCGCCATCGCTTCCACCGGGGCCAGGCCGAAGGTCTCCTGCACGTTGTCGGCCAGCGAGGTGAACACGTCGGCGGCAGCCCAGGCGTCGAGCTGGTTGCCGAGTACGCGGCCATCGAGTTCGATCAGGCGCACCGACGGACACAGGAGCGCGGCCGCTTCACGGAACGCAGCTTCGATCGCCTCGCCCGCATACCAGCCGGCGATGACCAGGTGCACGTGCCGCCCGCCCTTCTCGGCGCGCTCCAGGGCGCTGAACATCTGCTGCGGGTGGGACTTGGCGTGCACCGACAGCCGGCCGAGGTAGAGGAAGGCCACGTCTTCTTCCCCGATACCGAGCCGGGCGCGCGCTTCGACGCGCCGGCCGGCTTCGGGGCGCAGGTCGGCAGCATGCACGCCGAGCGGGATCAGGGGCAGTTGCGGCAGCTCGAAGCGCTGCGCCGCCAGGCGGGTGCGCAAGTAGTCGGCCTGCTCCTCGACCAGCACCCGGACGCTGTCGCGCACCGCGCGCGAGGTGCAGATGATCGCATCCCAGCTGCGCACCGGCGCCACCAGCAAATTCGCCATCATGCTCATCATCTCGTGCGAGGCGGTGGCGTGCGTGATGCCGCACAGGCTGTAGCGGTGCTCGCCCACAGCCAGCCTGCGCCAGGCCAGGCGCTCGATATCGGGGCCGGGATGGTACAGGCAGCCGAAACGCTCGAGCCCCTGCGGGGCCGACGGCGGGATCCACGCCATCGCGCCGCCAAAACCCTCGCCTTGGAGGGTGGCTGCGAATGCGTCAGCATGGCTGCGATCGGCGGCAAGGCAGCCGATTTCGCGCAAGCCGGCATCGCGGGCAATCGCTCCCAACAGGCCGACGCCGGCCGACTGCCTCCCCATCAGCTTCTGGCCGGCCACGGAAAAGGATTCGGGGATGTAATGCAGTGCGAAGTGGTCGGGCATGCGCGCTCCTGCGGCCAGGCTGGCCGGTCGACGCCATGATAGCGGCGGCGCACGGCGCACGGCGCAGGCGTGGAATCGTCCTTGCAAGACGAGTTCGCCATCCTGCTGAAGACCTGCTCAGGCCATTGATCTAGCCGCCGCAGGCGCCGTACTGCGCCTCGGCATACTCGGCCTCGCTCACCAGGCCTGCCCGGCGCAGCGCGTCGGGCCGCAGGCTGGCCGGGAAGTCCGCCTCGCCTTCGGGATTGCCCAACTCGTCCAGTGGCGAACGGGCGACCAGTCCCTGGATGACGCGGTAGCCGGCGCCGCCCGGCATGCCCAGCTGGGCGTCCAGCCCGAACAAGCGCGGGAGGTGACGGCCCGCCGCGGGCTGCGAGGCGCGGCGCCGGGCCTGCACCAGGCAGACGGCCAGCGCCCTGTCCAGCTCCCCTTCCCGCATGCGCTCCATATAAGGGATGGCGCGGCCGACGTGGCGGATGCAAAAAGCGTCGAGGCCTGCGGGATCCAGGCGCGTCCATGCACGCCACACCGAATCGGCCGCGCGCGAGGGCAGCGCGCAGGCCCTGCCGGCGCTGGCGGCGCAATCGAAGAACGTCATCAGGCCCTCGGCCGACTGGGCGAAGAAGGAAGCATCACGCGGGATGCCGGGAAAGGCCTCGTGCGCACTGCAGGCCCAGTAAGGGAACAGTGCGGCGGGCACGTCGGCCAGCACGGATGCATAGGTGGACTGGGCGAATTCCCATTCCACCGTGTGCGCCGGCGCGCGCGGCATTTCCCTGACATTCATCGCTTCCTCCTGGTCGATCCTCCCTACCATAGTGCAGGGACAACGGACGGATGATGAGCGAGCTCAACAATGAAAAAACCCGTCTTGCGACGGGTTTTCGGGAGAAGCTTCAACGCTGCGGCGCGATCCGCCAGACGGTGCCGCCGGCGTCGTCGACCACCAGTAGTGCGCCATCCGCCGCCACCTCGACAGCGGCGGGGCGGCCCCAGACGTCGCGGTCGCTCAGCACCATGCCGCTCATGAAGTCCTGGTACTGGCCGGTCGGCACGCCATTCTTCATGAAGACGCGCACCACTTTATAGCCCGTGCGTACGCCGCGGTTCCAGGAACCGTGCAGGGCCACGAACACATCGCCCTCGTACTCCTTCGGGAAGGCGTGCCTGGCGCCCTTCAGCGCCTGGTAGACCGCCATGCCGAGCGGCGCCGAGTGCGACTGGATCAGCACATCCGGCACGATACTCTTGCCCTTCAGGTCCGGGCGCTGGCCCTTCAGGCGCGGGTCTTCGTGGTCGCCGATGTAGTACCACGGCCAGCCGTAGAAACCGCCCTGCTTCACGCGGGTCAGGTAGTCCGGCGGCAGGTTGTCGCCCAGCGCGTCGCGCTCGTTCACCGTGCACATCACGTCGCCCGTGCCTGGATAGACCAGCATGCCGACGCAGTTGCGCAGGCCGGTGGCATAGGTGCGGCGGTTCTTGCCGTCCACGTCGAAGGCCATGACGGTGGCGCGGTCGGTTTCCACGCCCCAGCTGGCACCGACGCCGTGCTTCGCTTCCCACTGCGCCAGCGGTTCGGGCGGCTGCGGGCCGATCTCGGTGGCCACGTTGGTGGCCGAGCCGATCGACAGCAGCATGGTCTTGCCGTCCTTCGAGAAAGCCAGGGTGCGGGTGGTGTGGCCGCCGCTGGTGTCGGACAGCTGCGCCACCACGGTCTCGACCGGGCCGCGCGCCTTCAGGTCGCCGTTGCGGTAGGGGATGCGCACGATCGCATTGACGTTGGCGACATACAGGTATTGCGGATGCGCGCCGGACGGCCAGAAAGCCATGCCGTAGGGGCGGCTCAAGCCGCTGGCGAAGACCTCGACCTTGTCGGCGGCCTGGCCGCTCTTCGCGCGCGCCACCTTGATCTCGCCCTTGGCGGTGGCGGCCAGGAAGATGTCGCCGTTCGGCGCGCGCAACGCCACCCGCGGCTTGTCGGCATCGACCGCGAACACGCTGACCGCGAAGCCCTGCGGCACGGTCGGCATGCTGCCGTTCGGACGCGCCTCGACGCGCGGGCCGTTGCCGGCGCTGCTGGTGGCGAAAGGCGGCGGCATGTCGCTCACCTTGATGTGGTGGATGCGGCCGGGCTGGTTGTCGTCCCAGGAACCCTGGCGCTCGGCCGCCGTCGCCGCCTTCGCAGGCGCCGCTGCGGTGACGGCGCCTTGCAGGCCGGCCAGGTAGTCGACCAATGCCGTGCGCGCCGCCTTGTCCGGCACGCCGACCGGCATCGTGGTGCCGGGCACGTTCTTCGCGGGGTCCGCCAGGAAAACGTCCAGCTCTTCACGGGTCCAGGTCTTGCCGGCGGCGCCGGCCTTCACCAGGGCCGCGGAGTAGTCGAAGCCGGAAACGCCGGCCGCCTTGCGTCCAAGCACGCCGAACAGGCCGGGGCCGGCACGCGAGGACAGACCTGCGTCCACGCTGTGGCAGCTGGCGCAGTTGTTCTGGAAAGTGGTCTGGCCGGCGGTCGTTGCCGGTGCGGCGTGGGCAGCGGACACGGCTGCCAGGCTGGCGAGCAGCGCGACGGTCTTGGCTTGCAAGGGAGTTCTCCTGTTGTTGACAATGCGGAACTGGACAGTGCGACATCATAGGGCAAGTCGGCGGCGTGCGCTGAGCAAAGTGTGCCACGGCTATAATCGCCAATCGATCTCTTCCGGCACGCGCGCGCCGAGCCCAGACAAGCAGCCAACGAATGCCGAACCCAATGCCGATGCCCCCGGTCGATGCGGACTCCCTGGTGCATGCCGAACTCGCCCGCTATCGCTTCATTACCGGGCTCGACGACGCCATCCGCCTGCTCACCGATCCCGAACAGATCGCCCAGACCGGCGCGCGCCTGCTGGGCGAGCATCTTGGCGCGGACCGCTGCGCCTATGCCTACGTGAGCGAAGACCAGGGCAGCTTCACCCTCACCGGCAACTACACCAGGGGCGTTGCCAGCATCGTCGGGCGCTACCAGCTGGCTGCCTTCGGCGCCGAGTTCGTCCGCCTGAACCGCCTCGGCCAGCCTTATGTCGTGGAAGACAGCGAGACCGACGCGCGGGTCGGCGACGTGCTGCAAGCCTACCGCGACACCGGCCTGCGCGCCGTGATCTCCGTCCCTGTCATCAAGGGCGAGCAGTGGGTCGCCGGCATGGCGCTGCACCAGTCGACGCCGCGCCGCTGGCAGGAGCACGAGGTGCGCCTGCTGGAAGCGGTGGCGAACCGCTGCTGGGAATCGATCGAGCGCAGCCGCATCGCGCTCGAGCTGCGCGCGGCCGAGGAGCGGGTGCGTGGCAGCCACGACTACCTGCGCCTGCTGCTCGACTGCACCGAGGAAAGCTTTTATTCGGTGGACCGCGAGGGCGTCACCATCATGTGCAACGCCGCCTTCCTGAAGATACTGGGCTTCCGCAGCGAAGACGAGGTGATCGGCAGGAAGCTGCACGGCGTGATCCACCGCGCGCACCCGGACGGCTCGCACTACTGCGTGGAGGATTGCCCGATCTACCGCGCCGCGCGCGACGGCGTGCCGGCGCTGGTGGAGGACGAGATGTTCTTCCGCGTCGACGGCACCGGTTTTCCTGTCGAGTACCGCGCGCGCCCGGTCTGGCGCGACGGCCAGCTGCACGGCGCGGTCTGCACCTTCGTCGACCTGACCGAGCGCCGCCGCACCGAAGAGGCCTTGCGCAAGAGCGAAGCCCACCTGCAGTCGCTGTTCGGGCAGACCGCCGCCGGCATCTGCGAAACCGACCTGCAAGGCCGGATCGTGAAGATCAACGAGCGTTTTGGCGACATCGTGGGGCGCACCCGCGAAGCGCTGCTCGGGACACCGATGCAGGAGATCACGCATCCGGACGACCTGGCGCTGAACCTGCCGCTGTTCAAGCGCACCATCGCGGCCGGCGAGCCGTTCGAGATCGAAAAGCGCTACCTGCGTCCGGACGGCAGCAGCGTGTGGGTCAACAACACGGTGAGCCTGATCCGCGCTGCGGGAGGAAATGGCTCGGACAGCATCCTTGCGGTCTGCATCGACATCACCAAGCGCAAGCACGCCGAGGAAGCCTTGCGCGAGGCCGACCGCCGCAAGGACGAATTCCTGGCCATGCTGGCGCACGAACTGAGGAACCCGATGGCGCCGATCCGCGCCGCCGCCGACCTGCTGGAGTCGCGCGACCTGGCCCCCGAGCAGCGCCGCCGCACCAGCCAGATCATCTCGCGCCAGGTCAAGCACATGACCGGCCTGGTGGACGACCTGCTGGACGTCTCGCGCGTCACCCGTGGCCTGGTAGAGCTGCAACAGGCGCGGCTCGACGTCAAGCAGGTCATCGCCGATGCGATCGAACAGACCCGCCCCCTGATGGAAGCGAAGCGCCACCGCCTGGTGGTGGAACTGGCGTTCGACGCCGCCCAGGTGCTGGGCGACCACAAGCGCCTGGTGCAGGTGCTGAGCAACCTGCTGGGCAACGCGGCCAAGTACACCCCGCCGGAAGGACGCGTCGAAGTGACGATGGGAGCGACCGGTGAGCGGGTGGTCCTGGTGGTGGCCGACAACGGCGTCGGGATCGCGCCTGACCTGCTGGAACGCATATTCGACCTGTTCGCCCAGGCCGACCGCAGCCCCGACCGCTCGCAGGGCGGGCTCGGCATCGGCTTGGCGCTGGTGAAAAGCCTGGTGGAGCTGCACGGCGGCAGCGTCGCCGCCCACAGCGAAGGCCTGGGCCAGGGCAGCCGTTTCGTCGTGACCCTGCCGCGCGCCGCCGAGCAGGATGGGACCGAGGTGTCGCTGGGCGAGGACGCGCCGTTTGCCCCGTCCGCCGCCCGGCGCGTGCTGGTGGTCGACGACAACGTCGATGCGGCCCAGATGCTGGGCATGTGCCTGGAAGCGGCCGGGCATGCCGTCATGATCGAATACGGCCCGCAGCAGGCGCTCGCGCGGGCCAGGACCGGACAGCCCGAGGTGTGCATCCTCGATATCGGACTGCCGGGGATGGATGGGAACGAGCTGGCGCGCCGCTTGCGGGCCGCGCCGGAGACGTCCAACGCCACCCTGATCGCCTTGACGGGCTATGGACAGGAGCAGGACCGGCAGAGCGCCATCGCGGCGGGGTTCGACCATCACCTGGTCAAGCCGGTGGCGGCGCCGGACTTGCTGGCGCTGGTGGCAAAGGCGCGGCCCCTGGCCTGATACCTCGGGCTGACAGCCGGCGCAAAAAATATCGCCACAACGACCATTGGCCAACTGGCAGATCGTAACGTGAGCCCGCAACGTCAGTTTGCGCCTATTTACCCTATCAAGACCTACGTGAAAATATCAGCGTTCGTCTTGACCTAACAAATCGACCCGTAGGTACTCTTCCCGGTCGGGACGTCAAGGCCAACATAGCACGCATACCCTGTGTACGTGCCGCGCTTTTCCCAGATACAGGAAAGGTGACCTCTGAGGCGCGTCCGGTGGTCCGGCCCGGCTCCGCAGGCGTCTTTCCTGTCTGGCCCGATCTGGTCGAAAAGCTCTTTTGCGAGAGCTCCAGTGAACATCAGCGACACTTTCCTGTCTTTCGCCGTCGGTGGTACGGAATCGCCCAGGCTGCCGCCGTACACGTAGTAGTCGCCCTTGAGCGGCGTGGCAAGATAACGCGCCCCCGGGTCTTTCGGAGGCTGCGGCTCGGCCGCACTGGCCAAGGGGAGCAACAATGCGATGGCAAGACATACAAAGCGTGTGTTCATCGTCCCTCCCATAGCCCAACGTGCAGGTGGTCGTCGTGCGAAGGCCAGCGCTTCACGCGTGGGCCGCACACGGCGCGCAGCTCGTCATCGTTGAAGTAGATGAGCTTGACCAAGGGGTGCCGCAAAAACAGGTTGACTAGCTTGATCGTGGCGGCCTGATAGTAGATCGTCTTGTCCTTGTACGTGCAGCGAGCCGCTGGGCCGATCATTCCATCCTTTCGGATCGGGCGCATATCCATTTCGATGCCCTTCATGTGGGTATCGTGCTCGTACCTGAGTCCGCCGGCAAGACTCATATTCCCAATGCCGAATTTCCGATGGTCGATGGCCTGCCACTCCCGCTCAACCCAGAAGATGACTGACAGCATTTTGGGGTGGGCGTATTGGGCGAGATGGCCGGTGCCAGGCTTTCCGCCCACGTTGCCGTACACGTAATAACCGGCTTGCTCAGGCGCCTGAGGGAGCATGAAGTGCCCCAGGTTGTCCCGGGGCTGAATTGGAATGGCCATGGCGACGCCTCAGGCGCAGCACTTCTTGGCCGCAAGGTCCCAGCCACCGGCGGTTTGACCACCAATGCCGCCACCGATCTTCTGCTGCGTGTACGACCACTTCACCTTCGAGAAACACAGCCCGATCTCGTCCTGGAGCAAGCCACCGCCGTTCATGACCTGGTCCATGTGGGAGACCAGCACGTTCTCCAGGTCGACCTGGTAGTACTTGACCCGCTTGCCGTCGCCGTCGGCGCGCATGAATTCCAGCCGGGCCTTCGGGATCGTCTTGCCCATCGAGCAGTGCTGCATCAGGATTGGCGAGGCGAGGTCGGCGATCTTGGACAAGGATAGTGTCCGATGCTCGCAATGTCCGGCAGTGTGACCACCGGCGGTGGACTTGCTGCCGACCGTAGCCTGCATCACGCCGAAGCTGACCGAGGTGAGCTCGATCCAGCCCTGGTGGCCGGCGTCGGCCGATTCGCCCTTGATGCCGTCGATTTGCAGGTATGCGTCGGATGCCATTGGCGTTCTCCCTGATGATGAATTGAACGACCATTCTGGATTCGGACAGACTGAGATAGATTGGCGGTGCGCAAGATGCTGACATTTTGTAAGGTGCAGCCTGTCTTGAGCTAGCGCCCTGTTATAAGGTCAGTACGCCACGAAAGCCGCGCGCCGCGTAATAGGACTCGGCGCCGTTGTGGTAAACGAACACCCGGCCGTAGCGGCGGCCGCAGAACAGCGCGCCGCCCAGCTTGCGCACCTCCAGCGGCGTCGCGACCCAGCTCGAGGTCTTGCGGTCGAATTCGCCCAGCGTTTGCAGGTGGCGGTACTGTGCTTCGGTCAGCAGCGTGATGCCCATGCCGGCGGCCATTTCTTCAGCGCTGCCGCGCGGCTTGTTTTCCTTGCGCGCTTCCCAAGCGGCGCGGTCGTAGCATAGGCTGCGGCGGCCGGCGGGGGTTTCCGGGGAACAGTCGCAGAAGACGACGCTGCCACGCGCGTCGTCCATGCCGACGACGTCCGGCTCGCCGCCGGTGGCTTCCATCTGCGCCAGCGAATCGAGCGCGGCGGGATGGTCCTGGAGTCTTGCCTCGACCTTGAGCCAGTCACATTCCGCATGGCGCCCCATGTTCTTGTCGAAACGGGTCTTCAGTGTCCGCAGCAGTTCGTCGGCTTGTTCCGGGGTCATGGCAGGCCTTGACCTCTCATGGTGGTGGAACGCAAAGTTAGCACAGCCGCGTGCTCAGAAATGAAAAAAACCGGCTGCCATCGCTGGCAGCCGGGTGTCATGAGGCAGATGCGGAAGGATTAGTCCCAGCTCAGCGCCCCACCGGTCTGGTACTCGGTCACGCGCGTCTCGAAGAAGTTACGCTCCTTCTTCAGGTCGATCATCTCGCTCATCCACGGGAACGGGTTTTCTTCGTTCGGGAACAGCGGATCCAGGCCGATCTGCACGGCGCGGCGGTTGGCGATGAAGCGCAGGTAGCCCTTGAACATCGGGGCGTTCAGGCCCAGCACGCCGCGCGGCATGGTGTCTTCGGCGTAGCGGTATTCGAGGTCGACCGCCTGCATGAACAGGGTCTTCAGTTCTTCGCGGAAGGCCGGGGTCCACAGCTGCGGGTTTTCCATCTTGATCGTGTTGATCAGGTCGATGCCGAAGTTCACGTGCATCGACTCGTCGCGCAGGATGTACTGGTACTGCTCGGCGGCGCCGGTCATCTTGTTCTGGCGGCCGAGCGCCAGGATCTGGGTGAAGCCGACGTAGAAGAACAGGCCTTCCATCAGGCAGGCGAACACGATGATCGACTTCAGCAGCTTCTGGTCGTTTTCCAGGGTGCCGGTCTTGAATTCCGGGTCGGTCAGGACGTTGATGAACGGGATCAGGAACTGGTCCTTGTCGTGGATCGACGCGATCTCGTTGTAGGCGTTGAAGATCTCGCGCTCGTCCAGGCCCAGCGACTCGACGATGTACTGGTAGGCGTGGGTGTGGATCGCTTCCTCGAAGGCCTGGCGCAGCAGGTACTGGCGGCATTCCGGCGCGGTGATGTGGCGGTAGGTGCCCAGCACGATGTTGTTGGCGGCCAGCGAGTCGGCGGTGACGAAGAAGCCGAGGTTGCGCTTGACGATGCGGCGCTCGTCTTCGGTCAGGCCGTTCGGGCTCTTCCACAGCTCGATGTCGCGCTGCATGTTCACTTCCTGCGGCATCCAGTGGTTCGCGCAGCCGGCCAGGTACTTGTCCCATGCCCACTTGTACTTGAACGGCACCAGCTGGTTGACGTCGGTCTGGCCGTTGATGATGCGCTTGTCGTCGGCGTTGACGCGCTTGGCGACTTCGGCGGCGGGTGCCGCCTCGCCGGCGCCTTGCGCTGCGCGCGGGGCTGGTGCGGTGCTTGGTTCGTCGTCCCAGGAGAGCATGTGTTGGTTCCTTCTTTCATGAAGCGTCCGCGCGAGGCGGACGATCGGTCGTATTGGTTCAGTAAAGTCAGCGGTGCGGACCGGCATGCATGCCGGTCCGCACCCGAGGCCGCTTATTGGCGGCTTATTGGCAAGCCTCGCACTCGTCGAAGCCGGCGTCGCCCGGACGCAGGTAGCAGGCGGCGCCTTCCACCACGTCCGCCGCGGCGGCAGGGGCCGCGGCCGGAGCCGCGGCTGCCGGCGCGGCATGGCCGGCCGACAGGCCGCCCGAGACCGGCACCGCGTTCAGGGCGCCGGTGCGGGTGGTCGACTTCTCCATGTGCGTCGCCGCGATGGTGCGCAGGTAGTAGGTGGTCTTCAGGCCGCGCAGCCAGGCCAGTTTATACGTCTCGTCCAGCTTCTTGCCCGAGGCGCCGGCCATGTAGATGTTCAGCGACTGGGCCTGGTCGATCCACTTCTGGCGGCGCGATGCCTGTTCCACCAGCCACTTCGGCTCGACTTCGAAGGCGGTGGCGTAGATGTCGCGCAGGTCTTGCGGCACGCGGTCGATCTTGCTCAGGGAACCGTCGAAGTACTTCAGGTCGGCGATCATCACCTCGTCCCACAGGTCGCGCGCCTTCAGGTCGCGCACCAGGTAGGAGTTGATCTCGGTGAATTCGCCCGACAGGTTCGACTTCACGTACAGGTTCTGGAAGGTCGGCTCGATGCAGGCCGACACGCCGATGATGTTCGAGATGGTCGCGGTCGGGGCGATCGCCACGCAGTTCGAGTTACGCATGCCGAACTGCTTGATGCGCTCGCGCACCACGGTCCAGTCCATCGATTCGCTGGTGTCCTGCTCCAGGTAGCCGCCGCGCTCTTCCGCCAGCAGCTTGATCGAGTCCTGCGGCAGGATGCCGCGGTCCCACAGCGAACCTTCGTAGGTCTCGTAGCGGCCGCGCTCCTCGGCCAGCTCGGTCGAGGCCAGGTAGGCGTAGTAGCAGACGGCTTCCATCGACTTGTCGGCGAATTCCACGGCCTTCTCGGAGGCGAACGGCACGCGCATCATGTGCAGGCAGTCCTGGTGGCCCATGATGCCCATGCCCACCGGGCGGTGGCGCAGGTTCGAATTGCGCGCCTTGTCCACGGCGTAGTAGTTGATGTCGATGACGTTGTCGAGCATGCGCATCGCGGTGCGGATGGTCTTCTGCAGCTTGGCGTGGTCCAGGCCCTCGCCTTTCATGTGCTGCGGCAGGTTCACCGAGCCCAGGTTGCAGACGGCGATCTCGTCGGCGCTGGTGTTCAGCGTGATCTCGGTGCACAGGTTCGACGAGTGCACCACGCCGACGTGCTGCTGCGGCGAACGGATGTTGCACGGATCCTTGAAGGTGATCCACGGGTGGCCGGTTTCGAACAGCATCGACAGCATCTTGCGCCACAGGTCGAGCGCTTCGACCTTCTTGTACACGGTCATTTCGCCGCGCGCCGCCTTGGCTTCATAGGCGACGTAGGCTTCTTCGAAGGCCTTGCCGACCTTGTCGTGCAGGTCAGGCGTTTCGCTCGGCGAGAACAGGCTCCAGTGGCCCTTCTCCATCACGCGCTTCATGAACAGGTCCGGAATCCAGTTCGCGGTGTTCATGTCGTGGGTGCGGCGGCGGTCGTCGCCGGTGTTCTTGCGCAGGTCGAGGAATTCCTCGATGTCCATGTGCCAGGTTTCCAGGTAGGCGCAGACCGCGCCCTTGCGCTTGCCGCCCTGGTTCACCGCGACGGCGGTGTCGTTCACGACTTTCAGGAACGGGACCACGCCCTGCGACTTGCCGTTGGTGCCCTTGATGCGCGAGCCCAGTGCGCGGACCGGCGTCCAGTCGTTGCCCAGGCCGCCGGCGAACTTCGACAGCAGCGCATTTTCCTTGATGGCGTCGTAGATGCCTTCCAGGTCGTCGCCGACGGTGGTCAGGTAGCACGAGGACAGCTGCGAGCGGCGGGTGCCCGAGTTGAACAGGGTCGGGGTCGAGCTCATGAAGTCGAACGACGACAGCAGGTTGTAGAACTCGATGGCGCGCGCTTCGCGGTCGGCTTCGCGCAGGGCCAGGCCCATCGCGACGCGCATGTAGAAGGCCTGCGGCATCTCGATGCGGGTTTCGCGCACGTGCAGGAAGTAGCGGTCGTACAGGGTCTGCAGGCCGATGTAGCCGAATTGCAGGTCACGGTCGGCGACGATGGCCTTGGCCAGGCGCTCGAGGTCGTAGGTGCCCAGCGCTTCGTCCAGCAGCTCGTTCTGGATGCCCTTGGCGATGTACTGCGGGAAGTAGGTGATGTACTCGGCGGCTGCGCCGGCTTGCGGCACTTCATGGCCGAAGACTTCCTTGCGGATGGTGTGCAGCAGGATGCGCGCGGTGACCTGGCTGTAGGCCGGGTCGGTTTCCATCAGGGCGCGGGCGGCCAGGATGGCCGACTTGTGCAGCTCCTCGACCGGCACGCCGTCGTACAGGTTCTTCAGGGTCTCGGCGACGATCGCGTCGGCGTCGACGTGCTTCTCCAGGCCCGAGCAGGCGGCGTTCACGAGGGCGTGGACGTCGTTGATGTCCAGCGGGCGGCGCTCGCCGCCGTCGACCACGTGGATCTGCGGCGCGGCGACCTGGGTGCCGCCCGCGGCTTCCTTGGCGGCGCGGCGCTCTTCCATGCGCTTGGCGCGGTACAGCACGTATTCGCGCGCGACGTCATGCTCGCCCGAGCGCATCAGCGACAGTTCGACCTGGTCCTGCACGTCCTCGATGTGGAAGGTGCCGCCGTTCGGCTGGCGGCGCACCAGGGCGGCCACCACGTTGCCGGTCAGCTGCTCGACCAGCTCGCGGATGCGGGCCGATGCGGCGCCCTGCCCGCCGGCGACGGCGAGGAAGGCCTTGGTCATCGCGACCGAGATCTTGTGCGGTTCGAAAGCGACCACGGCGCCGTTGCGGCGGATAACCCGGTAGTCACCACGCGCGACGATCTCTGCGGGCGTGGCGGTGGCCGACGCGCCTGGGGTGACGTGTGGATTGATCGAAATGTCTTGTGCTGTTTGCATTGAGCCTCCAGTGAGCAGCGAACCTGCCGTTTGTCTTGCGCCGGACTTGTCAACCGGACAAAATTTTAAGCAAAGCGATACCCCGCCAGATGGAAATTCTTACTGGCAACCAAGCAAGAGACCGATGCGGCAGGGTAGAAATCGTTGTTGAATCAGGCGCTTGCAGAGCAAGCTTCAAGTCGGATGTGAACCAGTTTCTGCTGATCCACTACCACTATATCTAGTGCCCGAACTTGATATGAGACTAATTGTAGTGCCTGACCCAGGTCAGGGCAAGTGACGGCGCTTGTATTATTTTTCGTTTTTTTTGGTGCGCAGGCTTGACAAGCCCATAGGGCAAGAACGACGGGCGGTATGCGGTGAGCGGGCACTAACACTGTTCCGGAACACTGCACAAGGCTTCAGCAGCCACATGCGCGTCGCATCATTCTTGTGCATTTTGCACTGGCGAAAAGACAACATGATGACACCGCAGGTCTTGCTTTTGTAGGGTGGTCGGCTTGTCCGACCGCGCGTGCACGTCCCGCGTGAAACGAGGCGGTGTCATCTATTCACGCACGGTTTGAACGCGCGGCCGGCAGAGCCGGCCACCCTACATTATATAGAGATGCTCATGCATGGTCGTCCGGCGCGCAGATCTCCAGCTTCTGCATCTGGTAGCGCAGCTGGCGCAGGCTGATGCCGAGCAGGCTTGCCGCCTGGGTGCGGTTGAACTGGGTCTGCTGCAGGGCGCGTCCGATGATCTCGCGCTCGACCTGGCTCAGGTACTCGGGCAGGTTGGCGGGCAAGCCATTCGGGCCCAGCATGGCGCAAGCGGGCGCCGCCTCCGCCGCGGGAGACACCGGTGTCGGCACCGGTTCAGGCAGCGGCACGGGCGCCGGCGCGCTCGCGGCCGGTTCGCGCCGCGCCGTATCGCCCGGCCGCGCCGCCTTGAGCGACAGGTCGCCCACGTCGATCACGCCGTCGTTGGCAAAGGCCAGCGCCCGCTCCAGCACGTTCTCCAGCTCGCGGATATTTCCGGGAAAGGAGTAGGCGCGCAGCGCGTCGAGCACGCCCGGGCCGAGCGCGGCCTGGCCCGGCCCGGCCAGGCGCGCCAGGATCGCGTCCACCAGCGGCGCCAGGTCGTCGATGCGTTCGCGCAGCGGCGGCAGCGACAGTTCGATCACGTTCAGGCGGTAGAACAGATCCTGCCTGAACCTGCCCTGCTCCACGCACTTGGCCAGGTCCTGGTGGGTGGCGCTGATGATGCGCACGTCCACCGGTTCTTCGACGGTGGCGCCGATCTTGCGCACGCGCCGCTCCTGGATGGCGCGCAGCAGCTTGACCTGCATCGGCAGCGGCAGGTCGGCCACTTCGTCCAGCATCAGAGTGCCGCCGTTGGCGGCCTGGAAGAAGCCGTCGCGCTCTTCCGCCGCCCCGGTGAAGGCGCCCTTGCGGTAGCCGAAGAACTCGGCCTCCATCAGGGTTTCGGGAATGGCGCCGCAGTTCACCGCAACAAAAGGCTTGCCGGCGCGCGAACTCTGGGCGTGGATCTCGCGCGCCGCCAGTTCCTTGCCGCTGCCGGATTCGCCGGTGATCGCGATCGGCGCGTTCGAGCGCGCCAGGCGTCCGATCTGGGCGCGCAGCGCCGCCATCGCGCTTGAGGTGCCGATCATGCGCGAGCCGGGCACCCCGCCGTCCGGCTGCGGCGCCGGTGTTTCGGAAAGCTTCAGCGCCGAGCGCACCATCACACGCAGCGCATCCAGGGCCACCGGCTTGGAGATGTAGTCGAAGGCGCCGGCCTTGAGCGCCACTACCGCGTTCTCGGCGCTGCCGTAGGCGGTGATGACGGCGATCGGCGTGCCCTTGTGCGAGGCCGTCACCTCGCGCACCAGTTCCAGCCCGAGGCCGTCCGGCAGGCGCATGTCGGTCAGGATCAGCGCATAGTCGTGCTCCTCGACCAGGCCGCGCGCCTGGCGCAGCGTGGCGGCGCTGTCGACGTCCAGCCCCATCTTGAGCAGGGTGATCTCGAGCAGTTCGCGCAGGTCGGCTTCGTCGTCGACCACCAGGATGCGGGGTGCGGTCATGGTTCTCTCACACTATATATAGGCAAGCCGGGTTCACGCCGGCTGCGGGAAGCTGATCACGAAACGCCCGCTGGCCCGGCGCGGTCCGGTGGCGGTGGGATCGAAGCGGTATTCGTAGTCGAGCTTCGCGTCGTTGTTCAGGCACAGCTCGCGCGCCAGGTACAGGCCCAGGCCGGTGCCCTTGCTCGAGGTCGTATAGAAGGGCTCGAACAGGTGGGCGCGCACTTCGGGCGTGATGCCGGGGCCGTCGTCCTGCACGTGCAGTTCGATCCGGCCGGCGGCGTCCAGGGCCGGGAAGATGCGGATGCTGGCCGGCTCGCGGCTGGCGTAGCGCACCGCATTGCCCAGCAGGTTGAGCAGCACTTCGTGCAGGTGCAACGGGTCGAAACGCAGCGCGCTCGTCCCGGGGTCGCCCAGGTAGACTATATCATCCGCGAGCCCATGGGTTTCGCAGAATTCGGCCTTCAGCTCGGCGAGAAAAGCGGCCAGCTGCACCGGCTCGCCGTTCGGCTGCACCTTGCGCGACAGCTGCAGGATGTCCTCGACCATGCGGTTCACGCGCGCCACGTTGTCGCCCACGATCTTCAGCAGGCGCACCTCGGCCGGGCCGTGCAGGTCTTCGGCCAGCAGCGCGGTGGCGTGACCGATCGCCGACAGCGGGTTGCGCACCTCGTGCGCGATGCTGGCGGTGAGGCGCCCCATCGAGGCCAGCTTGAGCTGCTGCGCCTGGTTCTCGATGGCGCTGACGTCCTGCATGAACACCACGCTGCGTCCCAGCGCGGCATCGAGCGTGTCCACCCGCGCGAAGCGCAGCTTCAGGTGCACCGGCTGGTCGCGCCGGCCGCGCAGGGGGCCGGCGTCTTCCTGGTAGGGCTTGACGGTCACGAACGACGCGTCCTCGCCCGGTGCGCGCAGCCAGGCGCTGAAGGCTTGCGCCAGCGGTTCCAGGCCCGGCGCCTCGCCCAGCCGGAAGGCCGCCACCTCCCCTTCCAGGCCCAGCATGCGGCGGGCCGCCGGGTTGCCGGTGAAGACCGCGCTGTCGTTGCCCACCACCAGGATGCCGTCGCCGACGTCGGCGATCACGATCGCATTGATCGCCTGCTGCACACGCAGGTCGGCGCCGCGCTGCGCGGCCAGCTCTTCCTGCTTGATCAGGCGCGCCGCCAGGCGGTTCACCACCAGCACCCCGGCGAAGAAGGCGGCGCCGTACAGGCCGGCCTGCATCGGCGAGCGCTCGTTGTCCTGCATGAAGACCTGCCAGGTGGTTTCCAGCAGCAGGAACAGGGTGGCGACCGCGCTCGAGAACAGCGCCAGCGTCAGGGGCGCCAGGATGGCGGCGCCGGCCAGCGGGAACAGGTACAGGATCGCCAGGCCGCTGCGCATGCCGCCGGCTTCCAGGTAGAGCAGCGAGATCACGGCCAGGTCGACCGCGATCTGGCAGCCCAGTTGCAGCGCGAAGCGGCGCCGCCACCAGGCGCCGAGCGCGCCGAAGACCAGCGCCGCCGCCAGGTAGAACAGGCAGGCCGGGGCGTTGGCCGCGTCCAGGCGCATGCCCCCGTCGGTGATGCGCACGCCCAGGTAGAGCAGCAGCACCAGCGCGATGACGATGCGGGTGACGGTGAAGGTCTGGAGCGAACGCCACAGGGTCGTGCGCGCTTCGCGGGACAGCACCGCTGTTGGCGACATCGGCCGGCTTACTGCGGCGGCAGGCGCACGTGGCCCGGCGAGCAGTAGTCGTGGCCGTCGGCGTGGACCGCTTCGGAGGCCGGAAAGTGGATGCCGCAGTGCGCGCACTGGGTCATGGTTTCGATTTCGCCTACCGGCGCCTGGCGCGGCGGTGCCTGGTGGGGGGGCGGCTGGCGGCGCGCGCCCAGGCCCTTGAGCTTGGCGCGGATCGCCAGGACGACCAGCCCGATCAGGAGGAGCCAGAAGATGACGCGGCTCATGCCAGCCCCCGGTGCAGGACGACTTCGAGCACGAAGCGGCTGCCGACGTAGGCCAGCGCCAGCGTGGCGAAGCCCGCCAGCGTGAAGCGCAGCGCGGTCTTGCCGCGCCAGCCCTGGAAACGGCGGCCGGCCAGCAGCGCCGCGAACAGCAGCCAGGACAGCAGCGCGAATACGCTCTTGTGGTCGAGGCGCAGGGCGCGGCCGAACAGCTGTTCGGAGAACACCACGCCCGACAGCACGGTCAGGCTGAGCAGGATGAAGCCGATCCAGATCACGCGGAACAGCAGCTTTTCCATGGTCAGCAGCGCCGGCAGCTGGTCCAGCGCGCTGCCCAGCCAGCCGCCGCCGGCGGCACGCGTGTGCAGGCGCGCCTCCTGCAGCGCCATCAGCACGGCGTGGAAGGCGGCGATGGTGAGCGTGCTGTAGGCCAGCACCGCAACCAGGACGTGCCAGCCGAAGGCCGGCGTCTGGCCGTTCAGCGGCAGCAGGCTGCCGGGGAAGACCACCGGCAGCACGCTTGCGGCGACGGCGAAGGGCATGACCAGGCGGCGCATGCCGTCGAGGGCGAAATTGCGGTTTTCCAGCCAGTAGGCGGCCACCGAGACCCACAGGGCGCTCGAGAGCATGATGGCAAAGCCGACGCGCAGCCGGCCCGGCTCGGCCACGTCGAGTCCGAGCGCGGCGCCATGCACCGCCCAGGCCACGGCGGTGACGCCCGAGATGACGGCGCCCCGGCGCGACGGCAGCAGGGCGCACACCGCGTACAGCAGGGCCGCGGCGAGGAAGAGGGAATTCTGCATAATAAGAGTCTACACCATCGGGAAATGGCGGGGGCGGGCCCTGCCCCGCCCCTAAGGCATATTTAAGCGCTCATCCAGCGACGATCCGGTCGGGCAGGTAGACTGCAATCATGGCCAATGAGTACGTGATCTGTGATCGAACGCATCACAGGTGACGAAAAACTGCGTTATATCGCTGCGGCGGTCGAACTCGGCGGCTGCCGCAAGGTAGAATGGCGGTTTGTCGAATGCGACGTGCTGTCTTATATAGTAGGTAGAACATGCTAGATAACCTTACCCAACGCCTAGCCAAGGTCGTCAAGACGATGCGCGGCGAAGCGCGCCTCACCGAGGCGAACACCGCCGAGATGCTGCGCGAAGTGCGCATGGCCCTGCTCGAGGCCGACGTGGCGCTGCCGGCGGTGCGCGAATTCATCGCCAAAGTCAAAGAGAAAGCGCTGGGCGAAGAAGTCATCGGCTCGCTCAGCCCGGGCCAGGCCCTGGTCGGCGTGGTGCAGCGCGAGCTGGCCGCCCTGATGGGCGCCGACCTCGGCCCCGACGCCACCCAGCTGTCCTTCGCCCAGCAGCCGCCGGCGATCATCCTGATGGCCGGCCTGCAGGGTGTGGGTAAAACCACCACCACCGGCAAGCTCGCCAAGTACCTCAAGGAACAGAAGAAAAAGAAGGTCCTGACGGTGTCGGCCGACGTCTACCGTCCGGCCGCGATCGCGCAGCTGGAGTCCGTCACCAAGCAGGTCGGCGCCGACTTCTTCCCGTCCACCGCCAACGACAAGCCGGTCGACATCGCGCGTAACGCGCTGGACTGGGCCAAGAAGCACTACCACGACGTCCTGATCATCGACACCGCTGGCCGCCTCGGCATCGACGAAGCGATGATGCAGGAGATCGCCGCGGTGCACGCGGCCGTCAATCCGGTCGAGACCCTGTTCGTGGTCGACGCCATGCTGGGCCAGGACGCGATCAACACCGCCAAGGCCTTCAACGACGCGCTGCCGCTTACCGGCGTGGTGCTGACCAAGCTCGATGGCGATTCGCGCGGCGGCGCCGCCCTGTCGGTGCGCCACGTGACCGGCAAGCCGATCAAGTTCGCCGGCGTGTCGGAAAAGCTGGACGGCCTGGAAGCCTTCGATCCGACGCGCATGGCCAACCGCGTGCTGGGCATGGGCGACATCCTGGCGCTGGTCGAAGAAGCGCGCAAGGGCGTCGATGCCGAGGCCGCGACCGAGCTGGCCAACAAGATCAAGGGCGGCGGCAAGTTCGACATGAACGACTTCAAGGCCCAGCTGACCCAGATGAAGAAGATGGGCGGCATGTCCGGCCTGCTCGATAAACTGCCGGCCCAGTTCCAGCAGGCAGCAAGCGGCGCCAACATGGACCAGGCCGAAAAGCAGGTGCGCCGCATGGTCGGCATCATCGATTCGATGACGCCGCAGGAGCGCGCCAAGCCGGACCTGATCAAGGCCAACCGCAAGCGCCGCATCGCGGCCGGCGCCGGCGTGCAGGTGCAGGAAGTGAACCGCATGCTGAACCAGTACGACCAGATGCAGACCATGATGAAGAAGCTCAAAGGCGGCGGCTTGATGAAGATGATGCGCGGGATGAAGGGCATGATGCCCGGCCTGCGCTGAGCGTCCGGCGATTCCCGGAAAACCGCGCAGACACGGGCTTTGCGCGGTTTTTTACATTCCGGCACGCGTTTTTTTCATTTGCGGATGCCCTAGTGTGCGATAGCTCGCATATCGGGGCTTACAAGAATGAAAAAATTTCGAAAAAGACTTGCATGAACAGTAAAAGGCCACCAATATAAGCCGGTGCGTCAATAACGCAACTTTCCCTGTGATCGTTTTAGGAGGCTCGAAGATGGCAACAGCCAAAAAATCCACCGCAGCGCCAGCCAAGCCAGCCGCCAAGCCGGCAGCAGCGGCCAAGCCTGCAGCAAAAAAAGCAGCTCCAGCAAAAGCAGCAGCGAAGCCGGCCGCGGCACGCAAGCCGAACGCCGCTTTCATGAAAGAGATGACGCCGTCGGGCGAACTGGCAGCAGTGGTCGGCAACAAGCCGCTGCCACGCACCGAAGTCACCAAGAAGGTCTGGGACTACATCAAGGCACAGAACCTGCAAGACGAATCGAACCGCCGCATGATCAATGCCGACGACAAGCTGAAGGCTGTCTTCGGCGGCAAGGCGCAGGTCTCGATGTTCGAAATGACCAAGCTCATTTCGGACCACCTGAAGTAAGCACTGGCCGGCTGTCCAGTAGCCTTGCAAATGAAAGCCCCGGGAGACCGGGGCTTTTTGTTTGGATGCGCATCGTAGGGTGGGCGGCTTGGCCGTCCGCGCGTTCGACTGACCGACGCTTGTACGCGCCGCATCTATTCACATACGGTTTGAACGCGCGGCCGGCATAGCCGGCCACCCTACATTCACAGGCCTGCCGCTGCCTTCATCAGGTGGAACACCTGGGTGTTCTCCATCGTCCCCTTGAACGGCGCCGAGCCCGCGCCGGTGGCGTACAGCTTCACGTCGCCGCCGCCGTGCGATTCGTACACGGTGCGCACGCCGGCTTCCTGCCGGTACTCGTCGCCCTGGGCCACCGCGCTGTCGACGTCGGCGCGCACGTCCGGACGCACCTTGCCGTTGCCGAACAGGAGCGCGGTGAAGGTCTTGCCGTCGGCGTCCTTCTTCGGCTCGCCTCTGGCGTAGTCGTGCACGATGTCCAGCACCTTGCTGCCGCGCTTCGGATAGCCGCTCAGGACCATCGTGTGGTCATGGTCGGCGGTCACGACGATCAGTGTGTTCTCCAGCCCCGGATCGATCTCGCGCATGCGGTCGATCGCGGCCTGGATCGCCTCGTCGAAGGCCACCGTGTCGGCCAGCGCGTTCTTGGCATTGGTGTCGTGCAGCGCATGGTCGATCTTGCCGCCTTCGACCATCAGGAAGAAGCCGTCCGGGTCTTTCGACAGCAGCTCGATTGCCTTCAGGGCCATCTCGCTCAGGGTCGGCTGCTCCGCGCGGCGCGCCAGCGAATAGTCCATGTGGGTGTCGGCGCTGTAGATGCCGACGAACTTGCGGCCCGGGCGCGCCGACATCATGTCGGCGCGGGTCTTGCCCACCGCGTAGCCCTGCGCCGCGAACTCCGCCATCAGGTCGCGCCCGTCCGCGCGGCCTTTCGGGTTGGCGGCCTTGTCGAAGGGCGTGAAGTGGTGGCGCCCGCCGCCCATCAGGACGTCGACGCCGTCGCCCAGCGCGCGGTTGTAACCCTCGCCGCCCGGCACGATCTGGCGCGCGATGGCGTAGGCCGCGTCGCGGTGGCAGACATGCGAGAAAGTCGAGGCCGGCGTGGCGTGGGTCAGCTCGGTGGTGGTCACCGCGCCCACCGATTTGCCGCGGGCCTTGGCCAGCTCCAGGATGGTCGGCACGATCACGCCGTCGTTCGGCGCGCACTTGTCGATCGTGCGGTTGCCGTTGGCGTCCTTCTCGGGATCGATGGCGCGCGCATCCTTGATCGAGATGCCGTCCTGGTTGATCTTCACGCCGGTCATGTAGGCGCCCATCGAGGGCGCGCTGTCGGTGGTCTGGAAGTCGTTCGAATAGGTCTTGATGCGCGCGGTGCGCTCCAGGCGTTCGAAGTTCAGCAGGCCGTCCTCGCCGTGCTTGAAGATGCGCGCGGCGCTGATGGTGGTCGGGCCCATGCCGTCGCCGAGGAAGAAGATGATGTTCTTGGCCTGCGGCGCGGCCATCGCGCAGCTGCTTGCCAGGCTGGCGGCGAGCAGGAAGTTGAGTCGTTTGTTCATGGGTAGGTTCCTTGTCCGCTTACAGGCCGGCGGCCGTCTTGATCAGGCCGAAGACACGGGTATTGTCGATGGTCCCGCGGAAGAGTTCCGCGCCGGCGCCGGCGGCGCCCAGGTAGACGTCGGTGCCGCCATGGGTTTCGGCTCCGGTGCGCGTGCGCACCACCGCTTCCTGGTGGTAGTCGTCGCGCGTCACGATCTCGTCGGTGAGCGCGGGCTGGCTGGAGCGCGGACCGTTGGTGCGGTTCTCGCCGGTGCCGAAGCCGATGATGGTGAAGGGGCGGCCTTCCTTGTCCAGCTTGGGGCTGCCGTCGAGGTTGCGCACCAGGCCGAGCACGCCCGGATTGGTCGGCGTGGTCTTGCCGGTGCGGACCGTGTAGCCGTTCAGGAGCAGCGTGTGGTCATGGTCGGCGGTGGCGACGATCAGGGTGTTCTTCAGGCCCGGGTCCAGCTGCTCCATCTTCTCCAGCGCGGCCTGCATGGCGTCGTTGTAGGACACGGTTTCCTGCAGCGCGCGCTTGGCCAGCGTGGCATGCAGCGCATGGTCGATCAGGCCGCCCTCCACCACCAGGAAGAAGCCCTTGCCCTGCGCGCCCGCATGCGGCGCCAGCAGGTCGATGGCCTTGCGTGTCATCTCGGTCAGGCTCGGCTGCTTGGCCGGGTCGCGAGTAGCGTCGTAGTCCATGTGGTTCGGCGCGAACAGGCCGATGGCCGGCTGCCGTGCATCGAGGGCGAGCGCCTTGAAGCTTGCGCTGTCGCGGGCGACGCGGAAGCCCTGCGCCTGCATTTCGGCCAGCAAGTCGCGGTTGTCGGCGCGCTTGCCGCCGCTTGCGAAGGGGGTGAAGAACTGGGCGCCGCCGCCGAACATCACGTCCAGGCCGCGCGCTCCGAGCGCCGGATTGTAGCCGGCGCCGCCCGGCACCAGCATGGCCGCGAAATCGGTCTCGAGCTTGCGGTGGCAGCCATGGCCATACGCGGACGCGGGGGTGGCGTCGGTGACGCTGGTGTTGGTGACCACGCCCAGCGCCATGCCGCGCTTGCGCGCCAGTTCCAGCAGCGTGGTGGCGGGCGAGCCGCCCTCGCACTTGCTGACCAGGGCATTGCCGTTGGCGTCCTTGCCTGGCGCGACCGAGCGGGTGCCGAAGGACATCGAGATCACGCCGTTGTTGTGCTTCACGCCGGTCATGTAGGCTGCCATGCCGGCGGCGCTGTCGGTGACCATGGCGTCGTTCGAGAAGGTCTTCACGAAGGCCGACTCGGGCAGGCGGTCGATGGTGAGTTCGCCCGCTTCGCCGGCGTGGAAGATGCGCGCGGCGGTGAGGGTGTTCAGGCCCATGCCGTCGCCGAGGAAGAAGATCACGTTCCTGGCGCGCTCTTCGGCCTGGGTGTGCGCGGGGACTTGGGAGGCTGGCGGCACGGCCGCGCAGCCGGCCAGCGCGGCGATGAGGACAGCGCCGGCAAGGGTGGACAATCGCATGAGGACCTCTACGTCTGGAAAGCGCAGAGTGTAATGCATTATGGCAGCTGGAATTGTTGCGGGATTGTTAGCAGGGCATTATCCGTGCTTGAATTCCCACTTCTTCCACGCCGCCAGCACCGCGTTCGGGTACTGCGGCTTGCCGCGGCTGCCGTTGTAGCGGCCGAGCGCGAGATACAGGTTGCCCTTCTCCATGTCGATGTACATGCGCAGGATCGAGCAGCCGTAGCGCAGGTTGGTCTGCATGTGGAACAGCTTGCGGCGGTCGCTGTCGCCGATCACGCGGGTCCAGAACGGCATCACCTGCATGTAGCCGCGCGCGCCGGCGATCGAGATCGCGTACTTGCGGTAGGCCGACTCCACGTGGATCAGGCCCAGCACCAGCCCCGGATCGAGGCCGGCGCGGGTCGATTCGTACCAGACCGATTCGAGGAATTCCGTGCGCGACGAGGCATCCGGGATACGCTTGGCGAGCCGGCGCGACATCTCGTCGAACCAGGCCCGGTAGCGCGCCCGCGCCTGCTCGTCGCGCAGCACCGGCTTCGGTGGGCGGCCGTCGTTGATGGCGTTGGCCAGGGCGAGGCGGACCGAGTCGGCCAGCGCTTCTTCCTTCTGGTTGCCGGCATGCGCCGCGCCGGCAAGCAGCAGCGCGCCGGCGAACAGCGCACTGCCCGCGAAGGGGAACAGCGTCGCCAGGCTCACTTGCCCAACTTGCCCTTGATGAAGGCGACCATGCCGTCGACCGGCACGCTGGTGGCGGCTTCGTCGCGGCGGCCCTGGTATTCCAGGTTCCCTTCCTTGAGGCCGCGCTCGCCGATCACGACGCGGTGCGGCACGCCGATCAGTTCCCAGTCGGCGAACATCGCGCCCGGACGCAGGCCGCGGTCGTCGACGATGACGTCGATGCCGGCCGCCTGCAGTGCGGCGTACAGCTGCTCGGTTTGTTCCTTGACCATCTCGCTGCGGTCCAGGCCCATCGGGCACAGCACCAGCTCGAACGGGGCGATCGCATCCGGCCAGATGATGCCCTTGTCGTCGTAGTTCTGCTCGATCGCCGCGCCCAGGATGCGGGTCACGCCGATGCCGTAGCAGCCCATCTGCAGCGGGGCCGGCTTGCCGGCTTCGTCCAGGAAGGTGGCGTCCATCGCTTCCGAATAGGCAGTGCCGAGCTGGAACACGTGGCCCACTTCGATGCCGCGCTCGATCGCCAGCACGCCCTTGCCGTCCGGCGAAGGATCGCCTTCGACCACGTTGCGCAGGTCGGCAACGAGCGGCTCGGCGCAGTCGCGGCCCCAGTTGGCGCCGACGTAGTGGTAGTCGGCTTCATTGGCGCCGCAGACGAAGTCGGCCATGGTGGCGACGCTGCGGTCGGCCACCACGGTGACCGGCTGTTTCGTGCCGATCGGGCCGAGGTAGCCCGGCACGGTGCCGTACACTTCCTGGATCTCGGCTTCGGTCGAGAAGCGGAATTCCTTCAGGCCCGGCACCTTGTTCACCTTGATCTCGTTGAGCTCGTGGTCGGCGCGCAGCAGCAGCAGGAAGTAGGTCTTCTGGCCTTCGTTGTCGACCGTGAGGGCGATGCTCTTGACGTGGCGCTGCAGCGGGATGTTCAGGAGTTCGGCCACGGCTTCGCATTTGGTCTTGCCCGGGGTCGAGGTCTTGACCAGTTCTTGCGTGCTTGCCGCGCGCTCGCCGCCGGCCAGGGCTTCGGCCGCTTCGATGTTGGCGGCGTAGTCGGAATCGGGGCAGTACACCAGCGCGTCTTCGCCGGTGCTGGCGATGACGTGGAATTCATGCGAGCCGGTGCCGCCGATGGCGCCGTTGTCGGCCGCCACCGCGCGGAACTTCAGGCCGAAGCGCGTGAAGATCTTGGTATAGGCGTCGAACATGGTGGCGTAGGACTTCTGCATGCCCTCGACGTCGCGGTCGAAGGAATACGCATCCTTCATCGTGAACTCGCGGCCGCGCATCAGGCCGAAGCGCGGACGGCGCTCGTCGCGGAACTTGGTCTGGATGTGATAGAAGTTGATCGGCAGCTGGCGGTAGGACTTGAGCTCGCTGCGCACGACGTCGGTAACGACTTCTTCCGAGGTCGGCTGGATGGCGAACTCGCGGCCATGGCGGTCTTTCACCCGCATCAGCTCCGGGCCCATCTTGTCCCAGCGGCCCGTCTCCTGCCACAGTTCGGCCGGCTGTACCAGCGGCATCAGCAGTTCGATCGCGCCTGCCTTGTTCATCTCTTCGCGGATGATGTTCTCGACCTTGCGGATGATGCGCAGGCCGGTCGGCATGTAGGTGTAGATGCCCGAGCCGAGGCGCTTGATCATCCCGGCGCGCATCATCAACTGGTGGCTGACGATTTCCGCGTCAGAAGGCGCTTCTTTAAGCGTAGAAATAAAAAATCGTGAGGCGCGCATATCCGTGAATTCTTTTTAAAAAGAGAGGGTTATAATCGACCTAATTTTAAAGGATTAGCTGGCTGATGCGTCCAATCTTTCTACAAAAGGGTCCGGAACAAGCAGAGCCTGTCCCATCGGCTATCCGCCGGAGGGGTGGGCAAACAAGGCACTGTGGATAAAAATATAAGGATCGTACGGCCGGCAGAAAGTTTCGAGGTGCACTTATGCTCGATCGTGAAGGGTTCCGCCCCAACGTCGGCATCATCCTGCTGAACGCCAATAACGAGGTGTGGTGGGGCAAGCGGGTGCGCGAGCACTCGTGGCAATTTCCGCAAGGGGGTATCAAATACGGCGAAACGCCGGAACAGGCGATGTACCGCGAACTCGAGGAAGAGATCGGTTTGCGCCAGGAGCACGTCAAGATCGTGGGCCGCACCCGCGACTGGCTGCGCTATGAAGTGCCCGACCACTTCATCAAGCGCGAGATCCGCGGCCACTACCGTGGCCAGAAGCAGATCTGGTTCCTGCTGCGCATGATGGCGCGCGATAACGACGTCAACCTGCGCCTGACCGACCATCCCGAGTTCGACGCCTGGCGCTGGCACGACTACTGGGTGCCGCTGGACGTGGTCATCGAGTTCAAGCGCGATGTCTACCAGCGGGCGCTGCAGGAGCTGTCGCGCTTCCTCACCTGGCCGGCCAAGGGGCAGCACGGCGAACGCCGCCACAGCGCGCGCTACCTGCGCCAGCCGCACAACCGCGCCCAGGGCGGCGGCAAGGCCCAGCAGGCCCTGGCCAACGCGGTGGCGCCGGCCGCCGCTGCCAAGCCGGCCACGCCCGATTCGCTGGTGCTGGTGCCGGACGAGTAAGCCGCGTCATGGGGAGCAGCCCGCTCCCCATGGCGGTCTCCCGCCGCGTCCCGGAGCAGAGCGCGGCAGGAAGCGCTAGAATGCCGGCTTCCTGCCTTTTTTCTGCCTCCCCTGCCATGTTCACTCCGTCCTCGCACGACGTGCGCCGCTTTTTCTGCGAAGCCCTGCGCAAACAGCGCAACGGCGAGATCCTGAGCCCGATGGACGCCATCGCGGCCGACTGGATCGTCCAGCATCCCGAATACCATGCCGAACTCGACGACGTCGAAGCGGCCATCGCCCGCGACTACTCGGTCGAAGGCGGCAAGCCGAATCCTTTCCTGCACCTGTCGATGCACCTGTCGATCGCCGAACAGGTCTCGATCGACCAGCCGCGCGGCATCAAGGCCGCGCACGACCTCCTGGTGGGCCGCATCGGCGAGCACGAGGCGCACCACCAGATCATGGAATGCCTGGGCGAGATGATCTGGAAGTCGCAGCGCGGCGGCGTGCCGCCGGATACCGAGGCCTACATCGAATGCGTGCGCCAGCGCGCCACGCGCTGACAGTCCCTCGACATGATTCGAAAATGCGGCATATGCCGCATTTTTTGTATCATGTTCCAAATCGCAACAGTTTGGCTTCAGCATGCGGGGTCTATGCATATGGGATTGCCGGGAATACAACTCCGCTCCTAATATGTACATATGAAGACGATCCTCCGCCTGCTGGGCGCGGCCTGCGCCCTCCTCCCGCTCGCCCATGCCGCGGCGCAGACCTGCACCTACACGCCGATCGCCAGGCTGCCGCTGCGCTATAGCGGTACCGGCCTGGAAATCACGGCCGAGGGCAGCATCAACGGCACCCCGGCCGAACTGCTGGTCGACACCGGCGCCTATGCGACTGCGCTGACGCGCACCGGCACCGAGCGGCGCGGCATCCGCCTGTACGCCACCGGCAGGCATGCCCAGGGCTTCGGCGGCAGTTCGCCGATCTATGCCTCGATCGTCAATGAATTCATCGTCGGCCCGGTCCGTGCCGGCCGCAGCAACATGCCGGTGATCGGCAGCTTCGGCGACACCCCCTCCTACGACGGCATCCTGGGCGCCCCCTTCCTGTTCCAGACCGACGTCGAGATCTCGCTCTCGACCAAGCAGCTGAGCTTTTTCGTCCCCGAGAAATGCGGCGGCACCTGGCTCGGCTATTGGGGCAAGGACGTGCAGGCGATCCCGCTGCGGCGTCACGACGAACACCACATGAATCCGAAGTTCTTCGTGCGTATCAACGGCAAGGAACTGGAGGCGATGATCGACACCGGCGCCTTCGCCTCCATGATCACCGCCGACGCCGCCAAGCGCGCCGGGATCGCGCTGGACGGTCCGGGCGTCACGAAGGGCTCGGACATCGGCGGCATCGGCAACTACGCGGCGCAGCGCTGGCATGTGACGACCACCTTCCAGATTGGCGAGGAAACGGTCAAGAACGCCGAGATGGGCGTGGAAAACTCCGGCCTGAACATGGCCGACGTGGTGCTGGGCGCCGACTTCCTGCGCGCCCACCGCGTGCTGTTCGCGCTGAGCCAGAACAAGCTGTACTTTTCCTATGTGGGCGGCGAGCCCTTCGGCCAGCGGCGCACGCTGGAGCCTTGGGTGCTGGCCGAGGCGGAGGCCGGCAACGCCGACGCCCAGTTCACGCTGGCCGGCGCCTACCGCAGCGGCAAGCTGGTGGCGAAGGACCGCGAGCGTGCCAAAGAGTGGCTGGAAAAGGCGGCCAAGGGCGGCAACGGCCATGCCAACCTCTACACCGGCCATGAGCTGCTGGTGCAGCGCGACTATGCCGGCGCCGCGGCGCGCCTGCGCAGCGCGCTCGACAAGCTGCCGGCCGAACGCCACGGCGCCCTGTGGCTCTACCTCGCGCGCGTCCGCGCCGGCCAGCCCGAGCTGGCGAAATCGGAACTGGCCGCGATCTTCGCGCGCACCGCGAGCGACGAATGGCCGAAACCGATCGGCGAGTTCTACCTCGGCACCCTGTCGACCGACAAACTCCTGGCGGAAGCCGGCGGCGCGCGCAGCGAAGGCCAGGTACGCCGCTGCGAAGCGCTGGCGGCGATGGGCGACTGGTACCGCGCGCATGCCAGGGCCGAGCAGGAGCAGGCCATCGACGCCCAGATCGCGGCCAGCTGCACCACGCCCGAGCTGACCTACGCAAAACTCGGCGGCTGATCACTGCGCGCCGGCCGCCAGCTCCTCGCGCTCGACCTGCCGGCCGCCCACCCACAGCGTGACGATGCCGTCCCAGGCCTGCACGCTCGCCAGCGGCGAATCGCGCAGCAGCAGCAGGTTGGCGTCCTTGCCCGGCTCGATGCTGCCCAGCCGGTCGAGCAGGCCGAAGGCGCGCGCATTGTTGATGGTCGCGGCCCGGAATACCTGGGCCGGGCTCAGGCCGGCCTCGGCCAGGTGCTGCATCTCCAGGAAGCCGTTCAGACCCGGCAGGTTGCCGTAGGTCGGCGAGGACGGCGTATCGGTGGCGAACAGGATGTTGGCGTCGCGCGCGGCCAGGTATTTCACTACCTGGCGCAGGCGGCGCAGCGGCGCCTGGCCCGCTTCCAGCATCTCCTCATGGCTGTGCCCTTCCGCCAGCTCTTCCCCGAACCATTGCCCGCCCGGCGTGGCGTACCAGTCGGCCAGCGCCTTGGGCACCACCTTGCGCACGCCCGGGTGATCCAGGTAGCCTCGGTCGAAATAGGCGTCCAGCCCCACTAGCACGCGCATGGTCGGCTGGTAGCCGATGCCGGCCGCGGCGATCCGGTCGAGCAGCGCGCGGATCTCACCGGGCAGCTCCTTGCTGCCGTTCAGGCTGCCCCAGTGCCACATGCCGTGCGCCAGCACGTCGGCCCCGTTGTCCACCGCGAAGCGCTGGCCCTCGAAGGAATTGGCATGGGTGACCAGGGTCATCCGGTTGGCGCGGGCGGCGCCGCGCACCTCGGCGAACAGGGCCGGGCTCCATACCGGCAGGTTGCGCTCGCGGCCGAAGCCGCGCTCGAAGTGGGTCTTCACGCACACCGCGCCGGCCGCCTTCGCCCGCGCCACGCCGGCCTGGGGCGTGTGCTCCTCCGGGCGGTAGCCGGGCGGCACGCTGGTGGGCCGGGCCGGATCGTAGACCGAATTCGGAAAGGCGGCGAAACGCTTGTCTGCGGGCAGGAAGGACATCGGGTAACCGTTCGCCATCGGCAGCGGCTGGCCGCAATGGACCACCTCGGGATGCAGCGGCGCGGCGCGCAAGCGCGCGATCACCCCCATGTCGGCCACCGCCAGGTCGACCACGGTGGTGTAGCCGTAGTAGAGGAAGGAACGGGGCAGCTGCCGCTGGTAGCTTTCTGCCAGCGCCTGCTGTTCCCGCGCCTGTTCCAGGCTCATCCCGGGCACCGCGTGCAGGTGCACGTGCGAATCGATCAGGCCGGGCGTCAGATAGCCGCCCTTGCCGTCGACGCGCCGGGCGCCGGGCGGCATGCGTCCGCCCGGGCCGCGGTGGACGGCGGCGATGCGGCCGTTTTCCACCAGCACGCTGCCGGCTTCGATGCGCTCGAGCCGCTCGGGCGAGACCAGTTTGACGTTGGTGATCCAGATCGCCTCGGCGGCGGCGGGGGGAACAAGCGCCAGGGCGAGCAGCCCGGCGAGCAATGGCTTGCACTTCATGCGTGAACTCCAGTGAACGTTGAATCGAGCCTGGAGTGTGGGCTCACACAGGGGTGCCGGCGTCCCGGATCATGATCCGGGACCTGCTTATGCGCCCGGAAGCGCCCCTTCGCGGCGCCGGAACTCGCCCGGCGTCATCCCGGTATGCGCCTTGAATACGCGGTTCAGCGCGCTCTTGCTGTTGAAGCCGGAGGCCAAGGCCAGGTCGAGGATGGTCGATCCCGACCTGCCCGGGTCGTGCAGCGCCGCCTTGAGCGCCTCGACCCGGTGGCGGTTCAGGTAGTCCTGGAAGTTGGCGCCGCAGGCGCTGTTGATCAGCTGCGACAGCTCGTGCGGCGTCAACGCCAGCCACTCGGCCAGCGCTTCCAGTTTCAGCTCGCCGTCGCGCCAGGGCTGCTCCTTGTCCATGCAGGCTTCCAGCCGCGCCAGAAATTCCCCACGTTCGGCGTCCGCCAGCGCGCGCTCGCCATAGCGCGGCTTGGGCGGCGCCGCCGGTGCGGCTGCGGGAAGCCGGTAGCCGAGCGGCTGGCGGATCGCCAGGTAGGCGGTCGCGTACAGGAAATACAGCAGCACCAGCGCACCGGCCACGTCGGCCGACACCGGCAAGGCCACCAGCGCGAACTCGAGCGCCAGCGCCAGCATGCTCAGCACGCCGCCGAACAGCCAGATCCCGAGAAGGCGGCGCAGGCCGGCGGCCAGCGGCTGGGCCGAAGCACGGCCGACCAGGACGTAGCAGGCGCGAACATAGGCCAGGAAGATCAGCAGCTTGGCCAGCGCCGCCGCGGCGACGTACCAGGGCGGGCCGTCCAGGCCGCGCATCCAGGCCAGCTTGGCCGCGGCCGGCTGCAGGTAGAAAGGCAGCAGCGCCAGCGTGGCCAGCGCGAAGGGCAGGAAATGCAGCGCCTGGGAGCGGTCCAGGGGGCGCTCGTGCAGGATGCGCGCGAAGTACAGGTAAAGGAGCGGGCCGCTGGCGAAGCCCAGCGGCAGGACCGCCAGCGCGCTGTGCGGCCAGTCCTGGTACAAGCCGGCCAGGCCGAGCCAGGCATGGCCGACGACCGCCACGCACAGGAGCATGAGGGCGGCCAGCAGCCCGTTGGCGGCGCGCAGTTCCGGCCGGCGCGCGCCCGGCAGCAGGAGCACGGCGGCCAGGAAAAGGCCCTGGCCGATTGCCAGCAGGAAGAGTCCGGACAGGATGGTCGTCGACACGTGTGGCTACATGCTTGTCAATCCTGCCATTCTGCCCGAATCAGCCCAGCTTGTCGTCGGCGACGTGGTAGCGCGGGTCTTCCGGCAGGTTCACTTCGATCATGTCCTTCGCCTTCTCCAGCAGTTCGCGGCAGTCCGGGCTCAGGTGGCGCAGGTGCAGGCGCTTGCCGAGCGCCCGGTAGCGCTCGGCCAGGGCGTCGATGGCCTGGATCGCCGAATGGTCGGCCACGCGCGCGCGTCGGAACTCGACCACCACGTCCTGCGGATCTTCTTTCGAGCTGAACAGCTCATTGAAATTCGCGACCGAGGCAAAAAACAGCGTACCTTCCAATTCATACACCTTCCAGCCCTGCGCATCGGTCGAGGTCTTCACGCCGATCTGCTTCGCGTGCTGCCAGGCGAACACCAGCGCCGACACGATCACCCCCGCCAGCACCGCCACCGCCAGGTCGAAGGCCAGGGTGATGCCCGCCACCAGCACGATCACCAGGGCGTCGGCGCGCGGCACCTTGCCGAACAGGCGGAACGTGCCCCATTCGAAGGTCTTTTCGCACACGAAGAACATCACGCCGATCAATGCCGCCAGCGGGATCTGCTCGATCCAGCTCGAGCCGACCAGGATGAAGGCGAGCAGGGACAGCGAAGCCACGATGCCCGACAGGCGCCCGGTGCCCCCGCTGTTCACGTTGATCATGCTCTGGCCGATCAGGGCGCAGCCGCCCATGCCGCCAAAAAAGCCGGTGACGACGTTGGACGCGCCCAGCGCCAGGCATTCTCGGTTGGGCTGGCCGCGGGTGTCGGTGATCTCGTCGATCAGGGTCAGCGTCAGCAGCGACTCGATCAGGCCGACGCCGGCCAGCACCAGCGCATACGGGAAGACGATGCGCAGGGTCTCCAGGTTCCAGGGCACCTCCGGCACCGCGAAGCTGGGCAGGCCGCCGGCGATCGAGCCGAGGTCGCCCACGGTCTTGGTGTCGATGCCCAGCAGCGCGCAGCCGGCGCTGGCCGCCAGGATGCCGACCAGGGTGCTCGGCACCGCCTTGGTGAAACGCGGCGTGAGGTAGATCACCGCCAGGGTGGCCGCCACGACCGCCAGCATGGTGGCCAGTTCAGGGCCGCCCATCCATTGCATGGCGCCGTCCGGGCCCGGGGTCTTGAAGTGGCCGAACTGGGCGACGAAGATCACCAGCGCCAGGCCGTTGACGAAGCCGAGCATGACCGGGTGCGGCACCATGCGGATGAACTTGCCCAGGCGCGCGGCCGCGAACAGCAGTTGCAGCGCGCCCATCAGCACCACGGCCGCGAACAGGTACTGCGCCCCGTGCTGCACCACCAGCGCCACCATCACCACCGCCAGCGATCCGGCCGCGGCCGAGATCATGCCGGGACGGCCGCCGAACGCGGAGGTCATGAAGCAGACCAGTACCGCGGCGTACAGGCCGGTGAGCGGCGAGACCTGGGCCACCAGGGCGAACGCGATCGCCTCGGGGACCAGGGCCAGGGCGACGGTCAGGCCGCTGAGCAGGTTGGATTTGAGGTGGGACGGGGAAAATAGCGGCATCGGGGCTCCGGAAAGCAAAATCCCCCCGCCGGTTGCCCGGTCGGGGGGATCGACAGTTTACCAGCTGGCAGCCGGAACCGCTGCCGTGTCTTGTTACTTGCTGACCACGAACTGCGAGGGCAGGCTGGCCAGATAAGCGCCGATGTCCGCCATGTCCTTGTTCGACAGCGGCTGCACCTGCCCCGCCATGATCGGGTTGGTACGGCCATTGGCGCCGGCGCCGCGCTTGTAGGCGCGCAGGGCGTGGGTCAGGTAGTCGGGGTGCTGGCCGGCCAGCTTCGGATAGCTGGGGTCGATCGGCTTGTTGTAGTCGGCGCCGTGGCAGGAGGCGCAGTTGTATTTCTTGACGAGCGCCTCGCCTTTGGAGACGTCGGCTGCCGAAGCGTTCAGGGCGAAAGCGCCGGCAGCCAGCGCATAGATCAGTTTTTTCATTGGCTGGTCCTTAGCGTTTGGCGGTGGCGGGAGTCTGCTGCGCATAGTAGGCGGCGACGTCGGCGATGTCCTGGTCGCTCAGCGAAGCGGCGATGCCCATCATCGACGGGTTCTTGCGCTCGCCCTTGCGATAGGCCTTGAGCGCGCTTTCGATGTACTTGGCCGACTGGCCGCCGATCATGGGAACGCGGTAGACCTCGGGGAAGCCCGACTTGTAGCCCGGGATGCCGTGGCAGCCGATGCACATTTCGATCTTGGCCGGTGCCGCTTTCGGATTGCCGACAACTTCCGCCGCGGCGGCCGCGCCGGTCGTGATGGCGTTGACGGCGAACGCTGCCAATGCCAGTAGTGCTAAGGATGTTTTCATGGTGTGGCTCGTTAGTTGTAATTCGAATACCGCAAACGCACAAAAAGTTAGCAAATGGACTACCAACCTGTCGATTCTATCTGAAGAGTTGTCACCAGTCTACAAACGCGCGCAGCCCTGTCCGCACCCGGGTTCTGGCATATACTCGGCATCATTTCACTCCCATCCGACCACGCCATGCACGCTTCCCCACGCTTCGAAGGCAGCGACACCTACGTCGCCACCGCCGACCTGAAACTGGCCGTCAACGCCGCGCTCACGCTCGGCCGCCCGCTCCTGATCAAGGGCGAGCCGGGCACCGGCAAGACCATGCTGGCCGAAGAAGTGGCCGCAAGCCTCGGCATGCCGCTGCTGCAGTGGCACGTGAAATCGACCACCAAGGCCCAGCAGGGCCTGTACGAGTACGACGCCGTGTCGCGCCTGCGCGACTCGCAGCTGGGCGACGAGCGCGTGCGCGACATCCACAACTACATCGTCAAGGGCGTGCTGTGGCAGGCTTTCACGGCCCCGGAGCCGACCGTGCTGCTCATCGACGAGATCGACAAGGCCGACATCGAGTTCCCGAACGACCTGCTGCGCGAACTGGACCGCATGGAGTTCTACGTCTACGAGACGCGCGAGATGGTGGTGGCCAAGCACCGGCCGCTGGTGATCATCACCTCGAACAACGAGAAGGAACTGCCGGACGCTTTCCTGCGCCGCTGCTTCTTCCACTACATCAAATTCCCGGACCGGGACACCATGGCCGACATCGTCAAGGTGCACTTCCCGACGCTGAAGCAGGACCTGCTCGCAAGCGCCCTGCAGAGCTTCTACGAGCTGCGCGAGGTCGCCGGCATCAAGAAGAAGCCCTCGACCTCGGAATTCCTCGACTGGCTCAAGCTCCTGCTGGCCGAGGACATCCCGGCCGAGGCCCTGCGCAGCCAGGATAGCAAGGCCATCGTCCCGCCGCTGCACGGCGCCTTGCTGAAGAACGAACAGGACGTGCACCTGTTCGAGCGCCTGGTCTACATGTCGAGGACCAACCGATGATCAAGGTGGCGCCGGTGACGCTCGAGTTCAACGGCCTGCGCCTGGAGCCGCTGGCGCCGCACCACGAGGACGGCCTGCGCGCCGCCGCCGGCGATGGCGAGCTGTGGACGCTGCGCGTGACCAGCGTGCCCGAGCCGCACAACGCGGCGCAGTACATCGGCACCGCGCTCGACACCCGCGACCGCCTCGCTTTCGCCGTGGTCGACGCGCGCGAAGGCCGCGTGCTGGGGACCACCAGCTACCACGACATCGTCCCCAGCGTGGACCGCGTCGAGATCGGCTACACCTGGTATGCCAGGAGCGTCCAGCGCACCCATGTGAACACCAGCTGCAAGCTGCTCCTGCTGTCGCACGCCTTCGATACCCTCGGCTGCGGAGTGGTCGGGCTGCGCACCGACTGCGAGAACCACGCCTCGCAGGCCGCCATCGAGCGCCTGGGCGCGAAGAAGGATGGCGTGATCCGCCACCATGCCCTGCGCCGCGACGGCAGCGTGCGCGATACCGTCATGTACAGCATCCTGCGGGGCGAATGGCCGTTCATCAAGCGCGCCCTGCACGAGCGCCTGGAGCGGCACGCCAAGGTTTGACACCATGCTGATCGATTTCTTCTACACCCTGCGTGACGCCAAGGTCCCGGTCACGATCAAGGAATTCCTGACCCTGCTGGAAGCCCTGCAGCGGGGCGTCACCGCGCCCTCGCTCGACGAGTTCTACTACCTCGCGCGCCTGACGCTGGTGAAGGACGAAGCCCACTTCGACAAGTTCGATCGCGCCTTCGGCGCCTGGTTCAAGGGCGTCGACGCCGTGTTCGACGAGAAGGCCGACATCCCGCTCGACTGGCTGCTCCAGCGTTTCGAGCGCGAGCTCACGCCCGAGCAGAAAGCCGCGCTGGAAAAGCTCGGCTACGACAAGCTGCAGCAGCGCCTGCAGGAACTGCTGAAGGAACAAAAGGGGCGTCACGAGGGCGGCAGCAAGTGGATCGGCACCGGCGGCACCTCGCCTTTCGGCAACGGCGGCACCAACCCGGAAGGCATCCGCATCGGCGGCCAGGGCCGCAACCGCACGGCGGTCAAGGTGTGGGAACAGCGCAGCTACCGCGACTACGACGACGAGCGCGAGCTCGGCACCCGCAACATCAAGGTGGCGCTGCGCCGCCTGCGCCGCTTCGCCCGCCTAGGTGCGGCGGAGGAACTGGCGCTGGACGACACCATCCGCGCCACCGCCAGCAACGCCGGCTACCTCGACATCCGCATGCAGCCCGAGCGCAAGAACCGCATCAAGGTGGTGATGCTGCTCGATGTCGGCGGCTCGATGGACGACCACATCGAGCGCGTGGAAGAGCTGTTCTCGGCCGCCAAGAGCGAATTCAAGAACATGGAGTTTTATTACTTCCACAACTGCGTCTACGACTACCTGTGGAAGAACAACCGGCGCCGCCACAGCGAGCGCTTCCCGACCTGGGACGTGCTGCGCACCTACCCGAACGACACCCGCGTGATTTTTGTCGGCGACGCCACCATGAGTCCCTACGAGGTGCTGGCGCCGGGCGGCTCGGTCGAGTACAACAACGAGGAAGCCGGCGCCGCCTGGCTGGTCCGCTTCACGGGCGCCTTCCCCAAGTTCGCCTGGCTCAATCCCGAGCCGGAACACCTGTGGGAATACCGGCAGTCAATCGCGGTCATCCGGCAGATCATGAATAACAGGATGTTTCCGATCACGCTCGAGGGGCTGGAGCGGGCCATGCGCCTCCTTAGCAAGTAGGAGCTTTCGCACATCAATCGTGCGCAGCAAGCCATCTTGTAGAATTGCCAACATCTCGTAGGGTGGGCGGCTGTGCCGCCCACGCGGTGATAGTTTGCTCCAGCTAATCACACTGCGTCCGTGCAAACGCTGGTTGAACGCGTGGGCGGGGAACCCGCCCACCCTACGATAAACTGCTCAGCTACAAGAGGATTCCGATGCCGGACCTGCTGCCCATCCTGACCAGCCTTGCGTGGCCGATCGCGCTCGCCATCGCCTGGCTGGCCGGCGAATTCGGCCAGCGTTTCACCGGCCTGCCCCGCATCAGCTTCTATGGCCTGGTCGGCTTCGCGCTGGGCAGCACCCAGATCGGCGTGCTGCCGGCGCCCGACGCCGGCCCGGTGGCGCTGCTGGCCGACATCGCCTTCGGCCTGATCCTGTTCGAACTGGGCTACCGCATCAACCTGCGCTGGCTGCGCCACAATCCCTGGATCGGCGTGGCCGGGCTGGCCGAGAGCCTGCTCACCTTCGCGCTGGTCTACCTGGTCGCGCTGGCCTTCGGCAGTTCGCAACTGGTGGCCCTCATGATGGCCGCGCTGTCGATGGGCACCTCGCCCGCCACCATCGTCCGCGTCATCAACGAGTACCGCAGCTCGGGCCAGGTCACCGAGCGCGTGCTGCACCTGACGGCGCTGAACTGCGTGCTGGCGGTGTTCGCCTTCAATGCCATCATCGGCTTCTGGATCTTCCACACCTTCGATGCGGTGGGCGAAGCCCTGTGGCAGAGCCTGGTCACACTGGCAGGGTCGGCGCTGCTGGGCGCGGTGTTCGGGGTCGCCGTCCCCGCCCTGCTGCGCGCCCTGCACAACCCGCGCCACGACGCCACGGCCGCCTTCGCGCTCGCCATCGTGCTCCTGGTGTCGATCTGCGACGCCGGCTCGCTCTCGCCCTACATCGCCGCCCTCGTGTTCGGCCTGACGGCGCGCCACCGCCGCATCGCCTTCAGCCAGGCGCAGCGCAACTTCGGCGCGCTGGGCGAAGTGCTGACCGTGCTGCTGTTCATCTACGCCGCCTCGACGCTCGACTGGCGCCAGGTCGCCGCCGGCAGCGCGCTGGCGGTCACCGTGGTGGCGGTGCGCCAGTTGGCCAAGACCGTCGGCGTCACCGCCTTTGCCCACCTGTCCGGCGTGTCCTGGCGCAAGGGCGCGCTCACGGGCCTGGGGCTGGCGCCCTTGTCGGTGTTCGTGATCCTGCTGATCGAGCATGCGCGCCACGCGGGCGTGCACGTCGTCGAGGAACTGCGCGCGATGGCCGCGGTGACGATGCTGCTCGAAGTGTTCGGCCCCGTCATCATCCAGCGCGCCCTGGTGTGGGCCCGTGAAACATCCACCGAGACCACGGAGCGTACCGATGCCGCTTGAAGCCTTCACCCCCTCGCAGCCGCTCACCTTCGGCGTCGAGCTGGAACTGCAGCTGGTCAGCCTGTCCGACTTCAACCTGACCGCGGCCGCGCCCGACCTGCTGCACCTCCTGAAGCGCAAGCCCTTCCCCGGCAACGTGACGCCCGAGATCACCGAGAGCATGATCGAGATTAACTCGAGCGTGCACGCGTCCTACGGGCCGCTCCTGGCCGAACTGCATGCCATCCGCGACACCCTGGTGGCGGCCGGCGACATGCTCAACATCGGCATCGCGGGCGGCGGCACCCACCCTTTCCAGCACTGGTCGGAACAGAAGATCTCGAGCAAGCCGCGCTACGAATACCTGTCGCAGCTGTACGGCTACCTGGCCAAGCAGTTCACCGTGTTCGGCCAGCACGTGCACATCGGCTGCGCCAGCGGCGACGACGCCCTGTACCTGCTGCACGCGCTGAACCGCTACCTGCCGCACTTCATCGCCTTGTCCAGCTCCTCGCCCTTCGTGCAGGGCGTCGACTCCGGCTTCGATTCGGCGCGTCTCAATTCCGTATTCGCCTTCCCGATGAGCGGGCGCGCGCCTTTCGTCCTGAACTGGCAGGAGTTCAGCGACGTGTACTTCGCCAAGATGGAACGCACCAACATCATCAAGAGCATGAAGGACTTCTACTGGGACCTGCGGCCCAAGCCCGAGTACGGCACCATCGAGCTGCGCGTGTGCGACACGCCGCTCACGGTGGATCGCGCGGCGGCGCTGGCGGCCTACCTGCAGGCCCTGTGCCGGCACCTGCTCCAGCGCGTCGACGCGCCGCCGGTCGAGGACGACTACTTGGTCTACCACTACAACCGCTTCCAGGCGTGCCGTTTCGGGCTGGAGGGCGCGATCACGCATCCCAAGACCTATGCCAACGTGCCGATGCGCGAAGACATCCTGGCTACGCTGGAGAACATGATGCCGCACGCCGAGGCGCTCGGCAGCGTGGATGCGCTGCAGCACCTAGCGCAGGCGGCGCGCACGGGCAGCGACGCCGCCCAGCTGCGGCGGGTGTTCGAGCGCGAAGGCAGCGTCGAAGGCATGGTCGACAGCGCGATCCAGCGCTTCAGGGGCGAGCGGCGGATGCGCTGGCGGCGCGAAGACGCGGACAAGCCTTGACTACAGCCGGGTCTCGCGCGCCGCGCGCAGGAATTCGTCCAGCACCGGCGTGCAGTCGAGCAGCTCGGTGCCGCCGGCGCGGTGGAATTCCGGGTGCCACTGCAGCCCCATGACGAAGTCGGCCCGCTCGTAGCGGATCGCTTCGACGATGCCGTCGGGCTCGGAATAGGCCTCGACGCGGATGTCGCGCCCCAGTTCCTTGACCGCCTGGTGGTGGATCGAATTGACGACCGGCCGCTCGACGCCGCGGAACATCCTGCCGAGCGAGGAGCCGGCCGGGAAGCGGATCGCATGGCGGTGCGCATCGTAGATGTCCTGCACGTGGGCCAGGGCATCGGGCACGTTGGTGGCAACGTCCTGGTGGAGCGTGCCGCCGAAGGCGACGTTGATCAGCTGGCAGCCGCGGCACACGCCCAGCACGGGTTTGCCGGCGTCGACGAATTCGTGCAGGAGCTCGAGCTCGTAGACGTCGCGTGCGCGGTCGCCGCTCCATTCGGGCCGGGTCGGCACCTCGGAATAGGTCTGCGGCGCGACGTCGGCCCCGCCCTGCAGCACCAGCCCGTCGAGGTGGCGCGCATAGTGGCGCAAGGTGATGTTGCTGGGGTGGAGCAAGCCGTTCGTGTTGACTGTGGGGATCATGAACACCAGCACGTCGCGCGACATCACCCATTGGGCGATCGATTCCTCGAGATATTGCAGGTTCTTGCTAAGCAGACCCCGGGCGCCGGGTTCCGGATGGAAGATGCGTGCGGACACCCCGATATGCAGGGTACGGTTCATGAAATCGCGGTTGAAGCGCTCGCGCAGGGCGCGCCAGCGCGAGCCGATCACGCGTCCGGCCAGGGCGAGGGGCGTGTCGCCGTCGCGCTGGTACTTGGCAGGCCCGCGCATGGTCTGCCCCTGGGTCGCGCGCCGGTCCGGCACCCGCACCGGGGCTTCGGGATCTTTCTCGATCGGAGGACCGGGCACTTCCGGAGGTGGTTGGGATTCGTCTTGCGCCATGACTAACAATATAGCCGCGCCATGGCCGCGCACGATTTGAAGTTGTTACAAAAGCTCACGGGGCCGCGGCGCGATGTTGCAAAAGCGGCAGCTTGCGGGATTTCCGTTTTAGGTTGATACTGTATGCAATTACAGTAGTTTTTACCAAGGTTTGTTGAGCGGTAGCGCCAGCAGCTTCTGGAAGGTGGCCAGCAGGTGGCGGTCGGCCACCGGTTTGTCGAGCAGCCCACGCACGCCGGCATCGCGGGCGCGCTGGCTGTCGTACTTGAACGATTGCCCGACAAGAAACAGCACGGCGGTACGCCCCGCCCCTTCCTGGGACTTGATGGCGCTGCTCAGGCTGTACGGTTCGATGCCGGGCGCACAGGTGTTGATCATGACCAGCGACACCGGCGTCTCGTCGCACAGGCGTACCGCGGCGCGGCTGCTGTCGGTCCATTCGACCGGGCGCGCGACGGTGGAGTCGCCGGACGTGCTGCTCAAGGGGTTGGCAAGCGGATTGGCAACGACCCGCGCCACATGGTCGCGGAAGGCGCCGCCCTTGTCGATGATGAGCACGGCGCCGTCGGGCGGGCCGTGGCGCAAGCGCTGGTAATAGTCCGGCGCCTCGGTGTCCGGCGCCAGCCGCGGCCTTCGGCGCCGCTCGGGCAGGCAGCGTTCGCCGCGCGCGGCCAGGGCGGCCAGCGCCTGCACGCGGGTATCGAGCAGTTCGGCCAGGGCCACGTACAGGCTGGCGGGTTCGATGGGACGCGGCAGGGTGCGGCGGATGCTGGCGCCATCGCCGCCGATCAGGAGAATTGGCTGGGGTGCGCCGGGCGGCAGGCAGGCCAGGCGCGCCAGGGCGGCCGGATTGGCGCCGTCGGCGATGTACAGGTCGGGCTCTTGCAAGCTGTCGTCGTGCAGGCAAAAATACGACGGCCCCGCCAGCGGGGCTTGCGCCAGCAGGCTCTCGAGCCGGGCGCATTCAGGGGGCGCAAAACCGACCAGGCGGACGGTAAATGGATATCTGGTTGCAGGCATCGCTTTTCCAGCCTTTCCAATAACACTTCCGGTCACATCGTTTTAATCTAGCACAATAGTGCAGACTAACAAGCATGTTTGGCATCTCAAAAATGACCAACTTTCCACGTGACAAGAGATAGAATGCGCAAGCATTGAATTTACACTTACCAGCATGGCTTCCAAGAAACCCGCATCTGACTACAGCGAATCATCCATCCGCGTCCTCAAGGGACTCGAGCCCGTGAAACAGCGTCCGGGCATGTACACCCGGACCGAAAACCCGCTGCACATCATCCAGGAAGTGATCGACAACGCCTCCGACGAGGCGCTGGGCGGACACTGCAAGAACATCGCCGTCACCCTGAACACGGACGGCTCGGTCACGGTCGAAGACGACGGCCGCGGCATCCCGGTTGGACTGCACCCGGAAGAAAACGTGCCGACCGTCGAGATCGTCTTCACCCGCCTGCACGCGGGCGGCAAGTTCGACAAGGGTTCGGGCGGCGCCTACGCCTTCTCGGGCGGCCTGCACGGTGTCGGCGTCTCGGTCACCAATGCGCTCTCGACGCGCCTGGAGATCACCGTCTGGCGCAAGGACGATGACGGCAATGGCGTGCACGAGCTGGCCTTCGAGAACGGAGACCTGGTCGAGCCCCTGGCGTCGCGCCCCCTTGAACGCGGCGGCAAGAAGAACGGCACCCGCGTCACCGCCCGCCCCGACCCGAAGTATTTCGATTCGCCCAACATCCCCCTTGGCGACATGCAGCGCCTGCTGCGCTCGAAGGCCGTGCTGCTGCCGGGCGTGACGGTCACGCTCACCAATGCCAAGACCGGCGACGTCCAGACCTGGCGCTACGACGAAGGCCTGCGCGGCTACCTCACCGAGGCACTGGCCCAGGCGTCCAACGGCCAGACCCTGATCCCGCTGTTCGAGGGTGCGCAGTACGCGGCCGCCAGCGACGAAGGCTTCGCCGAGGGCGAAGGCGCGGCCTGGGTGGTGGCCTGGACCGAGGAAGGCAGCGTGGTGCGCGAGTCCTACGTCAACCTGATCCCGACCGTCAGCGGCGGCACCCACGAATCCGGCCTGCGCGACGGCCTGTTCGGCGCCGTGAAAAGTTTTGTGGAGATGCACTCGCTGCTGCCGAAAGGCGTCAAGCTGCTGCCGGAAGATGTGTTCGCACGCGTCTCCTTCGTGCTGTCCGCCAAAGTGCTGGACCCGCAGTTCCAGGGCCAGACCAAGGAACGCCTGAACTCGCGCGACGCGGTCAAGCTGGTCTCCACCTTCACCCGGCCGCCGCTCGAGTTGTGGCTGAACCAGCACGTCGAATACGGCAAGAAGCTGGCCGAACTGGTCATCAAGCAGGCCCAATCGCGCCTGCGTTCGCTGCAGAAGGTCGAGAAGAAGAAATCCTCGGGCGTGGCCGTGTTGCCGGGCAAGCTGACCGATTGCGAATCGACCGACATCACCCGCAACGAGCTGTTCCTGGTCGAGGGCGACTCGGCGGGCGGCTCGGCCAAGATGGGCCGCGACAAGGAATTCCAGGCCATCCTGCCGCTGCGCGGCAAGGTGCTGAACTCCTGGGAGACCGAGCGCGACCGCCTGTTCGCGAACAACGAGATCCACGACATCGCGGTGGCGATCGGCGTCGACCCGCACGGCGCCGACGACAACCCCGACCTGACCGGCCTGCGCTATGGGAAGATCTGCATCCTGTCGGACGCGGACGTGGACGGTTCGCACATCCAGGTGCTGCTGCTCACCTTGTTCTTCAGGCACTTCCCCGCCCTGTTCCGCAACGGCCACATCTGCGTGGCGCGTCCGCCGCTGTACCGCGTCGACGTGCCGGCGCGCGGCAAGAAGCCGCTGCAAAAGCTGTATGCGCTGGACGACGGCGAACTGCTGGCGATCGAGGACAAGCTGAAAAAAGAAGGCCTGAAGGAAGGCGTGTGGAGCATCTCGCGCTTCAAGGGCCTGGGCGAGATGAACGCGGAACAGCTGTGGGAAACCACCATGAACCCGGACACCCGCCGCCTGCTGCCGGTCGCCTTCGGCCAGTACAGCCTGGCCGAATCGGGCTCGCGCTTCAATATGCTGATGGGCAAAGGCGAAGCCGCCGCCCGCCGCGCCTGGCTGGAAGAACACGGCAACGAAACGGAAGCCGACATCTGACGTCGCGCCCGCCGAACAGAACGAATAGATCATGACGACGCAAGCAAGCCTCTTCGAACAACAGAACGCGCCTTCGGACGATTCCGAGACGCTCACCCTTTCCACCTTCGCCGAGCGCGCCTACCTCGACTACGCCGTCTCGGTGGTCAAGGGCCGCGCGCTGCCGGACGTCTCGGACGGCCAGAAGCCGGTCCAGCGCCGCATCCTGTACTCGATGCACGAACTGGGCCTGGGCCACACCGCCAAGCCGCGCAAGTCGGCCACCGTGGTCGGCGACGTGCTCGGTAAACTGCACCCGCACGGCGACCAGTCGGTGTACGACGCGCTGGTGCGCATGGCCCAGGACTTCTCGCTGCGCTACCCGCTGATCGACGGCCAGGGCAACTTCGGCTCGCGCGACGGCGACGGCGCCGCGGCGATGCGCTATACCGAAGCGCGCCTGACGCCGGTGTCGCGCCTGCTGCTCGACGAACTCGACATGGGCACGGTGGACTTCCAGCCGAACTACGACGGCTCCACCACCGAGCCGCGCCAGCTGCCGGCGCGCCTGCCGATGGTGCTGCTCAACGGCGCCTCGGGCATCGCGGTCGGCATGGCCACCGAGATCCCCTCGCACAACCTGCGCGAAGTGGCGACCGCTGCCGTGGCCCTGATCCGCAACCCGAAGATCACCCACGCCGAACTGATGACCCTGATCACCGGTCCGGACTTCCCGGGCGGCGGCCAGATCATTACCCCGGCCTCGAACATCGCCGACATGTACGCCACCGGCCGCGGCTCGCTCAAGGTGCGCGCGCGCTGGAAGATCGAGGAACTGGCGCGCGGCCAGTGGCAGGCGGTGGTCACCGAACTGCCGCCGGGCTGCTCGGCCCAGCGCGTGCTGGAAGAAATCGAGGAACTCACCAATCCGAAGGTCAAGGCCGGCAAGAAGGCCCTGCTGCCGGAGCAGCTGGCGCTCAAGCAGACCATCCTCGGCGCGCTCGATACCGTGCGCGACGAATCGGGCCGCGAGGCGGCGGTGCGCATCGTGTTCGAGCCGAAGTCGAAGAACCAGGACCAGAACGAGTTCATGCTGATGCTGCTCGCGCATACCTCGCTCGAGACCTCCAGCCCGATGAACCTGGTGATGATCGGCGGCGACGGCCGTCCGCGCCAGAAAGGCCTGACCGACATCCTGCAGGAATGGGTCGACTTCCGCTTCGTCACGGTGCGCCGCCGTACCGAGTTCAGGCTGGGCAAGGTCAACGACCGCATCCACATCCTGGAAGGCCGCGAGACCGTCCTGCTGAACATCGACGAGGTCATCGCCATCATCCGGAACTCGGACGAGCCGAAGGCTGCGCTGATCGAGCGCTTCCGCCTGTCGGAGCGCCAGGCCGAGGACATCCTCGAGATCCGCCTGCGCCAGCTGGCGCGCCTGGAGGCGATCAAGATCCAGCAGGAGCTGGCCGAGCTGCGCGGCGAAAAAGAGAAGCTCGAGGACATCCTCGAGAACCCGTCCTCCATGAAGCGCCTGATCATCCGCGAGATCGAAGCCGACGCCAAGCAGTACGGCGACGAGCGCCGCACCCTGATCGAGGAAGCCGAGCGCGCCGTGGCCGAGCAGAAGATCATCGACGAGCCGGTGACGGTGATCGTGTCCGAGAAGGGCTGGGTGCGCGCGCGCACCGGCATCGGCCACGACCCGGCGCAGTTCACCTTCAAGGCCGGCGACTCGCTGCTCCAGGCCTTCGAATGCCGCACGGTCGATTCCCTGATCGGCATCGGCAGCAACGGCAAGAGCTTCTCGGTGCCGGTGAGCGCGCTGCCGGGCGCGCGCGGCGACGGCGTGCCGATCACCACCCTGGTCGACCTGTCGGGCGGCGTGCGCATCCTGCATTACTTCGCGGGTAATCCGGAAACGCGCCTGCTGCTGGCCTCGTCGAACGGCTTCGGCTTCATCGCCAAGGCCGGCGACATGGTCAGCCGCCTGAAGGGCGGCAAGTCCTTCATCACGCTGGACGAAGGCGCCGTGCCGCTGGCGCCGCGCATCGTCAGCGACAGTGCCGGCGCGATCGCCTGCCTGTCCGAAAAGGGCCGCGTACTGGTGTTCGGCATCGACGAGATGAAGGTGCTGACCAACGGCGGCCGCGGCGTGACGCTGATGGAACTGGAGCCGAAGGAAACCCTGCTGGCGGTGCAGCCGATCAACCAGAAGGGCGTGAACGTGATCGGCACCTGGGCCGGCTCCAAGCCGCGCACGGTGGAGCTGTTCGCGTCCGGCCTGGAGCCGCACTTCGGCAAGCGCGCGCGCAAGGGCAAGCCGCTGTCGGCCAAGCTCAAGGCGCAGGACCTGGCGATGCGCTCGACCGACGCTTGAGGCGTGTGAACGCACAATGAAAAACGCCGGCTTGCGAGCCGGCGTTTTTATTCGGGCGGCGTCGGCTTAGTGCTTGGCAGCCGCCTTGTGCACCTCGGCCACCGCTTCGGCACGCGCCTGCTCGGTCTTGGCCGCGGCGGTCGCCTGGTCGGCCGCTGCCTCGACCTGGGTCTTGAGCAGCTTCTCGTCCGCCTTGATCATTTTCTTGTCGGCCTTCAGGTTGGCGTCGGCGATTTTCTCCTGTGCCTTGGCCGCCGCCTTGGCGCGGTCTTCCGGATCGGCCTTCGCTACCTTCTCGACCGCGTCGGCGTGGGTCTCGGCCGCCTTGTTGTAGGCTTTTTCCTTCTTCTCGTTGGCGTCGGCCACGGCCTTGTTCACCTTCTTGTCGGTCTTGGCGATGACCTTCATTTCCTTTTCCTCGGCCTTGGCGATGTCCTTCTCGGCCTTGGCTTCGGCCTTCACGACTTCCTTGCTGGCGGCCGGGGTGGCGGCGGTCTGGGCGTGGGCGGCGGTGGCGAACAGGCCGGCGATGAGGGTGGCGATCAGTTTGTTCATGGCGTTTCCTTTCCGGTGAGTGGTCGCGCGGTGCAGCTATTGCGCAAATAATTGTTGTGACGACGGGTCCAGAATACGGACTCCTCACTCATCGGGTCTGTTAGCCACCCCACTTAGATCCTTGACATTTTGTAAGCAAAGTTTACGGTCGCGTTGCTCCCGCATACAGGTCGATGATGTCGTTCACGCCATCCCGGCACACTGGGCAGAAGGCCTCGCTGCGGTCGAACATCAGGCACTGCATCGCCGGCCGGTAGTAGCCGGTGGCCTCGTAGTTCGCGCCTTCGAAGGCGCCCACGTCGTGCCGATGCGGCCGGCCCGCGAACAGTGCGTTGGTCGCCTTCAGGTCCTCCATGAACAGAGCGTTCATCTCGCTCTCCGGCCGGTTCGCCGCGCGCAGCGCCGCACGCTTTTTCTGGTAGGCGCGCGAGGCCTCCTCGTACTCAAGCTTGGGCCAGGGCGTCGGCAGCGGCGTGCCGGCCTTCACGTGGCGCTTCCATTTGATCTTGGCCGGGTCGCGCAGCGCCGTGACGTTCGGCTCCCACGGTTCCATGCGCGTGGTCGCAGCTGCGTAGGCGACTGGCGAGGTGTAGTACTCGTCGGCCAGGCCCGCGAAGTGGTGGCCGAATTCGTGGACGAACAGGTAGTTGGCCCAGCCGTTGCCAGCCGCCGCGGTGCTGAACTGGCCGAAGATGCCGCCCCCGCCATAGGTCTCGTTGTTGACCAGGATTTCGATGAACTCGTAGGGCGCGTGCTGGGCGATGTCGCGCAGCGCGCGGTTGTCCAGGGTGAGCACGTAGCGTTCGCTGCCGAAGATGTCGTAGCGGGTGCCCAGTGGCGACGCATGGTGCACGCCGGTGGACGGCCGGCTGATGCCGGATTCGCTGGTGGGCAGCGCCAGCGCCCACACGTTGAAGTCCCTGGCGCGCTCCTTGAAGGGCGAGACCGAGAACAGGTATTGCGTCAGGCGGCGCGCGTCCGCCTCGAACTTCTTCATTTCCGCGGCAGTGTAGCCGTCGCCCATGATCAGGAGGTCGACCTTGTCGGCGGACGGACCGCTCACGTACACCGGAATCGGTTTTGCAGGCAGGTCCGGCTGCTTCTTCACGACCTCCTGGGCATCGGTGTCGACCTCGACGCTCCAGGCCACCGAGAACCCGTTGCGCTCGTCGCGCTTGAGGATGCGCACGCGCACCGGGCGCTCCGGTTTGGGAAAGCGCACCGATTCCTGGAAGCTGCGGCTGATCTTGCTGGCTTCGTCGGTCGTGCGCCACTCGCCGAAGACGGTCGAGAAGCCGCGCGAGTACAGCAGGTCGCCGGTCTTCGCGTCCACCACCTCGACCCGGTTCTGGCCGCGGTTGGTCTCGTCGACGTTGCGTGCGGTATTCCCCGGCCAGGGCAGCGGCTCGATGACGACGCGTTCCAATGCATACTGGTCGGACAAGGCATTGCCGCTGTGCGTATAGTCGACGCGGACAGTGGCCGGCTGGGCTGCGCAGGCAATGCCGGTGACCAGCGCCAGCGCGGCAACGAAGAATTGGAGTGGCAGACGGAACATGGTGATCCCCATTCGGTGCGGAAGCTGCATTGTAGAACGGCCGCGGCACTGTCGGAAATGACAGTTGTACCCATCAGGCCCGCGAAGTAGAATCGCCTGGATACCCGGGAGACGACATGCACCTGTTCACACGCAGCCTATTTACCGCACTGGCCCTGGCTTCCCCACTGGCGCACGCGGCCCTGCCCGCCGCCTGCAAGCCGGGCCAGGCAATCCACGACAGCGGCTATGTCAAGATCGGTGGCATCGAGCAATGGATCTCGATCGACGGCGCCGACTGCGCCAAGCCGGCGCTCCTGCTGGTGCATGGCGGTCCCGGCAATCCGCTCTCGGTCTACGAGAACGGCCCCTACGCGTCCTGGACCAGGGATTACGTCGTCGTCCACTGGGACCAGCGCGCTAGCGGGCTGACCTGGTCGCGCAACGCGCCCGATGAAGACACGCCCCTGCGCCTGGAGCGAATGCGCGACGACGGCATCGAGCTGTCGCGCCACCTGCTCGAACGCCTGGGCAAGCGCAAGCTGGTCCTGCTCGGCAGCTCCTGGGGCTCGATCCTGGGCGGACACATGGCCACCAAGAGCCCGGAACTCTACTGCGCCTGGATGCCGGTGGCGCAGGTCGTCAACAATACCGAGACCATGCGTGTCTCGCGCGACGCCATCCTGGCGCGCGCCCGCGCGGCGGGAGACGGGGCCACCGTCGAGAAGATCGAGGCGCTCGGCACGCCGCCGTGGACCAACCCGCGCAACTTCGGCATCCTGCGCCGTGCAATCCGCAAGTACGAAGCCATGGTGTCCGATCCGGCGCCTGCTGCCTGGCTCGAATGGAAGGCCGCGCGCGGCACCCCGAAGGCGCGTGCCGACTACGAGGCGGCCGAGGACTACTCATACATCCAGTTCATCGGCATGAAGGGCGACGGCATCGCTTCGCTGGTGGACATGGAGCGCCAGGCGGCCAGCTTCAAGCTTCCGGTCTACATGGTGCATGGCGAGCAGGACCTGCTGGGAACAAAAGAGATCGCGCAGCGCTACTTCGACCGGATCTCGGCCCCGCGCAAGCAGCTGGCGATCGTCCCGCGCGCCGGACACGATCCGAACCTTCCCCTGGTCGATGCCCAGGCGCGCATGCTGGCCAGCCAGCTGGGCGGCCGCTGCGAATGATCCGCTCCTACCTGGCGGCATCGGCCCGGCTGGCGCCGGAACCGCCGTCCGCCACGGTCTCGAGCTGCCGGTACTGGTACAGCGGCCGCTGCACCACGATCGGCCGGATGTCGAGCCGCATGTTGTAGACCGAGTACTGCTCGGTGAACGAGGACTGGTAGCCCACGCTGTCGCCCGTGCGGGTGAGCTTGAACTCGAAGCCGAGGTCGGGCTGGATGCCGTGCGGGCTGTCGAGCGAGAGGCCGATGGCGGCAAGCTGGTCGCTGTCGATCAGCTTGGCCATCAGGTCGACCACCGTGCTGTTGCCGAGGATGTCGGCCGAGAACAGCGGTTCGCGATAATAGGGCCGGGCCGGGTCGATCCGGTTGTCCAGCTTGTCGGGCGAGGGCGTGAAGGTCCGGGTGAGCAGGTTGAAGCGGTCGCCGCTGTCCAGGTAGCTCAGGCGCACGTTGCCGATGCTCAGCGGCCCTCCCTGCGCCCCGTCCTGCGGCACCGCCCCCGACAGGTCGACCAGCAGCGCGCCGCGGTAGCCGATCACCTCGACGTCGCGGGCCGGGCCGACCACCATGGCGGTGTTCTCGTCGATGCCCAGGCCCAGCTTGTAGCCCTTCTTGAGCATGGCCGGCACCATGCGCGCGAAACGGCCGCGCACCAGGAGGTGCTGGTCGATGAAGACGTCGTCGCCGATGAAGCCGAGGCCGGGCGCGATCTCCGTGCCCTCGTCGATGCCGAGCTTGAGCGTGGCCAGCACCGTCTTGGGACGGCCGAACATGGTGCTGCTCATGATGGCGGCGCCGGCGCTCGATCCGGCGATCATGCCGCCGCGCCGGTACAGGTCCCACAGGGCGTCGAGCATGCGGGTATTGGCGCCGTCCTCGCGGCGCAGCGCGCGCGTGATGCGGCCCTGGTCGCCGCCGGCGAAATAGGCGCCGCCGGCCGCGCGTACCGCGCTGGCCAGCGCCGGATCCTCCGCCGCCGTCTGGTAGTCGGTGCCGGACAGGCGCACGGCCACCGGCACGAAAAAGGCCCTGGCGCCATAGTGGTTGAAGCGCTCGACCAGGAATTTGCCGGCTTTTTCAGGGTTGGCCGAGGCCGAGGCGAACACGGCGATGCGGGCGCCCTTGCCGCCCGCCAGCTGGACCATGCGCTCCCACACGGCGGCATTGTCGGCACGCAGTGCGCCGCCGATGATGACGAGCGAGCCTTTCGGTTGCGGGGTATCGGCCGCGGCAAGCGGCTGGCTTCCCAGCAAGGCAAACACCAGCAGAGCACGGACGACGGCGCGAAGCATGCGAATCCTCCCGGTTCAGGCACATCGTAAGCCTGATTCCAGAAGGGAGTCGCCGTGTTGAGTATGCTCAGGACAAATATATGTTCGGAAAGTACCGCTCCATCATCGTCTCGGGACGCTGGGGCGCGGTGAAACCGAAGCGCTCGTACAGGCTGTGCGAATCGCTCGTGTTGAGCGTGAAGCGGCGCAGTTTCTGCAGGCTGGGGTGGCGCAGTACCGCCCCGATCAGCTGCTTGCCGTAGCCGCGGCCGCGGTACTCGGGCACCACGAACACGTCCACCAGGTTGGCGAAGGTGGCGAAGTCGGTGATGACGCGTGCAAAAGCGATCTGGCGCCCGTCGAGATAGCCGCCGAAACACAGCGAATTCTCGATGGCGCGCTCGACCACCGGACGCCCAATGCCGACTGCCCAGGTGGATTGTTCGCTCAGGAAGCGGTAGATCATCGGGATGTCCAGCCGCGACTGGTCGGTACTGACCTGGAAGCTCGAATCGTTGGTAATCATGAAGGCTTGGAATATGGCTTAAAAACCAATTCTAGCGCCGTTCTCTTGATGCATAAGTTTCAATTGGACGGCGTTCCCGGGCAGCTCAGCCGTTGCGCAGGTAGCGCTCAGGCAGCTGCAGCTTGGCATCCTCGGCCTGCCAGACCAGGTTCAGCACGTACCAGCGCTTGCCGTCATGGATGAGCTGGATACTGTTGATCCCGCGCATGAAGGGCTTGGCATCGTCCTTGGCGTGGCGCGCCTCGTAGGTGCTGAACACGTGGGCGATCTGGCCGAAGGTCTCCATGGTGCGCGCCTTTTCGGTCTCGAAGAAACCCATGGTGGCGAAGGCCTTGGTGTTGCGGGCGATGTAGTCGTCCGGGCTCATGGCGCGCAGGACATAGCTGCCGTCCGGGCGCGCGGCCATGGCGCCCATGCGCCCCTCGGGCGCGAACAGCGACCGCAGGCGGTCCCAGTCGCGCGGCACGCCGGCCGGGCCCGAGATCACGTCGTAGACGGCGGCGATGATGGCGTCGATCGAGGCGACGTCCGACGCCCTGGCGGCCGGCATGCCGGCGGCCGCCGGCGCCGCCGGTGCGGCGATCGCGGTGGGCGTGGCCTGCTGCGCCAGGGCCGCGGGTGCGGCAAATGCCAGTGCCAGGCCGAGTCGGGCCAAACGGTTCATGCGTCCCCCTATTGTTGTCATTTGATGAATAGTGAATACATCATCATGCATTTCCAGGCGCTTGTCATCCACCTCGGGTGGGGGTCGGGCGGGCCAGTTATAATCGTGGGATACCTAACAGGGATCCCACCATGACCGATCAATTCTCCAAGAAAGCCGAAGCCTGGTCCGCGCGCTTCACCGAACCCGTCTCCGACCTCGTCAAGCGCTACACCGCCTCCGTGTTCTTCGACAAGCGCCTGGCGCCCTTCGACATCCAGGGCTCACTCGCCCACGCCGAGATGCTGGCCGCGCAAGGCATCATCAGTGAACAGGACCGTGCGGAGATCGAGCGCGGCATGGCCCAGATCAAGGGCGAGATCGAGGCCGGCAGCTTCGAATGGCTGCTCGACCTGGAAGACGTGCACCTGAACATCGAGAAGCGCCTGACCGAGCTGGTGGGCGACGCCGGCAAGCGCCTGCACACCGGCCGTTCCCGGAATGACCAGGTGGCGACCGACATCCGCCTGTACGTGCGGGCGGCGATCGACGACATCCTCGGCCTCCTGGGGAGCCTGCGCGGCGCGCTGCTCGATCTGGCCGAGCGCCATGCCGACACCATCATGCCGGGCTTCACCCACCTGCAGGTGGCCCAGCCGATCACCTTCGGACACCACATGCTGGCCTACGTCGAGATGTTCGGGCGCGACGCCGAGCGCATGCAGGATGCGCGCCGGCGCGTAAACCGCCTGCCGCTGGGCGCGGCCGCGCTGGCCGGCACCACCTTCCCGATCGACCGCCTGCGCGTGGCGAACACCCTGGGCTTCGAGGACGTCTGCCACAACTCGCTGGACGCCGTCTCGGACCGCGATTTCGCCATCGAATTCACGGCAGCGGCCTCCTTGATCATGATGCACGTGTCGCGCTTCTCGGAAGAACTGGTCATGTGGATGAGCCCGCGCATCGGCTTCATCGACATCGCCGACCGCTTCTGCACCGGCTCGTCGATCATGCCGCAGAAGAAGAACCCGGACGTGCCGGAACTGGCGCGCGGCAAGACCGGCCGCGTCTACGGCCACCTGAACGGCCTGCTGACCCTGATGAAAGGCCAGCCGCTGGCCTACAACAAGGACAACCAGGAAGACAAGGAACCGCTGTTCGACACCATCGATACCCTCACCGACACCCTGCGCATCTTCGCCGACATGGCGGGCGGCATCACGGTCAAGGCCGAGAACATGCGTGCGGCGGCGCTGCAGGGTTATGCCACCGCGACCGACCTGGCCGACTACCTGGTCAAGAAGGGCCTGCCCTTCCGCGACGCCCACGAAGCGGTGGCGCACGCGGTGCGCGCCTGCGACATCGCCAAGTGCGACCTGTCGGAGATGTCGCTGGAGCAGTTGCGCGAATTCTCGCCGCTGATCGAGCAGGACGTGTTTGCGGTCCTGACCCTGGAAGGCTCGGTGGCGGCGCGCGACCACGTCGGCGGCACCGCGCCGAACCAGGTGCGCAAGGCGATCGCGCGCGTGCGCAAGCAGCTCGAACAGTGATTTTCGTAGGGTGGGCAGGGGAAAACAGTCCAGTGGACTGTTTTCCGCCCACGCGTTCAAATCCCACAATGAACGGACGTGACGTCTATTCACGTGCTGGCTGAACGCGTGGGCGGGAAGACCCGCCCACCCTACGTTAAAGAAGTCATCAACCACCGCGCTTGTCGCGGCCGGGCAGCTCTGCGCCAGGGCCGCGATGTCGTTGAAGGACAAGTCCAGCCCATCATCGTCCGCATCCGGCTGCCAGGCGCGCAGCCCGGCGTCAAGGGAAGCGAAGATGCCGCGCCTTTTGCGCTAAGCTGGGCGCCCCGATTCCACAACGAGACCGCTTCCGTGACCCCGACCAATCCTTCCGTCCTGCCCTCGCGCGACTATGCCGCCTTCCTGTTCGACATGGACGGCACCATCCTGACCTCGATCAAGTCCGCCGAGCGGGTCTGGAGCGCATGGGCGCTCCGGCATGGACTCGATCCGGTGACGTTCGTGCCGACCGTGCACGGCAAGCGCACCGAGGATACCATCCGCCAACTCGGCCTGCCCGGTGTCGATCCGGTGGCCGAGGCGCTGGGCATCGCGCTGGCCGAGATCGAAGACGTCGGCGACATCGAGGAGATCGCCGGCGTGGGCCGCTTCCTGGCCAGCCTGCCGACGGACCGCTGGGCCATCGTCACCTCGGCCTCGCGCGCGCTGGCCACGGCGCGCATCGCCGCCGCCGGCCTGCCCTTGCCGCCGCTGCTGGTATCGGCCGACGACGTCAAGCGCGGCAAGCCCAACCCCGATCCTTTCCTGCTGGGCGCGCAGAAGCTGGGCGTGGCGCCGCAGGATTGCCTGGTGTTCGAGGATACGACGATCGGCCTGGCCGCCGCAGAAAGCGCGGGCATGGACAGCCTGATCGTGACCGCCACCCATGTCCATCCGGTAGAGACGCATGCCGCACCGATACCGGATTACACCGACCTGATGGTCGTTGCCACCGAGAGCGGTCGCCTGCGGGTGCAAAGACGGATCGGTCACTGACAAGCAGCCGCGCTAGCGGTGCAAAGGGGCGAAGCGGCTGAAACACGGCCCCGTCCCGATACACGGGCACGGGGTGCCCGCCGGACCTGTTGCGCCTCGCGTGCACGTCCGCACGACAATGGGTGGAATACCCCGCCTCGATTCAGACAATTTCCTATAATGAAACTATTGTATCTAATCTACAACTAGATTCTATCGATTAATTTTTTGATGTTTACGCTTGCTGAAAGGAATTGATACACTTCGTTACATTGATTTACATAGATTTACGTAATGCCTGATGGGTAAGCCTGCCCATCGGCGCGTAGCCAGACAGCATGCCGCCCTTGACCCATGATCGTTCCCCGCCAGCGCGGGCAACCGCGTCCTCCCCACGTGTGACACTCAGGATGGGAATATCGCGCAAGCAGGGACGGATTCCCTATGTGCGCGAGCTGCTCAAGCTGAAAGTGCGCTCGCTGGCCTATCCGCATGCGACGCGCCGCTGGCTCAGGCTGCTCAACTCGCATCCGGCCTTCGCCGATTACGTCCAGCACTGCCCGCGCCTGCTCTACAAGATCTACCGCCCTTACATGACCCTGCATCTGCCGATCGAGGCCAGGCTGGACGCGCTCACCGTGCATTACCAGACGGTGTTCGAACGTGGCATGGGCGAGCTGGTGACGCAGGCAGCCAGCGGCCCGGTGTCGCTGGTGTCCTTTGCGGGACGCGATGGGGATACCTACGACATTGCCCTGCGCGCTATCGGCCTGCTGGAGCGGGAGGGCGAACTGGTCCTGCAGCTGCGCGCGGCCGGCACCCCGCTCTACGCGGTCGCCTTCACTTTCGCCCGGCGGGAGGGCCGGCTGGCGGTCAACGTCGGCTGTATCCAGGGAGCCGCCGGGGAAGCGGTGCGCGAAGCGATCCGGCGGGCGACCCGGCAGTTGCACGGCTTGCGCCCAAAACAATTGCTGGTCAGCATAGTAAGCGTGCTGGGCCACGCGCTCGATTGCGGCGAGATGCGCCTTGTCGGCAATGCCAACCGTGTCGTGCGCAGCGCCATCCGCAATGGCAGCGTCCATGCCGACTACGACCAGTTGTGGAACGAGATGGGAGCCCGCCGCCTTGCCGACGGCGACTACAGTCTTCCCTGCGGCCCCCTGGCCGAACCGGATTTCACGGCCGTGGAGTCGAAGAAGCGGGCGGAAGCGCGCCGGCGCCACGCACTGCTGGCCTTCCTGTCGGCCGCCGTGGCCGGCCGCCTGCAGCCGGTCCCGATGGCAGCCTGAAGGCGCGGCCCGGCAGCCCAGGGCGGCGGCATCTTGTGCCGCCGCGGACGATACCCACATACCGGATATCGGCCTACACCCTGGAGGTGAACATGCAGCGCTATCGCAATACGAGCGGCGAATCCGGCGTTGTCGCCTACGACATCGACGCGAACGCGATTACCGTCCGGTTCACCGGGGGCGACTGTTACCTGTACACGGAACGCAGTGCCGGCGCCGAGAACATTGCCAAGATGCAGGAACTGGCGCGCCAGGGTCGCGGGCTGTCGACCTTCATCAGCCAGCACATCCGCAGCCACTACGCGCGCAAACTGAACTAGGCCTCGCGTGGCGGGTACGGCGTGCCGTCCTTGCGTAAATAGGTGCCGGTGGCGCCGTCGTAGTGCAGGTCGATGTCCGGATACGTCGCCTGGTCTTCCTTCACGCGCGCACCGACGCACAGGAACACGCCCGGCCCCCAGCTGCGGTTGACCAGATGGTGCCCGTTCGGCTTTCCTGCCGGGAAAGCCGCGCAGTCGCCTGCGCGCATCAGGGTCTCGCCTTCGTCGGTCACCAGCACCAGCTCGCCCGACACCATCATCACGAATTCATCCTCGTGCGAATGCCAGTGACGCTGCGAGGACGCCGCGCCGGGCTGCAGCTCGACAAGATTGACGCCGAACTGGCTCAGGCCGCCGGCGTCGCCCAGGGCCTGTTTGGTGCGTCCGTCCACCATCTCGGCAAAGGGCTCCGGATAGCCGGTGCCCCGCACCACGGGAATGTTGCTCAGGTCCAGTCTCGACATGCAAGGTCTCCTCGGTTGGCGGCGGACGGCGCCTTGGGCGTCCTAGCCGCGTTTCTGTACCAGCGTCAGGATATCGTAACTCGCCACGAGTTCCTCGTGTTGATTCGTCACCTGCACGTCCCAGGCCACCACGCCCTGGCCGCGGCCCTGCTCGTCGGTGCGGTTGCGGTCAACCTTGCGCTTGCAGGTGAGCCTTGCGCGGATGGTGTCGCCGATCGCCACCGGCGCCACGAAGCGCAGGTTGTCCAGGCCGTAGTTAGCCAGCACCGGACCCGGCGCCGGCGACACGAACAGGCCGGCCGCCGCCGACAGCACGAAGTAGCCGTGGGCGATGCGCTTGCCGAACTGGGTGTCCTTGGCCGCGATCTCGTCGAAGTGCATGTAGAAGTAGTCGCCCGAGACGCCGCCGAAGTTGACGATGTCCGCCTCGCTCACGGTGCGGCGGTGGGTCAGCAGCGAGTGGCCGACTTCCAGATCTTCGAACCAGCGGCGGAACGGGTGGATCTCGGTTTCCTTGACCGCGCCGCCACGCACGTACTCGCCGGTGACGGCGCCCAGCATGGTTGGCGAGCCCTGCACCGCGGCGCGCTGCAGGAAGTGTTTCACCGCGCGGATGCCGCCCAGCTCCTCGCCGCCGCCGGCGCGGCCCGGGCCGCCGTGCTTGAGCTGCGGCAGCGGCGAGCCGTGGCCGGTGGAATCCACCGCCGACTCGCGCTCGAGGATGTGCACGCGGCCGTGCGAGGCGGCAGCGACCGGCACCGCGTGGGCGGCGATGGCCGGGTCCCTGGTCACGAGCGTCGTCACCAGGCTGCCCTTGCCGCGCGCGGCGAGCGTCAAGGCTTCGTCGATGTCGCGGTAGGTCATCAGGGTAGAGACCGGGCCGAAGGCTTCGATGTCGTGGACCGCGTCGTTGTCCAGTGCGTTACGGCACAGCAGCAGGGTCGGCGCGAAGAAGGCGCCGTTGGCACAGCCTTCGCCCACGGGATTGAAACCGTCGCGGGCGCTGAACAGGACTTCGTTGCCGCGCGCGAGCATCTCGACGCGTTCGGAGACGTCGCGGTGCTGGTCCATCGAGGCCAGCGCTCCCATGCGCACGCCCTCGACTTTCGGATTGCCGACGGTGATCTTGGCCAGGCGCTCGCGCAGGCGGCTGCCGACCGCATCGGCGTGCTGCTCGGGCACGATGACGCGGCGGATGGCGGTGCACTTCTGGCCGGCCTTGCCGGTCATCTCGCGCGCGACTTCCTTCACGAACAGGTCGAATTCCGGATCATCCGGGCTGACGTCGGGAGCCAGGATGGCGCAGTTCAGCGAGTCGGCTTCGGCCGTGAACGGGACCGATGCGCGGATCAGGTTCTGGTTGGCCTTCAGTTTGGCGGCGGTGTCGGCCGAGCCGGTGAAGGTGACGGCATCGAAGCCGCCCAGGCGGTCGAGCAGGTCGCCGGTCGAGCCGATGACCAGCTGCAGCGCGCCTTCCGGCAGCAGCTTCGACTCCATCATCATCCTGACGGTGGCATGGGTCAGGTAGCTGGTCGCGGTGGCCGGCTTGACGATGCACGGCATCGCGGCCAGGAAGCTCGGCGCGAATTTTTCCAGCATGCCCCAGATCGGGAAGTTGAAGGCGTTGATGTGCACCGCCAGGCCGCCGCGCGGCACCAGGATGTGGGTGCCGGCGAAGCCGCCGCGCTTGCCCAGGGCGATCGCCGGGCCTTCGTGCAGCACGTTCGACGAAGGCAGTTCGCGCGAGCCCATGCTGGCGTAGGCGAACAGGGTGCCGATGCCGCCTTCGACGTCGACCCAGCTGTCCGGGCGGGTGGCGCCGGTCAGGTGCGAGATCTCGTACAGTTCTTCCTTGCGCTCCATCATGTACAGGGCCAGGGCTTTCAGGACCTGGGCGCGCTTCTGGAAGTCGAGCCGCATCAGGGCCGGGATGCCGGTCTTGCGGCCGTAGCTGACGGCTTCGTCGAAGTCGATTTTCTCGGCATGGGTGTGATAGATCAGTTCGTTGTTCAGCGCGCTGTGCAGCGCGGTAGCCGCCTCGGCACCGTGCCAGCGGCCGGCGATCAGGCTTTGCAGGGTTGCGATGTTGCCCATGTTGTTGTCTCCGTTCTGTCTCTTCAGGATTTCGGTTTGTGCATGCCGTTCGGATCGAACGCGATGCCCTTGCGATCCGGCTCGGGTTCAAGCAAGGCCTCGACTTCGCGCATCGTCTGCAGCGAGCGCAGGTTCAGTTCGTGGTACTGGCGCGTCCCGAAGCTCTTCCACTTCACGTCTTCCTCGGTGAGCGCGCGCATGATCTTCGCGGGCGTGCCCATCACCATGCTGCGCGGCGGGATGATCATCCCGGCCTTCACGAAGCTCATCGCGGCCACGATCGATTCCTCGCCCACGACCGCCTTGTCCATCACCACCGCATTCATGCCCACCATGGCGTTACGCTTGACGCGGCAGCCGTGCAGCACCGCGCCGTGGCCGATGTGGCCGTCGACTTCGACAACCGTGTCCTCGCCCGGGAAGCCGTGCATCACGCAGGTGTCCTGCAGGTTGGCGCCCTCTTCCAGGATCAGGCGCCCGAAGTCGCCGCGCATCGAGGCCAGCGGGCCGATGTAGCAGCGCGGGCCGACGATCACGTCGCCGATCAGGACGGCGCTCGGGTGCACGTAGGCGCTGGGATGCACCACCGGCCGCACGCCGTCGATCTCGTACACCTTGACCATGTTTATACCCGCTCGACGATGATCGCGATGCCCTGGCCCACGCCGATGCACATGGTGCACAGGGCGTAGCGGCCCTTGATGCGGTGCAGCTGGTTGACCGCGGTGGTCACCAGGCGCGCGCCGGATGCGCCCAGCGGGTGGCCGAGGGCGATGGCGCCGCCGTTCGGGTTCACGTGCGCCGCGTCGTCGGGCAGGCCGAGGTCGCGCATCACGGCCAGGCCCTGCGCCGCGAACGCTTCGTTCAGCTCGATCACGTCCATCTGGTCGAGGCGCAGGCCGGTCTGCAGCAGCAGCTTCTTCACGGCCGGCGACGGGCCGAAGCCCATGATGCGCGGCGCCAGGCCGGCGGTGGCCATGCCGACCACGCGCGCGCGCGGGACCAGGCCGTTGCGCACCGCGGTCGTTTCCGATGCCAGCAGCAGCGCGCAGGCGCCGTCGTTCAGGCTCGAGGCATTGCCGGCGCTGACCGTCCCGTCGGGCTTCACCACGCCCTTCAGCTTCGCCAGCGCTTCCATGCTGGTCTCGCGCGGCTGTTCGTCGGTGTCGAACACGCGCGACTCGCCTTTCTTGGAGTGGATCGTCACGGGAACGATCTCGTCCCGGAAGACACCCTCGGCATGGGCGCGCGCCCAGCGCTGCTGGCTGCGCAGCGCGAACGCATCCTGGTCCAGGCGGTTGATGTTGAATTCCACCGCCACGTTTTCGGCGGTTTCAGGCATCGAGTCGATGCCGTATTTCGCCTTCATGAGCGGATTGACGAAGCGCCAGCCGAGGGTGGTGTCCTCGATTTTTGCGGCACGAGAAAAGGCGCTGTCGGCCTTGGCCATGACGAAGGGCGCGCGGGTCATGCTTTCGACGCCGCCGGCGATGATCAGGTTCGCCTCGCCGGCCTTGATCGCACGCGCGGCGCCGCCGACGGCGTCCATGCCGGAGCCGCACAGGCGGTTGATGGTGTTGGCCGGCACCGCCGCGGGCAGCCCGGCCAGCAGCGCGGCCATGCGGCCGACGTTGCGGTTGTCTTCGCCGGCCTGGTTGGCGCAGCCGTAGAACAGGTCGTCCACCGCGTCCCAGTCCACGTCCTTGTTGCGCTCGATGAGCGCGGCGATCGGCAGCGCGCCCAGGTCGTCGGCGCGCACGCTCGACAGCGAGCCGCCGTAGCGGCCGAAGGGGGTGCGGATGGCGTCGCAGATGAATGCGTCAGTCATGGTGTCTCCTCGGGTTCTAATTTTTGGGACGCTTGTCGACCACGCGCCGGGCCTTGCCGGTCAGCGTGCGCTCGATTCCGCCGGGCGGCGTCAAGCGCACGCGCGTGCTCACGCCCACATGGGTCTTGATGCGGTGCTGGAGTTCGCGGCTGAGCAGCTCGACGTCGCTGCCCGACATGGACGCGTCGCGCAGCTCGCTCAGCACTTCCAGCGTGTCGAGGTGGCCGTCGCGCGCCACCACCAGCTGGTACTGCGGCGCCAGCGCCGGCATCTTCAGGATGATTTCCTCGATCTGGCTCGGGAACACGTTCACGCCGCGGATGATCAGCATGTCGTCCGAGCGGCCCGTGATGCGGCCCATGCGGCGCATCGAGCGCGAGGTGGGCGGCAGCAGGCGCGTCAGGTCGCGCGTGCGGTAGCGGATGATCGGCAGCGCTTCCTTGGAGAGCGAGGTGAACACCAGCTCGCCCTCCGCGCCGTCGGGCAGCACTTCGCCGGTGTCGGGGTCGATGATCTCGGGGTAGAAATGGTCTTCCCAGATGACCGGGCCGTCCTTGCTCTCGATGCACTCGCTCGCCACGCCCGGCCCCATCACTTCCGACAGGCCGTAGATGTCGACCGCGTCGATGCCGGCGCGGGCCTCGATCTCGCGGCGCATGGCGTCGGTCCAGGGTTCGGCGCCGAAGATGCCGACCTTCAGCGAGGAAGTCGCCGGGTCGATGCCCTGGCGCGTGAACTCCTCGACGATGTTCAGCATGTAGGAAGGCGTGACCATGATGATCGAGGGCTTGAAGTCCTGGATCAGCTGCACCTGCTTCTCGGTCTGGCCGCCGGACATCGGGATCACCGTGCAGCCGAGCTTCTCGGCGCCGTAGTGCGCGCCCAGGCCGCCGGTGAACAGGCCGTAGCCGTAGGAGATGTGCACCATGTCGCCCGCGCGGCCGCCGGCCGCGCGGATCGAACGCGCCACCACGCCGGCCCAGGTGTCGATGTCGCGCTGGGTGTAGCCGACCACGGTCGCCTTGCCGGTGGTGCCGCTCGAGGCGTGGATGCGCACCACCTGTTCGCGCGGCACCGCGAACAGGCCGAAGGGGTAGTTGTCGCGCAGGGTCTTCTTGTCGGTGAAGGGGAACTTGGCGAGGTCGGACAGCGACTTCAGGTCGCTGGGGTGCACGCCGGCCGCGTCGAAGGCGGCGCGGTAATGCGGCACGTTCTCGTAGGCGTGGTGCAGCGACCACTTCAGGCGCTCCAGCTGCAGGGCCTGCAGTTCGTCGCGGCTGGCGCGCTCGATCGGTTCCAGCTCGCTCGGCGCTGGATTACGTTGGACCATCTTCGACCTCCTCGTCGTCTTGCAAATAAGCTTACAGCTCGGCCACCATGCCGCTGACGCGGTGCGACTTGCCGCGAAACAGCGCCACGGTGCGCCCCTCCTGGTTGATGACCTTGATGTCGTACACGCCCGTCTTGCCCTGCAGGGCCTGCTCCACCGCCTCGGCCGTCAGCACATCGCCTTCACGGCCGGGAGACAGGTAATCGATGCTGCAGCCGGCGCCCACGGTATTGAAGTTGTGCGAATTGCAGGCAAAGGCAAAAGCGCTGTCGGCCAGCATGAAAATGTAGCCGCCGTGGCAGGTGGCGTGCCCGTTGAGCATGTCGGCGCGCACGCGCATCGACATGCGCGCATAGCCGGGGCGGATCTCGTCGAGCAGCATGCCCAGGGCCTGGCTGGCCGGGTCGCGCTCGTACATGGTCTTGCCGGCGAGCGTAGCCAGCGCCTGCGGGTCGCTAAGCATGGAAGCGCGCTCCGTGCGGATTGGCGGCGATCTTGCGGCGCAGCAGCGGCGACACCCGATAGCGGTCTTCGCCATAGGTCGCGGCGAGGTTGGACAGCACCGCCACGATGTGCTCCAGGCCGACGCTGTCGGCCCAGGCCAGCGGACCGCGCGGGTAGTTGACGCCTTTTTGCATCGCGATGTCGACGGCCTGGGCGCTGCACACGCCCTGGTTGACGGCGTCGGCGGCTTCGTTGGCCAGCATGGCGACGGTGCGCATCACGGCCATGCCGGGCACGTCGTCCAGGCGGGTGACGGCAAAGCCGGCGGCCTGGAACATGCCGACCACCGCGTGATAGGCGGCGTCGCTGCACTGGTCGGCACGCGCCAGCGCAATGCGGGTAGCACCATGCGCGTCCAGCAGCAGGTCGTACAGGACGGTGTCGTCATGCCAGCTCTCGGCGGCGCGCTCGGTGGCGCTGCGGCCGTCGGTGAGATAGACCGCGGCGCCGTTGCACACGAAGCCGGGGGACGCATCCAGGGTCTCCTCGCGCGGCAGCGCGTAACCGGCAGCGGCCAGGCGCGCGGCCAGCGCCGCGATCGCGTCGGATTCGTTGCCGACGATCGACACCGATTCGGGCTTGGCCTGCGGCGCTTCCAGCTGCACCGCAGGCTTGTCGACACCCTCGCCGTAACGGTAGAAGCCCCGGCCCGTCTTGCGGCCCAGGAAGCCGGCGTTGACCAGCTCCTGCTGCAGGATCGAGGGCGTGAAGCGCGGGTCGCCGAAGTAGGCGTGATAGACCGAATTCGTGACCGAGAAGTTAACGTCGTGGCCGATCAGGTCCATCAGCTCGAAGGGCCCCATGCGGAAGCCCCCGCAATCGCGCAGCACGGCGTCGATGGTGGCCGGCTCGGCGGCCTGTTCCAGCAGCAGGCGCAGGCTTTCGGCGTAGTACGGGCGGGCCACCCGGTTGACGATGAAGCCGGGCGTGGATTTGGCGTGCACCGGGTTCTTGCCCCAGGCCTCGGCGGTGGCGTAGACGGTGTCGGTCACCGCCTTGTCGGTGGCGATGCCGCTGATGACCTCCACCAGCGCCATCAGGGGCACCGGGTTAAAGAAGTGCATGCCGGCCACGCGTTCCGGGCGGCGCAACTGCGCGGCGATGGCGGTGACCGAGATCGACGAGGTGTTGGTGGCCAGGATGCAGCCGTCCGCCACGATGCCTTCGAGCTCGGCGAACAGGGCGCGCTTGGCATCGAGGTTCTCGACGATGGCTTCGACCACCAGCGCGGCGCCGCCGGCTTCCTGCAGGCTGCCGATGCGCTTCAGGCGCGCGCGTGCATCATCGGCCGCGGCGGCGTCCATGCGGCCCTTCTCGACCAGTTTGGCGTAGGTCTTGCCGATGTCGGCGATGGCCTTGTCGGCGGCGTCGGTCCGGGTATCGAACAGCAGCACCTGGTGGCCGGCGCTGGCCGCCACCTGGGCGATGCCGCTGCCCATGGCGCCGCTGCCGACGACGGCGACGATGGCGTCTTTCGGGAGTGCCTGCATGGTCTTATTCTCCCTTGAAGTGCGCCGGGCGCTTGGCGATGAAGGCGGCGACGCCTTCGCGGTAGTCATGGCTGTAGCCGAGCTCGCGCATCATGTCGCCTTCCAGTTTCAGCTGTTCCGGCAGGGTGTTCGACCAGCTGGCGGCAAGGGCCTTCTTGGTAAACGCCAGCCCCTTCGTCGGCGCGGCCGCGAAGTGCTCGGCCATGGCCATGGCCTGGTCCATCAGGGCTTCATCCGGCACGCAGGCCCAGATCAGGCCCCACTGCTCGGCCTTCTCGGCGCTGAGTTTTTCGCCCAGCATGGCCAGCCCCATGGCGCGCGCCGGGCCGATCAGGCGCGGCAGGTGCCAGGTGCCGCCGGTGTCGGGAATCAGGCCCAGCTTGCAGAAGGCTTCGATGAAGCTGGCCGATTTGGCGGCCAGCACGATGTCGCAGGCCAGGGCCAGGTTGGCGCCGGCGCCGGCGGCCACGCCGTTGACCGCGCAGATGACCGGCATCGGCAGCGACTTCAGGGTCATCACCAACGGGGCGTAGAACTTCTCGACCGATTCGCCGAGGTCGACACCGGGGGCGCCCGGCGCCACGGCGCGGTCCTGCAGGTCCTGGCCGGCGCAAAAGCCGCGGCCGGCGCCGGTGAGCACCAGCACGCGCACGGACTTGTCGGCCTGGAGCCTGTCGAGGGCGTCGCGCACTTCGAGGTGCATGGCCTGGGTGAAGCTGTTCAGGCGATCGGGGCGGTTCAGGGTCAGGACGGCGATGCCGTTCTCGATCTTGAACTGGATGGATTCGTAGCTCATGGATGTCTCCAAATCTTATTGTTATCAGGTCCCGCAGGGACCCGCAGCTTACTCGGCGATGTCGAAATCGACCACGACCTTGTCGCTGATCGGGAAGCTCTGGCAGCTGAGCACGAAGCCGCGCGCCACTTCGTAATCCTCCAGCGCGTAGTTCACGTCCATCTCCACCTGGCCGTCGAGCACCTTGCAGCGGCAGGTCGAGCACACGCCGCCCTTGCACGAGTAGCGCATGTCGATGCCCGCGCGCAGGCCGGCGTCGAGGATGGACTCCTTGTCCTTGTCCATCGTGAAGCTGGCCGCATTGCCGTCCATGATGACGGTGACTTCGGTGTGGTGCTGCTGCCCTGCTTCGATTCTGCGCGGCTTGTGCTCGTGCTTCCGGATGCTGGCGGCGAACAGCTCGATGCGAATCTGCTCCTTTGCCAGCCCGGCCGCCTGCAGCGAACGCGACACGCCGTGCATCATGTCTTCCGGGCCGCAGATGAAGGCGATGTCGATGTCCTTGATGTCGATCCAGTGGCGCAGGAACAGGCCGCATTTCTCTTCGGTGATGCGGCCGTTGAAGAGTTCGATATCCTGCTGCTCGCGGCTCATCACATACACCAGCTTGAGCCGGTCCATGTAGGTGTCCTTGAGGTCGGTCAGTTCATCGCGGAAGATCACGCTCGACGAGGCGCGGTTGCCGTAGACGATGGTGAAGCGGCTCTTCGGCTCGGCCCGCAGGGTCGTCTTCACGATCGACAGGATCGGCGTGATGCCGCTGCCGGCGGCAAAGGCCAGGTAGTGGCGTTCGCTGCTCGGGTCGAGCGGCACGTTGAAGTGGCCCATCGGCGGCATCACCTCGAGGGTGGCGCCCGGTTTCAGGTGCTCGTTGGCCCAGCTCGAGAACTGGCCGCCGGCCACCCGCTTGATCGCCACACGGAGCTGTTCGTCCTGCACCGCCGAGCAGATCGAATAGGAGCGGCGCACGTCCTCGCCGTCGATCATCGCGCGCAGGGTCAGGTGCTGGCCCTGCTGGTAGGCGAATTCGGTTTTCAGTTCGGCGGGGACGTCGAAGGTGACGGCGATGGCGTCGCGGGTCTCCTGCTTCACCTTCGCCACGGTCAATGGATAGAATTTGCTCATCTTAGTGACACTTGAAATAGTCGAAAGGCTCACGGCAGTCGAGGCACTTGTACAGCGCCTTGCAGGGCGTCGAGCCGAACTCGCTGGTCAGCTGGGTATGCGGCGAGCCGCAATGCGGGCAGGCTACGATCGGCGCGGCGCGGCGGCGGATGCCGGCGTGCAGGCCGCTGATGTCGATCGCCTGCTGCACTGGCGGCGCGATGCCGTAGCCCTTCAGGGCGGCCTTGCCGGCTTCGCTCATCCAGTCGGTGGTCCAGGCGGGCGCCAGGCGGCTGACGATGCGGACATCCATCAGGCCGTGCGCCTGCAGCGCTTCCTTGACCGCGTCCGCGATGACCTGCATCGCCGGGCATCCCGAGTAGGTGGGAGTGATCGTCACGACGCAGGCGTCGCCGTCGAAAGCGACGTCGCGCACGATGCCGAGGTCCACCACCGAGATGACCGGGATCTCCGGATCGGCGACTTCGCCGAGCCAGCTCCACACCTGCTCCAGGCTGACGCCCACCGCGCTCATTACCACTGCGCTCCCGGATAGGCGCGCTGCAGGAACTGCATCTCGGCCAGGATGTAGCCCAGGCGCTCGCTGTGCCGGCCCTGCTTGCCGCCGCGCTGCATCCAGGCGCCAGGGTCGGGCATGGCGAGCGTCGCTTCCGCGAAGACTTCCGTCATGTGGTCGAGGCAGCTCTTGCGCAGCGGCTCCGCGGCCGGCGCCACGCCCTGCTCCACCATCGCCTCATCGATGGCGTCGTAGAGGAACATCTCGCCGCTGTACATCCACAGCTCGTCCAGCGCCGCCTGCATTTTCGCGTGGCTGACGTCGCTGCCGTCGCCCAGGCGCACCACCAGGTCGCCGGAGCGGCGCAGGTGGTAAGTGACTTCCTTGATCGACTTCTGCGCGATCTCGGCGATGCGCGCATCGCTCGAGCGGGTCAGGCCGTCCATCAGGAAGTAGTGCCAGGTATCGAACAGGAACTGGCGCATCAATACCTCGGCATAGCTGCCGTTCGGCTGCTCGACCAGCAGGCAGTTGCGGTAGTCGTGGGCGTCGCGCAGGAAGGCCAGGCGGTCTTCGTCGCGGCCCTTGCCTTCCAGCTCGCCCGCATAGCTCAGCCACATGCGGGTCTGGCCCAGCAGGTCGAGCGCGACGTTCGACAGCGCCATGTCTTCTTCCAGCGCCGGGCCCTTGCCGCACAGCTGGCACAGCTGCTGCGACAGGATCAGCGCATTGTCGCCCTGGCGCAGCAGGTATTCAATCTTGGCATCCACGGCGCGGCTCACAGGTTCTTGACTTCTTCCGGCATCGGGAAGAAGGTCGGGTGGCGGTAGACCTTGCTGTTGGCCGGCTCGAACAGCGCTTCCTTGTCGTTCGGGCTGCTGGCCACGATGTCCTGGGCGCGTACGACCCAGATCGAGACGCCCTCGTTGCGGCGGGTGTAGACGTCGCGCGCGTTGTTGATCGCCATCTCGGCGTCAGGCGCGTGCAGGCTGCCCACGTGCTTGTGGGCCAGGCCGTGCTGGCTGCGGATGAAGACTTCCCACAGCGGCCATTCTTTGCTCATCTCAAGTATCTCCGTTGATTTATGCGGCTGCCTGGCGGGCGGCTTTCTTCTCGGCGTGGGCGACCAGCGCGTCGCGGAACCACTCGCCGTCTTCATATGCTTTCACGCGGGTGCGCAGGCGCTCGCGGTTGCAGGGGCCGTTGCCCTTCAGGACGTTGTGGAATTCGCTCCAGTTGATCGCGCCGAAGTCGTAGTGGCCGCGCTCCTCGTTCCATTTCAGGTCGGGGTCGGGAATGGTCAGGCCCAGGTATTCGGCCTGCGGCACGGTCTGGTCGACCATGCGCTGGCGCAGCTCGTCGTTGGAGAACAGCTTGATGCGCCAGGCGGTCGACTGGGCGCTGTTCACCGACTCGGCATCCGACGGGCCGAACATCATGAGCGAAGGCCACCACCAGCGGTTCAGCGCATCCTGGGCCATCGCCTTCTGCTCCGGCGTGCCCCTGGCCAGGGCCATCATGATGTCGTAGCCCTGGCGCGCGTGGAAGGACTCTTCCTTGCAGACGCGGATCATGGCGCGCGCGTACGGACCGTACGAGCAGCGGCACAGCGGGATCTGGTTGATGATGGCCGAGCCGTCCACCAGCCAGCCGATGGCGCCCATGTCGGCCCAGCTCAGGGTCGGGTAGTTGAAGATGCTCGAGTATTTTGCCTTGCCCGAGTGCAGTGCCTGCAGCAGCTCGTCGCGCGACACGCCCAGCGTCTCGGCGGCGCTGTACAGGTACAGGCCGTGGCCGGCCTCGTCCTGGATCTTGGCCAGCAGCACCGATTTGCGCTGCAGCGTCGGTGCGCGCGTCACCCAGTTGCCTTCCGGCAATTGCCCGACGATCTCGCTGTGCGCGTGCTGCGAGATCTGGCGGATCAGGGTTTTACGATAGGCCTCGGGCATCCAGTCCTTGGGCTCGATCTTGATGCCGGCATCGATGCGCGCCTGGAATGCTGCCTCCTCAAGGCTCATGTCTTCTTCGGTTCGGACTTTCTTGAGTCCGGTCTCCACCATTTGTGCGTACATGCTGGTCTCCGTTGCGAACTTCTTCAATCCATAATACGATACAAAAAATCGGATGTACACCAAAATCTTGAATCATATTGAGGCCCCATCAATGGCACAACCCAGCAGCGCGGAGTGGATAGACCGCTTCCTGACGAACGACCCGCCGCGCCACAAGTCGCTGGTGATGACGGTGTGCGGCGACGCCATCGCCCCGCACGGCGGCGCCTTCTGGTTGGGCAGCATGATCGACCTCCTGGGCCCGCTGGGCGTGTCGGAGCGGCTGGTGCGCACCAGCGTGTTCCGCCTGGTGCAGGAAGGCTGGCTGACCGCCAGCCGCGAGGGCCGGCGCAGCCGCTATGCGCTCGAACCGAAGGCCCTGCCGCGCTTCGAGCGCGCCAACCGCCGCATCTATTCGCCGCCGGGACTGGACTGGGATGGCCGCTGGACCTTCGTGCTGGCGTCCAACGGCAGCATCGATGGCGACCTGCGCGCCCTGCTGCGCAAGGAACTGGCGTGGGAAGGCTTCGCCATGCTGGCCACCGGCGTGATGACCCACCCGGCGCCCGACCGCGACACCCTGCGCGAGATCCTGGCGCGCGCCGGGGCCGACGGCAAGGTGTTCGTCTGCGATGCGGCCGGGCTGCCCGGCGTCGGCGCGCGTCCGCTGCCCGAGCTGGTGGGCGACGCCTGGGATCTGTCCGGGGTGGTGGCCGGCTACCGCGGCTTCATCGAGACCTTCACACAGCTGGCGGACATGGACCCGGACATCGCCCCGCAGGACGCCTTCGCGATCCGCACCCTCCTGATCCACGCCTACCGCCGCGTGCAGCTGCACGACCCGATGCTGCCGCTCGGGCTGCTGCCCGACCCATGGCCGGGCAGCGACGCCTATGAACTCGCCGGGCGCATCTACCGCCATACCTACGCGCGGGCCGAGGAACACATCATGGCGATGCTGCGCAAGGAAGACGCATCCACGCCGGAAGCGGACCAGGACTTCCATGAGCGATTCGGCGGCCTCGCCTGATTCGTGCAGTATGATTAGCGTTTTACCCAACACCAATAATCCAGGACACACCATGTCTATCAAGATCAGCAGCCAGTTCGACGCTGGCGCCATCGAAGTCGTCAACGCCACCAGCGCGAACGCCATCGACCTGAACATCCGCAAGGATTCGCACGCCGATATCGTGCAATGGTTCTACTTCCGCCTGCAGGGCGCGCAAGGCCAGGCCTGCACCATCCGCTTCCTGAACGCGGGCCAGGCCGCCTATCCGGCCGGCTGGGAAGGCTACCAGGCGATGGCGAGCTACGACCGCGTCAACTGGTTCCGCGTGCCGACCTCCTACGACGGCCAGGTGATGACGATCGAACACACCCCGGGCATGGACAGCGTCTACTACGCCTACTTCGAACCGTATTCGTGGGAGCGCCACCTGGAACTGCTCGACCGCGCCCAGATGGCCGAGCACGTGCGCATGCTGGACCTCGGCTCCACCGTCGACGGCCGCGACCTGAACATGCTGGTGATCGGCGAACCCGCGCCCGAGAAGAAGAAGGTCTGGGTGATCGCACGCCAGCACCCGGGCGAAACGATGGCCGAGTGGTTCGTCGAAGGCATGCTCGATGCCCTGCTCGACCCGGCCCACCCGTTCGGGCGTCAGTTATTGAAGGAATCGGTGTTCTACGTGGTGCCGAACATGAACCCGGACGGCTCGGTGCGCGGCAACCTGCGCACCAACGCGGCCGGCGCCAACCTGAACCGCGAGTGGATGAACCCGACCATGGAGCGCAGCCCGGAAGTCTTCCTGGTGCTCAAGAAGATGCACGAGACCGGCGTGGACCTGTGCCTGGACGTGCACGGCGACGAGGGCCTGCCCTATGTGTTCGTGGCCGGCAGCGAGTCGCTGCCCACCTGGACCGACGCCCAGGCCGCGCAGCAACAGCGCTTCATTGAGGACTTCAAGATCGCCAGCCCGGACTTCCAGGACGTGCACGGCTACGGCCAGACCCCGTTCACCGACGAGACCCTGACCATGGGCTCCTCGCACATCACCCACGCCTTCGGCTGCCTGTCCCTGACCCTGGAACTGCCGTTCAAGGACAACGCCAACGACCCGGACCCGCAGGTGGGCTGGGACGGCGCCCGCAGCGCGCGCCTGGGCGCGGCGGTGCTGCAGCCGGTGCTGAACGCGGTGCGCGCGCTGGGCACGAAATAAGGAGCGGACGATGAGCGTGTTCTCCGCGTCCGTGTTCGACGCCACCGTCATCTTCGAAGGCCAGGAGCTGTTCAAGGGCCGCGGCGCGGCCCAGACCTGGGCCGAAAAGGTCGCCAAGGAGCTGGAAACCGAGGTGACGGTCGAGAAGATCGGCACCGGCTGGGCCCTCAAGGCCACGGTCGACGGCGAGCCGGTCACCTGGGGCATCTACGGCCAGCGCCTGAGCCGCATCGGACAGGCCGGCTGAGCGTCGCCAGCCCCGGCACAGCCCACCCGACCGTGCGGTCCGGTGGGCTTTTTTTCGCGTGTCTTAGAGTTCCACGCCCAGGTGCTTGTGGACCCAGGCATTGGCGTCCTCGAGCACGTCGAAATGCAGGGTGGCGATGGTGGTCTTGTCGGGCGCCAGGAAACTCACATAGGCCTTGCGCGCCTCGTTGCCCGAGCTGAGCAGGTCGGAGGGCTGCGACAGCTCGACGGTGGCCACCAGGTCGAGGTTGAGCAGGACGCTCTTCTGGCTGTTTTCCTTATCGATGCGAACGAACTTGCTCATATATATTCTTCTCCGGTGTAATCAACTGCCGGCCACGACCATTTTTTCGATCAGGATCGAACCGGTCGATTTGTTGCCGCGTGCCAGGACATCGTTGCCGATGGCGACGATCTGCTGGAACATCTCGCGCATATTGCCCGCGATGGTGATTTCTTCCACCGGATACTGGATCACGCCGTTCTCGACCCAGTAGCCGGACGCGCCGCGCGAATAGTCGCCGGTAACGTAGTTGACGCCCTGGCCCATCAGTTCCGTGACCAGGAGGCCCGTGCCCATCTTGCGCAGCATGCCTTCGAAGTCGTCGGCGCGGCGGGTATCCCTGGAGACGATGTCGAGGTTGTGCGAACCGCCGGCGTTGCCGGTGGTCTGCATGCCCAGCTTGCGCGCCGAGTACGAGGACAGGAAGTAGCCCTGCAATACCCCATTCTCCACGACCTTGCGGCGGGTGGTGCGCACGCCTTCCTCGCCGAACGGCGCGGAGCCGACCGCGCCGATCAGGTGCGGGTCTTCGACGATGCTGATGTGCTCCGGGAACACCTGCTTGCCCAGCGAGTCGAGCAGGAAGCTCGACTTGCGGTACAGTGCGCCGCCCGAGACGGCCTGCACGAAGGCGCCCAGCAGGCCGGCGGCCAGCGGGGCCTCGAACAGCACCGGGCAGGTGCGGGTATCGAGCTTGCGCGCGTTCAGGCGCGCCAGCGCGCGCTCGGCGGCGTAGCGGCCCACGGCTTCCGGCCGGGCCAGCTTTTTCGGGTCGCGCGCCGAGGTGTACCAGTCGTCGCGCTGCATCTTGTTGCCCTTGCCGGCGATCGGCGCGACCGAGATCGTATGGCGCGAGAACGGATAGCCGCCGATGAAGCCGCGCGAGTTGGCGCCGACGAAATGCGACTGCTGCACGTAGACGCTGGCGCCTTCGCTGTTGCCGATGCGCGGATCGACTTCGAAGGCGGCGTTCTCGCAGCGCTGGGCCAGTTCGACCGCTTCCTCGGTCGAAATCTGCCAGGGGTAGAACAGGCGCAGGTCGCGCGGATTGGTTTCCAGCAGCTCGGCATCGGGCAGGCCGGCGCAATCGTCCTCGGCGGTGAAGCGGGCGATGTTCCAGGCCGCTTCCACGGTGTCCTTCAGGGACCTGGTGGAGAAGTCGGAGGTGTTGGCATTGCCGCGCCGCTGGCCGAAATAGACGGTGACGCCGATGCCCTTGTCCCTGTTCTGTTCGATGGTCTCGATCTTGCCTTTACGCACGGAAACCGACAGGCCGCTGCCTTCGCTGATCTCGACCGATGCATCGGTGGCGCCCTGCTCTTTCGCAAACGCCAATACGTCGCGGGCGAGCTGTTTCAGCTGGTCCTGGGTATGGGTAAACGCTGAGGTGATCGCGGAGTCGTTCATGTCGTGTTTTTCGTAGCTCGCCCTAAAACAGTTATCATAGCAGCCGTTTACTATTTTCACTGACCGGCTCTACGCCAATCGGATCGATCCGGGTCAATCCATAGATCATGCCTAATCCAAACCGCGGCTCCGTGGGCTTCCAGTCCAACGAGTTCGAGCAAGAATACGAACGTCCTTCCAAGTCCGAAGCCAAGCGTCAGTCGAACGAGCTGCAAAAGCTCGGCGAACAGCTGGTGGACGCGCCGCGCGACCGCGTCAAGCGCGTCGAGATGCCGGAAGACGTCAAGGAAGCCATCCTCACCTGCCAGACCATCACCAACCACGAAGGCCGCCGCCGCGCCCTGCAATTCGTGGGCAAGAAGATGCGCACGCTGGACGAGGCCGAAGTCGAGGTGATCAAGCGCACCATCGAGGGCTGGAAGGGCGCCTCGAAGGCCGAGACCGCCGCCCTGCACGCCCTCGAGCGCCGCCGCGAAAAGCTGCTCGCCGACGACAAGGCCCTGACCCAGCTCTTGGCCGAGAACCCGGAGCTTGACGCGCAGCACCTGCGCACCCTGATCCGCAACGCGCGCAAGGAACAGGCGGAGAACAAGCCGCCCAAGGCCTACCGCGAGATCTTCCAGATCCTGAAAGACCTGGGCAAGAAGCAGAAGCAGGCCGCGGACACCGAGGAAGAAGCCGGCGATGACGAATCCGACGACGAGTAATCCTGAACTGGTGATTGGCCTGGTGTCGGTCTCGGACCGCGCCAGCGGCGGCGTCTATGAAGACAAGGGCATCCCGGCCCTGCACGACTGGCTGGCGCAGGCGATCACCACGCCGTTTCGCGTCGAAACCCGTTTGATCCCCGACGAACGGGCGGAGATCGAGCGTACCCTGGTCGACCTGGTCGACAACGTGCGCTGCCACCTGGTGCTTACCACCGGCGGCACCGGTCCGGCGCGGCGCGACCTCACGCCCGAGGCGACGCTGGCCGTGGCCACGAAAGAGATGCCGGGCTTCGGCGAACAGATGCGCCAGATCAGCCTGCGCTTCGTGCCGACCGCGATCCTGTCGCGCCAGACCGCGGTGATCCGCGAGACGGCCGATCATGCGGCCCTGATCATGAACCTGCCGGGCCAGCCCAAGTCGATCAAGGAAACGCTCGAAGGCCTGAAGGACGAGGCCGGCAACACGGTCGTCGGCGGCATCTTCGCCGCCGTGCCCTATTGCATCGACCTCATCAAGGGGCCTTACATCGAGACCAATCCGTCCATCAGCAAGACCTTCCGCCCGAAGTCGGCGCTGCGTCCTCCTGCTGCCTGAACGAACAAAGGAACCCATGGAACTGCTGCAAAACATCGAGATCGAAACCGCGCCGAACCCGCAAGTGGCGGTCATCTGGCTGCACGGCCTGGGCGCCGACGGCAACGACTTCGTGCCGCTCGTGAACGAACTGGATCTGTCCGGCCTGCCCGGCATCCGTTTCGTGTTCCCGCATGCGAAGACCATGCCGGTGACGATCAACGGCGGCTACGTGATGCGCGCCTGGTACGACATCACCGGTGCCGAGCTGACCCGCCGCGAGGACGAAGGCGGTCTGCGCGCCTCGCAGCGCGACGTCGAAGCCCTGATCGCGCGCGAAAAGGCGCGCGGCATCCCGGCCTCGCGCATCATCCTGGCCGGCTTCTCGCAGGGCTGCGCGATGACCCTGCAGACCGGCATGCGCCATCCGGAAAAGCTGGCGGGCATGCTGTGCCTGTCGGGCTACCTGCCGCTGGCCAACGTGGTCGCCAACGAACGTACCCCGGAAAGCCTGGCCACGCCGGTCTTCATGGCCCACGGCACCCACGACAACGTGGTGCCCTTCGCGCGTGCGCGCGAATCGAAGGAGCTGCTGGTCTCGCTCGGCTACGGGGTCGAGTGGCACGAGTACGCCATGCAGCACTCGCTGTGCCTGGAAGAGGTGCAGGATATTTCGAAGTGGCTGAGAAAAGTAATCGCGTAGGGTGTTCGGCTCTGCCGAACGCGCGTTCAAATCACCGTTGAATAGACGCTACGGCCGATCTTGCACCGGTTGAACGCGCGGACGGCATAGCCGTCCACCCTACTGTTTCAACGCCGCGTCCACCGCATCGGCGAGCCGCGACACGATCTCCGACAGATCCGCCGCCGTTGCAATGAAGGGCGGCGCCAGCAGCACATGGTCGCCAAGCTGTCCGTCGATGGTCCCGCCCATCGGGTAGACCATCAGCCCGTTCTCCATCGCCTTGGCCTTGATCGCCGCATGCAGCTTGCGCTCCGGCGCGAACGGCGCCTTGGTGGCGCGATCCTGGACGAATTCCAGCGCCAGGAACATGCCGCGCCCGCGGATGTCACCCACGTGCTCGTGGGTGCCGAACACGTCGCCCAGCATGCGCCGCAGCGTGGCGCCGCGGCTGCGCACCCGCGCCAATAGATCATCGCGCTCGATCACCTTCTGCACTTCCAACGCCGCGCTTGCTGCCACCGGATGCCCGATGTAGGTGTGCCCGTGCTGGAACATGCCGCTGCCACCCCGCAGGCAGTCGACGATGGTCTGGTGCGCCAGCACCGCGCCGATCGGCTGGTAGCCCGCGCCCAGGCCCTTGGCGATGGCGATGATGTCCGGCGCCACGCCATCCTGCTCGATCGCGTACATGGTGCCGGTGCGGCCCATCCCGCACATCACCTCGTCGGCGATGAGCAGGATGCGGTAGCGGTCGCAGATGTCGCGCACGCCCTGGAAGTAGCCCGGCGTCGGCGGGATCGCGCCGCCGGTGGCGCCCACCACCGGCTCGGCGACGAAAGCGATGATGTTCTCCGGCCCAGCCTTGAGGATGTTGGTTTCCAGCTCGTCGAGCAGGCCGGCGGTATAGTCGTCCACGCTCTGGTGGGCGGCGCGGCCGCGGTATTCGTAGCAGGCGCTCACCCGCACGGTGTCCATCAGCAGCGGTGCGAAGGCCTTGCGGCGCCATTCGTTGCCGCCCACCGCCAGCGCGCCCAGGGTGTTGCCGTGGTAGCTCTGGCGCCGCGCCATGAACAGGTGGCGCTGCGGCTCGCCCGCTTCCACCCAGTACTGGCGGGCCAGCTTGAGCGCCGTTTCCATCGCTTCCGAGCCGCCCGAGACCAGGTACACGCCGCCAATATCCTGCGGCGCGCCGGCGATCAGGCGGTCGGCCAGCTCCTCGGCCACGTCGGTAGTGAAGAAGGCGGTGTGGGCGTAGGCGCAGCGGTCGATCTGGCGGTGCATGGCAGCGATCACGTCCGGGTGGCCGTGGCCCAGCGAGGACACGGCGGCCCCGCCGCTGGCGTCGATGTAGACCCGGCCGGCCTTGTCGCGCATGTGAATGCCGCTCGCCGACACCGCGGTCGGCGGCACCTGGCGCAGGTTACGGTGGAGGATATGGCTCATTGCGGCTCCCTTGGTCAGAACAAGAGTTTGACAATAAGCGTGCCCGGCGCCGGTTCTTTTGATTTTCGACGGACGCTGTGCAATTATTTTCCAATTACAACACGCTTTTCTCACCACCTTCCACGCCATGACCGACCGACTCGGACCGATTGCGCTCGCGGACATGAGCCCGTCCCAGCGCGCCGCGGCGCAGGCCATCATCGACGGGCCTCGCGGAGCCCTGTACGGCCCCTTCGTGCCGTTGCTGCGCAGTCCGGAGCTGATGGAATACGCCCAGCGCATGGGCGAGTACCTGCGCTACCGCAGCGCGATCGGGGTACGGCTGTCGGAACTGGCGATCCTGGTCACCGCACGCCAGTGGAACCAGGGGGTGGAATGGGCGATCCATGCGCCGATCGCGGGGAAGAATGGCATCCCGGCCTCGGTGATCCGTGCGATCGCCGAGCGGCGCAGACCAAGCGACATGCTGGTCGACGAAGCGGTGGTGCACGACTTCTGCATCGAGCTGCACGAGGCCAAATCGGTGTCGGACCGGGTGTATGCCGATGCGCTCGCGCTGTTCGGCGAGCATGGCGTGGTCGATCTGATGGGCATCAACGGGTACTACACCTTCCTGGCCATGGTGATGAACACGGCCAGGACGGCGGTGCCGGCGGAATGCGAAGCGCGCCTGCCGGACTAGGGTCTTACTTCGGGAAAGCGACCACTTCCTGCTGCTGCTCGCCCAGTCCGGCGATGCCGAGCCTGAGCTTGTCGCCCTTCTTCAGGAAGCGCTGCGGCGAGCGTCCCATGCCCACGCCCGGCGGGGTGCCGGTGGTGATGATGTCGCCCGGCTCCAGGGTCATGAAGCGCGACACGTAGCTGACGATTCTAGCAACCGTGAAGATCATGTTCGACGTATTCCCGGTCTGCATGCGCTTGCCGTTCAGTTCCAGGTAGAGGTCCAGGTCCTGCACGTCATAGATTTCGTCGCGCGTGACCAGGAAGGGGCCGACCGGACCGAAGCTGTCGCAGCCCTTGCCCTTGTCCCACTGCGAGCCCATCTCGAACTGGAAGGCGCGCTCGGACACGTCGTTGACCACGCAGTAGCCGGCCACGTACTTGAGCGCCTCGTCTTCGCTCACGTACTGCGCGCGGGTGCCGATCACCACGCCCAGTTCGACTTCCCAGTCGGTCTTCTTCGAGCCCTTGGGCAGCTGGACCGGATCGTCCGGACCGGACAGGCTGCTGATCGCCTTGGTGAAGAAGATCGGCTCCTTCGGCACCTCGCCCCCCGTCTCGGCAGCGTGGTCGGCATAGTTCATGCCGATGCCGATGAACTTGCCGACGCCCTTGACCGGCACGCCCAGGCGCGGATTGCCGCGCACCAGCGGCAGCGTCTTCCAGTCGATCTTCGCCAGCTTGCGCAGCGCCTTGTCCGAGAGCTGCGACGCGTCGACGTCGTCGATGATCCCGGACAGGTCGCGCAGGCGGCCCTCTTCGTCGAACAGGCCCGGCTTTTCCTTGCCCGGGCGGCCATAGCGCACCAATCTCATTCTTGTCTTCCTTGTATAGCAAACGCCGAACACGCCCAGCATGGGCCAGCGGGCGATGATACCAAGGATCGGGCGGCCAGGTTATTGGCTCAGCAGATATGCGCTGATATCGAGCGCATCGCGTGCGCTCACGCCCATGTTCGGCATGGCGGTATGCGGATCGATCGACTGCGGGTCGCGGATCCAGCGCACCAGGCCGTCCTGGCCGCCCGGCACCGCTCCCGCCAGCACCTTGCGCCCGGCCATGCCTTCGAGCGGGCGGCCGACGTAGACCTTCGAGCCGGGCACGCCGGGAATCATATGGCAGGACTGGCAGGCATACTGCGTCACGGCGATCTTGCCGCGCTCCGGGTCGCCCTGCACGCCGACCGGCGGCCGCTTGGGCGAGCAGGCGGCCAGGCCCGCCAGCGCCAGTGCCGCCGCGATGCGCAAGACGCTCATTTCGCTCCTCCCTGCGCCAGCGCCGGCGCGCCAGGCGCCGCCGTCCAGGCGCGGAAATCCTGCGCGCTCATCGCCGGCATGGCCCTCACGAAGGCCACCACCGCCCAGATCTCGTCCTCGCCCAGGTGGTATTCCCAGGCCGGCATGCCGCTCATCTTGATGCCGTTCTTCGTGATCCAGTACAGCTCGCGCGCTTCCCAGTGCTGGTTGGCGTCCACCAGCGGCCCCGGAATCGGCTGCATGCTCATGCCGATGGTGGACTGGGCCACGCCCGGGCCGCCGTGGCATTGCAGGCACTTGTCGCGGTAGACCGCGGCGCCGATGCGCAGCTGCTGCTCGTCCCCGAGGCGCGGCACCCGCACCTCGCGTGCGTGGTGGCGCACCGAGTTGGCCATGCCCTCTTCCAGCACCGTGTACACGAAGGGGAAATGCTGGGCGGTGGCCCCGATGTTGTACCAGCCGCCGAAAAGGACCGCGAGGCCGGCCGCACCCGCGGCGGCGCCCGCCGCGAGCAGCGTCAGTACAGCGGTCTTCACGATCAGCCATTGGCGGTTGGAGAGCATGTCGGGGTGCGTCCGATTGGATTCGTTAAAAAAAATACATTGTTGTTTGTGTATTATAAAAGCCACTCCACAATGTCGAATTTCAAACGTGCGCCCCCGTCTTTACCGCGACTCTCTCCGCACCGCCACACAGGCCGCCTTGATGCTGGCTTGTACCGTCTTGCTCGCCGGGTGCAAGGACGACGCGCGCCCGGTCGTCCCCGGCGGCGACGTGCAGGTGGGCCTGCGGCTGGTCACCCAGTACCAGTGCGGCGCCTGCCACGTGATCCCGGGCGTGCAGGGCGCGGACGGCAAGTCGGAGGACGCCGGCCCTTCGCTCGACTACATCGGCCGCCTGAGCTACATCGCCGGCGGCATCCCCAACCAGCCCGCCAACATGGTGCAATGGCTGCGCGTGCCGCATGCCGTCAAACCCGGCACCGAGATGCCGCCCATGGGCCTGACGGAACAGGAAGCGCGCCACATCGCGGCCTTCCTGTACACCCTGAGGTGAGCGCCATGACCGGCACCCTGCACTCGGCCCTGGAGCCGGCCGGCTGGGACGCGGCCATCATCAGCCAGTTCGCCTGGGTGATGTTCGGCGCCGGCGCCGTGATCTTCGCCGCCGTGATGGCGCTGCTCTACCTCAGCCTGCGGCGCCAGGAGCGACCGGCGCGCGCGCTGCTGTGGATCGGGGGCGGCGGCATCGCCTTCCCGGTGGTGGTGCTCACCGCGCTCCTGGGGTGGAGCACCTGGCGCAGCGCCCAGCTGGCGCCGCAGACTTCGCGCGACGCGCTCACCATCTCGGTCACCGCCAAGATGTGGTGGTGGGAAGTGCGCTACCACGACCCGGCGAGCGGACGCGAGATCGCCACCGCCAACGAGATCCACATCCCGGTCGGCCGCAGCGTCTACCTCGGCCTGAATTCGGCCGACGTGATCCACAGCCTGTGGGTGCCCTCGCTGGCCGGCAAGCGCGACATGGTGCCGGGCCGCGTCACCGGCCTGACCCTGCGCGCCGACAAGCCGGGCATCTACCGCGGCCAGTGCGCCGAATACTGCGGCGCCCAGCATGCCAAGATGGCGCTGCACGTGGTGGCGCTGGCGCCGCAGGAATTCGAGGCCTGGCTGGCGCGCCAGGCGCAGCCGGCCAGGCCCGCGGACAACGCAATCCTCGCACGCGGCCGCGCCGCCTTCCTCGAGCAGCGCTGCCAGGCCTGCCATACGATCCGCGGCGTGGCCGAAGGCTCGCGCCTGGGTCCGGACCTGACCCACGTCGGCAGCCGCATGCACATCGGCGCCGGCACCCTGCGCAATCACCGCGACACGCTGGGAGGCTGGATCGCCGACCCGCAGGCCGCCAAGCCCGGCGTCTTCATGCCCGGCTCGCAAGACCTCGACCGCGACACGCTGCGCGCGCTGGCCACCTACCTCGAGCACCTGAAATGACCCAGCCGCTGCCCACGCATTTGCCTAGTTCACTGCCCCGCCCGGAGGGCGAATTCGAGCGCCTGAAGGAAGTCTGGCGCACGCCCACCGGCTGGCGCTTCTTCACGTCGGTGAACAACACCAGCATCGGCCTGCTCTACATCGGCACCGCCCTGCTGTTCTTCATCCTGGCCGGCATCCTGGCGCTGGTCATGCGGGTACAGCTGGCGGTGCCCGACAACACCCTGCTCAGCCCCGATACCTACAACCAGGTCTTCACCATGCATGGCACAGTGATGATGTTCCTGTTCGCGATCCCGATCGTCGAGGCCTTGGCCGTCTACCTGCTGCCCAACATGCTGGGCGCGCGCGACCTGCCCTTCCCGCGCCTGTCCGCCTATGCCTACTGGGCCTATGCCTTCGGCGGCCTGGCCTTCTTCTGCACCATCTTCGTCGGCCTGGCGCCGGACGGCGGCTGGTTCATGTACCCGCCCTACACCGGCAACACCTATTCGCCGGGCCTGAACGCCGACTTCTGGCTGCTGGGGATCGGCTTCATCGAGATCTCGGCGATCGCCGGCGCGATCGAACTGATCATCGGCATCCTGTTCACCCGCGCGCCGGGCATGACGCTGCGCCGCATGCCGGTTTACGCCTGGGCCATGCTGGTGGTGGCGGTGATGATCGTGTTCGCCTTCCCGGCGGTGATCGCCGGCACCGCCCTGCTGGAACTGGAGCGCGCCTTCGACTGGCCCTTCTTCATCGCCGAGCGCGGCGGCGACCCGATCCTGTGGCAGCACCTGTTCTGGTTCTTCGGCCACCCCGAGGTCTACATCATCTTCCTGCCCGCCGCCGGCATGGTCTCGACCATGATCCCGACCATCGCCGGCACGCCGCTGGTGGGACGGCGCGCCATCATCGTGGCCCTGGTGGGCGTGGGCTTCTTCAGCTTCGGGCTGTGGGCCCACCACATGTTCACCGCCGGCCTGGGCGTGCTGGAGATGAGCTTCATCTCGGCCGCCAGCATGGCCGTCGCCATCCCGACCGGCATCCAGGTGTTCGCCTGGATCGCCACCCTGTGGAACGGGCGGGTGCGCATGACGTCTCCGGCGCTGTTCCTGATGGGCTTCATGTTCATCTTCGTGCTGGGCGGCCTGACCGGGGTGATGGTCGCCGTGATCCCGTTCGACTGGCAGGCCCACGACACCTATTTCATCGTGGCCCACCTGCACTATGTCCTGATCGGCGGCATGGTGTTCCCGGTGTTCGCCGGGATGTACTACTGGCTGCCGCTGGTCAAGGGCCAGCCCCTGTCCGAGAAGCTGGGGCGCTGGGTGTTCTGGATGATGTTCGGCGGCTTCAACCTGGCCTTCTTCCCGATGCACATCACGGGCCTGTACGGCATGCCGCGCCGGGTCTACACCTATGACGCGCACCTCGGCTGGAACCTGCTGAACATGCTCTCCACGGTCGGCGCCTTCATCTTCGCCTTCGGCGTCCTGCTGTTCATCGTCGACGCCGTGCGCGCGCTGCGCCGGCCGGAAAAGGAAGTGGGCAATCCGTGGAACTCGCCGACCCTCGAATGGCTGCCGTCCGAATCCTACGGCAACCGCAGCATCCCGCGCATCCACTCGACCAATCCGCTGTGGGACCAGCCGACCCTGCCGGAAGAGGTCGAGCGCGGCCAGCACTACCTGCCCGGCACCGCCACCGGCCTGCGCGAAACCATCGCCACCAGCCCGGTCAAGGCCGAGCCGCGCTACCTGATGGTGCTGCCGGGCGACAGCTGGCTGCCGGTCATCGCCGCCCTCGGCACCGCCGGCTTCTTCCTGCTGCTGACGGTCAAGGCGATCCTGCCGGCCTTCATCTTCGGCCTGATGGCGGTGGGCGGCACCGTCGCCTGGCTGTGGGAATCGGACCGCAAGCCGCCCATCGAGCAGGCGCGGGTCGCCGACGACCTGGTGCTGCCGGTGAACGCCAAGACCACGGCCTCGCAGTCGTGGTGGGGCACGATGGTGATGCTGATCGTCGACGCCTGCATCTTCGCCTCCTTCGGCTACGCCTACATCCACGTGTCGATGCGGCTGCAGGTCTGCCCGCCGCCGGGCGCCGCCCTGCCGGAACTGTCCTCGCAGCTGGTCTCGGCCGGCCTGTTGGCGGCCAGTTCGGTGCTGATGCTGCTGGCCGTGCGCGCGCTCGGCAAGCGCCGCCTGCCCTGGCTGGTGCTGCTCGCGCTGGGCTGTACCGCGGCCTCCTTCCTGTTCGATCTGCGCGGGCACCAGTTCGCCGGCCTCGATCCGACGGCCAGCGCCTGGGGCGCCGCGATCGGCGGGCTGCTCGGCTACCAGGGACTGCACGTGGTGGTGCTGGCGATCGCCGGTCCCTACCTGGTGCTGCGCGCTTGGCGCGGCATGCTTACCGAGCGCAGCCGCGCAACGCTCGACAACGTCGCCCTGCTCTGGCACTACACGACGCTACAGGGCCTTGCCGGCATGGCGCTGGTGCAGGGCTTGCCGGCGCTGATGCCGTGGCTGATGGAGTAGACCATGCAAGACCATTTCTTCCGGCAGCTCATGCGCGGCACCCTGTCCCTGCTGGTGTGGGCGGCGCACTTCAGCTTCTGCTATCTGCTGGCGGCGGCGCAATGCACGCCGGCGGCGCTGCGCGCGGACGGGCCGAACCGGGTGCTGCTGGGAATCGCGACCGTGGCGGCGCTGGCCATCTGCCTGTGGCTGGCCTGGCGCGAGCGCGGCATCCTGCGCAACGCCACGGAAGCGGCGCTGCTCGACTGGGCGGCGGCGCTGGGGGCGGTGCTGGCCTTTGTCGGGATCCTGTGGACCGGGATGCCGATCCTGCTGGTCAGCGGGTGCGCCTGAGTGATCTGGTCCAGTGGACCAGATCACGGAGCGGCGGGCGTCACGCGCCAGACCACGTTGCCGACGTCGTCCGCCACCAGGATCGCTCCCTTTCCGTCCACCGCGACACCGACCGGCCGGCCCTGCGCCTCGCCGTCCTGGTTCAGAAAACCGGTGAGCAGCTCGACCGGTTTCCCGGCCGGCTTCCCCTCCCTGAACGGCACATACACCACGTTGTAGCCCGACAGCGGCTTGCGGTTCCAGGAACCGTGCTGGCCGATGAGGGCGCCGTTCGTGAACTGGGGCAGTAGCGCGCCGGTATAGAAGGCCAGGCCCAGCGCCGCCACATGGGCGCCCAGCGCATAGTCCGGCACGATCGCCCTGGCCACCAGCTCGGGACGCTGCGGCCGGACGCGCGCGTCCACGTGGCGGCCATACCAGCTGTAGGGCCAGCCGTAGAAACCGCCGCCCTTCACCGAAGTGAGGTAGTCGGGCACCAGGTCGCTGCCGATCTCGTCGCGTTCGTTCACCACCGTCCACAGCACCCCGGTTTCCGGGTTCCAGGCCAGGCCGTTGGGGTTGCGCAGGCCGCTGGCGAAGAGGCGGGTCTTGCCGCTGGCGATGTCCACTTCGAGGATGGCGGCGCGGTCGACTTCCTGGTCCATGCCGTTCTCGGCCACGTTGCTGTTCGAACCCACGGTGGCATACAGCTTGCGCCCGTCCGGGCTGGCGATGATGTTCTTGGTCCAGTGATGGTTCAGCGGCCCGCCCGGCAGCAGCGCCACCGGCTCCGCCGGCGCGCCGATCGCGGTATCGCCCGCGCGGTAGGGGAAGCGCACGATGCCGTCGGTGTTCGCCACGTACAGCGTGTCGCCGACCAGCGCCATGCCGAAGGGCGAATTCAGGCCTTTCAGGAACACGGTTTTCACTTCCGCCACGCCGTCGCCGTCGGCGTCGCGCAGCAGCGTGATGCGGTTCGCGCTGGGCACGCCCGCGCCCGCCCTTTCCATCACCTTTTTCTGGACCCAGGCCTTGATGCCCGTCTTGGCCGGCTGGCGCGGCGCATTGCTCTCGGCGACCAGCACGTCGCCATTGGGCAGCACGTGAAGCCAGCGCGGATGGTCGAGGCCGGAAGCGTAGGCCTGCACCGCCAGTCCCTCCGCCGCCGCCGGCCTGGCGCCGGGCGGCCAGCCCTTCGCGGGAGCGATGTCCACGGTCGGGATCAGGGAGCTGACCGGCGACACCAGGAGCGGGTGGGTGCCGACGTCGGCGCCGGGGGACAGCGTGGAGCGGTCGCCGCAGGCGGCCAGCAGCAGGAGCATCGCGCCGCTGGCGATGCGAGGCAGGAGGTGGTCGCGCATGGTGTTCTCTCGGTGGGGGCGGACAGCACGATACTAGCCAATCCGGCAATATCGCGCCATCCCTTCCGGCGAGAGAAGCGGTTCAGGTGGGAACCGCCTGGACCTCCTCGACATCCTCGGCGGCCGGCGCGCTGTAGCGCCGGCGCCGCCGCACGAATCCGACCAGGCCCGGCAACTGCACCAGTACCAGCACGGCAAAGGCCATGCGGTAGGCCATGGCGGGAGTCTGGCCGGCATCGTCCAGGGGCCACAGGCCGACCAGCAGGCCGAAGCCCGCCTGCACCACGAAGGCGCCGATGAAGATCAGGAGGTTCAGGCAGGTCGCCGCGCGTCCGGTCAGCTCGCGCGGCATCGACTGCGCGATGATGGCGTACTCGATTCCCGTAATGGTCCCGACCAGCGTGAACAGCACCGACAGCAGCTGGAAGCTCGGCTTGTAGTTGAGCACGAAGGCGGCCTGTACCAGCAGGAACACGGCGATGCCGGCGGCGGCCACGTCGAGCGGAGCAATGCCGCGCCGGCCGGCCCATTCGGTGATCATGCCCACCCCGATGGCGCCGAAGATCACCGACGCCATCCCCATGTAGAGCAGGTAGGCGACCGCGTCGTCGGGGAAGCGCGCGACGTCCGACAGCCAGCGTCCGATCCACAGCCCCTGGATGCCGAAGAACACCGCATGCGGGATCAGGACCAGCGAGGCCGTGCTGCGGAACACCGGCGCCCGGAACACCTCGCGCAGCGCCTGCCCCAGCGGTCCGCGCTTGGGCTGCGGTCCCTTGTCACGAGGATACAGGAGCGCGATCAGCAGGCCGGAACATGCGGTCAGCCCGGCCAGGATGGCGAACAGGCCGCGCCAGTCGGTATAGTCGAGCACCAGCCGCACCGGCATGGTCGCGCTGGCGGCACCGAGCCCGCCGACGGCGATCAGGTAGCCGTGCACCGAAGGCAGCTTGGCCGGGGTGATCCAGGTGGACACCGCCTTCACCGCCGCCATGAAGCAGCCGCCCAGGCCCAGGCCCATGATGGCGCGCGCCACCAGCAGCTGCCCGAAGCCGGTGCCGCGCGCGAACAGCAGCGCGCCGAGCGCGCCGACCAGCATCATCGACAGCTGCACCCTGCACGGCCCCCAGCGGTCGAGGGCGATCCCGACTGGCAACTGGACCAGCGCGAAGGCGAAGAAGAAGGCGCTGGTGAGCAGCCCCAGCTCGCCCGGTGTGAGCGCGAGCGTCCCCATCAGGTCGGGGGCCAGCACCGCGTTCACGTTGCGCAGCAGCGTCGACAGATAGTGTCCCAGCGCGAACGGCAGGAACACGTAGAAACAAACCGCCACGCCGGTCAGGCGTGGCGCGGTGGCGGTATCCTGCATGGGCCAAGTCCCGGTCGGGTGCGTGGAGGCGCGTCCGGGTTCAGGCTGCGTCCTGGGTAGCGCCGCCGGCTTCGCTGCATGCCTGTCCCGCCGGCACCAGCGGGATCACACGTCCGCCGGGTCCGCGCAGCGGGCCTTCGCTCTCCTGCTCGAAGAAGAACTTGTCGCGCCCGAAGGCCGGCTTCAGGTGGTCGAGCCAGGTGGCGTCCGGATCGTACTTGGCGAAGAAGGGACGGCGCACCCATTCCGGATTGCGCGCCTGCAGGAACTGCAGCGCGAACAGCTTCTCGCCATTGATCGTGACCACACCGTCGATCACCACCTTGCCCGGGAAAGCGCTCATCGAGGGGCCGCGCACCGTGCGCGACAGGCCCGACACCATCGAGTAGGCCTCCTGGAAGATCTGGTGCGCGCGCGCCAGCGGCAGCGAGAAGTAGTCGCGCGGCCCGGTGTCGCGCTCGACGAACATGTAGTACGGGATCGCGCCCAGGCGCACGCCGGTGGTCCACAGCTCGGCCCAGCTCTTCGGGTCTTCGTTGATGTGGCGGATCAGGGGCCCCTGCATGCGCAGCGTGGCGCCGGTGCCGACGATGCGCTTGACCGCCTGCTGGGCGATCGGATGGCGCAGCTCGACCGCATGGTTGTAGTGGCCCATGATCGCGAGGTTCTTGCCCGACCTGACCACCTTCTCGAACAGGCGCATCAGGTCGTCGCTGTCCTTGTCCGACACGAAGCGCTGCGGCCAGTAGGCCACCGACTTGGTGCCGATGCGGATGTTCTGGATGTGCGCCAGGTTCGGTTCGAGCAGCGGCTCGAGGAACTCGGCCAGCGAACGCGTGTTCATGATCATTGGGTCGCCCCCGGTGATCAATACGTCGGTGACGTCCTGGTGGGTCTCGAGGTAGGACACCAGCTCGCTGCATTCGCGCGCATCGAACTTCATGTCGTCCATGCCGACGAACTGCGGCCAGCGGAAGCAGAAGGTGCAGTAGGCGTGGCAGGTCTGGCCCGAGCTCGGGAAGAACAGCACGGTTTCCTTGTACTTGTGCTGCAGGCCCTTGAGCGGCGCGTCGTTGACGCGCGGGACGTTGTGCGTCATCTGGCCGGCCGGGTGCGGGTTCATGCGCATCCGGATGCCGTGCACCAGCTTCGCAATGGCCGCCTCGTCCTTCTTGTACAGCACCAGGTCGCGCAGCTGTTCGTATTCGCTGGCGGGCAACATGTCGCGGTGCGGGAAGGTGAGCCGGTAGATCGGATCGTCCGGCACCTTGTCCCAGTCGATCAGCTCCTCCAGCACGTAGGCGTTCACGCGGAACGGCAGCACATGGGACACCACCTGGACGGCTTCCTGCAGCTCAGGCGTCAGCCATTGCCATTGGCGCGCCGAGTGGATCGTCTGGCGGGTATAGGGCTTGAACTTGGAGGGCGTCGATTCGGTCGTGATCACAGGGATTCTCCAGGAAACGAGGGATGAATTAGTCGGCATGGGTAAAACGTTGCCGGTAAGAATTCATCTTATGTTGCGAGAAGCCTCGGAGAATTGCCGTCAATCAATCAGATTGTTCCTACGGTGGGGGTTAAAACAAGGGGAGGCAAAACGGGACAACTACTGGACAAGACGACCCGGAGCGCATGGTCCGGGCCGTCCATCTTATTGCGGCGCGCGCCGGCGCATCCATTCGGCAAAGTGCCTGCCGACCAGCAGGTCGCCGTCGTAGCTCAGGTGGTTGTTGTCGCGGTACATCAGGCGTCCGTCGATCATGGCGTGGCAGGCGCTGTCGTCGCACAGGGCCGTGGACGAATCGAACCAGGCGATCTGCGGGAACTCGCGGGCCAGGGCGCCCAGCACTGCGCGGTGCGACACCATCTGCTGCTCCCAATCGGCGCGCGTGATCGCGCAGGGCATGCGGGTAGCCGACGAGGCCACGCCGGCGCGCTTGATGCAGGAACGCGGGTCGAAGCTGATGATGGGCACGTCGTTCATGAAGATCACCCGCTTGCCGGCCGCGTTGAAACGGCGGAAGGTTTCGCGCGCCGCATCCACCCAGACCCGCTGCTCGGGCGCGCTGCCGAAGCGCAGGTGGGTCGAGAACACCACGGTCTTCACCGAGGGCATGCCGAGGGCCAGTTCCAGCATCGGCTGGGTCGCCTGCTGGTAGGGATCGCCCTGTGGGTCGAGCCCCCAGTAGGGATGGCGGGTACCCAGCATCAGCAGGTTCTCGCCGACGCTGCTGTAGTACTTCGTCAGGCCGGCTACCACGTGGTAGGCATGGCTATCGCCCAGCAGTATCACGGTCGGGTCCTGCGCGGGATCGGCCTGCAGGCAGTATTCATAGATCGAGTCGAAACCGTAGCGCTTCTTGCAGGCCTCGGCATTGGCCTTGTCCTCGACCAGCACCAGGGCCTTGTGGTTGGCCAGGTTGTCCTGGACGGGCTTGCGCGCCGGCAGGCCGTCGTTCAGGTAGATGTAGCCGCCAACGGCGGCGCAGGCCAGCATCATCGCGCTCAGCGCCGCGACTTTGGCACGGCCGCCGCCGCCGCGCAGCGGGCGCTCCACCACCCGGTAGGTCAGCCAGGCCAGCAGGAGGGCCAGCAGCACCGCCGCGGCGCGGATGGCGGGCGCCGGCTCGCGCGATTCGACGATCTGGGCAAAGGACAGCAGCGGCCAATGCCACAGGTAGAGCGGATAACTCACCAGCCCGATCCAGACCATGAGGCGGTTCGACAGCAGCACGCGGTTGAGCCAGGCCTGCGGCCCGGCGCCGATGAGCAGGAGCGCGCCCAGCGCGGGCAGCAGCGCGCGCCAGCCGGGGAACGGGTCTTCCCGGGTAATCAGGACCAGGCCGGCGGCCAGCAGGGCCGCGCCAAGCCAGGCCAGCAGGTTCGGCGCCGGCGCCAGGCGCGGCGCGGCGGCGCCCGGGCGCGCTTGCAGGCAGGCCAGGCCGGCGCCCAGCAGCAGTTCCCAGGCACGGCTGGCGGGTGAATAGAAGGTAGCGCTGGGGTGGCCGGCGATGCCGCCCAGGTTGACGGCGAACGAGGCCAGCGCCAGCACCGCGGCCACCGTCAGCAGATTCATGCGCAGCCGCCAGCCCAGCAGGAGGACGACCGGCCACAGGATATAGAACTGCTCCTCGATGCCGAGCGACCACAGGTGCAGCAGCGGCTTGGTGTCGGCCGCGGTGTCGAAGTAGCCGACCTGGGCCCAGTAGAAGAAGTTGGCCGCGAAGCCAGCGCCGCCGACCACGTGCTTGCCGAGCTGCTGATATTCGTCAGGGAACAGGGCCAGCCAGCCGAAGGCCAGGCAGGCGCCGAGCACCAGCACCAGCGCCGGGAAGATGCGCCGCACGCGGCGGGCGTAGAAGCCGGCGAAGCTGAAGCTGCCCGCCTCCAGTTCGCGCAGCAGGATGCTGGTGATCAGGAAGCCGGAAATCACGAAGAAGATGTCGACGCCGATGAAACCGCCCCGCAGCACCGCAGGGAAGGCGTGGAACAGCACCACCGACAGCACGGCGACGGCGCGCAGGCCGTCGATGTCGCGGCGGTAGGCCAGGTGCCCCGCTGTGTGGGCTGCTTTTCCCAGCGGATCCGCGATGGGGATCTGTGTCTCTCGCTTCATGCCAGCTCATCAATAAAAGCTGACGATTCTACATGAGCTGTTTACATTGAAACAACGACCTCTGCCTGAAAACAACATCAGCCTTGATTTGCATGCAATGTGGATGAGACACGAATGCGCAAGCTTCCTGCCCCGACTCCGCAATGCGATTGCGCGATCGCAACTCGCGCTCGTCACAGCCCGGTACATTTGCCAATGCACTTTAGCAATATTGATCCCAGAACATTCACTCAAGGAGTCAACATGAAACTGTTCGCCACCGCCGCCGCCCTGTGCCTGGCCATCGCCGCCACCCCTGCCCTTGCCAACGGCCCGACCGAGAAGGACGCCATCGCGATGGTCGAACGCGGCGTTGCCCTGGTCAAGGCCAAGGGCAAGGACGAAATGATGAAGAAGATCAACGCGAAGGATGCGGAATATGTCCAGGGCGAGCTCTACATGGACATCCGCGACCTGAAGACCGGCATCGTGCTGGCCCACCCCTACAACCCCTCGATCGTCGGCAAGGACCTGACCGACGTGCCGGACGCAAACGGCAAGAAGTACCGCCGCGAGATCATCGAACTGGCCGCCGCCAAGGGCAAGGGCTGGGTCGACTACCAGTACAAGAATCCGACCAGCGGCAAGATCGAGCCGAAGACGACCTTCATCCAGCGCGTCGACGACGTGGTGCTGGAAGTCGGCATCTACAAGAAATAAAGCGTCCCGCCCTTTCGTCCACGCCCGGAGTCAAGCATGCTGAACAAACTGAGGATCGGCCCGAAACTCCTGCTGGCTCCGGGCCTGGTGCTGGTGCTGCTGACGCTGCTGTCGGCAGCCGCTTATTACGGCATGGTGCGCCAGAACGCCTCGCTCGAGCACATGGTGCAAGTGCGCGCCGCGCGCCTGCAGGCCGTGGCCGACGTGGCCGGCGAAGCGCGCTTCGCGCATGCCAACATCTACCAGCTGCTGGCCTGGGTGAACGGCAGCTTCGCGAAAACCCGCCTGGACGCCCTGACCGCCGACATCCACAAGAAGCATGGGGCGGTCAAGAACAAGCTGGATGAACTGTCGAAGGGCGCCGCACCGGGCGAGCGCACGCCGATCGAGAACGCGCTGGCCGCGCTGGCGGGCTACCGCAAGATGGTGGCCGAGACCATCGAACTGGCTCAGGTCGACCAGTCGATCGCCACCAATTCGATGCAGAAGGCCGAGAAGCAGTTCGTCGCCCTCGACAGCGGCCTGCAGACCCTGGCGGCGCTGGAAAAGAAGCTGAGCGTGGATGCGCACGCCGCTGCCAAGGCCGAGTTCCGTACCCTCGGCCTGAGCATGGCCGGCCTGGTGCTGCTGTCGATCACCTTGTCCCTCCTGGTGACGATGCTGGTGCGGCGCGCCATGCTGGCCGATATCCAGTCGATCGCCACCGTGGTGAACGACCTGGCCGAGGGCCGCCTGCGCCCGTCCGGCACCCCGGGCGGCGGACGCGACGAGATCGCCGACACCTCGCGCGCGCTCGACCATTCCATCTCGCGCCTGAACGGCGCCCTGAACAGCATCCTGCACTCGGTGCGCTCGATCGACACCGCGTCGAAGGAAATCGCCACCGGCAACCTGGACCTGTCGACCCGCACCGAGCTGCAGGCCGGTTCGCTCGAACAGACCGCCAGCACCATGGAAGAACTGACCACGGCGGTGAAGGAGAACGCCAACAATGCGCGCCTGGCCTCGAACCTCGCGGCCGAGGCGCAGCAGCTGGCCTTGAACGGCGGCCAGGCGGTCGGCCGGGCGGTGGCGACGATGGAATCGATCCAGGCCAGCTCGCGCAAGATCGTCGAGATCACCGGCGTCATCGACGGCATCTCCTTCCAGACCAACCTGCTGGCCCTGAACGCCGCGGTGGAAGCGGCGCGCGCCGGCGAACAGGGACGCGGCTTCGCGGTGGTGGCCGCCGAAGTGCGCACGCTGGCCCAGCGCTCGGCGGCGGCGGCGCGCGAGATCAAGGGGCTGATCGCCGACTCGGTGAAGATCATCGAGGACGGCAGCGCCTCGGTGAGCGAGGCCGGCGCCAGCATGGGCGACATCGTCGCCTCGGTGCGCCAGGTGAACGACATCATCGGCCGCATCAGCATCGCCAGCACCGAGCAGGCCGACGGCATTGCCGAAGTGAACAAAGCGGTCGGCCAGATGGACGGCATGACCCAGCAGAACGCGGCGCTGGTGGAACAGGCCGCGGCGGCGGCCGAAAGCCTGCACGAGCAGACCGTCAACCTGGCCAAGGCGGTGTCGATCTTCAAGTTCGACGGCGACGACGCCGACGTCATCGCGGAGGCGCAGGCCGAGGATGGGCAAGAAGCGGAAGAGGACGGCGACGAAGGCTTCCAGGGCCTGCGCGAGCGGCGCGCGGCCGGCAGTCCGATGCGCGGACGCGCGCTGGCGGCGCTGCCGGCTGCCCCTAGCAAAGGCGCGCAGCGGCGGCGCAGTGCCTGAGGGTCAGCGGAACGGACGGCTCACGTAACGCGAGCCCGCGAGCCCGAAACGCCAGGGTACGTCCATCGCCTTGGAAATCCCGATACGCGGCCCGGTCACGACCTCCAGTCCCGGCGGGGCGGGAAGGATCTCGAACGGCGGCTGCGAGATGGCCATGCCGTTGAGGGCGCGGGTCACGCCCAGGGCCTGGCACAGCTTGCCCGGACCGGAGCACAGCAGCCACTCATCCATCGCATCGCGGCGCCGGCGCATCTCGTCCAGTCCGGCGAGCGGCTCCAGCGCGCGGATCAGCACCCCGGCGCCGTGGCCCTCTTCACGGCACACGAAATTCAGGCACCAATGGATGCCGTAGGAGCGGTAAACATAGGCATGGGCGGGCGGCCCGAACATCGAGGCATTGCGCTCGGTGGGACCGGAAAAGGCGTGCGAAGCCGGGTCTTCGCGGTCGTAGGCTTCGGTCTCGACGATCCTGCCGCCGACGCCGTCCACCAGCACCGTCACGCCGATCAGCTGGCGCGCCACGATGTCCGCCGGCTGGGAAAAATCGATTCCTGCTATTGTCGAAATGGCCATGCAGGGATTCTAACCCGGCCGATATGAGGGTGTCGCTTTGGTTAAATTGACACAAAATATGGTTTTAACGGCAAGCATTTTGCATTGCTTTGCTGCAATAAAATAAGTGCTGGGGTATAGTGGCACGGTTGGTTGCTCCCTTCCGCAATCCCTCCTGCCCGCCCATGAATACCGTCGCCGATCCCGTCCCGCACCTCGACCAGGTCGATGCCCTGATCAAATCGATCCGCATCCCACCGCGGCCGAGCCTGCTTGCCGACATGCAGCGCGAACTGGCATCGGAAGACCCCTCCCCTGAAGCGATCGGCAAGATCGTGGCGAGCGACGTCGGCATGTCCGGCGCGCTGCTCAAGCTGGCCAATTCGGCGATCTACGGCGGCCGGCGCAAGGCCAAGTCGATCGAGCAGGCGATCCTGTTCCTGGGCATTAATCAGGTGGCGGCCCTGATGACCGGCCTGCTGGCGCGCCAGGCGATTCCCGCCAACAGCGCCGCGCTGGCCAGCTTCTGGGACATCTCGACCCGCCGCGCCCAGGCCATGGTGTTCCTGTCGCGCCGTCTGCGCATCGGCGAGCCGGACGTGGCCCATACCTTCGGCCTGTTCTGCGACACCGGCGTGCCGCTGCTGATGGAGCGCTTCCCCGACTACGCCGCGACCTATGCCGCCGCCTCGCTGGAAACGCAGCGCGCATTCACCGTGCTCGAGGAGGAGCGCCACTCTACCTCCCACGCGGCGCTCGGCTGCCTGCTGGCGCGCAACTGGGGCCTGTCGGGCGACGTCGGCTGGGCCATCCTGCACCATCATGATTTTGCGGTGCTGGACGACGACGCCAGCGCCGCCGCGGTACGCTCGCTGGTTGCCCTGTCGGTGCTGGCCGAGAGCGCGATCTGCCGCTACCAGGGCCATGCCGAATCGCTCGAATGGAACAAGGGCGGCGCCGCCGCCTGCGCCTACCTCGGGCTGTCCGACGAGGAAACGGCCGAGCTGCTGGACGAGCTGGTGGAAGCCTTCCACGAGCAATAGATACATATCTTTACATCACTCCTGTACAGGTGGATACTGCCTGTAAGGACACCGCGTACCCCGGGAGTGATCATGAAGCGCATCGCCATCCTGCTGTCCCTGTCTCTGCTGGCGGGCTGCGCCAGCGTGCAGCCGCCAAGCGCCCCTCTCCCTCCCTTCGCCGACGCGCGCTTTGCGCCACCAAGCGCGCCGGTCGGCGCCAAGGACTTGTTCACCCTCAGTCCGGCGATGCTGTCCTACCTGAACAGCCAGTCGTTCCACAGGCACCTGCGCCAGAGCGGCCTGCGGCGCGGCCTGGTGGACGCGCTGTACAGCAAGACCGACCTGAAGCTCGAGTACGAATCCTCGAAGACGCGCACCGCCGCGGAAACCTATGCGGACCGCACTGGCAACTGCCTGTCGCTGGTGATCATGACCGCGGCCTTTGCGAAGGAACTGCGCATGCCGGTGCGCTTTCGCAGCGTCGACATCGGCAATGCCTGGAGCCGCGAGGCGGACCTGTACCTGGGCAGCGCCCACGTCAACGTCGCGGTCGGCGAACCGCTCGACAACGGCTTTCGCGACAACGGCCTGCACGAGTTCCTGGTGGTCGACTTCATCCCGCAGAACGAAGCGGAACGCCTGCGCATACGCGAACTGGACGAGGACGACATCGTCGCGCTGTACATGAACAACCGCGCGGCCGAGATGATGGTGCAGAACCGCCTCGACGACGCCTACTGGTGGGCGCGCGCCGCGGTGGACAAGCGCCCCGGCCTGATCGCGGCGCTCAATACCCTGGGCGTGATCTACAACCGGCACGGCGAACTGGCGCTGGCCGAACAGACCTACCGCGCGGCCTTGCTGCGCGAGCCGGAAAACGTGATGGTGATGCGCAACCTGCAGCCGGTGCTTGCCACGCTGGGCAAGCACGCCGAAGCCCAGGCGCTGGCGCAACGCATCGCCAGCATCGAGCCCTTTCCGCCCTATTACCACTTCGACCAGGGCATGCTGGCGCTGCGCGCGGGCGACTTCGACAAGGCGAGACGCCTGTTCGAGCGCGAACTGAAACGCGCGCCCTACAACGACGAGTTCCTGTTCTGGCTGGGCGTGACCCACCTGCGCCTGGGCGACGTGCAGCATGCGCGCGAACAGATCGCCAAGGCGGTCGACAACAGCACGCGGCAGGAGACGCGGCAGCTGTACTCGGCCAAGCTGGCGCAGCTAAGGCGGGTGAACGCGACGGGGACGCGGATTCGCTGATACAACGGGCTGCGCGAGCAACCCTGGTACTTTATGCTTTCGGCTCATCCAGAACCGTGAAGTCAAAATTCCAAATGTGATCGGGATTACGTGTGCAACGAACGAACGTCTTTGCGTTCTCTTTCGGCCCGATTTCCCTTAACTTCAGCTTTCCATCGCACCGAGGACAGTTCCCTTGCACCTTAGTAATGAACGTTTTCCCCGAACTATCCGCTTCAACATTGAACGGCAAATAAGGTAGACGAACAAAGCGGTGGCGGATCAGCGACACGCCGACTATCAAGAAAAAAAGAGCGATCGACAGTATAAGCACGAACAGGAACGAAAGCTCTTTCCAGAAACCTGCAATGGTCGCGATACTTCCAGTCACACCGAGGATACCTGAGACAACGATCCAGCCTGCTTGTAGTGGTGTCCCAAGCAAAGTGAGCGGTTTGGTGTACACGCGATCGATAATCGCGATCGCCTCTGCCGATTGACGTCCGTAGTGGTGGACATCTCCCACATGAAGATGAGAGTTTTTCACCGTACCCGAGCCGATATTGATGCTATGCGAGCCTGACGAGATTTTCGATTCTTCTTGGTCCATATCTTTCTCCAAAGCGACAAAAAGAGCATAGCGCATCACATCCGTTTTTTGCTGAGAACCGGCCAACGAAAGAATTTTTAACTTTTAAATTGATTTTTATCAGTTAGAGAATCCTGATCCAACCAATCCAATTGCATGCCCAACTGTCTGCTCCGCGGAGTCATCAGAACACGCCATTGATCGAGTTTCTGTTCAAAGCTCATCGCCATGTGCGCCGGTGAACTCGACGGCAGCACGAGGGTGCGATAGCCGGCCGCGGCGAACTGCGGCGCGAACTTGCCGGAGGCCTGGCCATTGAAGCCCACCGTTTCCAGTCGCGGGCAGAGGTCCCGCAGGCGCTCGAAGTCATTGGCGGCCGGATTGCGGATGGCGGAGTCGAGGCTGCCTTCACGTTCGCAGCCGGCCAGCACGTCCCACAGGCCGAAGCGGTGCGCCAGCAGGCGCGGCAAGCGTTCTTCATACGGCAGGCTTGCCAGGTCCTCCTTGATCACCGCCGAGATCAGGCGCCAAAATTGATTTCGCGGATGGGCATAGTAGCGCCCTGCGGCCAGCGAGGCGGCGCCGGGAAAGCTGCCGAGGACGAGGACGCGGGTGTCAGGTGCGAGCACCGGCGCAAGGCCAGTCAAGGAGGGAGTTCGATTCACCATGCCCCGATTGTAGCCGGACGAAAAAAAGCGGCGAGTACTCACGCACCCGCCGCAAAGGGCAAAACCCCTGGAGAGACAACAAGAACAGGTGCTACTTCATGGCGACGGCATCGCCATCCTTGCGGGCAGCATCCCAGCCGCCGCCCAGCGTACGGATCAAGGCCACCGTCGTCACCGCACTGTTGCCGCGCAGCTGGACGGCCGTGCGCTCGACCGCCGCCAGGTTGCGCTGGGCGTCGAGCAGCTCCAGGTAGCTGGAACGGCCGGCCTCATACAGCTTCTGCGCCAGATCGGCCGAACGGCGCGCCGACAAGAGCGCCGCGTCGATCTGCTCGGCCTGGCTGGAGAGGATGCGCAGACCGGCCAGGTTGTCCTCGACCTCGGCAAAGGCGGTGAGCACGCTCTGGCGGTAGGCACCCACCGATTCCTCCAGCACCGCGTAACTAGCCTCGACGTTGGCGCGGTTGCGGCCGCCGTCGATGAGCGGCATCGAGGTCAAGAGGCCCAGCACCCAGGAGCGGCTGCTCCATTTGAACACCTCCGACATGGCGCCGCCGACGCCGCCGCCGGCCGCGCTGATGGTCAGCGCCGGGAACATCGCGCCGCGCGCTACGCCGATGCGGGCATTCGAGGCTTCCATCGCGCGCTGGGCGGCGTTGATGTCGGGACGGCGCTCCAGCAGCGAGGACGGCAGGCCGGCCGGAATCGCGGGCAGCGCGGTCGCGTCGAGCAGCGGACTCTTGCCGGCCACGTAGTGCGATGCCGGTTTACCCAGCAGGACCGCCAGCGCGTGCTCGGCGGTCGCGCGCTGGCGCTGCCGGCCGATCGCTTCGGCACGCGCCGTCGCCAGCTCGGTGCGCGCCCGCGACAGGCGGTAAGGTTCGCCGTATAGCTCGTCACCGGCTGGGTCGGCGTGCCCTGCGGCAGTCCGCTGTCGAAGGCCGAAGGACGGGCGCGCTGGGCGCCGACGCCGATGCCGACCTGCGGCGCCCGGTCCGCTTGCGCGATGCCGGCAATTGCCCTGGCCTGCTTGACGCGGCTCGCCGCCACCGCCAGGTTGGCGTTGTTGGCGCCGGCCTCCTCGATCAGGGAAGTCAAGGCTGGGTCGTTAAAGGCGAGCCACCACTGGCCGCGCGGCTGCTGCTCGGCCGGCTGGGCCAGCCTCCAGCGCGCGCCTTCGATGCCGTCCACTTCGGCGGGCAGCTGCGACTCTCGGAAAGCCGTCGGCGTCTCGACGGCCGGCTGATTGAACTCCGGTGTGGCGCAGGCGGTCAGCAGCAGTGCCGCCAACAGCGGGGCCACGCCCCTTGCGATCATGCTGTTCATCTCAATGCACTCCTTCCAGGTCCAGGACCGGCGCTTTCGCCACCGGCGCTTTTTTCTCGAAACGCTTTCCCAGGGTGCGCAGCAGGACGTAGAACAGCGGCGTCAGGAACAGGCCGAAGAAGGTCACGCCCAGCATGCCGGCGAACACCGCCACGCCCATCGCATGGCGCATCTCGGCGCCCGCACCGCTCGAGAACACCAGCGGCACCACACCCATGATGAAGGCGATCGAGGTCATCAGGATCGGACGCAGGCGCAGGCGCGACGCTTCCGGCGCGGCCTCCAGCACGCTGCGGCCATGGTCTTCCAGCTCGCGGGCGAATTCCACGATCAGGATCGCGTTCTTCGAGGCCAGTCCCACCAGCACGAACAGGGCGATCTGGGTAAAGATGTTGTTGTCGCCGCCGGAGAGCTTGACGCCCGCCAGCGCGCACAGGATCGACATCGGCACGATCAGGATCGTCGCCAGCGGCAGGGTCCAGCTTTCGTATTGGGCGGCCAGCACCAGGAACACCAGCAGCACGCACAGCGGGAACACGTAGATCATGGTGTTACCGGCCAGTTCTTCCTGGTAGGTCAGCTCGGTCCACTCGTAGGCGATCCCTTTCGGCAGGGTCTCCTTCGCCAGCTGCTCCATGATGACCTGGGCCTGGCCTGAGGACACGCCAGGTGCCGGACCGCCGTTGATGTCGGCCGCCACGTAGTTGTTGTAGCGCTGGACGCGGTCCGGGCCGTAGCTGTCCTTCAGCTGCATCAGCGAGGACAGCGGGATCATCTCGCCCTTGTCGTTGCGCACCTTCAACTGGGCGATCTGCTCCGGCTGCGAGCGGAACTGCGCATCGGCCTGCACCCGCACCTGGTAGGTACGGCCGAACTGGTTGAAGTCGTTCACGTACAGCGAGCCCAGGTTCACCTGCAGGGTCTGGTAGATGGTCGACAGCGGCACGCCGAGCTGCTTGGCCTTGACGCGGTCGACGTCCGCGAACAGCTGCGGCACGTTGATCTGGTAGCTCGAGAACACGCCCGCCAGTTGCGGCGTGCCCCAGGCCTTGGCCTGCAGCGCCTGCGTGGCTTGATACAGCGCGTCGTAGCCCAGGTTGCCGCGGTCTTCCAGCATCAGTTTGAAGTCGCCGGTGGTGCCCAGGCCGTTCACCGGAGGCGGCGGCAGCACCATCACGAAGGCGTCCTGTACGCTTCCCATGCGCTTGTTGATCTCCGCGGCGATGGCGTCGGCCGACTGCTCCGGCTTGCCCTTGCGCTCGCTGAAGGGCTTGAGGCCGGTGAACACGATGCCGGCGTTGGGCGCATTGGTGAAGCCGTTGATCGACAGGCCCGGGAAGGCGATCGAGGATTCCACGCCCGGGATGTCCTTGGCGATGGACGACATCTTGCGGATCACTTCATCGGTGCGGTCCAGCGAGGCGGCATCCGGCAGCTGGGCGAAGCCGATCAGGTAGCCCTTGTCCTGGGCCGGCACGAAGCCCGGCGGCACGACCTTGAACATGAAGACCGCGGCCACGCCCAGCAGAAGGTAGACGCCCAGCGTTGCGGTTTTGCGGCGCAGGACGGTCTTCACGCCACCTTCGTAGCTGTGCGAGGCACGGCCGAAGAAGCGGTTGAAGGCGGCGAAGAAGCGGCCCAGCGCCCGGCCCATGACACGGGTCAGGCGGTCCTTCGGCGCATCATGGGCTTTCAGGAGCGCGGCCGACATGGCCGGCGCCAGCGTCAAGGAAACGAAGGCCGAGATCACGGTCGAGATCGCGATGGTGAGGGCGAACTGGCGGTAGAACTGGCCGGTCAGGCCGGAGACGAAAGCGATCGGCACGAACACGGCGCACAGCACCAGGGCGATGGCGATGATCGGCCCCGACACTTCCTTCATGGCCTGGATGGTGGCGTCATGCGGCGACAGCCCGTTGCCGATGTTGCGCTCGACGTTTTCCACCAGCACGATGGCGTCGTCGACCACGATGCTGATCGCCAGCACCAGTCCGAACAGCGACAGCGTGTTGATCGAGAAGTCGAACATTAACATGACGGCGAAGGTGCCGACCACCGACACCGGCACCGCCAGCAGCGGGATGATCGAGGCGCGCCAGGTCTGCAGGAACACGATCACGACCAGGGCCACCAGCACCACGGCTTCGAGCAGGGTCTTGATCACCGAGTCGATCGACTCGCGCACGAACTGGGTCGGGTCGTACACGATGCTGTACTCGACGCCTTCGGGGAAGTCCTTGGACAGGGCTTCCATGGTGGCGCGCGCATCCTGGGACAGCCGCCTCGAACTGCGCCTGGGCGGCCCGCGCGTTGGCGTCGAGTTCCTTCTGGGCGGCGGCCTTTTCGTCGAACTCGCGCTGGGCGATGGCTTTGTCCGCCAGCAGGCGCTCGGCGCGCTGCAGTTCCAGGCGCGCCAGGTCGGCACGGGCGCGGTCGGCTTCGGCCTGGTAAGGGCGCGGGTCGATCACGAACAGCACCTCGCCCTTCTTCACTTCGGCGCCCGGCTTGAAGTTGACGGCGGTGATGTAGCCGCTGACGCGCGAACGGATCTCGACCTCTTCCACGGCTTCCAGGCGGCCCGAGAATTCCTGGGTTTCAAGCCCCGGCTTTTCGATGACGATTGCGGCCGAGACCGGCGGTGCGGGGGGCGCCGCCGTCCTCGCTGTTGGCGTCGGCGCAACCAGCGAGCACCGCCGCCATGCCCGCGGCGGCCAGCGGTGCGACCAGTGTCTTCACTTTGCCCATGTGTCGTTGCTTATTCATGATCAACCTTTCTTATTGAAGAGACAAAACTTCCCTGTCCGCAGGCGGGTACGAGCCGGCTGCGGGGAAAAAAGAGGGCCTGTCCGCGCCCGCAGGCGTGGATGCCGTATTCGTTATTGGGAGGGGGCGCCGGGGTCAACAGCGCACGGTGCGCAGGTGGTGCATGTTCATGGCTCACCTCTTTCGTCAGACGGCTCCCTCACGTCGCGCTGGCGACGAATTTTGGGAAAAACGGGACCTCTCTCGTGCGCGCGGCACGTGGTTTTGGGAAGGCAGTGATAGTGAAGTCTGGTGCTGAGCGGTCAGCGATCCAGTCCCGCAAGGAAGGTGGCGATCTCGGCGAGCGCGTGCACCTTGCATGCACATTCGTTGCGCCCGTCGCGTTCCTGCAGGGGTGCCGGCGGCATGCGCCGCACCGTGGTGCGTACGCCGGCGTTGATCAGTTTGGCGCCGTATTGTTCGGCCTCGTCGCACAATGGGTCGTCCTCGGCGGAGAGGATCAGGGCCGGGGGCAGGTTCTTCAGCCGGGTCGATCGCAGCGGCGAGGCATACGGATGCGCGCGGTCGGCGGCGTGCGGCAGGTAGCCGCGGTAGGCGGCGGCGCAGTCGCTGGTGACTTTTTCGCGGTCCGGGCACTGGTTCATCTGGCGCATCGAGCAGGTCGACAGGCCGGGATCGAGCATCGGCATGATCAGGATCTGCCCGGCCAGCTTGGGTGCGGCGCGGTCGCGCGCCATCAGGGCGCAGACGGCGGCCAGGTTGGCCCCGGCCTCGATGCCCATCACCACCAGCTTCTTGCCGGACCAGCCGAGCCTCGACTTGTTCCTGGTGGTCCACAGCAGCACCGCGTGTGCGTCCTCGACCGCGGCCGGGAAGGGGCTCACCGTCGCCAGGGTGTAATTGGAGGCGAGCACCGCGCGCTCGTCGTTGCATTGGGCCATATGGCGCAGGAACTCGTCCGCTTCCTGCAAGTCACCCGAGACGAAGCCGCCGCCATGGAAGAACACGATGAGCGTATCGCGCTTGGCGGGTGTGCCGGCGGTGTAGAGACGGGCGGCCAAGGGCCCCTGCGCGCCGCCGACTTCCAGCTCGCGCACCTCGACGCTGGCCGTTACGGCCTCGTCGCGATCGAGGACGGCGCTCATTGGCCGGCTCCCTGCGCCGCCGCGGCCCAGCGGCTGGACTCGCCTTCCGGGCAGCCCTTGCAATCCAGCGCCAACCGGGTTTCGACCTGCATCGAGAGTGCCTTCAGGCCGCGCGCTTCCGCGCCGGCGGCCTGCGAATAGGCGTCGGTCCCCAGCAGGCCTGCCAGCGCTACCCCGCTCAGGGTCACTGCTACCGTGGTGAAGATTCCGTCCCGCATGCTCATGACCAGCTCCGTTTGTGTTTACATTTTGTTGCGATGCACACACTATAGTCTTCAACTACAATCGGATAAAGATGTCAATAACGAATTGATTGTTCAGAATGCCGAACAATCGACTCAAACAGGAATGGGAGAGCCACATGAACAAGCTCCAGGCCATGGAAGTTTTTATCCAGGTGGTCGACTGCGGCAGCTTCACCAAGGCGGCGGAAATGCTGAACCTGCCCAAGGCGACGGTCTCGACCCTGGTACAGACGCTGGAAGCGAGCCTGTCGGTCAAGCTGCTGCACCGCACCACGCGCCAGGTGATGATCACCTCGGACGGCGCGGCCTACTATGAACGCTGCGTGCAGATCCTGTCGGACGTGCGCGACGCCGAAGAGTCGCTCTCGCGCCACCGCCTGAGCCCGAGCGGCCGCCTGCGGGTGGACACGCCCACCGGGCTGGCTTCGGAAATCCTGATCCCCGCCCTGCCCGCCTTTTTCGAGCGCTACCCGGACATCACGCTTGAACTCGGCAGCACCGACCGCCCGGTCGACCTGGTCGAGGAAGGCGTGGATTGCGCCGTGCGCGGCGGCGAGCTGGTCGACCCGAACCTGATCGCGCGCCGCATCGGCGTGATCAACTTCGTCACCGCCGCCGCCCCAGCCTACATCGCGCGTTTCGGGATGCCCCAGCATCCGCGCGACCTCGACCGCCACCGCTGCGTCAACTACTTCTCGGCCAAGACCGGCAAGATCTCGAAATGGGATTTCACCCGCGACGGCGAGCGCATTGAGGTGGCGCTGCCCGGGTCGATCGCCCTGAACGACTCGAACGCCTACGTGCAGGCGGGCGTGGCGGGCCTGGGCATCATCATGATGACGGACTACCTGCTGGCGCAGCACATCGGGGCCGGGCGCATGGTGCAGGTGCTGCCCGAGTGGAGCAGCGATCCGCTGCCGGTGCACGTGGTCTACCCGCAGAACCGTCACCTGTCGGCCAAGGTGCGGGTGTTCGTCGAATGGATTTCCGAGCTGTTCGCGGGCCACCCCAACCTGCGCCTGCAGGCGCCGCGCCCGAGCGTTCAACAGGCGCTGGAGACGGTGTAGAATCGACGGAAACAACAAGGCACACGGAGACAGACATGGACCACAGCGCATCTCCCCGCAACATCGACCTGCTGCTGGCGCGCTACGCCGAAAGCCACCGCAACCACACCAACGAGATCATCCACTTCGTGTGCATTCCCCTGATCGTCCTGAGCCTGCTGGGCATCCTGTGGGCGATCCACCCGGTGGTGGCGATCGCGGCGACGCTCGCCTCGCTCTACTACTACACGACGCTGTCGCGCCAGTTCGCCCTCGGCATGGGCGTGATGAGCGCCGTGATGCTCGGACTCCTGGCGCTGATGCCCGACATGACGGTGCTGCCGGTGTCGATCGCGATCTTCGTGGTGGCCTGGATCGGGCAGTTCGTCGGCCACAAGATCGAGGGCAAGAAGCCGTCCTTCTTCGAGGATCTGCGCTTTCTCCTGATTGGACCGCTGTTCGTGCTGTCCTTCCTGTACCGCCGCATGAATCTGGCCTATTAACGTAGGGTGGACGGCTTCGCCGTCCGCGCGTTCAACCAACCGGTGCATAACCGCGGTGCGTCTATTCATATGTGATTTGAACGCGCGGGCGGGAGACCCGCCCACCCTACCACTGCAATAAACCGGCGGAGCACGTATACTCGCGCGATGCCTTCTTCCGTCCTCTTCACCGTCGCCTCCCTGATCTGGGGTTCCACCTTCTACGCCATCACGCTGCAGCTGGGCGAAGCGCCGCCAGCCGTCTCGGTGGCCTACCGCTTCTTCCTGGCCGCGGCCACGCTGTTCCTCATCTGCCTGGTACGGCGCGACAGCCTGCGCCTGCCGCTGCGCACCCATGGCTGGATGGCGCTGCAGGGCGTGCTCACCTTCTGCATCTCCTACCTGTGCACTTATCAGTCCGAGCAGTACGTGGTCTCGGGCCTGGTGGCGGTAGTGTTCGCGCTGATGGTGTTCTGGACGCCGCTGCTGAGCAGCCTGTTCTTCGGCACCGGCATCAGCCGCCGCACCATCGCCTGCGGCGTGGTCGCCATCGCCGGCGTCGCCCTGCTGTTCTGGCATTCGATCGGCGCCGCCTGGCGCGACTTCCAGGCGGGCGGCAGTCCGGCCTTCATCGCCGGCGTGATCCTCGCGCTGGCTGCGACCATCGCCAGTTCCGCCGGCAGCATCGTGGTCACCAAGGTGAAGGAACAGTGCGAGAACCTGCCGCTGACCATGGCCTGGTCGATGCTGTGGGGCGCGTCGCTGGTGACCGTGTGGTCGCTGGCGCATGGCGACAGCTTCGTCATCCCGAGCAGCCCGACCTACTGGGGCGGCCTGGTCTACCTGTCGATCTTCGGTTCGGTGATCGCCTTCTTCGCCTACTTCACCCTGATCGGGCGCATCGGCGCGCAGAAGACCGTCTACATCGGCGTGATCACGCCGGTGCTGTCGGTGCTGCTGTCGATCAAGCTCGAAGGCTACCGCCCCGGTCCGGTCGAATTCGCCGGCATGGTGCTGTGCCTGGCGAGCGTGGCCTGGGCCCTGCGCGCCCCCGCTTCCAAACCCGTGCAATCCGCAAACCTGAACAACCCACTCGAAACGCCATGAGCACTTTTACCATCCGTCCCGCCACCCCGACCGACGTCACCCACATCCACGCCATGATCGTGGAGCTGGCCGTGTTCGAGAAACTCGAACACCTGGTGGTCGCCACCGAAGACCTGCTGCACGAGGGCCTGTTCGGCTCGCGTCCGTCGTGCGAAGCCATCATGGGCGAGGAGGACGGCGAAGTGGTCTGCTTCGCGCTGTTCTTCCATAATTTCTCGACCTTCCTCACCAGGAAAGGCCTGTACCTGGAAGACCTGTATGTGCGCCAGTCGCACCGCGGCAAGGGCTATGGCACCAAGATGCTGACCCGCCTCGCGCAAATCGCGGTCGAGCGCAACTGCGGCCGATTCGAGTGGTCGGTGCTGGACTGGAACGAGCCGGCGATCGGGTTCTACCAGCAGATGGGCGCCGACATCCTGCCCGACTGGCGCATCTGCCGGCTCACCGGCGACAGCTTGACGGCACTGGCGGAACGCCGCGCATAAAGAAAAACCCACGGGGCCGTGAGGCGCCGTGGGCGAACCCATTTTGTCAAATGGGGAGGGGAGATGGTGAATCACACGCTTACACTATAGGTGTGGATTCTTAATATTCAATTAGGCCTTACATCTGCTTACCCTTGTTACGATCGGGTCGTGCAGCGCGTTTCCTGTCGTCCTTGGGCTAATCATTCCCGAGTTGGAATCGCGCGGTTTGACGCGAGTCAAACAGCCAGGATTCAGAAGCAGATGCTTGTGCATGCGTAAGGAATACGGGGGCATTCCGTCTCCATTACGCCTCACGGGACAGACCTAGGCGCTGATGTGCGCGGGCCGTACGATGCCGCCGTTGACGACGCTGCGGCAAGGATTCGACCCCATGGCATAGGCCAGGTCGGCCGGGCGGGCAATGTCCCACAGGGCCAGGTCGGCCCTTTTCCCACCTTCCAGCGATCCAATATCCTCGTGCATGCCGAGCGCCCGCGCCGCGTGACGCGTGACGCCCAGCAAGGCTTCCTGCGGCGTCAGGCGCCACAGGGTGCAGGCCATGTTCATGGCCAGCAGCAGGGAGGTCATCGGCGAGGTGCCGGGATTGCAGTCGGTGGCCACCGCCATCGGCACCTTCGCTTCGCGCAGCGCACCGATCGGCGGCTGCACCGTCTCGCGCAGGAAGTAGTAGGCACCCGGCAGCAGCACGGCCACCGTGCCCGCACGCGCCATCGCTTCGATGCCGGCCTGGCTCAGGTGTTCGAGGTGATCGGCCGACAAGCCGCCGTAGCGCGCCACCAGTTCGGCGCCGCGCTGGTCGGACAGCTGTTCGGCATGCAGCTTGACCGGCAGCCCGAGCGCGCGCGCGGCAAGGAAGATACGCTCGGTCTGCGCATTGGTGAAGCCGATCCGTTCGCAGAACGCGTCCACGGCATCGACCAGGCCTTCCTGCGCCAGCTGCGGCAGCATGCGTTCGCAGATGTCGGTCACGTAGTCGTCGGCCCGCCCGGCGAACTCCGGCGGCAGCGCATGCGCGCCGAGAAAGGTCGTGGCAACCCGCACCGGCAGGCGCTCGGCCACTTCGCGCGCCGCGCGCAGCATGCGCGCCTCGGCGTCCAGCGCCAGGCCGTAGCCCGACTTGATCTCGAGCGTCGTCACCCCCTCGGACAGGAGCCTGGCCACGCGCGGCAGGCTTTGCGCCAGCAGCGTCCCGAGGTCGGCCTGGCGGGTGGCGCGCACGGTGGACATGATGCCGCCGCCCTGGCGCGCGATATCTTCGTAGCTGGCGCCGTTCAGGCGGGCTTCCCATTCCTTGCTGCGGTTGCCGGCGTGGACCACGTGGGTATGGCAGTCGACCAGGCCCGGCGTCATCCAGGCGCCGCCGCAGTCGTGCTCCGCCACGGCAGCCGGCGCATCGCGGCGCGCGCCGAGCCAGGCGATGCGGCCGTCCTTCACGGTCAGCGCCGCGTCGATGATCTCCCCGTAGCCGTCCACGGCGGTAGGCATCATCGTGGCCAGATGCACGTTGGTGAACAGCAGGTCCGCGACTTCACTCATAGTTTTCTTCGTCTTCTTCCTCGTGGTACCAGACGTCCACGATGTAGATCATGCCCTGCCCGGCTTCAAGACGCCAGGTCGAGCCAGGCTCCAGCACCACCGCGTCATAGCGCACCATGCCGATGCGCTCCTGTTCATTGCGCAGCTCGAGGGCGTCGCCTTCGGCCAGGAACAGCACGGTCACGTCGGCGCGCGCAACGAAGGTGGAGTCGCCCGTCAGCCGGCGCCGGCCGAAGGTGTGGTAGCAGCGCTCGCTGCGCGTCATGGCATTGAAGTCGGTGCTGCCGCCGCGGCTGAGTTTCGCGATGACCTGCGCGCTGCCGTCGAAGGCCACCACCGGATCGGCTTCGTTCACCAGGGTCGGCTCGCCGTCGATCTCCAGGCTCATGCCGTGGCCCTCGACCAGCGCCAGCGTGCGGTCTACGCCGGGGAAGCTCGAAAAGGCGCCATCCTTCTCGATGGTGGCCAGGCTCACGCGCCAGTCGAAGTCCTCGAAACCGGAATCCGGCGGACCGATGGCGATTTCGGTCGTGCTGCCGCCGCCGTTCTTCCACGGCACCGGCAACAGTCCTGCAAATGGGATCAGTACGGTCATTGGCTCACCTCGCGCAACTCGCGCAGTTCACTCAGGGCCTGGCGGTAGCGCTGCGCAACCGCCTCCTGCGCCACGTGGCGTCCGCCCTGCACCACCCAGCGCCCGCCGCACAGCACGTCGCGCACCAGGTTGTCGTTACCGCAGAACAGGAAGCGGCCGAGCACGTCCTCGTCCCCCACGCCGTCCAGGTTCGGATGGCTCCCGTCCAGCACCAGCAGGTCGGCGCGCAGGCCTTGCGCGAGCGCGCCCACCTTGCGGCCGGCCGCCTGGGCGCCGCCGCGCAGGGCAGTCTGCCACAAGTACTGGCCGACGTCGCGCTGTTGGCGCGTGAAGGCGATGTTGCGGCGCTGGTGGACCAGGCGCTGGCCGTATTCCAGCCAGCGCAGCTCCTCGACCGGGCTTTGCGATACGTGGCTGTCGCTCCCGATGCCGAACCGTCCCCCGAGCTCGATAAACGCCTGCAAGGGGAACAGGCCGTCGCCGAGGTTGGCTTCGGTGGTCGGGCACAGGCCGGCGACGGCGCCGCTGTGCGCGATCGCCGCCACCTCGGCATCGTTCAGATGGGTGGCGTGCACCAGGCACCAGCGCGCGTCGATCCCGACCTGCTCCACCAGGTACTCGACCGGACGCCGGCCGCTGAAGGCGATGCTCTGCTCGACTTCGGGCATCTGCTCGGCGATATGGATGTGCAGCGGCCGTTCGGCCGGCAGGCCGGCCGCCAGCTCGCGTACCTGGGCGATGCCGGCCGCGCGCAGCGAATGCGGCGCGGCGCCGACCTCGAGCTGGCCGCCGCGCAGGGGCTGCAGCGCCTCGACGATGCCAAGGATGTCGTCGACGCCGGTACGGAAGCGCCGCTGCTCGGGACGCAGCGGCTGCTCGCCGAAGCCGGCATGGCTGTACAGCACCGGCAGCAGGGTCAGGCCCATGCCGGTGGCGTGCGCGGCGCCGGCGACGCGTTCGGCGGTTTCGGCCGGGCGCGCATAGGCTTCGCCGTCCGGCGCGCGCTGCAGGTAGTGGAACTCGCACACCGAGGTATAGCCGTGGCGCAGGCATTCCACGAACAGCTGGGCGGCGATGGCCTCGATCTGTTCGGGCGTGATGCGGGCGGCGAAGCGGTACATCAGGTCGCGCCAGGTCCAGAAGCTGTCCGGGCCCTCGCCGGCGCGCTCGGTCAGGCCGCCCAGGGCGCGCTGGAAGGCGTGCGAGTGCAGGTTGACCATGCCCGGCAACACGTAGTCGGCGCGCGCGACGCCCAGCGGCGGCGCAGCCTGCGCGTCGACGCGGGTCAGGTCGCCCAGCGCATCCCACTCGAGCAGCACGTCGCGCTGCCAGCCATCCGGCAGCAGGGCATGGCGGGCGAACAGGGCTCTCATGTGCGCACCCAGTTCACCGCGGCGGCGATCATGTCCTTCAGCAGCGGCTGGACTTCGGCCGCGACCTCGGGTCGATATTCGAAGGGCGCCGCTTCGTTCATGTACAGGCACTGGCACATCTCGAGCTGGATCGCGTGCACGCCCTGCTCCGGCTGGCCGTACTTGCGGGTGATGTGGCCGCCCTTGAAGCGGCCGTTGACCGCGACGCTGAAGCGGTCCTGGGCGCGCGCCACGTCCACCACCGTGGCTTGCAGGCCGGGCGCGCAGGACGCGCCGTCGGCGGTGCCGAAGTTCAGGTCCGGCAGGCGGCCTTCGAAAAAGCGCGGCACGATCGAGGCGATCGAATGCGCGTCCCACAGCACCACGCGGCCGAACTCAGCTTGCAGACGCGCCAGTTCCGCGCGCAGCTGCTCGTGGTAGGGCAGCCAGTAGCGCTCCAGGCGGCGCCGTACCTCGGCTTCGTCCGGCGTCTTTCCGGCCAGGTAGAGGCTCTCGCGGCCGAAGGTGTCGACCGGGCACAGCCCGGTGGTGTCCATCCCGGGATACAGGTTGGTGTTCTCGGGCGGCCGGTTCAGGTCGATCAGGTAGCGCGACCAGCGCGCCGAGATGGTCGACACGCCCATCTCTTCCAGGAAGCCGTAGAGTTCCGGCAGGTGCCAGTCGGTGTCCGCGCGCGCCGTGGCGCAGGGCGCCATGCTGCTTGCTACCTCGTCCGGGATGTCGGTGCCCGCGTGCGGCATCGACACGAGCATGGGAAGCCTGCCTGCCTTGAACCGGAAATCCATTGCCTCTCCTGATCTGTGTTGTTATGGGTGCAGTACAGTGAACAGTTCCTTGATCGATGCCGACAGCTCGCCGTTCACGACCATCAGGCGCGCGGCCTCGATGTCCGGGGCAAAGAAGCGGTCGGCATCGTAGGGCGCCACCCGCGCGCGCAGTTGGGCGTGCACGTGCTCGAGGTGCCCGGAGCTGCGCAGGGGGCGGTGGAATTCGATGCCCTGCGCCGCCGCCAGCAGCTCGATGCCGACGATCACCGAGGTATTGTGCGCCATCTGGTCCAGTCGGCGCGCCGCGAAGGTGGCCATGCTGACGTGGTCTTCCTGGTTGGCCGAGGTCGGCAGGCTGTCGACGCTGGCCGGATGGGCCAGCGACTTGTTTTCCGACGCCAGCGCGGCCGCGGTGACGTGGGCGATCATGAAGCCGGAATTCAGGCCCGGTTCCTTGACCAGGAAGGCCGGCAGGCCAGACAGGTTGGCGTCGATCAGCAGCGCGATGCGGCGTTCCGACAGTGCGCCGACTTCGGCGATGGCCAGCGCCAGCGTGTCGGCGGCAAAGGCCACCGGCTCGGCGTGGAAGTTACCGCCCGAGAGGATCGCCCCATCGTCGGGGAACAGCAGCGGGTTGTCGGTGACGGCATTCGCTTCGATCAGCAGGGTGCGGCCGGCATTGCCGATCAGGTCCATGGCCGCGCCCATCACCTGCGGCTGGCAGCGCAGGCTGTACGGATCCTGCACGCGCTCGTCGCCCACCAGGTGCGAGGCGCGGATGGCGCTGCCCGCCACCAGCTCGCGGTAGATGCGTGCTGCCGCAATCTGGCCCGGCTGGCCGCGCACCGCGTGGATGCGCGCATCGAACGGCGCATCGCTGCCGCGCGCGGCGTCGACCGACAAGGCGCCCGCCACCATGCCCGCCTCCAGCACGCGCTCGGCCATGAACAGACCGTGCAGGGCCAGCGCGGTCGAGACCTGGGTGCCGTTGATCAGGGCCAGGCCTTCCTTGGCCGCCAGGGTCACCGGCGCGATGCCGGCGGCGCCCAGGGCCTGCCTGGCGTCCATCAGTTCGCCTTTATAGCGCACCGGGCCGACGCCCAGCATGGCCAGGGTCATGTGGGCCAGCGGCGCCAGGTCGCCGGAGGCGCCGACCGAGCCCTGCGAGGGAATCGCCGGCATGATGCCCGCGTTGTACAGGGCGATCAGGGTTTCGATGATCAGCGGGCGCACGCCGGAATAGCCGCGCGCCAGGCTGCCGATCTTGGTCAGCACGATCAGGCGCACGATGTTGTCGGCGATGAGTTCGCCGGTGCCGACCGCGTGCGACAGGATCAGGTTGCGCTGCAGGGCTTCCAGCTGGTCGTTCGGGATGTGGGCCTTGGCCAGGATGCCGAAGCCGGTGTTGATGCCGTAGGCCGGGTCGCCCTTGGCGGTGATTCGCTCGACCAGGGCGCAGGAAGCCTCGACGGCCTGCCAGGCTTCCGGCGCCAGCTGCAAGGGCACGTGGGCGGCCCAGACGGCGCGCAGGTCGCTGAGCGTCAGTTCGCCCGGCTGCAGGATAAGAGTGTGGTGCGAGTCGTTCATGTGTGTTGCCTTACTTGATCATTGGGAAAGTCAGGCCATTGCGCTTGGCCGTCTCGATTGCGCTTTCATAGCCGGCGTCGGCGTGACGCATCACGCCCGAACCGCTGTCGTTGACCAGCACGCGCGCCAGTCGCTTGGCTGCCGCCTCGGTACCGTCGGCCACGATGACCACGCCCGAGTGCTGCGAATAGCCCATGCCCACGCCGCCGCCATGGTGCAGCGAGACCCAGGTGGCGCCGCCGGCGGTGTTGAGCAGGGCGTTGAGCAGCGGCCAGTCGGACACGGCGTCGGTGCCGTCGCGCATGGCTTCGGTTTCGCGGTTCGGGCTGGCCACCGAGCCGGTGTCGAGGTGGTCGCGGCCGATGACGATCGGCGCTTTCAGTTCGCCGCTGCGCACCATCTCGTTGAAGGCCAGGCCGGCCAGGTGGCGTTCGCCCAGGCCGAGCCAGCAGATGCGCGCCGGCAGGCCCTGGAAGGCGATGCGCTCGCGCGCCATGTCGAGCCAGCGGTGCACCCGTGCGTGCTGCGGGAACAGCTCCTTGATCTTGGCGTCGGTTTTATAGATGTCTTCTGGGTCGCCCGACAGCGCCACCCAGCGGAACGGGCCGCGGCCCTCGCAGAACTGGGGACGGATGTAGGCCGGCACGAAGCCCGGGAAGTCGAACGCGTTCTCGACGCCCTCGTCCTTGGCCACCTGGCGGATGTTGTTGCCGTAGTCGACGGCGTAGGCACCCATGGCCTTGAAGTCGAGGATGGCGCGCACGTGCACGGCGCACGAGCTTGCTGCGGCGGCTTTCAGGCGCGCGTGCTGGGCCGGGTCCTGCTGGGCGGCCTTCCATTCTTCGACCGTCCAGCCGGAAGGCAGGTAGCCGTTGATCAGGTCGTGGGCCGAGGTCTGGTCGGTGACCAGGTCGGGCACCAGGCCGCCCGCGCGTGCACGCCGCACCAGTTCCGGCAGCACGTCGGCGGCATTGCCGAGCAGGCCGATGGAGACGGCTTCGCGCTTGGCCGTGTATTCCTTGACCATCGCCAGCGCCTCGTCGATATCGCGCGCCTGCTTGTCGAGGTAGCGGGTGCGCAGGCGGAAGTCGATGCTGCTCTGCTGGCATTCGATGTTGAGCGACACCGCACCGGCGAAGGTGGCGGCCAGCGGCTGGGCGCCGCCCATGCCGCCCAGGCCGGCGGTGAGGATCCAGCGCCCGGCCATGTCGCCGCCGAAGTGCTGGCGCCCGGCTTCGGCGAAGGTCTCGTAGGTGCCCTGCACGATGCCCTGGGTACCGATGTAGATCCAGCTGCCGGCAGTCATCTGGCCGTACATGAACAAGCCCTTGCGGTCCAGCTCATTGAAGTGTTCCCAGTTGGCCCACTTGGGCACCAGGTTCGAGTTCGCCAGCAGCACGCGCGGGGCGTCCGCGTGGGTGCGGAACACGCCGACCGGTTTGCCGGACTGGATCAGGAGGGTCTGGTCGTCTTCCAGCTCGCGCAGCGAGGCGAGGATCTGGTCGTAGCATTCCCAGTTGCGCGCGGCGCGCCCGATGCCGCCGTAGACGACCAGCGCCTGCGGGTTTTCCGCGACCTCGGCGTCGAGGTTGTTCTGGATCATGCGGTAGGCGGCTTCGGTCAGCCAGCTCTTGCAGGAAAGTTCGCTGCCGCGCGGGGCGCGGATCGAGCGGGTGGGGTCGAAGCGGGGATCGATGGGCATCGGTGAATTCATGGCGGCTCCTGGGTTGGAAACTGCAATGAGTCTAAGTTGTCTATACAACCAAGTCAACCACATTTATCGTTGCATTTGGTGCTGCTCGTATCTATGGACTCCACCCGGTTTGCAAGAGGAAGATTGAATTTCTGCCTTAGGAAGAGTTTGCTTGTATCTATTCGGCCTGTGTGTTGAGCGTTTCCAGTGCTCTGGCCCTGATGTGATACGCGCGCCAGGATCCTCATAGGGTGACGGCCTCGATGGGCCACTACGAACAGCGGATTCACCCGACGCCGGTCCGACCTGTTGGCATCATTCTTTCTTCATCGTCGCAAACTTGGCGGTGTTGCTCCTTCTTGTTGCTGAGTTAGTAGATCATCTTTTCAAGCCGGCCTGGTCGTGTATTTCGACCAGGCCGGAACATAAGGACGTCCGTGCGTCATCAATGCCCAGATCACCCTGGCCATCTTGTTGGCCAGTGCAGTTGCGGCAACGTTGAAACTGCGTCGCTCTGCCAGCCTTGTCGCCCATTGCAGGAGCTTGTCGGGCTTGCCGTTTGCTGTTCGCAATGCGCTACGGGCACCGTGTATGAGCAGAGTGCGCAGGTAGCTATCGCCCTTGCGAGTAATGCCATACAAGCGCTGCTTGCCTCCACTGCTATGCTCGCGTGGCACGAGGCCTAGATTTGCTGCAAAGTCCCGCGCACTCTTGTAGTGGCGCGGATCAGCGATGGTTGCCTGCACTGCCGTTGCCGTCAACGGCCCTACACCCGGCACTTCCATCAGTTGCTTTGCCAACTCCGATTTCGCGGCCTGATTCAGGCGGCGGTCATATGCCTGGATCCTTTCTTCCTTATCGTCCAGCTGGGCCTTGAGCTCCCAAAACGTCTCCAGGGCCATGCCAGACAAGCCGTTGTCCGAATCGTTCAACCATGCTTTTAGTCCATCACGGAACTTCTCCACGCTCTTGGGAAACACCTGGCCATACTCGCCCGCGAACGCCCGGAGCCGGTTGATCATCGCTACACGCTCGGTCATCAAGGCGCTGCGGGCACGGTGCAGCATCTGCAAATCTTGCTGCGCTGCCGTATTGATCGGCACATACTTGGTCGCACCGCGCGAACGCGCCTCGGCAATTGCGGCAGCATCGTTCATGTCGTTTTTGTTGCCGGTGACATAAGCCTTGACGTGTTGTGCCGCGACCAGCTTGACGTCATGTCCCATCTCGACGAATTTGCGTGCCCAATAGTGTGAGCCAGCGCAGGCTTCGATACCAATCATCGCCGGCGCCATTTGCGTGAACATTGGAAGTACCTGGTCTCGTGCAAGCTTACGCTTGAACACCCGTTTGCCGCTTTCGTCGAGCCCGACAGCGAAGAACACGTCCTTCGCAATATCCAAACCAATCACTTTTGCGTTAGCATTCATGGTGACTCCCCCTCTTGTTTTAGCGTGCCAGCCCAATCTGGCACGCTTGGCACAATGATGCCGATATCGGGAGGGTGGAGTCCATCACATTAGGGTGGACGGGTCCCCCGTCCGCGCGTTCAACAATCACGTGAATCGTCGCACCGCTTGTACTCGTCCACTGTTTGAACGCGCGGACGGCAAAGCCGTCCACCCTACGGTCTACCTCACTTCTTGAACACCTGCTTGCCACCCACCCAGGTCTCCAGCACGCCGGTCTTGAAGATGTCGTAGGTCGGCATGCGGAACAGGTCGCGGTCGATCACGATGAAGTCGGCGTGCTTGCCCGGCTCCAGCGAGCCCAGGCTGTTTTCCTGGTGGCCGGCATAGGCCGCATCCAGGGTGAAGCAGCGGAAGGCCTCCTTCAGCGACATGGCCTGGTTCGGGTACCAGCCCGCCACCGGCTGGCCCGCGTGGTCCATGCGGGTGACGGCGGCGTGGATGCCGAAGAAGGGGTTGGGCGACTCCACCGGGAAGTCCGAACCGCAGGCGATGCGCGAGCCCTGGTGCAGGAAGCTGCGCCAGGCGTAGGCGCCCTTGATGCGTTCCGGGCCGACGCGGGTCTCGGCCATGTTCTTGTCCGAGGTGGCGTGGGTCGGCTGCATCGAGGGGATGATGCCGAGCGACTTGAAGCGCGGGATGTCGTCCAGGGTCACGACCTGGGCGTGCTCGATGCGGTGGCGCTGCCCTGCGCTCCTGGTGGCGGCCAGTTCCTTCTTGTAGATGTCGAGGATCTGCTTGTTGCCGGCGTCGCCGATGGCGTGCACGTTGACCTGGTAGCCCTTGCGCATGGCCTTGGTCATCATGGCGTCCATCTGCGCCTGCTTGAAGAACAGCAGGCCGTGCGAATGCGGCTCGTCGCTGTAGGGCTTGAGCAGGGCGGCGCCACGGCTGCCCAGGGCGCCGTCCGAATACAGCTTGACCGAGCGCAGCGCGTACATGCCGTCGGCGTAATCCTTCAGCGGGCCATTTTTTGCCAACTGGTCAAAATCCTCGCCGGTCCCGCCGATCATGGCGTACACGCGCGTGGTGAGCTTCTTGTTGTCCGCGTAGTCGCGGTACAGGCGGTCCTCCGCCACCCCGATGCCCGCGTCGTGCACGCTGGTCAGGCCCATGCGTGCGATTTCCTGCAGCGATTTGTCCAGCATGGCGCGCCCTTCCGCCTCGGTCTGGGCCGGCAGGACCTTGGTTACCAGCTCCTGCGCCGCATCGATCAGCACGCCCGTGGCGTTGCCGTTCGCGTCGCGCTGGATCTTGCCGCCGGCCGGATCCGGCGTTGTCTTCGTAATGCCGGCCAGCGCCAGCGTGCGGCTGTTGGCCCAGCCGGCATGGCCGTCGACCCGCTCCAGCCAGACCGGACGATCGGACACGACGGCGTCGAGCTCGGCGGCGGTCGGGAAGCGGCCCAGCTTCCAGTTCTCCTGGTTCCAGCCGCGGCCGCGGATCCAGGCATGGTTCGCATTGGCCCTGGCATAGCCGGCGATCGCCTGGATGGCGCCGTCCAGCGAGGTGGTGCCGGACAGGTCGAGCTGGGTCAGCTGCTGGCCCAGGCCGAACACGTGGCCGTGGGCGTCGATCAGGCCCGGCAGCACGGTGCGGCCCTGCATGTCCACCTGGCGCGCGTTCCTTGCCTTCGCCGTCACGTCGGCATTGCTGCCCACCGCCGTGATGCGTCCCTTGTCGTCAAAGGCGAGCGCGCTGAACTGCACCAGTTCGCCCTTGGCGTTCAGGGTGTAGCCGTTGGCGTTGGTGATGACGGTGTCGGCATGGGCCGACCCGAGGACGCCGAGGCCGGCGAGGACGATCAGGGAAGACAGGGGGATCTGGCGCGCGCGCATGCTGATGATTTCTCCGTTTTTTGTTGGGCTTTCCGCTCCTTATGGGCGCGGCACGGAGAAGTGTATAGAAATTCAAGGCAGGGGCATAGCTGCCCTAGCCCGCGTCGTGAAAGATGATCCCCAGGGCGTGCCGCATGCCGCGCCGCAGCCGGCTCACGCCATGCCGCATCGCCACCCGGTACACGCCGCGCGTGCCCTGCACCGGACGCCCGCTCACCGCGAACACGACCGCGTCGCCCTGGCCAAGGGGCACCACTTCGGCACGCGATTGCATACGCGGACGCTGCTCCGTCAATACGAACTCCCCGCCTTCGAAATCGATGCCGGGCCGCGACAGCAGCACCGCCACCTGCAGCGGAAACACCAGCTCGCCGTACAGGTCCTGGTGCAGGCAGTTGTAGTCGCCCTCGCGGTAGCGCAGCAGCAGCGGCGTGGGCTTGACCTGCCCGGCCGCGTGGCAGCGCGCCAGGTAGTCGGCATGCGCTGCCGGAAAGCGGGGCTCGATGCCGAGCATCCCGTGCCAGCGGTTGGCGATGCCGGCCAGCGGCGGATACAGGGCGCCGCGCAGCGCGGCGAGCGGCGCCGGCAGCGGATACGCGAAATACTGGTACTCGCCGCGCCCGAAGCCGTGCTGCTGCATCACGACCCGGCTGCGAAACAGCGCCGGCCGCTCGTACAAGGCGCTGGCAGCCTCGCAGTCCCGCGGCGCCAGCAGGCCGGGGAGCACGGCGCAGCCGAAGGCGTCCAGTTCCGCGGCCACACGCTCCCAATCGACTTCGTTCACGGGCCTGCCTCGCGGTCGAGCAGGCTGCGCTTGCGCTCGATTCCCCAGCGGTAGCCGGACAGGGCGCCATCAAGGCGCACCACGCGGTGACAGGGAATCGCCACCGCCACCGGGTTGGCCGCACAGGCCCCCGCCACCGCGCGCGCGGCCGTGGGCATGCCCAGGCGCTCGGCCAGTTCGCTGTAGCTGACGGTGGAGCCGGCCGGAACCGCGCGCAGCGCCTCCCATACGCGGCGCTGGAAGGCCGTGCCGCGCACGTCGAGCGGCAGGTCGAGGCCCAGCCGGGGCGCTTCGACGAAACCGATCACCTGCGCCACCGTGCGTTCGAACTCGGCTTGCGCCCCCACCAGTTCGGCCCGCGGGAAGCGCGCCTCGAGGTCGCGCACCAGCGGTTCCGGCTCGTCGCCGATCAGGATCGCGCAGATGCCGCGCTCGGTACTGGCCACCAGGATGGCGCCGAGCGAGCATTCGGCCACGGCGAAGCGGATGCATTCGCCCTGCCCGCCGGCGCGGTAGCGGCCGGGCGTCATGCCCAGCAGCGCGGTGGAGGCGTCGTAGAAGCGCCCGCTCGAGCCGAAGCCGGCCTCGTACAGCGCCTCGGTCACGCTCGGCGCCGCCCCCAGGTTCTGCTGCAGGCGCGCGGCGCGGCGCGCGCTGGCATAGGCTTTCGGCGTGACGCCGGTCTGCGCCTTGAACAGGCGGTGGAAGTGGAAGCGGCTCATGCCCACCGCCTGCGCCAGGCTGTCGAGGTCGGGCGGGTCGTCTGCCGCGTCGATCAGGCGGCAGGCCTGCGCCACCGCGGCCGCCTGGCGTTCGCGCAAGGCCGGCTGGTCCGGCTTGCAGCGCAGGCAGGCGCGAAAGCCCGCGGCCTCGGCTTCGAGCGGACTGGCGTGAAAGGCGGCGTTGGCGCGCAGCGCGCCGCGCGAAGGGCAGGAGGGCCGGCAGTACACGCCGGTGCTGCGCACGGAATAGATGAACTGGCCGTCGGCGTCGCGGTCGCGGCGCTGCACGGCGGCCCAGCGCGCCTCGTCGGTGTCAAAGATGCTGGTCATGGCGGTCATGATGAAGTCCCGGTTCGGTGGTATGGGGTACAGCCTAGCCGCCGGTCCGGCCCGGCGCACTCCGGGGATTGCTTTCGAATTGCAATGCTAAAATCCGGTGCCGCGGCACGTTGCCGCCCATGCCTTCCCGGAGAGTAGTTTGGAAGAACCGATCACGCAAGACAGCACCCCCATTTTCCAGCGCATCAAGGATTACCTGGTCGGCGAGATCGCCTCCGGCCGCTGGAAGGAAGGCGACCTGGTGCCCTCCGAGCAGGCGCTGGTGCGCCAGTTCGGCGTCTCGCGCATGACCGTCAACCGCGCGGTGCGCGAGCTCACCGCAGAGCAGGTGCTGACCCGGCGCCAGGGCTCCGGCACCTATGTCGCGCCGCAGAAGTACCAGGCCACCCTGGTCGAGATCCGCAACATCGCCGACGAGATCCGCGCGCGCGGCCGCGCCCACCGCAGCCACCTGCGTTTGCTGCGCGCGGAAATCGCCACCGACGAACTGGCGGCCGAATTCGAACTGGGGCCCGGCGCCACGCTCTACCATTCGATCATCGTCCACTTCGAGAACGACGTGCCGGTCCAGGTCGAAGACCGCTGGGTCAACCCGGCATGCGCGCCGCACTACCTGGACCAGGACTTCAGCGCCATCACGCCGAACGAGCACCTGATGGCGGCCGCGCCGCTGCAGGGCGCGAGCTACACCATCGAAGCCCAGCCGGCGCCGGGCGAGGTGGCGCCGATGCTGGCGATCGGCGCCGGCCAGCCCTGCCTGGTGCTGCACCGCCGCACCACCTCGGGCGGACGGGTCGCCTCGGTGGCCACGATGTGGCATCCTGGCCACTTGGCGCGCTTTACCGGCAGCGTTTGAGGCCGAAGCTGTTCAATATCTGCACGGAACTGGAAAAATTCGCCATAATGGTTCCCTTCCGAACGCCGCCTGTCCTCCTCGCATGAAGCTGCCTTTTTCGCCCGCACCGCATGCCGCACCGCGTCGCGTGCTGCTGCTCGACGACGACCGCTTCATGCTCGACGTCCTGCGCGACATGCTCGACATGGTCGACGAAACTGGCGGCAATCGCTTCGAGGTTCATGCCGAGTGCGACGCCCGCAGCGCGCTGGCAGCCCTGCCGCGCCATGCGCCCGATTTGCTGATCTGCGACCTGGCGATGCCGGAAATGGACGGCATCGAGTTCCTGCAGGCCGCGGCCGGCCAGGGATTCAGCGGCCGGGTGATCCTGGTGTCGGCCCTGGAAGACGGCGTGCGCGACGCCGCCACCGAGCTGGCGCGCGCCCTCGGGCTGCGGGTCGCCGGAGCCTTCCGCAAGCCGCTGGCGATCGAGCAGCTGCGCCTTGCGGTCCAATGTTGAGATTTTGTACAAAGCGGTCCACACTTTTTGAAAAAATGGAGTATTATTCGGCACATCCCCGCCTGACACCCCCTGCCGTCTTTCCATGTTGAATTTTGCACACAGTGCCTCCACCATTGTGTAGCTGCATAATTTATGCGATGAGCAGGTCGTGCGGGCCGGCCGGAACACGCAGCATCGGCACAGGCCGCCAGGCGTAATTTGATCCTTACCTCTTTTGAGGAACATATGAGCGAAAACATTAAACACATCACCGATGCAAACTTCGATGCCGAAGTGCTCAAATCCGAGCAACCGGTCCTGGTCGACTTCTGGGCCGAGTGGTGCGGCCCGTGCAAGATGATTGCACCGATCCTGGAAGAAGTCGCCCAGCAGTACGCTGGCAAGCTGGTGGTGGCCAAGGTCGACGTCGACGCCAACCAGGCCGTACCGGCCCAGTTCGGCATCCGCGGCATCCCGACCCTGATCCTGTTCAAGAACGGTGAAGCAGCTGCGCAGAAAGTCGGCGCGATGGCCAAGGGCCAGCTGGTTCAGTTTATCGACAGCAACATCTGATCTTGTTAACATGAGCGACGGCAGCGCGCCCGCGTTGCCGTCATTGTCGGGAAGCTGACCGGCTCCGGTGCTTCCCAGCTTACATAAACCCACGTAGTTCCCTCCCCTACCTTTACTTTCCCGTCACGGGACACCCACACAAACATGCATTTATCTGAACTGAAGGCAATGCACGTCTCCGCGCTGCTGGAGATGGCCATCGGCCTCGACATCGACAACGCAGCCCGCCTGCGCAAACAGGAACTGATGTTCGCGATCCTGAAGAAGCGCGCCAAGCAGGGCGAACAGATCTTCGGCGACGGCGCCCTCGAAGTCCTCCCGGACGGCTTCGGCTTCCTGCGCTCGCCGGACGCCAGCTACATGGCCTCGACCGACGACATCTACATCTCGCCGTCGCAGATCCGCCGGTTCAACTTGCATACGGGTGACTCGATCGAAGGCGAAGTGCGTACGCCGAAGGACGGCGAGCGCTATTTCGCGCTGGTGAAGGTGGACAAGGTCAACGGCGAATCGCCGGAAGCCTCGAAGCACCGCATCCTGTTCGAAAACCTGACCCCGCTGCACCCGCAGGTGCCGCTGCGCCTCGAGCGCGACATGAACGGCGCCGAGAACATCACCGGCCGCATCGTCGACCTGATCTCGCCGATCGGCAAGGGCCAGCGCGGCCTGCTGGTCGCCTCGCCGAAATCGGGCAAGTCGGTCATGCTGCAGCACATCGCCCACGCGATCACCGCCAACCACCCGGACGTGACCCTGATCGTGCTCCTGATCGACGAGCGTCCGGAAGAAGTGACCGAGATGCAGCGTTCGGTGCGCGGCGAAGTGGTCGCCTCGACCTTCGACGAACCGGCCACCCGCCACGTCCAGGTCGCCGAGATGGTGCTGGAAAAGGCCAAGCGCCTGGTCGAGATGAAGAAGGACGTGGTGATCCTGCTGGATTCGATCACCCGCCTGGCGCGCGCCTACAACACCGTGATCCCGGCCTCGGGCAAGGTGCTGACCGGCGGTGTCGATGCCAACGCCCTGCAGCGCCCGAAGCGCTTCTTCGGCGCGGCGCGTAACGTGGAGGAAGGCGGCTCGCTGACCATCGTCGCCACCGCCCTGATCGAGACCGGCTCGCGCATGGACGACGTCATCTACGAAGAATTCAAGGGCACCGGCAACATGGAAGTGCACCTCGAGCGCCGCCTGGCCGAAAAGCGCGTCTACCCGGCGATCAACCTGAACAAGTCGGGCACCCGCCGCGAGGAACTCCTGATCAAGCCGGACCAGCTGCAGAAAATCTGGATCCTGCGCAAGCTGCTGTACTCGATGGACGAGATCGAGGCGATGGAGTTCATCCTCGACAAGATGCGCGCTACCAAGAACAATGTCGAGTTCTTTGACATGATGCGCCGCGGCGGCTAAGCCCCGTAGCACATCGCGCGACAAGGGCGGCCCGCGGGCCGCCCTTTTTCTTGCCCGGAGCGCCGAAGCGGCTTATAATCGCCGGTTCAGTCCAACCCTGGCAAGTGATCGGCAATCGGGTCAAGAAGCAAGACGACCGACGAAGTGCTGTTTGGCTACCAATATAGAGAAAGCAAAACCATGAAGACCGATATCCATCCGGATTACCGCGAAGTCCTGTTCCACGACGTGTCCTGCGACTTCAAGTTCGTCACCCGTTCGACCATCAACACCCGCGAAACCGCTACCCACGAAGGTAAGGAATACCCGCTGGTCAAGATCGAAGTCTCGGCTGAATCGCACCCGTTCTACACCGGCAAGCACAAGATCGTCGACACCGCTGGCCGCGTCGAGAAGTTCCGCCAGAAGTTCGGTTCGGTCGGTTCGAAGACCGCAGTCGCCAACGGCTAATCTGTCCGGGCACCAGGCAAGCATCGGGTCCGCAGGGCCCGAAGTTGCCAGAAAAGAAGCCGGTATCCCCGGCTTCAAAAAGAAGCCGCCTCCCCGGCTTCTTTTTTTTTCGCGGCTATACTACGCGACTATTCTTTCCCGCTGCACTCGACAATGAAACCCGTCCGCCTTCCCGCCGCCGCCACCTTGGCACTGCCCCGCTGGGCCCTGCTCGCGCTGGGCATGCTGTACATCCTGCCGGGCCTGATCGGCCGCCACCCGTGGAAGGAAGACGCCGGCCCCTTTGGCATCATGTGGACGATGGCGCACGGCGGCATCGACGACTGGCTGTACCCGAACATCGCCGGCCTGGCAGCCGCCCACGAAGGCCCGCTGGCCTTCTGGCTCGGCGCGCTGTGCATCAAGCTGTTCGGCTGGATCCTGGGCGACGTGCTGGCCGCGCGCGTCTCCACCATCGGCATTTTCGTGACCGGCGCCATGTCGCTCTGGTACACCGCCTTCCACCTGGGCCGCCGCGCCGAAGCGCAGCCGCTGCGCCTGGCCTTCGGCGGCCAGCCCGAGCCCGACGACTACGGCCGCACCCTGGGCGACACCGCGGTGCTGATCTATCTGGGCTGCCTGGGCCTGCTGGTGCAAAGCCACCTGACCCTGGCCGCCACCCTGCAGGGCGCCCTGCTCGCCTATTTCCTGTACCGCGCGGTGCGCTACGTCGAGACCTCCTCGACCCGCAACGCGGTGCTGGTCGGCCTGGCGCTGGGCGCCCTGGCCCTCACGCGCGGCATCGTTGTGCCGGCGGTGCTGGTGCTGGCGCTGTACGCCTGCACCAGCTACCTGAAACTGGCGACGGGCAACAGCCTGCGTCACCTGGCCATCGCCGCAGGTGTCGGATTTCTTATCACCCTGGCCTGGATCGTGCCGGCAGCAACGGTCCGGCCCTACGGCCTGTCGCCGGTCGGCGAGTGGCTGGACTGGAATGCCGGCCAGCTGGCGCTGCCCAGCCTGGCCTCGCTGAAGAGCTTCTTCCGCATCGGCGTGTGGTTCTTCTGGCCGGCCTGGCCGTTCGCCCTGTGGGCGATCTGGGCCTGGCGCCGCCAGCAGCACCTGCTGCACATCGTGATGCCGGTGATGTTCTTCGTCGCCCTCGCGCTGCTGCTGCTGTGCGACCCGGAGCCGGAAAACAGCGATTTCCTCAAGATGCTGGCGCCGCTGGCGCTGATGGCCGCCTTCGGCTTGCCGACCATGAAGCGCGGTGCGATCAATGCGATCGACTGGTTCTCGGTGATGGTGCTGACCATGCTGGGCGCGCTGGTCTGGCTGTTCTGGATCGCCAAGCTCACCGGCTGGCCGGCCCAACTGGCCAAGAATGCGCTCAAGCTGGTGCCTGGATTCAAGCCGGAGGTCGGCATCATCGCCTTCCTGGTGGCGGCCGCGGCCAGCGTCGGCTGGATCATGCTGGTCCACTGGCGCCTGTCGCGCCAGCCTTCGGTGCTGTGGCGCGCGGTGGTGCTGTCCTCGGGCGGCCTGATCCTGCTGTGGGTGCTGCTGATGACCCTGTTCCTGCCGGACCTCAACTACAGCAAGAGCTACGCCGGCGTGGCCCAGCAGATCGCGGCCACCCTGCCGCACGACGCGGACTGCATCGAAACCAATGTGAACCCGGCCCAGCGCGCCTCCCTGGCCTATTTCGGCCGCCTGCCCTTCACCACGCTGGCGGGCGGCGGTTGCCGCTACGTCCTGATCCAGGACAGCCTGCGCAACCGCGACGACGCCAAGCTGTCGCGCCGCTACGGCCTGCGCGGCAGCACCGTGCTGTGGGAAGGCCGGCGCGCCTCCGACCGCGACGAACGCTTCCGGCTGTTCCAGCGCAGCCGCTGAGTTCCCCCTCGCCTTGCCTTGACGACAGGCCGCCGACACCTTTGCCGACGGCCTTTTTTGCTTCTGGCACGATTCCTGCATCTTTTTCACCGGTGCGCGGTACACCAGCCTGATGTGAGAACCTATGTATGCAAGATGGCGCGCTTGAGCGGAGTCAACTGCCCTGTAAGTTAGACCGGCACAATAAAACAGGTCGTTTTTTGTTGCCATGCGGGCGCAACCGATCGAGCAGCGCTGCGAGGAGATATGATGAAAAGCGTTACCTTTTCGGAAATTGTTCGTATTCGCGAGCGGCCTTTCTTCCTGCGGCGTCCCGCTACCTGGCGGCAGCTGTTCCCGTGGGCCCTCACCATGGCCGTCGGCCTGCCGCTGCTGATGCTGACGCTGCACCTCATCGACCCGGAAACCCCGCTGCCCTTCATCGTGCTGCCCGCCCTGGTCGGCGGGCTGCTGCCGGTTGCCATGATGGGTCCGGGCAGCTTCGAGATGCGCACCTGCTTCGACTCCCACCACATGCTCAGCACCCTCGACGAAGCGCTGGTGTCGCTGGGCTACCGGCGCACCAGGTCCGACGCCGACCGCATCAGCTACTTCCGCCCGCTGCCCTGGCTGCGCGGCCGCGAGGGCTCGATCGAAGTGGCGGTGCAGCTGCACACGCTGCAGGTGGTCGGCCCGGTGGGCAGCCTGCGCCTGCTGCAGCAGCGCATTGCCTGCTGAGCATGCAGGCGGCACGGGCCTTCACGGCCCGTCACCGGCGTCTTCGACGCAATACTTTTGCCGGTGCTGGTCATCCGTGCAATCGATGTGCTAAGATGCGCGCCTGCTATTGGGCCTCTGTGGCGGAATTGGTAGACGCACTTGACTCAAAATCAAGCGCCGAAAGGCGTGCCGGTTCGATTCCGGCCGGAGGCACCACCCACCAGCATGGCAGTGACATCAAGCTGCCCTCCCGATTGATCTCGACATTTCCGTCGAAATAATTTACACCTCGATCATCGCTAGCGCTGGCCAGTCCGCGCGCGCGAACATCACGGCTGCCTGCGCGGCCCACCCCAGTTCTCATAACGACGCTCGATGCGCCGCGCCGTGCCGTCGCGCTCCATGGCGGCAAAGGCCGCGTTCAGCCGTGCCACGACGGCATCGGGCACTCCCGGATTGCAGGCCAAATAGACCTCGATCCGGTTGAACACCAGCAGCGGCACGATTTTCTTGTCGTAGCCGTAGCGGGTCAGGATGGTGGTGCCGGTGCGCAGGCTGGCGGCCCACAGGTCGATGCGGTCGAGCAGCAGCTTGCCGGCGTTGGCGAGATCCTCGTGGGCGGCGTCGACACGAAAGCCACGTGCGCGCAGGTAGGCGTCGCGGGCGTCGCCGTTGTAGGTGCCGATGCGCAGGCCGCGCGCATCCTCGAGGCTGCGTAGCAGCAGCTTGCGGTCGGCGCGCGCCAGCATCACCCACTCGGCCACTGCCGTCGGCCCGACCCATTTGAACAAGCCTTCCCGCTCCGGCGTACGCGAGGTCGAGTACACGCAGGCATCCGGGCGCTGCTGCGCGGACAGGTAGGCGCGCTTCCAGGGCAGCAGCTCGATGCTGTAGTCGACGCCGGCGCGCTGCATGGCTTCGCGCACCTTGTCGGTGGCCATGCCGGTCACGCGCGTGCCTTCCAGCATGCTCGACGGAGCCGAGGTTTCGGTCGTGATGAGGAGCCGCGGCCTGGCGGCGGGCGCCGTCGCCTCGGCTGCGCCGACGGCAGCGCTGGCGACGGCGAATGCGACTGCGAGAATTCGAGTAAGCAAGGTTCTTTCCTGGCTGGATCGCCTGCGTTGGCGCTAGCCAGACGCGCTTCGTGTTGATTTACTAACGCAGAGTAGCACTACAAAGATTTTCTCCGCAATGCATGTCGTTACAGCGGCCGGCGGGGGTGGCGCCTGCGCGACAAAAACACGGGTCAAGCCCGCATGATTCCTGCCTTCAACGAGACTTTCCTTTGTGAAAATGAGATACTGCTGAGACCTTTCCCGGGCGCTTTTCACTGCCCAATCACCGCAAAAGCCGCCCCATGCTGCAATTATTTTCGGTTCCGGACGATCCGTCGCTGCTCACCTTTGGCGTCCATGAGCCGCGCCTTGTCCTGCTGTCGGTCCTGATCGCCATTTTCTCATCCTGGATGGGCTTGCAGATCGCGGGCCAGGCGGCCGCCAGCCGCAGCCATCGCGCGCTGGTGCTCGGCAGCGGCAGCCTCGCCCTCGGCGCCGGCGTCTGGGCCATGCACTTCATCGGCATGCTGGCGTTTAAGCTGTGCACGCCGATCACCTATGACCCCTTGACCACCATCCTGTCGGCGCTGCCCAGCATCGGCGCCTCGGCGGTGGCGCTGTCGCTGATCTCGCGCCAGCGCCTCGGCGCAGTCGGCCTGCTGGTCGGCGGCGTGCTGGTCGGGGCCGGCATCGGCGCCATGCATTATTCCGGCATGGCCGGCATGCAGATGGGCCTGCAACTGCGCTACGACCCGGCCATGTTCGCCCTGTCGATCGTGGTGGCCGTGGTGTTGGCCACGCTGGCGCTGGGCGTGCGCTTCGGCTTGAAGCGCTTCCGCTCGCTGAGCGAATCGCGCCGCCTGCTGCTGGCCGCCATCGTGATGGGCTGCGCCATCGCCGGCATGCACTACACCGGCATGGCCGCCGCGCGCTTCGTCGGCCAGGTCGAGCCGGGCGGCGCCAGCTCCTCGAACAGCGAATTCCTGGCCCTGGCCATCTCGCTTATCACCATGGTCTTCACCGGCCTGGTGGTCGCGGCCAACGGCCTGCTACGCTACCGCCTGATGTTCCTCGAACTGCGCCGCAGCGAAGCCTGGATGCGCGCCCTGCTCACCACCACGGTGGACGGCGTGATCACCATCGCGCGCGACGGCACCATCACCGAATTCAACGCCTCGGCCGAGCGCATCTTCGGCTGGCAACGCGAGGAGATCGTCGGCCGCAGCGCCAGCCTGCTGGTCGCGGACGACGACGCGGCCACGCATGACGGCCTGCTGGGCCTGATCACCGACGGCTACACCCCGGCGATGTCGGGCAGCAGCGAAATCATGGGCAAGCGCAAGGACGGCAGCCTGGTGCCGATCCGCCGCGCCATCGGCCATGCGCGACTGGACAAGCAGGACCTGTTCGTCTGCTTCATCACCGACATCAGCGAGCGCCGCGCCATCATGCAGGCGCTGCATGCCAGCGAAGCGCAGTTCCGCTCGTTGATCGCCAACATCCCCGGCATTTCCTTCCGCTGCACGCTGGACGGCCAGTGGCCGATGGTCTTCATCAGCGACGCGGTCGAACGCGTCACCGGCTATCCGGCCGCCGACTTCCTGGGCGACCAGCCGCGCCGCCTGTTCGGCACCCTGATCCATGCGACCGACCGCGTGCGCGTGAACGAAGAACTGGAAGCCGCGCTGCGCGAAGAGCGGCCCTACCTGGTCGAATACCGCCTGCTGCACAAGGACGGCAGCGTGCGCTGGCTGTGGGAAAACGGCAGCGGCGTGCGCGACGACGAGGGCACGGTCACCTGGCTCGACGGGGTCATCCTCGACATCACCGAGCGCCGCCAGATGGAAGACGCGCTGCGCGATGCCAAGGACAAGGCCGAGCAGGCCGCCGCCGCGCGCGCCACCTTCGTCGCCAACATGAGCCACGAGATCCGCACGCCGATGAATTCGATCCTCGGCTTCACCGACGTGCTGCTCGACGGTGAGCTGAATAAGGAACAGCGGCGCCACCTGGACACCATCCGCAGCGCCGGCCGCGCGCTGCTGCGCCTGCTCAACGAGATCCTCGACACCGCCAAGCTGGAAAAGGGCGCGGTGGAGCTGGAGCAGAACGACTACAACCTGCTGTCCCTGATCGACGAGCTGTCGTCCACGCTGGCTGCGAATGCGCGCGCCAAGGGCCTGCACCTCGACATCCACTACGATCCGGCGCTGCCGACCGGCCTGCGCGGCGACGAGCTGCGGGTGCGCCAGGTGCTCACCAACCTGCTCGACAACGCGATCAAGTTCACCGAGAAAGGCACCGTGACCCTGCGCGTGCGTGCCGAGGGCGACCAGCTGTGCATCATCGTCAGCGACACCGGCATCGGCATCGCCCCGGAACGCCTGCAGGCGATCTTCGATCCCTTCACCCAGGCCGACGCCTCGATGACGCGCCGCTTCGGCGGCACCGGCCTGGGCACCACCATCAGCAAGCAGCTGGTCGAGCTGATGGGCGGGAAGATCTGGGCCGAGAGCGAACTCGGCAAGGGCACCAGCTTCCACGTGCATCTGCCGCTGGTGCTGGCGCGCTTCGCGCAGCAGGCGCCGCGCGTGCGCAGCGCCGCGGTGCTGCCGCCGCTGCGCGTGCTGGCTGCCGACGACGTACCGCAGAACCTGGAGCTGCTGCAGCTCCTGATGGCGCGCCGCGGCCACACGCTCACCGCCGTGGCCGATGGCGCCGCCGTGCTGGAGCAGGCCAAGGAGGGCGACTTCGACCTGGTGCTGATGGACTTCCAGATGCCGACCCTCGACGGCCTGTCCGCCACGCGCGCGATCCGCGCCCATGAGGCGGCCACCGGCAAACGCCGTACGCCGGTGATCGCGATGACCGCCAGCGTGCTGGCAGAACACCGCCGCGCCAGCGTCGAAGTGGGCATGGACGGCTTCGCCACCAAGCCGGTCGACTGGTTCACGCTGTCGCACGAGATCGCGCGCGTGCTCGGCCTCGACCAGCAGCAGGCCCAGGCAGACCGGGACGCGCTTGCGCTGCCCGCCGCGGCGCGCGAGGTGCTGAACCGCCGCGCCGGCCTGCACCGCTGGGCCGACAAGGCCGACGTGTATGCCGAGGCGCTCGATCACTTCGGCCGCCAGTACGCCGACCTGGCCACCACGCTGAAGATGCACGCGGCCGGCGGCTCGCACCAGCAGCTGCGCATGCTGGCGCACAAGGTGCGCGGCGTTGCCGCCAATGTCGGCCTGGAACAGCTGTCCGACGCACTGACCAGGCTCGAGCAGGCCACCAACACCGTCCCGACCGACGAGCGCGAGGCCGCCCAGGCGCTGGACACCGCCACCGCCGCCCTGGGCGACGCGCTGGCCGCGATCCGCGCCGGCAGCCCCCAGCCGACCGTCGCGCCCGAGGCGGCGCCCTATGACCTGGCGCGCGCGCGCCGCGCCGGCGGCGTGCTGCTGCAGGCGCTGCGCCGCGGCGCCCTCGACGATGCCGCCCTGTCGGGGCTGGCGGCGGCGCTGGCCGGCCACCCGGTGGCGCCGCGCGTGGCCCAGATCCAGAGCGCGATCGGCGATTTCGAATTCGACTCCGCCCTGGAACAGCTGGAGGCCGTGATGGCCACGCTGGGCGAACAGGAATAGTTTTTCAGGATTGACCAGCATGACCCAACCCAACAACCGGCCGCTGATCCTCGCGGTCGACGACGAAGCCAGCAACCTGCAGCTGCTGCGCCAGATCCTGCAGGACCACTACCGCCTGCTGTTCGCCAAGGACGGCGCGCGCGCGCTCGAACTGGCGCGCCAGGAACTTCCCGACCTGGTGCTGCTGGACGTGATGATGCCGGGGATGTCCGGCTACGAGGTGTGCGCCGCGCTCAAGGCACACCCGGAGACCGCGGCGCTTCCCGTGATCTTCGTCACCGCGCTCACCGACACCGCCGACGAGCTGGAAGGCTTCGAGGCCGGCGCGGTCGACTACATCACCAAGCCGGTGAGCCCGCCGATCGTGCGTGCGCGCGTGCGCACCCACCTGTCGCTGGTACGCATGGAAGAGCTGCGGGCGACGCGCCTGGAGATCGTCCAGCGCCTCGGCCTGGCCGCCGAATACAAGGACAACGAGACCGGGCTGCACGTGATCCGCATGAGCCACTTCTCGCGCATCCTCGGCATCGCGGCGGGCTTGAGCGAGGTGGAAGCGGACGACCTGCTGCACGCCGCGCCGATGCACGACGTCGGCAAGATCGGCATCCCCGACCGCATCCTGCAGAAACCCGGGCCGCTCGATCCGGACGAATGGAAGATCATGCAGAGCCACGTGACGATCGGCGCCGAGATCATCGGCGAGCACGACGGTGGCATGCTGGCGCTGGCCGCGCAGATCGCGCTGACCCACCACGAGAAGTACGACGGTAGCGGCTACCCGCACGGGCTGCGCGGCGAGGACATCCCGCTGGTCGGACGCATCGTGGCGATCGCCGACGTGTTCGACGCGCTGACCTCGAAACGGCCCTACAAGCGGGCCTGGACCGAGCAGGAAGCGCTGGACTTCCTGCGCGAGCAGAAGGGGCGCCATTTCGACCCGGCGCTGGTGGACCTGTTCATCGAGCAGATGCCGGCGGTGCGGGCGGTGCAGGAGCGCTGGGCGGAAGCCTAAGCGTTATCGCTAATGCTGGTACTGATCGGACGTCGTAGGGTGGACGGCTTCGCCGTCCGCGCGTTCAGCCACCGGTTGAAATGACGTCACGTTTGCTCACCCACTGTTTGAACGCGCGGTCGGCACAGCCGACCACCCTACGAAAACCTCAACGCGTCGGCGGCACGCCGGCCAGCCCGACGCTGCCGCGCGCGTTCGCGGTGGCCTTGCGCGCCACCAGTTCCTTGTACAGGTCGGTGTAGTTGGCCGCCATCTGCTCCGACGTGAACAGCTCGTGGTAGCGCTGTTCGGCGCGCACGCCCATGCGGCGCGCCATCTCCGCGTCGTTCCACAGCGCCTGCAGCGCGCGGCGCAGCGCCGCGGCATCGGAAGGCGGCACCACCAGCCCGGTCTCGCCATGCTGGTTGATGTAGGTGGTGCCGCTGCCGATCTCGCAGGAGATCATCGGCTTGCCGTACATCGCCGCTTCGAGCAGCGAGATGCCGAAGGACTCGGCCCGCAGGTGCGAGGGGAAAGCCATCGCATAGCACAGGCCCAGGAGCGCCGCCTTGTCGGCGTCGTCGACTCCCCCGGTGAACATCACGTGCCTCAGGCCGAGACGCGCCGCCTGCTCGCGCAATGCCTGTTCTTCCGGCCCCGAGCCGACGATCACGATCGGATAATCCAGCCCCTGCGCCGCCTCCAGCAGGACGTGCAGGCCCTTGTAATAACGCAGCACGCCGACGAACAGGAAGAATTTCGGGCCGACCTTGGCGCGCCAGTGCGCCAGGCGGCACGGGTCGACCTGCGGATAGGTGGACTTGTCCAGGCCGTAGGTGATGACGCGGGTCTTGTCGCGGTAGCGCTGCAGCACGTTCGACGAGGCCAGGTAGTTGGGCGAGGCCGCAACGACGGTGTCGACGCTGTCGAAGAAGCGGTGCTTGAGCGGCTGGTACAGGCGCAGCCAGTGCTTCTGGCGCACGATGTCGGCGTGGTAGCTGACCACGGTCGGCTTGTTCACGCGCGCCATGAAGTGCGCCAGGTCCATGAAGGGCCACGGGAAGTGGTAGTGGACCACGTCGGCCTCGCGCGCCATGCGCGACAGCGCGCCGATCGCCTGCAGCGAACAGGCGTTCGAGGCGATCTCGAAATTCTGCGGCACGCGGTGCACGACGTGGCCGTCGAACTGGATCGGGGCCAGGTTCTTCTGGCGCGACAGCGACAGCACGGTGTTGGTCACGCCCAGGCGCGACGTGCCGACGCACAGCTGGCGGATCACCTGTTCGATGCCGCCGACCGAGTCCGGGAAGTACGTCTTGTAGAAATGAAGGACACGCATGTTTGGAAGCTTACTGCGAAAGTAGCGCACGGTACACCTCGGCGGTCTGCCGTGCGGTAGCGTGCCAGGTAAGTTGTTCGGCCCGCTGGCGGCCGGCGGCGATGCAGCGCGCGCGCTCGCGGGCGTCGCTGGCGAGGGTCTGCAGCGCGCTGGCCAGCAGGCCGGTGTCGAGCGGATCGACCTCGAGCGCGGCGCCTTGCGTCACTTCGGGCAGCGAGCTGGCGTTCGAGGCCACCACCGGCACGCGCGAGGCGAAGGCCTCGACCACCGGGATGCCGAAGCCCTCGTACAGCGAAGGAAAGGCAAACACACCCGCGCCCGCATACAGGTGGCGCAGCTGCTGCGCGTCGGTGAGCTTGTCGAGCCAGACCACGTTCTCGCCATCGGCCCGCGCCGTCTCGAGCTGGGCGACCAGCGCTTCGCAGCGCCAGCCGCGCGCGCCGACCACCACCAGGGCGCGCTCGTCGCGCAGTGCCTTCGGCAAGCTCAGCCAGGCATCGAGCAGGCGGCCGACGTTCTTGCGCGGTTGCAGTGTGCCGACAGTAAGGAAATAGCCAGCGCGCAGTTTGTATTGCGCGAGCGTGGCGGCCATCGCCGCTTCGTCGGGCGCCTCGAGCCATTCCTCGTCCACGCCGCAGTAGACGACCGAGACCCGGTTCGGGTCCACGCCGAAGCAGTCGACCAGTTCGTCGATGGCGAAGTGCGACAGCGCGATAACGTGGTCGGCCTTGGCGGCGGCCTTGCGCTGCAGCCAGTTCTTGACACTGCGCAGGCGCGGGTTGCACCACTCGGGGTATTTGATCGGCAGGGCGTCGTGCAGGGTCGCCACCACCGGGCAGTCCATGCGCACGATGCGGTAATCGGTCACGTGGAACAGGTCGGCCGGCATGTGGACACGGTGCGCGGCAGGGGTGGCGAGGTCGACCAGCGAGGCCGCTTCGAAGGATTGCGGCATGGGCTGGCCGATGCTGATGTCCTGCCCCTTGGAGCGGACACGCGGCCAGGAGTACGGCACGACGGTACAGCCGGTACGCGGCAGGTGCCGCATCAGTGCGCGGGTGTAGACGCCGATGCCGTCGAGGCGGCCGCCGGTCAGGCCCGGTTCGATCATGGTCGTTCCGAGCCCGACGGTGAGACCGCCGACCCTCACGCCAGGTACATCCAGCGCAGCGTCTCGGACAGCGGCGTCGGGTCGAGTTGGCCGATGACGGCGGTGAGCTTGCTGTTGCTGCCCGACAGCGTGAGCACGTCGTTGGCGCGCACGAATGCCGGGTTGACGTGCACGTCGATGTGGTAGCCGGCGATCTCGCTCATCATGTCGATCAGGTTGGCCAGCGAGTGCGAGCTGCCGGAGCAGACATTGAAGGCTTCGCCGGCGGGCGCCACGGCCAGCAGGCGGCGGTAGGCGCGCGCCACCATGCGCACGTCGGAGAAGTCGCGCGCGATCGCCAGGTTGCCCAGCTCGATGCGCTTCTCGTTGCGGCGGAAGTGGGACACGATCTTCGGCAGCAGGAAGTTGTCGGTCTGGCCCACGCCGGTATAGTTGAACGGGCGCGCGATGGTGATCGGCAGCTTGTCCATCCACAGGCGCGCCATGTACTCCATGGCCAGCTTGCTGACGGCGTAGTCGTTGGCCGGGCTTGGGGTCACGTTCTCGTCGATGACGGGCACGCTGGCATTGCCGTAGATGTTGGCCGAGGAGGCCAGCAGCACGCTGGTGGGGCGGTGCTTGCCGGCCGCCAGCGCTTCGAGCAGGTTGCGCGTGCCGACCACGTTGACCCGGTAGATCAGTTCAGCGTCGGAATGGGCCACGAAGGCGATGCCGGCCAGGTGGGCCACGACGTCGGGCTGGACCTCGTCGACCATGCGCGCCACGGCGTCGCGGTCGCACAGGTCGACCGCGACGATATCCGGACCGAGCTCTTCGCCGGGCATGACGGTGCCGTAGACACGGTAGCCGGCAGCCGTGAGCTCCTGCGCCATGTAGTAGCCGGTGAAACCGCGCAGGCCCGTGATGAGCGCGCGGCGTCCCTCGCCTTCCCTCCCGCCGATGAAGGCCGGGATGTCGTCCGTGGCCATGCGTTCCATGATCTTAGAACGAGAACCCGATTTCGTTGCGACGCAGGTCGGCGTCGACCATCATCTGGCACAGTTCTTCGAGCGTGGTCTTCGGCTCCCAGCCGAGCACGCGCTTGGCCTTGGCCGGATTGCCGATCAGGAGGTCGACTTCGGCCGGGCGGTAGAACTTCGGCGATACGCGCACCAGCGTCTTGCCGGTACGGGCGCAGCGGCCGGTTTCGTCCTCGCCTTCGCCGGAAAACTCGATGTCGACGTTGGCGCCCTTGAAGGCCATGGTGACGAAGTCGCGCACGGTCTCGGTGCGGTTGGTGGCCAGCACGAAGGTGTCGGGCTCGTCGGCCTGCAGGATGCGCCACATGCCTTCGGCGTATTCCTTGGCGTAGCCCCAGTCGCGCTTGGCGTCGAGGTTGCCCAGTTCGAGCACGTCGAGTTTGTTCAGGACGATCTTGGCGACCGAGTCGGTGATCTTGCGGGTGACGAATTCACGGCCGCGCAGCGGCGACTCGTGGTTGAACAGGATGCCCGAGGAACCGTAGATGCCATAGGACTCGCGGTAGTTGACGGTCATCCAGTGGGCGTACAGCTTGGCCACGCCGTAGGGGCTGCGCGGATAGAACGGCGTCTCTTCGACCTGCGGAATGGACTGCACCTTGCCGAACATCTCGGACGTGGAAGCCTGGTAGAAGCGGATCTTCGGATTGACGATGCGGATCGCTTCCAGCAGGTGGACCGCGCCCAGGCCCGTGATCGAGGCGGTGGTGACCGGCTGCTCGAAGGACACGCCGACGAAACTCTGCGCCGCCAGGTTGTAGACCTCGTCGGGCCGGCTGCTTTCGACCAGGCGGATGCTCGAGGACAGGTCGGTCAGGTCGTATTCGACCAGCGCCAGGTTCGGATGCTTGTCGATGCCGAGCTCTTCGATGCGCCAGAAGTTGACCGAACTGGAGCGCCGGAAGGTGCCGGTCACGTGATAACCCTTCTCCAGGAGAATCTGCGCTAAGTAGGCGCCATCCTGGCCGGTAATACCAGTGATCAGGGCTCTTTTCGTTGTTTGCATGTTCTTGGGTTCTTGAAGATGGTCTTGCAGGCGGCCAGACTCAGGAAAGCCGGGATTGTATCAGAGAGGTGGTGTTGTCTAGCTTTGCACAATAGAAACTGGTGCAATAAATACAACACTTATCTCGACATTATGCCCCGAAAAGGGTGTCATGCGGCGCCCGCTTACGGATTGTTACCGTTGTATTTGTGCGAAGACAAATAGTGAAATTCCGAGACAAAAACGCCTGACGCAGCTCAAGGTGCTGCGCCAGGCGTACGTTCTATTGCGTGTCAGTACTTACTTACCGTTGCGACACTGCATCCACCACGCACAGGGCTGTCATGTTGACGATGCGGCGCACCGTCGACGATGGCGTCAGGATGTGCACCGGACGCGCGCAGCCCAGCAGGACCGGGCCGATCGCGATGCCGTTGCCGGCGGCGCTCTTGACCAGGTTGTAGGAGATGTTGGCGGCGTCGATGTTCGGCATCACCAGCAGGTTGGCGTCGCCGGTCAGGGCCGAATTCGGCATGATCTTGGCGCGCACCTTGGCTTCGATCGCGGTGTCGCCGTGCATCTCGCCGTCGATTTCCAGGTTCGGCTTGGCCGCCTGGACCAGCGGCAGGACGGCGCGCATCTTCTGCGCCGAGGCGCTGTTGGCGGTGCCGAAGTTCGAGTGCGACAGCAGGGCCGCGCGCGGCTGCATGCCGAAGCGTTCCATCTCCTCGGCCGCCATGACGGTGATCTCGGCCAGTTCCTCGGCATCCGGGTTCTCGTTGACGTGGGTGTCGACGATGGCCAGTTGGCGGTCCGGGGTGATCAGGAAGTTCATCGCCGCGTACACCTTGCTGCCGGCGCGCTTGCCCAGCACCTGGTCGATGTAGTGCAGGTGCATCCAGGTGGTGCCGTAGGTGCCGCAGATCAGGCCGTCCGCGTCGCCCTTGTGGACCATCATGGCGCCGATCAGGGTGTGGCGGCGGCGCATCTCGATCTTGGCCAGGTCGACGGTCACGCCCTTGCGCTTGGCCATCTCGTAGTAGGTCTGCCAGTAGTCGCGGTAGCGCTCGTCGTAGTCCGGATTGATCACGTCGACGTTCTGGCCGAGCTTCAGGCGCAGGCCGAACTTCTCGATGCGCTTTTCCAGCACCGCCGGGCGGCCGACCAGGATCGGGCGCGCCAGCTTCTCGTCGACCACCACCTGCACCGCGCGCAGCACGCGCTCGTCCTCGCCCTCGGCGTAGACGATGCGCTTGGCTTCGAGCGGCGCGGCCTTGGCCACCGAGAACAGCGGCTTCATGAAGGTGCCGCTGCGGTACACGAACTGCTGCAGGCTCTCGGCGTAGGCGGCCAGGTCCTCGATCGGACGGGTGGCGACGCCGCCGTCCTGGGCCGCCTTGGCCACCGCCGGGGCGATGTGGGTCAGCAGGCGCGGATCGAAAGGCATCGGAATCAAGTATTCCGGACCGAAGGACAGGTTGGCGATGCCGTAGGCCGAGGCCACGATGTCCGACTGCTCGGCGTGGGCCAGGTCGGCGATCGCATGCACCACCGCGATTTCCATGTCGCGGGTGATGGTGGTCGCGCCGCAGTCCAGCGCGCCGCGGAACATGTAGGGGAAGCACAGGACGTTGTTGACCTGGTTCGGGTAGTCCGAACGGCCGGTGGCGATGATGGCGTCGCTGCGCACCGCCTTGACGTCTTCCGGCAGGATTTCCGGGTTCGGGTTGGCCAGCGCCAGGATCATCGGATTGGGCGCCATCTGCGCGACCATGTCCTGCTTCAGCACGCCGCCTGCCGACAGGCCCAGGAAGATGTCGGCGCCCGGGATCACATCAGCCAGCGAGCGGTGCGGGGTATCCTGGGCGAAGCGCGCCTTGTCCTCGTCCATCAGCTCGGTGCGGCCCTTGTAGACCACGCCGGCCAGGTCGGTGACGAAGATGTTCTCGAGCGGGAAGCCGAGGTCGACGATCAGGTCGAGGCAGGCCAGCGCGGCCGCGCCGGCGCCGGAGACCACCAGCTTGCAGTTCTTGATGTCCTTGCCGACCACCTTCAGGCCGTTCAGGATGGCGGCGCCGACGATGATGGCGGTGCCGTGCTGGTCATCGTGGAAGACCGGGATCTTCATGCGCTCGCGGAGTTTGCGCTCGATGTAGAAGCACTCCGGCGCCTTGATGTCTTCCAGGTTGATGCCCCCAAAAGTAGGTTCGAGCGACGCGATGATGTCGACCAGCTTGTCCGGGTCGTTCTCGTTGATCTCGATGTCGAACACATCGATCGCGGCGAACTTCTTGAACAGCACGCCCTTGCCTTCCATGACCGGCTTGGAGGCCAGCGGGCCGATATTGCCCAGGCCAAGCACGGCGGTGCCGTTCGAGATCACGGCCACCAGGTTGCCGCGCGCCGTGTACTTGTACGAGTTGGCCGGATCCTTGACGATCTCTTCGCAAGGCGCGGCGACGCCCGGCGAGTAGGCCAGCGCCAGGTCGCGCTGGTTCAGCAGGCCCTTGGTTGGGGTGACGCTGATCTTGCCGGGGCGGGGAATCTGGTGATATTCGAGCGCTGCGGCGCGCAGCTGTTGACGCAATTCTTCTTTCTTGTCCGATGACGAGTCCATGCCGGGCAGCCTTCCTGAAACTAGAGGGGAACCTCCAATTTTATCAGACCAACAGTTGACAAAGGCTACGTATTTTCAACAAGCCCTTTTGTATTTATAAGACTTACCAATAAATTAAGCTCCGCCATTAGCTCAGCTTCTGATTAAACAGGGCGTTTACAATGCCGGCATGCTTTCCGAATTCAACCTCATCAAACAATTCTTCAAGCGCGACCGCCCTGGCCGGGCCGACCTGGGCATCGGCGACGACTGTGCCCTGCTCACGCCGTCCCCCGGCATGCAGCTGGCGATCTCGAGTGACATGCTGGTCGAGGACCGGCATTTCTTCGCCGGCGCCGATCCCGTCATGCTGGGCCACAAGAGCCTGGCGGTGAACCTGTCGGACCTGGCGGCGATGGGCGCGCGCCCGCTCGGCTTCACGCTGGCGCTCGCGCTGCCCGCCGCCGACCCGCACTGGCTGGCGGGTTTCTCGCGCGGGCTGTTTGCGCTGGCCGACGAACACGGCTGCGAGCTGGTCGGCGGCGATACCACCAAGGGGCCGCTGAACATCTGCATCACGGTGTTCGGCGAGCTGGCCCCCGGACATGCGCTGCGGCGCGACGCGGCGCGCGTCGGCGACGATATCTGGATCTCGGGCACGCTGGGCGACGCGCGCCTGGCCCTGGCCGGCTACCTGGCGGAAACGGCGCTGCCCGACGAAGACCATGCGCAGGCGGCCTGGCGCATGCACATGCCGGCGCCGCGCGTGGCCCTGGGGCTGGCGCTGGCGGCGCAGCCGGTGGCGCATGCGGCCCTCGATATCTCGGACGGCCTGGTGGGAGACCTCGGGCACATCCTGGCGGCCTCGCAGGTCGGCGCGACGCTGGAGGTGGACGCGCTGCCGGCCGGGCCGGTGCTGGCGCGGCAATCGCTGGAACTGCAGCGCCGCTTCACGCTCGCGGGCGGCGACGATTACGAGCTGTGCTTCACGGCGCCGGCAGCGAACCGGGAAGCGGTGCTGGCAGCCGGACGGCAAAGCGGGACGGCGGTGACGCGGGTGGGACGGATCGAGGCCGAGCCGGGCCTGCGCTTCGTCAGCGCGGATGGCGCGCCGCTCGACCTGGCACTGAGCGGCTGGGACCACTTCAGCTAGCCGGTGCCCGTTTTTTCCCCGTCTTCGCGCGGCACCTTGCGGTCGTCGTACGGCCCGTAGGTCAGCCAGTAGTGCCGGAACGCCAGCCGGATGTTCTCGCGCAGCTGCAGGTCGTGCCAGGGCTTGGTGTAGAAGCGGTAGATGGCCCCGCGGTTGATCGAATCGAGCACCGTCTCCACGCCGGTATAGCCCGACAGGATGATGCGGATGGTCTCCGGATACATCTCCTTGACCTTGCTGAGGAATTCGGTGCCGCTCATGACCGGCATGCGCTGGTCGCACAGGATCACCTGCACCCGGTACAGCGCCAGCAATTCGAAGCCCTCGGCCGGTGACGAGGCCGTCAGCACCCGGTAGTTGTCGCGCCTGAACAGGCGGTGCAGCGCGGTCAGCACGTTGACGTCGTCGTCCACGATGAGCAGGGTCTGCACCTTGTCGTCCTGGGCCGGCGGCTGGTCGGGCCGGGCCCGGTTGTCTTCCACCAGGCGCGCCAGCTCGTCGGCCGGCAGCCCGCGCGAAAAATGGAAGCCCTGGATCTCGTCGCAGCGGTTGCGCCGCAAATACGCCATCTGCGCGCGCGTCTCCACGCCTTCGGCGATCACCTGCATGTGCAGGCTGTGCGCCATGCTGATGATGGCCAGCGCGATCGCCGCGTCGTCCGGGTTGGTCACGATGTCGCGCACGAAGGCGATGTCGATCTTCAGCTTGTCGATCGGGAAGCGCTTGAGGTAGGCGAGCGAGGAATAGCCGGTGCCGAAGTCGTCGATCGCAATGCGGATGCCGAGCTCCTTCAGCCGTCCCAGCACCGCGATGGTGTGCTCGGCATTCGACATCAGCGCGCTTTCCGTCAGTTCCAGCTCCAGCAGGCCGGGCTCGACCCCGTGGCGCTCCAGCGCCGCGCGGATCACGCCTTCCAGGTCGCCTTCGACGAACTGGCGGCTCGACACGTTCACGGCCACCCGCACGTCGCGCACCCCGCCGGCGTTCCAGGCCGCGATCTGGCGGCAGGCCTCGTCGACGATCCATTCGCCGATCCGCACCACCAGCCCGGTTTCCTCCATCAGCGGCACGAACTCGGCCGGGTAGACCAGGCCGAAGCCGGGGCGATTCCAGCGCAGCAGCGCTTCCACGCCCGAGATGCGACCAGTGTTCAGTTCCAGCTTGGGCTGGTAGTACAGCACGAACTGGTTGCCCTCGAGCGCGCTGCGCAGCGCCAGTTCCAGGTCCAGGCGCGCCAGCACCTGCACGTTCATCCCGGCGGTGAAGAAGCGGTAGCCGTCGCGTCCGGCTTCCTTGGCGCGCACCATGGCGGTGTCGGCATACTTGACCAGGGTGCCCGGCTCGGTCGAGTCTTCCGGGTACATGGCGATGCCGATGCTGGCCGTCAGGGCGGCCTGCTGGCCGTGCAGGTCGAAGGGGGCGCGCAGCGATTCGCGGATCTCGTTGGCGACGTTCACCGCTTCCTGCTGGTCGCGCGTCATGGTCAGGATCAGGGCGAACTCGTCGCCGCCCAGGCGCCCGGCGGTGTCGCGCAGGCGCACCACCCGCACCAGGCGCGTGCTGAACTGGCGCAGCAATTCGTCGCCGAGCGAGGTGCCGAGCGAGTCGTTGATGATCTTGAAGCGGTCGAGCGTGATGCACAGCACCGCCACGCGCCAGTTCTTGTCGCGCGCCAGCTCGATCGCGTCGCGCAGGTTCTGGAAGAACAGGGTGCGGTTCGGCAGGCCGGTGAGCGCATCGTAGCTGGCCATGTGGCGCAGGCGTTCCTGGGCATGCAGGCGCTCGCTGATGTCGCGCGCTACCGCGATCAGCATGCGGCTCTTGCCCAGGTCCTGCAGCTTCCAGCTGATCTCCACCGGCACCGCGCCCTGCCCGCCCGCGCGCAGCAGTTCGGCCTCGACGATGTCGCCCGGCAGCGCGCCGAAATCCGGCGTGCCTTCCTCGCCGCCGGCGCCGGGCGCGGCGGTGGGCGCGCCGCCATGGGCCCGCGCATCGGCCGCCAGATGGCGCTCGAGCAGCTGGCGCGTGCCCAGGCCCAGGGCCACCGGGTCGATGCGCAGCAGCGCCTCGCGCGAGAAGCCGAGCATGCGGCAGGCGCCGTCCGAGACGTCGACCATCGCCATCGAGGCGGTGTCGATCAGGAAGATCGCATCGGGGGTCGCGTCCATCGCGCCGCGGAAGCGCGCCAGCTCGGCGGTGCGCTCGCGCACCTCGCGTTCCAGCTGCACGCCGTAGTCCTGCGACTCGCGGTGCAGCAGGCGCACCTCCAGCAGGTTGCGGATGCGCGTCATCACCTCCACGGTGTCGAAGGGCTTGCCGATGAAGTCGCGCGCGCCGGCTTCCAGCGCTGCCAGCTTCTTGTCCGGCTCGGCCGTCACCACCAGCACCGGCAGCCAGGAATCGCTCTCGAGCGGCTTGAGCGCCTCCATCACGTCGAAGCCGTCCATGCCCGGCATGTGCAGGTCGAGGATGATCAGGTCGAAGCGATGCTTCAGGTGCAGCGACACCACCTGGCGCGGGTCGTACGTGGACGAGACGTTCTCGTACCCGGTCGTCTTGAGCAGGTATTCGAGCAGCTGGATGTTGACGGGTTCGTCGTCCACGACGAGGATGCGCGCGCGGCGGATGTCGGACAGTGAAATCATTCGGCCTTCCTTTCGGCTGGCTCCGCTTTCGCCAGCGTACTGTTGATCGCATCGGTGAACTTGTCGATGTCGATCGGTTTGGTCAGGTAGCGGTCAAAGCCCGCGGCCAGGCCGCGCTCGATGTCGCGCTGCATGGCGTTGGCGGTCAGGGCGATGACCGGGATGACGGCGGTGAGCGGGTCGGCGCGCAGCTGCCTGAGCACCTCGATGCCGCTCATGCCCGGCAGGTTCAGGTCCATCAGGATGAGCGCGGGCTGGTGCGCGCGCGCCAGCGACAGGCCGACATGGCCGTCGTGCGCCGACAGCAGGCGCAGATCGGCACGGAAGCGCACGATCTCTTCGACCAGGCGCAGGTTGGCGGGATTGTCCTCGACGTACAGGATCAGCTGCGGTTCTCCTTCGTCCGGCACGGTATGGACTTCCTGCGCCGCGCCGGGCGCGCCTTCCGCCTGCGCCGCCAGCGGCGCGGTGGTGGCCAGCTCGATCCAGAACACGCTGCCCATGCCGGGGCTGCTGGACACGCCGATCTCGCCGCCCATCAGCTCGACCAGGCGCTTGGTGACCACCAGGCCGATGCCGGTGCCTTCCTGGCTGCCGCCTTCCTGGCCGAGCCGGTTGAAGGGCTGGAACAGGCTCGCCACCTGCTCGGCATCGAGGCCGGCGCCGGTGTCCTGCACCGACAGGCGCAGCCGGGCCGGCGCCACCTGTTCGCAGGCGACCACCACCGCGCCGGCCTCGCGGTTGTACTTCACGGCGTTCGAGAGCAGGTTGAGCAGGACCTGTTTCAGGCGGGTGCGGTCGGCCAGCACCACCGCACCCGGGGTGTCGGGAAACAGCACGCGCACGCCGCGGCTTGCCGCGATCGGCTCGACCATGGCGCGGGTTTCCAGCAGCGTGTCGGAGAGCGCCACCGGTTCCATCGACAGCGTCACCGTGCCCGACTCGACCTTGGCCAGGTCGAGGATCTCGTTGATCAGGGTGAGCAGGTGGCGGCCGCTCTTCAGGATGTGGTTGGCGAACTCCTTCTTCTGCTCGAGGGTCGAGGGCAGCGTGCTTGATGTCAGGATCTGGGCGAAGCCGAGGATCGCGTTGAGCGGCGTGCGCAGCTCGTGGCTCATCGACGAGAGAAACGCCGACTTGGCCTGGTTGGCGCTGCGCGCCTCTTCGATCGCATTGGCCAGCTCGGCGTTGGCCAGCGCCAGCTGCAGGGTGCGCTCGTCCACGCGCTGTTCCAGCTGCTCGTTGAGACGCATGACTTCCTGCTGCGCGCGCGAGCGTTCCGCGGCCTCGCGCGCGATTTCGCTGCTCGAGGTCTCCAGCTCGCGCGTGCGCCCTTCGATCTCGGTCAGCATGGCGTTGAAGGAATCGACCAGCTCCCCGGCCTCGTCGTTGCTGATGCGCGGCGCGCGGCGCGAATAGTCGCGGGTGGCGACGACGTCGCGCGCGATCTCGGTGATGGCCACGATCGGGGCCGTCACCACCCGGCCCATGCGGCGCATCAGAAGGTAGGCCACGCACATCGCCAGCAAGGTCACGCCCGCGGCGATGCTGAGGTAGTCGACCGTGCGCGCCAGCAGCTGGTTCTCGGCTCGCAGGTACACGGTGCCGAGCGCCTCGCCATCCTCGACGATGCGGTGGTGGACGACCAGGTTGTCGCGGTCGCTGGCGGAGGCGGTGGGCAGGGGCGCGGACAGCTGCGCAGGCAGAGCGCGCGTCTCGCCGGCGGCCTGGTAGGAAGCGAACAGCTTGCCGTCGCCGTCGTAGATGGCAGCGGCGCGCACGTCGGGGCGGGTGCGCAGCAGCGCCAGGTTTTCCTTGGCCAGGCGCGGATCGTCGAAGCTCAGCGCGGCCGAGCTCATGTGGCCGACCAGTTCCGCCTGGGTGGCGAGGTCGTTCAGCAGGCTGCGGTGGTAGCTGCGCAGGTCGTAGAAGATGATGATCGCCACCGACACCAGCAAGGCGACCAGCGTGGTGGTCATCACCGCCCGCACCAGCTTGCTGCGGATGGAACGGCGGTGGGTCATGCGGCCTCCGGCGCAAGTCCGACAGGCATGCGCACGCCGCCGGCGCGGCAATGCCGGTCCATCGGCCGGGAGGCAGGCAGCGCCGCGGCAGGCATGCCGCAGGCTTGCGCCGGTCCCATCCGGTCACGCGCAAGTGATTCGAGCGGCATCCAAGGGTCCTACGTCAAACAAGATTGTGAATACAGGCGCCATTAGCCGGACGCGGCGGCGCAAACAGCATAGCCGACGGCTTCGTGTCATGTCGCACAGAACTTTTCACTATTTATACATATGCATGGCGGGTAAAACGGGCGCGAAGCCTGAAGTGCACGCTTTCTGTGTCAGTGCGGCACGGACCGCGCTAGAATGAAACCGTGCGCCACCCGCGTGCGCCACTTCGGCCTCGGCCTGCTCATCGATTGACCGGAAGGTCGACCGCATTCAAAGGAGCTTCACGTGACGAACGATATCCTAGATCTTGCTACAAAAGTTGGCCAGGCGCTCGAGGCCAAGCGCCTGGTGCTGGCCACCGCCGAATCCTGCACCGGGGGCGGCGTATCCCAGGCAATCACCGAAATTCCGGGCTCCACCGGCTGGTTCGACTGCGGCTTCGTCACCTATTCCAACAATTCCAAGACCGAGCTGTTGGACGTGCCGGCCGCGCTGATCGCGCAATTCGGCTCGGTCAGCGAAGAAGTGGCCGGCAAGATGGCCGAGGGCGCGCTGTCCAACAGCACCGCCGACGTCGCGGTGTCGACCACCGGCATCGCCGGGCCGACCGGCGCGGTGCCGGGCAAGCCGGTGGGCACGGTCTGTTTCGGCTGGTCGCGCGGCGACACCACCTACACCGAGCGCCTGGTATTCCAGGGCGACCGCAAGGCGGTGCGCGAGCAGACCGTGGCGCATGCGCTGCACGGCCTGCTGCGCTTCATCGAGTAGGCAGGCCAGCCTCGATGACCGCAATGGCGCGCCTGCTGGGCGGCCTGGCGCTGCTCGCAGCCGCCGGGCCGGGCTGCGCCAAAGACCTTCCCGATCCTGCCGCGTACACCGTGTATGCGGCGGGCGACATCGCGCGCTGCAAGCACCCCGACCCGCGCTGGTCCGGCGCCGCCGCCACCGCCAGGCTGGTGGAACCGCTGCTGCGCGCCAATCCCCGTGCCGCCGTGCTGACGCTGGGCGACCACACCTATCCCTACGGCAGGGCCGCCGAGTTCGAACACTGCTACCACCCGACCTGGGGAAGCTTCCGCGAGCGCACCTGGCCCACGCCCGGCAACCACGAATACGCGACGCCCGGCGCCGCGCCCTACTTCGCCTATTTCGGGGCGCGGGCCAGACCGCAAGGAAAAAGCTGGTACAGCCTGCGGCTGGGCAGCTGGCTGGTGCTGTCGCTGGACAGCAACCTGGACGGCGCGGCGCACACCGAACAGATCGGCTGGCTGCGCGACACGCTGGCACGCGAGCAGGCCGCCTGCACCCTCGCCTTCTGGCATCACCCGCTGTACACCTCGGGCGGCCACATCGGCGAACGCGGACGCATGCGCGACGCCTTCGCGCTGCTGCATGCGGCCGGCGCCGAGCTGGTCCTGTCGGGCCACGACCACGACTACGAACGCTTCGCGCCGCAGGATGCCGACGGCCGGCTCGACCGGGCCAGGGGCGTGCGCCAGTTCGTGGTCGGCACCGGCGGCGCCTATGCCACGCCCTTCCTGCAGTTCACGCCCAACAGCGAGGTGCGCGAAGCCAGCTACGACGGCGTACTGGAGCTGCGCCTGCTGGACGGCGCCTACACCTGGCGCTTCCTGCCGGCCGATCCGGCACGCGTGCCGGCCGGCGCCACGCCCGACCGCGGACGCGGCCGATGTCATTGAGCCATCACTGAGTTATCACTGAGTCATCACTGCGTTGCCGCCGAGGGCGACAGAAGGAGCTCCCCATGAGATACTGCCGGTTGCTCGCCTTGATACTGATGATGACCACGTTCGCTCCACCCACTGGCGCCCAGTCTGCGCCGCCGCTCCTGCCCACCGTCGCCTTCGAAAAAACCACCCTGTCGAACGGCCTGCAAGTGATCCTGGTCGAAGACCGGCGCCTGCCGATCGTGGCGGTCAACATCTGGTACCACGTCGGCCCGGCCAACGAAGCGCCCGGCCTGACCGGCTTCGCCCACCTGTTCGAGCACATGATGTTCGCGCAGACGCGCCACATCCCGCGCGGCATGGCCGACCGCCTGCTGGAAGGCGCCGGCGCCACCGACAGCAACGGCGGCACCGGCTACGACCAGACCAGCTACTACGACACCGTGCCCTCCAACCAGCTGGAGCTGGCCTTGTGGGTGCACGCCGACCGCATGGGCTACCTGCTCGACGTGCTCGACCAGAAGGCGCTCAGCAACCAGCAGGACGTGGTGCGCAACGAGCGCCGCGAGACCGTCGAGGACGAGCCCTACGGCCTGGTGCAGGAAGCGCTGGCGCATGCGCTGTTCCCGAAGGGCCATCCGTATTACGCCTCGATCATCGGCTCGCACGCCGACATCCAGAACGCCAAGCTGGACGACGTGCGCCAGTTCTTCCAGCGCTACTACGGGCCGAACAACGCCAGCATCGTGATCGCCGGCGACATCGACAAGGCGAAGACGCGCGCCCTGGTGGAGCGCTACTTCGGCAGTTTCAAGCGCAGCCCGCCGGTGGCGCGCCCCAGCGTGACCACCCCGCCGATCACCAGCGAGCGCCGCGTGCTCGTGCGCGACCGCGTGGAGCTGCCGCGCATCTTCATGGGCTGGCTCACGCCGCCCGCCTACCAGGCGGGCGACGCCGAGCTGGCGGTGGCGGCCGAGATCCTGGGCGGCGGCAAGTCGAGCCGGCTGTACAAGAAACTGGTGTACGAACGCCAGATCGCCCAGGACGTGGACGCCAGCCAGAACTCCCAGGGTCTGGTCTCGACCTTCGTCATCGACGTCACCGCGCGCCCCGGGGTCGAGGCGCGCGCGCTGGAAGCGGCGATCGACGCCGAGCTGGCCCAGCTGCGCGATCACGGCCCCTCGCAACGCGAAGTCGAGCGCGCCCGCAACAGCCTCGAGACCGCGCTCCTGAGCACCATCGAAAAGCTGGGCGGCGACGGGCTGGCGGACCAGCTCAACCACTACAACCAGTACACCGGCGACCCGGGCTACCTGGCCAAGGACGTGGCGCAGCTGCGCAGCATCACGCCCGCCGACGTGCAGCGCGCCGTGCGCGCCTACCTGCGCCAGCAGGCGCGCGCGGTGGTCACCGGCGTACCAGGCAAGCCGGTCATCGACGACCCGCGCGTGCCGAAGCAGGGCAAGGCCGCCAAGCCCGCCGCGGCCGCCGCGCACGAAGCGGTCAACACGCCCGAACCGTGGCGCGCGCAGCAGCCGAAGGCCGGGCCGGCGCCGCGCTTCACGCTGCCGCAGGGCGAGTCCTTCAAACTGGCGAACGGCCTCACCGTGATCCATCACTACAAGCCGGGCATTCCCCTGGTCGCGGCCCAACTGGTGGTGCGCAGCGGCAGCGCCGACAATCCCGCCGGCGTGCCGGGCCTGGCCGGCTTCACGGCGCAGATGCTGGAAGAAGGCACGACCACCTGCAGCGCGCCGCAGATCGCCGACGAGATCGCGCAGCTCGGCGCCTTCCTCGACACCGGCACCGGCATCGATGCCTCCATGGTCTCGCTGCTGTCGCTGCGCGCGAACTTCGCGCCCGCGCTCGACATCATGGCCGACATCGTGCTGCATCCGGCTTTCCCCAACGCGGAAGTCGAGCGCCAGCGCGCCGACCGGCTCGGGGAACTGATCCAGCAGCGCGACGATCCCGAATCCGTGGCAGCGGTGGCCGCGGCCGGCGCCTTGTACGGCAGCGAGCATCCGAAGGGCTATGGCCAGCTCGGCACCGAACCGGCGATCCGCGCGGTCACGCGCGACGACCTGGTGGACTTCTGGCGCCGCCACTACGTGCCCGGGAACGCGGCGCTGGTGGTATCGGGCGACATCGCGCGCGGCGAACTGAAGGCGCTGGTAGAAGCGCGCTTCGCGGCCTGGGCGCGTGCCGAGGTTCCCGACGGCGAACCGGGCGAGCCCGCCGGCACGCGCGCGCGCCTGGTGCTGGTCGACCAGCCCGGCGCGGTCCAGACCGCGCTGCGCGTCACCGGCATCGGGGTGGCGCGCTCCACCTCGGACTTCCCGGCGCTGCAGGTGCTCAACGCTGCCTTGGGGGGCATGTTCTCCAGCCGCCTCAACGACAAGCTGCGCGAGACCAAGGGCTACACCTACGGCATCTCGTCCTGGTTCCGCTTCGACCGCACGCCGGGGCCCTTCGTCATCGCCAGCAGCGTGCGGGCCGACGCCACCGGTGCCTCAGTACGCGAGATCTTCAACGAGGTGAACGCGATGCGCGACGCCCCGCTGCCGGCCGCCGAACTCGACACCGCCCGCGACGCCCAGGTGCTGTCGCTGCCGGGCGCCTTCGAGACCAATGCCGACATTGGCGCCAGCATGGCCGACCTGTTCATCCACGACCTGCCGCTCGACTACTACGCGCGCCTGCCCGGCCAGATCGCCGGCGTCACGGCGGCCCAGGTGCAGGCCGCGGCGCGCAAGTACCTGGCGCCGGACAAGATGACGGTGGTGGCGGTGGGCGACCGCAAGCGCATCCTGCCGCAGTTGCAGCCGCTCGGGCTGGGGGCGGTGGAGGTGCGCGACAGCGATGGGCAGCTGCCGCGCCGCGCGGACTGAGCGGGTGTGATCAGGAGATCAGGTCGGCATCCGAGCCTGCATAGACTTTCCGGTATCTCAGGTAGCCGGCGCAGGCGATCATATCCGTGGCGGAACCCCAGGGTTCCCGCCCTTCTGTGGTCATGCGTGGAATCGTTCCGCTCTTCTGGTACTCCTCGGCTGCGCGGCGCTGGTCTTCGTTCAGCCCGTCTTGCGCCCGCATCCGATAGAGAGAACTGCCCCGTCCGTGCATCCTCGATCGAACCTGGTTGTGGCTGGCAACCGCCTTGCGGGTCCTGATCCAGGCGTCGAGTGTATCGCGCATGTCTTTCTCGTTATCCGGGTTGCCCGGTATCAGTTTGAACCAGGCGCGGGAGTCATGGACATAGTTGTCGAAAAAATCCAGCACGGCCGGATGCGCGACTTTCTCCTTGCTCCACCATGTTGCAATTTCCTCCCACTCGGATGCATGGCTGTTACCGAACCCCGCTGTCTGAGTAGATGCCTGGAATCGATTGCCCTTTTCCCTCAGCCAGGACAAGAATGCGTTGATCTCATCCTCGAATTCGCGCGCTGCGCTGTGCAGGTCATTTTGGTCGAACATGGACGCCCGCAGAAAGCTCGGGCTTCGGTTCAGTGGAGTTGGTCCTGAAACGCGCCGGGCAAAGCGCCATTCCATTTGCTTGCGCGCCTGCTCGCGCATGATGCGGTGGAGCGGTCCCTGCTTTTCCGTGCAAGTGGCGATGTAGGCGTTGAACGCCAGGATTGCCTCGGGCTTCAGCGCGAACCTTTCTTTGGCAACCGGACTTGCCAGCTCCAGTTTCAAGGGGACACCGTTGAGGCGCGCGGCCTTGTACATCATCAGGAGCGGAATCCTCGTCAGCATGTCGGCGCCTTTCGAATCGATGCCGCGCCCCTGTTCGCCGGGACAATAACCACAGCCGACGTCCGCATGCACACCGGGGACGACGATCTCGGTGCATCCCGGGGCAAGGACACCCTTGACCGAGATGGAGTCGACAGGGAAGCTACGCCGCAATTCATGTGCAGCAATGAGGTGCAAGCAATTAATACCCGGTGGTACGCGCATGCTGTCTTCGGCGTCGGCCCAGAAACCATGCCCGTCGAAGAAGCCGAATGAGTTTGCCGCTCCGACGGAGGCGACGGTATCGTACAAACCCAGGAAATCGACCTGCACCGGAAACCCGCCCAAGGACATTTCGCCCGTCTTTCCTCTCAGCCTGGCATCGAGCCTGCAGAGGGACTGCAGCCAGTTCAGGAACACGCGCGCTTCCGTAGCGCCGCGCGAAAACCCAAACACTGAAATATAGATGGTCTTGACGATGCCGGGGTCGATCTTGGCCGGCCTGCCAGTTTTCTTGTCTGGCCAATGCTGCGAGACGGCGCCGTGCAATCTCAGCAGCAGTTCTTCGAATCTGCTTACGACGCGCTTTTCGGATTCGGAGATACGCGCCAGTTCGGCGCCCCTTCCGTCCAGCAAGGCGCGCGCCTTCTTATTGATGGTTAAGGTTCTGACCAATGTCTTGGTTTCTGCCGGCGACAGAAGCGGGCTGTGTAAAAAGAATCTGTGGACATTGTTTATTGCTTGTATCAATGCCCACACTATTCGGAAATCACCGAATCCTCCCGCCGCCGCGCCCGATACGCCTTGCCAGCCGCTTCCTGTATCGCCTACCTGGGGAAATGGCGTTGCCACGCCGGGAACATACACCCTGAAAAAATTCTTGTAAGCCGGCAGGTTGCTGGCCCAGTCAGTCGACCGCGGCAGTACGCCTGGTACGCTCAGGCCGGGATAGCAGTCGTAGAGGCGGGCGACGTTCGAGTGGTTATTCGTTGTTTCGGCCTATTCGTAGTTGTTTTTTGTTCCGTCGAAGAAAAAACCAAAGAAGAGATTGGTATTGCACGACTCACGTGGACTCCCGATAGGCGGCCGCTCTCGACTGCCGTATATGCTCTGGATACTATTTATCTGATCACGTGAAAAAAATTTTGCGGGATCGGCAGCCGATGAGAAATTTTCACTGATAGGTGGGGCGAGAAACGTGCTCATGGTTTCGCCTCCACAGTTTGCATGACTCGACCTCGGCTATATTCGAAAGATTTTTCGTAATTTTTTTTCAACTGGACAATGTAGTTAGGATCTTCCGGCCCGGAGAAGCCTTTAATACTTTCGCGATCATATTGCTCAGCATGCTCCCAAGCCTTTTTAGCTCTGCTTTGAGGATCACTTGCTAGCTCATCCAACAGAACAAGAGCGTTATCCAGGCCATCCAGCTCCCATTGAAGAATGATTTTCCATCGCTCTTCACGGTATTGTTGAGATGGTACCGGCCACCCTTTGATTTCCCCCGGCCACCCAGGGTGATCGGGCTGCAGGTCGCTCGACACCACACTGACTTTCCCATCCGGAGTACGCAACACCCACAATTCTCCAGCTTGGCCGTCGGGATACTCGGTGACCTCGACAAAATGGGTTTCCTTCACCTCGAGAAGCTCCTTCTCCGGTCCCCGGTCTACCCAGTGCGTCGTATTGACCTGGAGTTGGATTCCCGGACGCCAGGTTTTCGGCAGCGTCACACAGCAGGTCGTTCCTCCAGCCCCGAAAGGGTCGATCAGTTCGCCCCCACCGGCGCCGTGCCCCTTGAGCTTGGGATTCTTGACCGAATAGCTGAACGTATCCACGGTGTAATTAACGCCATGAAGGTTGACATCGACTGTCTTTGACCAGTCACAGGCGAAAAGCACTGGCGGAATCACTAGGAACGCGAGCAGGACTGCGCACAGTCGGCAGGATCGGGGCGTTGGCTGCATATCTGGTCGTTAAACTTGGTCGTGTTGGAGAGGAGCAAATTCGATCAGGAAACACATCCGCCAACATACCGGTCTCATCCATCCAATCATTGCGGAATCGCATCAGATCCACGAGCGCTTGCCCGGTGCCGCGATTTCGCCTAACATGTGAACAAATCTTCACATGTTAACTATGAACACATCCACTGAATTCGGTTACGCGGCCGGGGCCGTCGAGGAACTGGCCGACCTGTTCCACCTGCTGGGCGACGCCACCCGCCTGCGCATCGTGCTGGCCTGCCTGGCGCAGCCCACCGCGGTGGGCGACATCGCCGCCTCGCTCGACTTGTCCAGTTCGCTGGTCAGCCACCACCTGCGCCTGCTGCGCGCAGCCCGCATCGTCAAGGCCGAGCGCCAGGGCAAGCAGGTCTTCTACTCGGCGGCCGACGCCCACATCAGCAGCCTGCTCGCCAACATGTTCGAACACATCGCCGAACCAGTCACCGGAATGGACGCATGAGCACCACCCACGACCACCACGACCACGATCATGGCCACCACCACGGTTTCGGCCACCACCATCACCACATGCCCGATCCGGCCGGGCACGAGCGTGCCTTTGCGCTGGCCATCGGCCTCAACGCGCTGTTCGTGGCCATCGAATTCACTTACGGCTTCATCGCCCACTCCACCGCGTTGATGGCGGACGCCGGCCATAACCTGTCCGACGTGCTCGGCCTGGTGCTGGCCTGGGGCGCGGCGGCGCTGGCCAAGCGCGCGCCGACGGGTCGCTACACCTATGGTTTGCGTGGTTCCTCGATCCTGGCGGCGCTGGGCAACGGCCTGCTGCTGATGGTAGCCTGCGGCGCCATCGCCCTGGAGGCGGTGCAGCGCTTCAGCGAGCCGGCGCCCGTACAAGGCATGACGGTGTCGATCGTCGCGGGGATCGGCGTGGCGATCAACGGCTTCTCGGCCTGGCTGTTCATGGCCGGCAGCAAGAGCGACCTGAACTTGCGCGGCGCCTACCTGCACATGGCGGCCGATGCCGCGCTGTCGCTGGGCGTGGTGATCTCGGGCCTGCTCATCATGGGCACCGGCTGGACCTGGGTCGACCCGGCGGTGAGCCTGGCGATCGTGGTGGTGATCGTGATCGGCACCTGGTCGCTGCTGCGCGAATCGGTGCTGCTGTCGATGGCGGCGGTGCCGCCCAGCATCGATGCGGGCGCGGTGCGCGGCTTCCTGTGCAGCCAGCCGGGCGTGAAGGAAGTGCACGACCTGCACATCTGGGCGATCAGCACGACCGAGAACGCGCTGACGGCGCACGTGGTAATGCCGGGCGGCTACCCGGGCGACCGGGTGATCGACGAGATGGTGGCAAAGCTGGGCAGCGACTTCGGGATCCACCATTGCACGCTGCAGGTGGAAGAAGGGACGACCCATCATGGCTGTGCGCTGGGAGCGCAGCATGGCCACGATCACGATCACGATCACGACCATGCCCATGCGCACTGAGTGCAGCCGGGCCGGCGCGTCCTAGCCGGCCAGGTTGGCGTAGAGCGCGGTACTCAGGTAGCGCTCGCCGAACGAGGGAATGATGGTCACGATCAGCTTCCCGGCGTTCTCCGGCCGCTGCGCCACCTGCACCGCCGCCCACAGGGCGGCGCCCGATGAAATCCCCACCAGCAGTCCCTCTTCGCGCGCGGCGGCGCGCGCGGTCTCGAAGGCATCCTCGTTCTTCACGGTGATCACCTCGTCGTAGACGCCAGTATTGAGCACCGCCGGCACGAAGCCGGCGCCGATGCCCTGGATCGGGTGCGGCCCCTTGGTCCCTTTCGACAGCATGGGTGAGGCTTCCGGCTCCACGGCGATGGCCTGGAAGCCGGGCTTGCGCGCCTTGATGACTTCGCTCACGCCGGTGATGGTGCCGCCGGTGCCGACGCCGGCCACCAGGATGTCGACCCGGCCGTCGGTATCGCGCCAGATTTCCTCGGCGGTGGTGTTGCGGTGGACTTCCGGGTTGGCCGGATTGTTGAACTGCTGCGGCATGAAGCAGTTCGGATCGGCCGCGACCAGTTCCTCGGCGCGGCGGATCGCGCCCAGCATGCCTTCGCTGCCGGGCGTGAGCACCAGCTCGGCGCCATAGGCGCGCAGCAGCATGCGCCGCTCGTTGCTCATGGTTTCGGGCATCACCAGCTTGCAGCGGTAGCCGCGCGCGGCGCACACCATCGCAAGCGCGATGCCGGTGTTGCCGCTGGTGGGTTCGACGATGACGGTGTCGGGCTTGATCATGCCGGCCCGCTCGGCGGCCTCGATCATGGCCAGGCCGATGCGGTCCTTCACGCTGTGCGCCGGGTTGTGATACTCCAGCTTGCCGAGGATCTCGGCGCCGCCGTTCGGGGCCAGCCTGCGGATTCGTACGAGGGGGGTGTTGCCGATCAGTTCAGTAACGTCGTTCGCAATGCGCATGCCAGTCTCCCGAGAATCGTTAGCGTTGTATTTACTTCACGTTCACCAGTTCCACGTCGAAGATCAGGTCGGCGTCGGGGGGGATCATGCCGCCGGCGCCGCGCTTGCCGTAGGCCAGCGCGCTCGGGATGATCAGGGTGCGCTTGCCGCCCACCTTCATGCCCTGCACGCCCTGGTCCCAGCCCTTGATGACCATGCCGGCGCCGAGCTGGAACTCGAGCGGGTCGCCGCGGTCGAGCGAGGAGTCGAACTTCTTGCCGCGCTGCTTGGGCGCGAGCGGCTTGTGCAGCCAGCCGGTGTAGTGGACCTGCACCTTGCTGCCGACGCTGGCTTCCTTGCCCTTGCCGACCACGCGGTCGATGATCTCGACTTGCGGGGTGGGCGCGGCCGGCACGACAGCTTCGGCCTGCGGCTGCACCGTCTGCGGCTGGGTCGCCTGCGGGACGTTCTGCTGTTCCGGCGCAGGCTGGGTGGTGGGCTTGGACGCGTCCTGCTGCTGGGTGGCGCTGTCCTGGGCGGTGGCGCCTGCTGCGGCCAGCACCAGCGCGGCAAATACGGTACGACGGATCATAGGGTTTCTTCCATCAAAGTGAGCAATAACTGATCCTATGATAGCAAGGCCGCTTCCGCTTGCACAGTTTGCACTTGAGCAACAGGCTCGGGCGCATCCACCGGCTCGGCGTTCGCCGCATCGGCCAGCTTGCGCAGCAGGTGGCCGGCCGCCACCATGCCGAAGGTGGCCGTGACCACCATGCTCGAGCCGAAGCCGGCGCAGTTCAGGCCGGTAACGCTGTTTGCATCGATGGCACAGGCCTCGCCCACATCCGGATAGCGCAGCGGTTCCATCGAGAACACGGCATCGATGTGGTACTTGTTCTTTTCTCCCTTGGCGAAACCGTACTGGGCGCGCAGGATCTTGCGCACTTTCTTCAGCAGCGGTTCCTGCTCGGTGCGGGCCAGGTCGCGCACTTCGATTTTGGTCGGATCCAGCTGGCCGCCGGCGCCGCCGATCACGACCAGGGGCAGTTTGTTGGCGCTGCACCAGGCGATCAGGGCCGCCTTCGACTTGACGCCGTCGATGGCGTCGACCACGTAGTCGAAGCCTTTACCCGCAATCATCGTCTCGATGTTCTCCGGGTCGATGAAGTCCTCGACCAGGGTCACCTTGCAAAACGGATTGATCTGCGCGATGCGCTCCTTGAGCGCCTCGATCTTCGGCATGCCGATGGTCGAGCTGAGCGCCTGGAGCTGGCGGTTGATGTTCGATTCGGCCACGTTGTCGAGGTCGATCAGGGTCAGGTGGCCGACGGCGCTGCGGGCCAGCGCCTCGACGATCCAGGAACCGACGCCACCGACGCCGATCACGCAAACGTGCGCCGCGCGGAAGCGTTCGAGGGCACGCTCGCCATAGAGGCGCGCAATGCCGCCGAAGCGGCGCGCAAAGTCGACTTCTTCGTCCAGGGTAGCTGCGAGAGCAGAGGTATCGGTCAGGTTCATCGCGCCATTTTAACGGACCTCGATTGCGCATCTGCACTAAAATAGCTTCTAGTCAATCAAATTTTTTTCGTGTGTCAACAAAACGCCCATGACCCTGCACCTCCACGACACCGCCCCCGACTTCGACCAGCCGATCGCCGTCCTCAAGCATTGCCATGACCGCATCCGCAAGCAGCTGGCGACCCTCGACAAGCTGCTCGCCCACCTGCCGGAATTCGGCGCCGACGAACAGGCGCGCCAGGCCGCCGCGGCGGTGCTCAAGTACTTCGAGAAGGCGGCCCACCTGCACCACGACGACGAGGAACAGGACCTGATCCCGATGCTGCGCGCCGTGGCGCAAGGCGAGGATGCCGCCACCCTGCAGGCGCTGGCGCCGGTGATCCTGCAGGACCACAAGGACATGGACGCGCTCTGGCAGGACCTGCACGAGCAGCTGAGCGCCATCGCCGAAGGCCAGTCACCGGTGCTGTCGGCCAGCGCGGTGCAGCGTTTCAGCCAGCGCTATCTTGCCCACATGGAGCGCGAGGAAGGCACGATGGCGCCGATGGCCCTGCGCCTGTTCAGCCCGGAGCAGATGGCCCAGCTGGGCAAGGCGATGCAGGCGCGCCGCGGCATCGGCCCGGCGGCGCCAGGCCCGGCGATCGGCCAGGCCGTCGCCGACCTGCGCAAGGATTACGGCCAGGCCAGCCTGAACGAGGACGAGGTGATGGACGACCCGATGCTCCAGTTCACGCAATGGTTCGAGCAGGCGCTGAAGGCCGAGGTGAACGAGCCGAACGCCATGTCGGTGGCCACGGTGGCCGCGAACGGCCGCCCGAGCTCGCGCATCGTGCTGGTGAAGCAGTTCGACGAACGCGGTTTCACCTGGTACACCAACTACGACAGCCGCAAAGGCCAGGAGTTAGAGGATAATCAATATGCGGCTTTGTTGTTCTTCTGGAGCGAACTCGAACGTCAGGTTCGCATCGAAGGACGTGTAGAACGCACGTCGAACGAAGAAAGCGACCGGTATTTCCGCAGCCGGCCGCTGAAAAGCCGTTTGTCGGCCATCGCCTCCCATCAAAGCGCTCCGATCAGCAGCCGCGCTGAGCTGGAACAGAACTACGAAGCCGTGGCACGGCAAGCTGGAGATGATCCTGCGCGTCCAGGCAACTGGGGCGGTTTCCGCCTCGTGCCCGAGCGCCTGGAATTCTGGCAGGGGCGCCGCTCCCGCTTCCATGACCGCATCGTCTACGAGCGGCAGGAAGACGGCAGCTGGATCCGCCTGCGTTTGCAACCCTAGGCCGCCACAGCGCAAGGTCCCATGCGTGGCACGCCGGCCCTTGATGCCGGAGGCGAAACGTGTTCGAGCAAATGGTATTGTCGGCCTGGAATGCAGGCCTGCGTGACAAGCTGTCCCTGCCCTTGCGGGTGGAATTGTGGGATGGCCGCCAACTCGAGTTTTCCTCCGAGCCAGCACGGGTAACCATCCGCGTCCCCGACCGCTCCGCCCTGCGCTACCTGCGCTCGCCCTCGCTGTACAACCTGGGGCGCGCCTACGTCGAGGGAGCGATCGACATCAAGGGACGGGCGGCCGACATCATCAACGTGGGCAACGCCCTGGCGGCCAGCCTGGACAAGGGAGGCAGCCGCATCGGCGACATGCTGCGCCGCGCGGTCCCGCACACGCGCGAGAGCGATGCCGAAGCGATCCGCTACCACTACGACGTTTCCAACGATTTCTACGCGGCATGGCTCGATCCGGCCATGGTGTATTCCTGCGCCTACTTCGAGAACGGCAACGAAGACCTGGCGACGGCGCAGCAAAAGAAAATCGACCACATCCTGCGCAAGATCGACCTGCGGCCCGGCCAGTTGCTCCTTGACATCGGCTGCGGCTGGGGCGCGCTGGTGCTGCGCGCGGCCCAGGCCTTCGGTGCGCGCTGCGTCGGCGTCACGCTGTCCGAGAACCAGGCCCGGCTCGCGCGCGAACGGGTCGAACGGGCCGGACTGCAGGGGCAGGTCGAGATCCGCCTGCAGGACTACCGCGACGTCGAAGGCAGTTTCGAGCGCATCACCAGTGTCGGCATGTTCGAGCACGTCGGCGTGCGGCACCTGCCGGAATACTTTTCACGCGTGAACCGGCTGCTGGCCCCGGGGGGCGTGGTCATGAACCACGGCATCACGACCGCCAATGTCGACAACAGCGCCACGCCCTACGGCGGCGGCGACTTCATCGACCAGTATGTGTTTCCTCACGGCGAGCTGGCCCACCTGTCCACGGTGGTGCGGACGATGCAGGAAGGCGGGCTGGAGGTGCGCGACGTGGAAAACCTGCGGCGCCACTATGCGCAGACCTGCGCGATCTGGACCGACAATTTCGAAAGCAATGCCGAGCACATCCGGACGCTGACCGACGAGAAGCGCTTCCGCATCTGGCACGTCTACCTGGCGGGCTGCGCTTATGCCTTCGCGCACGGAAGGATTAGCCTGTACCAGATCGTGTGCGGAAAGGCGGATGGGGATGTGGCGCAGCTGCCGTGGTCGCGGCGGTATATGTACCTCGGCACATGAATACCGTTACACCGTAGGGGTGGTCCAGTCCAGTGGACTGGACCACGCTCCGCCGGCCGCGCGTTCAAATCACGGCATTGCTGCCCGCGCGGCTATTCTGTTGCTGGTTGAACGCGCGGTCGGCAGAGCGTGATCTGGTCCACTGGACCAGATCACCCCTACTTGAGCCGCTCCGTGAAAGTCTTGCGGAACTTCGCCACCTTCGGCGCCACCACGAAGGCGCAGTAGCCCTGCAGCGGATGCTGCGCGAAGTAATTCTGGTGGTAGTCCTCGGCCTTGTACCAGGTCTCCTGCGGCAGCAGCTGGGTCACGATCGGCGCATCCCACACCGCCGCCATCTCGGCCATCACCTTGCGCGCCGTCGCCTCCTGCTCCGGCGAGGTGGTGAAGATCACCGAGCGGTATTGCGGACCGACATCATTGCCCTGGCGGTCAGGCGTGGTCGGATCGTGGATCGTGAAGAAGATCTCGAGGATGTCGCGGTAGCTGATCACCGCCGGATCGAACTCGAGCCGCACCACCTCGGCATGGCCGGTCGTCCCGGCGCACACCTGTTCGTAGCTGGGTTGGTCGACGTGGCCGCCCATGTAGCCCGATTCCACGCGCGTCACGCCGCGCGCCTCCTGGTAGACCGCTTCCAGGCACCAGAAGCATCCGCCGCCCAGGATGGCTACCTCGCTCCCGCTGTGTTCGCTCATTGCACCCACCTTTGCTATTTCGTCAGATTCGATAGATCTTAATGTAACGCAAAGCGCACTTTCGTGCAGTGCGCTTGGGATCAAAACCCGGCTGAGCGCCCGACAGTGGCATAATGGCGGTCCAATGAATACACGCTCTCCCCGCGCCACGGCACGCGGTTTCGATTCGGCGCATTTCCGCCATGCCCTGTCGCAATTCGCCACCGGCGTCACCGTCATCACCACGCGCCTTGCCGACGGCTCGTTCCGCGGGCTGACCGCCAGTTCCTTCAACTCGGTCTCGCTCGAGCCTCCGCTCGTCCTGTGGAGCCTGGGCGCCGGCGCCAACAGCATGCCCATCTTCAGCGGCAACTCGCATTACGTCATCAACGTGCTGGCGGCGGGCCAGCAGGACCTGGCGCTGCGCTTTTCGCGCCGCGGCACCGACGATCCCTTCACCGGCGTCGACTACGAACTGTCGCGCACCGGCCTGCCGATCCTGAAAGGCGTCTCGGCCTGGTTCGAATGCCACAACCGCAGCCGCTATCCGGAAGGCGACCACGTCATCTTCGTGGGCGAAGTCGAGGAATGCGCCGTGCATCCGCAGTCGGCGCTGCTGTTCCACGGCGGACGCTTCGGCCATACTGGATAAGCGGCGCAATGCCGGCCCGTCATTGCCGATCGGGCAAAAATGAAAATGCCTGTCGCAGATTCAAAAGATGCGGCGCTGCGTCATTCCTATAATGGTCAGGCTATGGCGCGGCCCAGGGACGGGTGTGCGCTTCGTTTTCGTGAGAAAAAACCCTATCGAGACAGGACTACCATGAGCCATTCCGATTCGCCCCGCAAAGCCGCCTTCCACTGGGACGACCCCCTGCTGCTGAACAGCCAGCTCACCGACGAAGAACGCATGGTGCGCGAGGCTGCCGCGAGCTACTGCCAGGACAAGCTGAAGCCGCGCATCCTCGAGGCCTTCCGCCACGAGCGCATGGACAACGCGATCTTCCGCGAAATGGGCGAACTCGGCCTGCTCGGCCCGACCATCCCGGAACAATACGGCGGCCCCGGCCTGAACTACGTCTCGTATGGCCTGATCGCGCGCGAAGTCGAGCGCGTCGACTCCGGCTACCGCTCGATGATGAGCGTGCAGTCCTCGCTGGTGATGGTGCCGATCTTCGAATTCGGCAACGAGGAAACCAAGCAGAAATACCTGCCGAAACTGGCCACCGGCGAATGGATCGGCTGCTTCGGCCTGACCGAGCCGAACCACGGTTCCGACCCGGCCTCGATGGTCACCCGCGCCCGCAAGGTCGAGGGCGGCTATAGCCTGAGCGGCTCCAAGATGTGGATCACCAACTCTCCGGTCGCCGACGTGTTCGTGGTCTGGGCCAAGGACGACGAAGGCGCGATCCGCGGCTTCGTGCTGGAAAAGGGCTGGAAAGGCCTGTCCGCGCCGGCGATCCACGGCAAGTTCGGCCTGCGCGCCTCGGTCACCGGCGAAATCGTCATGGACGAGGTGTTCTGCCCGGAAGAAAACGCCTTCCCGGACGTGCGCGGCCTGAAGGGCCCGTTCACCTGCCTGAACTCGGCCCGCTACGGCATCGCCTGGGGCGCGCTGGGTGCGGCCGAAGACTGCTGGCACACCGCGCGCCAGTACGTGCTGGACCGCAAGCAATTCGGCAAGCCGCTCGCCGCCAACCAGCTGGTGCAGAAGAAGCTGGCCGACATGCAGACCGAAATCACCCTCGGCCTGCAGGGCTGCCTGCGCCTGGGCCGCATGAAGGACGAAGGCACCGCTGCCGTCGAGATCACCTCGATCATGAAACGCAACTCCTGCGGCAAGGCACTGGATATTGCCCGTACGGCACGTGACATGCTGGGCGGCAACGGTATCTCGGACGAGTTCGGCATCGTGCGCCACATGGTCAACCTCGAAGTGGTCAACACCTACGAGGGCACCCACGACATCCACGCGCTGATCCTCGGCCGCGCACAGACCGGCATCGCCGCGTTCTGATCCAACAAGGCGCGCCGTCCCGCGGCGCGCCTTCCCCTGCAACACTGGTTTTGGTACAACAAACTTTTCCAATTTCAATCGTGCTGCGTCAATACAACGCGGTTTTGCGTTAGGATAGTTACTTAACTCTTATAACTAAAAATAGCGGTATCTCAGACCATTTCGCGAGGTTGGATGAGCGCCCTTGACGGACCGCAATTGCCCGCTCCTGGCGACGCACAGACGTTGTCGCTCGAGCTACTGCTCCAAAACTTACCTGGAGTCGCCTACCGCTGTCGCTACGATGCCAACTGGACGATGGAGTTCATCAGCGCCGGCGTCGAAAAGTTGACCGGCTATCCTGCAGCCGCATTCCTGGCGCGCTCAGGTATGAATTTCGCCAGCCTCATCCATCCTGAAGACCGTGCCAGTACCGAACGCAGCGTTGCCCTCGCGCTGCAGCAGGAACGCTCTTTCAAGCTGACCTACCGCATCCGCTGCGCCAACGGCGAAACCCGATGGGTCTATGAACAAGGAGCAGCTCCGCCTCGAGGTCGCGGCAAGATTCTTGAAGGCTTCATGTTCGACTACACGGAACTGCGCAATGCAAGCCTGCTGGTGCAGGAACAGGCGTCCTACCTGCAGCAGGCGCGCGATGCGATCATCGCGATGGACCTGAATTCGCGCATCACCTACTGGAACAATGGCGCCGAACGGCTCTACGGCTGGAGCGCCCTTGAAGCGCGCGGCAAGAAGTTTTCCGAGCTGCTGTGCGAGAACCTGCCGGCCTACCATGCGGCCTATGAGAACACCCTCGCCAACGGCGAGTGGGCCGGCGAGCTGTCGCACCTGCGCCGCGACGGCGCCTGCATCGAGACCGACACCCGCTGGACGCTGATGACCACCGACCGCGAGTCGGGCGCGCAGCAGAAGATCCTGGTGATCAGCACCGACATCAGCGAGCGCAAGCACAATGAAGCGAAGATCTACCATCTTGCCTTCTTCGACCCGCTGACCGACCTGCCCAACCGCGCCAGCCTGCTCGACCACCTGCGCCGCGCCCTGCTGGGCAGCGCGCGCACGCGCAAGTGCGGCGCCCTGATGTTCTGCGACCTCGACAACTTCAAGTACCTGAACGACTCGCAGGGCCACGCTGCCGGCGACATGCTGCTGCAGGCGGTAGCGCGCCGCCTCGAGCACTGCGTGCGCGAAGCCGACATGGTGGCGCGCCTGGGCGGCGACGAATTCGTGATCCTGATCCAGCCGGTGGAAGACACGCGCGAGGGCGCGGCGGCCCAGGCCGAAACGGTGGCCGGCAAGGTGGTGGCCGCGATGGCGGCGCCCTTCCAGCTGGCCGACATGATGTATTCGCTCTCGGTCAGCGTCGGCGTGACCACCCTGTGCGGCACCGTCGACACGGTCGAATCGACCCTGCGCCAGGCCGATGCCGCGATGTACCAGGCCAAGGCCTGCGGACGCAACACCTACCGCTTCCACGATCCGGCGGTGCAGGCGGCGTGGTCGGCCAGGGCCGAGCTGGAAGGCGCGATGCGGCGCGCGCTGCGCGACGAGGAGTTCGTGCTGCATTACCAGCCGCAGCTGGACCGCAGCAGCCGCGTGATCGGCGCCGAAGCGCTGATGCGCTGGCGCCTGCCGGACGGCCGGCTGCTGTATCCGGCCGAGTTCATCCAGGCTGCCGAAGAGAGCGGCCTGATCATCGACATCGGACGCTGGGTGCTGCGCACCGCCTGCGCCGAACTGGCGCGCTGGCAGCGCTATCCCGACACCGCCGGGCTGACCATGTCGGTCAACGTCAGCGCCGGCCAGTTCATCGAGCCGGATTTCGTGCCGATGCTGCAGCAGGTGTTCGAAGAGACCGGGGTGCAGCCCTCCAGCCTCAAGCTCGAGCTGACCGAAAGCCTGGTGGTGAGCGACTTCACCCACACCGCGCACACCATGGCCACCCTCAAGCAGCGCGGCATCAGCTTCTCGCTCGACGACTTCGGCACCGGCTACTCGTCGCTGGCCTACCTGCGCAAGCTGCCGCTCGACCAGCTCAAGATCGACCAGTCCTTCATGCGCGACGTGCTCACCGACCAGAACGACGCGTCGATCGTCCGCTCGATCATCGCGCTGGGCGAGAGCCTGGGCCTGCAGGTGATCGCCGAAGGCGTCGAGACGCCGGGCCAGCGCCAGTTTTTATCGGACGCCGGCTGCTACATCTACCAGGGCTTCCTGTACCAGCACGCGCTCAGCGCCGAGCATTTCACGCAGTACGCGCGCACGGTGCATTAAGCCCGAGCGCCAGCGGCACGCCGCGCGCCCAGCGGTTCGAGGACAAGGAGAATTCCAGCGCCCGCACCTGGTGGAACCAGCCGGCCGGCACGTACAGCAGCTCGCCCGGCGCGACGGTGCACGCGACCGTGGCCGCCTGGCGCGCCAGCGGATACGCGTCGAAGTCCGGCGCCTCCGGGTCGACGGGTGAACCGAACAGGACCGGATTGGCTTCGTTCGCATACAGAAGCGCGTCGTGGTGGGGCGGCGCCAGGAAGATGCGCTTGCGGCCCCAGACCTGGGCGAAGATGTTGTCGTCGAAGTCGCAATGCAGGGGCGTCATCGTGCCGACCGGGCCGAGCCAGAACCGGGGCGGTCCCATCTTGCGAAAGTAAGCCGGCCAGTGGCACAGGCGGTTCAGCTCGCGCAGTTCCAGGTTGCCGACATAGGGCGGCGGCTCGCCGGCGCCGCGGAGGCGCTCCGGTTCCAGGTCGAGGTAGTCGCGCAGAGACATGTCGCGCATCGGGCGGTCGGCGCGGAAGGGCTGGCGGATGTAGTCGCCGACGCGGGCGCGCACCGGCAGCTCGCCGTACCGCTCGCGCAGCTCGCGCGGGGCGAGGCTGCACAGGGGCCAGCGATCGACCAGGCCGGTCATGATGAAGGGCAGGCCCTGCGCGGCGCGCGCGGCGAAGGCTTGCGCATCCAGCCGCTTGAGGCGCGGTACTTCGGACAGGATCGGCAGGCCGCGCGCATGGTCCTTGACGGCCTGGCGCATCGCCGCGATCGAGACGACGCCGCGTACCGCCGCGTCGCGCTCTTCCTGCGCGCGCTTCCTGGCTGCCGCGTCTTCCGGCGTCGCCGCCAGCGTCGGCAGCGGTGGCAGCGGGTCCTTCGGTTCTCTTCTATCCTGCATACGTCTTCAGCACTCCACACGACCGCACAGCTTATCGTGTGGAGGCTGAAAAGTCGAATCAGGCGCGCGACGTGGCGAAAGGCGTTTCGGCCACGCCGGTGACACCCGGGCGCAGCAGCACGACCGAGCCGGCGTCGCCGCCCGTGCCCGGGTCGATCGAGGTCACCAGCAGGGTATCGAGCTGCGGTCCGCCGAAAGCGCACATCGAGGGCTTGGCCATCGGCAGCGCGATCTCGCGATCCAGCTTGCCATCCGGCGTGAAGCGCTGCACCAGGCCGCCGTCGTTGGCGCAGGTCCAGTAGCAGCCATCAAGATCGACCGCGGCGCCGTCCGGACGGCCCTTCTGCCCGTTCAGGTCGAGGAAGACCCGCTTGTTGTGCGGGATGCCCTGCTCGATGTCGTAGTCGAAGGCCCACACGGTGCGGCGCTGCGGATGCGAATCCGACAGGTACATGGTGCGCCCGTCGGGCGACCAGGCCAGGCCGTTCTGCGTGAGCAGGCCGCTCACCACCGGGCCGTGCAGGCCCTCGTCCGCGCTGTAGCGGTACAAGCCGCCGACCGCGCGCGCCGCGCCCATGTCCATGAACATGGTGCCGCTCCAGAAACGGCCCTGGCGGTCGCAGCGCCCGTCGTTGAAGCGCATGCCCTCGCCCAGCTCAGGCGCGGGCGGCGCGGCCAGGCGCGTGGCCCCGGCCTTGCCGTCCTCGCCCAGGACCAGGCGATGGATGCCGGTTTCCATGCCGGCCACCAGGCTGCCATCGACGGCGCAGGCGACGCAGGCCACCATCTCGGGCGCTTCCCAGTGGCGCAGCGCGCCGCTGGCGTGGTCCATGCGCCAGACACGGCGCGCGGGGATGTCCACCCAGTACCACGCAGCTTCTTCCGCGTTCCAGGTGGGGCTTTCGCCGGTGGCGCAATGCACGCCTTCGATACGCACGATCTCCATGCCTGCCATTACAGGTCGGTGATCTCGCGGTGCGCCGGCACCAGGGCCTTCATCACCACCCAGGCCGTCAGGTAGGCCAGCGCGCAGATCGAGAACATGATCAGGTAGCCGGTTTCCAGGTGACCCAGTGCGCCGTAGTAGTCGAACAGCCAGCCGCCCAGCTTGGTGAGCAACACGCCGCCCAGGCCGCCGGCCATGCCGCCGATGCCGACCACCGAACCGACGCTGTGCTTCGGGAACATGTCGGAGACGGTGGTGAACAGGTTGGCCGACCACGCCTGGTGCGCCGAGGCGCCGATGCCGATCAGGATCACCGGGATCCAGAAGCCCAGGTAACCGAGCGGCTGGGCCAGCAGCACCACCAGCGGGAACAGGGCGATGGTGAACATGGCGCGCATGCGGCCCTGGTAGATGCTGTGGCCGCGGTCGATGAACCAGGTCGGCAGCCAGCCGCCGCCGATACTGCCCACCATGGTCATGCTGTACAGGACCGCGAGCGGCAGGACCATCTCCGGACCGGTCAGGCCATACTGCGCCGACATGTACTTCGGCAGCCAGAACAGGAAGAACCACCACACGCCGTCGGTCATGAACTTGCCGAAGGCGAAAGCCCAGGTCTGGCGGTAGGCGAGCAGCTTGAACCACGATGCCTTCGGCTTGGCCGCCGCCGCGGCCGGATTCGCGTCCGCGGGCGAACTGTCGCTGTTGATGTAGGCCAGTTCGCCGGCGCTGAGGCGCTTCTGGCGATCCGGGGTGTCGTACAGCCAGATCCAGATGCCCATCCAGATGAAGCCGATGGCGCCGACCGCGATGAAGGCGGCCTGCCAGCCCCAGTACTCGGCGATCAGGGGTACGGTCAAGGGCGCCAGGATCGCGCCGACGTTGGCGCCGGAGTTGAAGATGCCGGTGGCGAAGGAGCGCTCGCGCTTGGGGAAGTACTCCGCGGTGGCCTTGATCGCGGCCGGGAAGTTGCCCGCCTCGCCGATTGCCAGCACCGCGCGGCCCACCATGAAGCCGACGATCGAGACCGGCACCGCGGCCAGGCCGAGGGTGGTGAACACGCTGTTGACCGCGTTGCCGATGCCGATGGCGTAGGCGTGCGCGACGGCCCCGATCGACCAGACCACGATGGCGAGGACGAAGGCGCGCTTGGTGCCGAGACGGTCGATCACGCGGCCGGCGAACAGCATCGAGATGGCGTAGACGAACTGGAAGACCGCCGTGATGTTGGCGTAGTCGGTGTTCGACCAGCCGAATTCCTTGGTAAGCAGCGGGGCCAGCAGGCTGAGGACCTGGCGGTCGAGGTAGTTGATGGTGGTGGCGAAGAACAGCAGCGCACAGATCGTCCAGCGATACTTGCCCACCGTCGAGGTGAGCCCCGGGACCTGCTCCGCGCCCTGCTTCGCATTTGCGCTCATGACTTGCTGATTCATGGGATCAGTTCTTTTCAAACGAAACAGCCGGCGTCTCCTCCGGCTGGTACATCGATCGGTCGAAAAGGGGGCGCAAAGTCGAACCTTGCACCCCCTCACATTACTCTGCGACTTTCAAGTCTCCGTCCAGCACGCGCGCAAGGCGCAGTGGATTGTCGTCTCGAAGCGCTTCCGGCAGCAAGCCCTCCGGCACGTTCTGGTAGCACACCGGCCGCAGGAAGCGGTCGATCGCGCTCGCGCCCACCGAGGTCGTGCGGCTGTCGCTGGTGGCCGGGAACGGGCCGCCGTGGACCATCGCGTGCGACACTTCGACGCCGGTCGGGAAGCCGTTGAACAGCACCCGGCCCGCCTTGCGTTCCAGGACCGGCAGCAGGCGCGCTGCCAGCGCATGATCGCTTGGTGCGACGTGCACGGTCGCGGTCAGCTGGCCGTGCAGCTGCTCGGCCGCCTGCAGCATCTGCTCGGCGCTGTCGAAACGCACCACCAGCGCGGCCGGGCCAAAGATTTCGTCCTGCAGCTCCGGGTTGCCGATGAAGTCCGCAGCATCTACCTCGTACAGCGCAGCCTGGGCAGCGCAGCCGATGCCGTCAAGACCGCCCTGGGCCACCAGGCGCACGCCCGAGGTGGCGCCAAAGCGCGCGATGCCGCTGTTATAGGCGTCATGGATCCCGGCGGTGAGCATGGTGCCCGCGCCCTTGGCCGCCAGCGCCGTGGTGGCCGCCGCGGTGAAGGCGTCCAGCGCCGCGCCCTTGACCGCGAACACCAGGCCAGGGTTGGTGCAGAACTGGCCGACGCCCAGGGTCAGCGAGTCGACGAAGCCGTTCGCCAGAACCGAACCGCCCTCTTCCAGCGCTGCCGGCAACAGGAACACCGGGTTCACGCTGCTCATCTCGGCATACACCGGGATCGGCTCCGGACGAGCGGCCGCGGTGCGCATCAGCGCGGTGCCACCGCCACGCGAGCCGGTGAAGCCGACCGCCTTGATGGCCGGGTGGCTGACCAGCTGCTGGCCGATGGTGCGGCCGTCGCCGAAGATCATCGAGAACACGCCTTCCGGCATGCCGCACTCGATCGCGGCGCGCTGGACGGCGCGGCCGACCAGCTCCGAGGTGCCGAGGTGGGCGCCGTGGGCTTTCACGATGACCGGGCAGCCTGCCGCCAGGCTTGAGGCGGTGTCGCCGCCCGCGACCGAGAAGGCCAGCGGGAAATTACTGGCGCCGAAGACCACGACCGGGCCGAGGCCGATCCTGGCCAGGCGCAGGTCGGGACGCGGCGGCGTGCGTTCCGGCAGCGCGGTGTCGATCGTCGCGCCGATGAAGCGGCCGTCGCGCACCACTTTCGCGAACAGGCGCAGCTGGTTCACGGTGCGCATGCGCTCGCCTTCCAGGCGGGCTTGCGGCAGGCCGGTTTCCTGCTGGGCGCGTTCGATCAGAACCGGACCGATGGCCAGGATCTGTTCCGCGACCGCTTCCAGGAAGCGTGCGCGTTGCTCCAGCGGCAGCGAGCGATACGGGTCGAAGGCTTGGGCAGCGAGTTCGCAGGCGCGTTCCACGTCGGCGCCCGACGCCTGGCCGAAGCCAGGCTCGAACTCGCCGCGGGTGGACGGGTTGTAGGCTTTCACCTCGCCCGCGCTGCCGCGGACGAGCTGGCTGCCGATGATCATTTCACCAGTGATCTGCATGCTTACACCGGGTTCTTTTGTTTCTTGATCAGGGCCAGGAGCATCTCGTCTTCTTCCGGGGTCAGGTCGGTCAGCGGCGGACGCACCGGACCGGCGCCGTGGCCCACCAGGCGCGCACCAGCCTTGACGATGCTGACGGCGTAGCCGGCCTTGCGGTTGCGGATCTCCAGGTACGGCAGGAAGAACTCGTCCAGCAGGCGGTTGGTGGTGGCGGTGTCGCCGGCGGCAGTGGCGTGGTAGAAGTCCATCGCCAGTTGCGGCACGAAGTTGAACACGGCCGACGAGTACACCGGAGTGCCCAGTGCCTTGTAGGCGCCGGCATACACTTCGGCGGTCGGCAGGCCACCCAGGTAGCTGAAGCGGTCGCCCATCTTGCGGTAGATCGAGACCATCAGCTCGATGTCGCCGATGCCGTCCTTGAAGCCGATCAGGTTCGGGCAGCGGTCGGCCAGCTTGGCCAGCGAGTCCGCGGTCAGGCGGCAGGCGGCGCGGTTGTAGACCACGACGCCGATCTTCACCGAGCGGCACACCGCTTCGACGTGGGCGATCAGGCCGTCCTGGCTGGCTTCGGTCAGGTAATGCGGCAGCAGCAGCAGGCCCTGGGCGCCCTGGCGCTCGGCTTCCTGTGCGTGGGCGATGGCGGCGCGGATCGGGCCGCCGCAGCCGGCCAGGATCGCGACGCCGGTGCCGGCGCAGGTGTCGACCGCGGTCTTGACGATCTGGCCGTACTCTTCGCCGTGCAGCGAGAAGTATTCGCCGGTGCCGCCGGCGGCGAACAGCGCGCTCGCGCCGTACGGCGCCAGCCACTCGAGGCGGGAGCGGTAGCCGGCCTGGTTGAAGTCGCCGTTGGCGTCGAAGTCGGTGATCGGGAAGGACAGCAGGCCGTGCGACAGGACTTTTTGTAATTCGAGTGCTTGCATTGCGGAGTCTCCAGGACAGTGTTGTGAATACGGGGGTGATCAAACTTACTGCGTTAAGTTGTATGTCATCGTACAACCTAAAGCATGACCCTGCAAGCTTTAAATGCGCCTTTTTCAAGGCGCCTACAACATCCTCGACGCAAGAGGATGCTCAGGTGTCCTTAATTGATCATGGATTCGATCCGGCGCTGCGCCTGCACCAGCCGTTCGCGGCTGTTGGACAGGTGGGTGCGCATGGCCGCGCGTGCGGCCTCCGGATCGCGGCGTTCGATCGCGTGGAAGATGTCTTCGTGTTCGCGGCCGACGCGCTCGTTGAAGTTGGCCGGCTTGTCCTGCTCCAGCTCCACCGTGTTCAGGCGCGCGCGTGGAATGATCGCGTTGCCGAGCTGGGTGAGGATGTCCTCGAAATAGCGGTTGCCGGTGGCCTGCGCGATGAGCAGGTGGAAGCGCTTGTCGGCGTCCACCGCCGACCTGCCGGCCGCCATCGCTGCATGCATCTCGGCCAGGGCCGCGCCCAGCTCCTGCACCTGCTCGTCGGTGCGGCGCGCCGCGGCCAGGCCGGCCGTTTCGGTTTCGACACCGATGCGCAGTTCCAGGATCGACAGCACGTCGCGCAGGGTCAGGATGCTTTCGGCATCGATGCCCAGGCCGGCCTGCGGGCGTTCCAGCACGAAGGTGCCGATGCCGTGGCGCGTCTGCACCAGCCCGGAAGCCTGCAGGTGCGAGATCGCCTCGCGCACCACGGTGCGGCTCACGCCATGCTGCGCCATCATCGACGACTCGGTCGGCAGCTTCTCGCCGGGCTTGAGGATGCCCTGGCGGATGCTGCTGCTGATCTGTTCGACGACGCCCTGTGCGAGGTTGCGCGGCTTGCGCTGGGTGGGAATCATGGTGTGAATAAGGTGGAATGAGAGAAGATCATTATATATCACGCTAAGTTGTATGACATCTTATGACAAGACGTCTTAAATTCACTGTATCGACTGCGCTACAGCGGATATGCCTCTCCGTCCGGACTGACCGCTTGATAAATTGGTCAGGCCAAAATAAAATCTGGCGAACCTTTAGGAGTCCGCCCCCATGTCACGTCCTGCCCGTTCCCTCGCCTGCATCCTTTCCCTGCTGTTCGCCACCTGCGCCAACGCCGCCGCCCTGCCCGACCGCGTGATCCTGGTCGGCGACTCCACCATGGCCAGCACCACCGGCTATGGCGACGCCCTGTGCGCCCGCTTCACGCCGGAGACCGCCTGCCACAACCTGGCGCGCGGCGGGCGCAGCTCGGGCAGCTTCCGGGCCGAGAAACGCTGGGACGAGGTGATGGATCTGCTGCGCCAGGGCGAGGGCTTTCGCAAGACCTATGTGCTGATCCAGTTCGGCCATAACGACCAGCCGGGCAAACCGGGGCGCTCCACCGACTACGTCACAGAATTCCCCGCCAACATGCAGCGCTACGTGGAAGAAGCCCGTTCGCTTGGCGCCGAGCCGGTGCTGGTGACGCCCCTGACGCGGCGCAGCTTCAAGAACGGCTACGTGCACAACGACCTGGCGCCCTGGGCCGCCACCGTGCGCGGCATCGCGCGCGCCACCCATACGCCGCTGGTCGACCTGAACGCGCTGTCGCTGGCGGCCGTGCAGGAGATGGGATCGCAGGAAGCGGACAAGCTGGCGCGGACCGGCGCCAACTTCGACTATACCCACCTCGGTCCGCTCGGCGCGGAACGCTTCTCCGGCATCGTGGCCAGGGAACTGGCGCGCACGCTGCCGGCGCTGTCCGCATCCATGCGGGGCGCACGGTGAAGGCGCCGCTCGCCCTGATCGCGCTGGCCGCGGCCGGCGCCGTGGCGGCGCCGCTCACGCCGCCTCCATTCCGGCCGACGACGGCCGCCGTGCCGGTTCCGGCGGCCGAGCGCCAGCATGCGCCCTTCGACGGCTGGGCCGCGCAAGAAGGCGGCACCCGCGGCGGCGCCCTGGCCAGTCCCGCCCATGTCTACACCGTGCGCGACCGCGCCCAGCTGCTGGCGGCCCTGGGCGCCACCGCGCCGGCGCGCATCGTGCGCGTGGCGGCGAGCATCGACATGAGCGAGGGGCGTCCGTTCCGGAGCACCGCCGACCAGGCGCAGCGCGGCATCGTGCGCATTCCGTCGCACACCACCCTGATCGGCGTAACGCCTGGCGCCGGCTTCGTGCACGGCAGCCTGGTCGTCGCGAACGTCGAACAGGTCGTGATCCGCAACCTCGCCATCCGCAACCCCTGCGACGTCGGCCCGGTCTGGGATCCGCACGACGGCAGCAAGGGCAACTGGAATTCCCAGTTCGACGGCATCAGCGTCTCCGGCTCGCATCACGTCTGGATCGACCATAACAGCTTCACCGACGCGCCGCAGACCGACGACAGGCAGCCGGTCGAGAACGGCAAGATCAAGCAGTGCCACGATGGCGCGGTCGACATCACGCGCGGTTCCGACTTCGTCAGCGTCACCTACAACCACTTCGCCGAGCACGAAAAGAACATGCTGATCGGTGCGGGCGATGGCGCCACCGCCGACGCCGGCAAGCTGCGGGTGACCCTGAAAGGCAACCTGTTCGAGCACGTGGCCGAGCGCGCCCCGCGGGTGCGCTACGGCCAGGTGCACCTGCTGAACAACTACTATGTCGGCGACCGCCAGCGCCCGGCGTACCGCCACGGCTACAGTGTCGGCGCCGCCCACGCCGCGCGCATCATCTCGGATGCCAATGCCTTCGACGTCGCCGGCGCCACGAGCTGCAGGCAGATCGTGCGCGACCCGGCCTCCAGCCCCGGCCTGTTTGCCGACAGCGGCTCCCTGCTGAACGGCAAGCCTCTGTCGGAATGCCCGTTCGGCGCCGATGCCCGCTGGCGCGTGCCCTACCGCTATACGGCGCTGCCCGCAAGCGAGGTAGCGCGCCACGTGCGCGAGCAGGCCGGCCCGCGGCCCCTGCAGGATGCGGCGGACGGCTATGCCGAGGCGCGCTTCGTTCCGGTCGCGGGCAGTACCTTCCTGCTGCGCGCCCGCCAGGACGCGAACGGCGACTGGCAGGGCGCCAGCCTTCAGCTGAGCGAGGACCGCAAGGTCTGGATCGTGGAGCTGCTGGAGTCGCGCGGCGGCGAGGTCAAGCGCATCAAGCAGGTGCGCCGCAACGCTTCGCTGCCGGGGGTGCCGGTGGTGCTGCGCTATGCGGCCGAGCCTGGAGCGCAGGACAATGTGCTGAACGTCTCGGTGGACGGCGACCGCGCCACCTGGCTGGTGGCGCCGCCCTTCCCCGCGCTGCGACCGGTCAGCTGGGAAGCCGGCGCGAATACCCTGCTCGACCTGCGCGGCGGCCCTGCCGGCACGCCGCCCGAGCGCGTAACCGTGCACGTCGGCGCCGACCGCATCGCGCTGCAGGCCGGCGACACGCCGCAGACCGTCCGGGTCGGCGGCGCCGGTGGAAATGCGCGTATCGCCGCGGTCTCCGCCGATCCGCGCATCGTCGATGCCGGCGCCGCCGGCGGCGCCCTGCGCCTGGCGCCGCAGGCGGCCGGGCGCACCACGGTGACGGTGCGCAGCCTCGACGATCCATGGGCGCAGGCCGTGTTCACGGTCGACGTGGGCGCAGCCTTCGCCGCGCCGGCCGGCAACACCCTGCCTGCCGGCGCCGTCGCCCACCCGGCGCATGGCGAACGCGGTGTTCCGCCCGACACGTCGCTGCGCCTGGTCTTCGCCGACGAACCGGTGCTCACCGGCGAAGGCAGCGTGCGGGTCTACCGCAAGCGCGACCAGGCCCTGGTCGCGGTCATCCGCCCGGGCGAAACCGTCGTTGCGCTGGCGCCGCAAGGACGCGAGCGCCTGGTGCGCATGCATCCGCTCACGGTGCAGGGCAAGGAGCTGCGCGTGCGCATGCCGCAACTGCTCGAACGCGGCCTCGAGTACGAGGCGGTGATCGACGCCCGCCTGGTGCGCGCCAAGGGCTTCCAGGGCGCGCGCTGGTCCTTCCGCACCACCCCTTATCAGCCGGTGGGCGACAGCGTGACGGTCGACGCGCGCGGACGCGCCGACTTCCGCACCGTGCAGGGCGCGCTCGATTACGCCATGACGCTGCCGCGCGACAAGGCGGTCACGGTGAACGTGCGCGACGGGGTCTATCCCGAGCTGCTCTACCTGGTCGACAAGGACAACGTCATGCTGCGCGGCCAGAGTCGTGAAGCGAGCATCATCCGCGCCGCCAACAGCGAAACCCGCAATCCGGGTTCGGGCAGCGGTCAGCCTGAGGGAACGGCCGGCATCGATGGCGGTCGCGCCCAGTTCCTGGCCCAGGATGTCGACTTGCTGGAAATCCGCGACATTGCCCTGCACAACAGCACCCGCCGCAGCGACGGCCATTCGGCCCAGGCCGAAACGCTGTTCTTCAGGAGCGAAAATGGCCGCCTGATCGCGCGCAATGCGCACTTCGTGAGCGAGCAGGACACGCTGCAGCTGCACGGCTACGCCTGGTTCTACAAGTCGCTCATCGAAGGCAACGTCGACTTCGTGTGGGGGAACAACCGCGCCGCCCTGTTCGAAGAGAGCGAATTGCGCACCGTCGGCGACAGCGCCAACCCGCAAAGCGGCGGCTACATCGTGCAGGCGCGCACAGTGGGCAGGGACGACCCGGGCTTCGTGTTCCTGCGTTCGCGCCTGACGCGCGGCCCCGGCCCGGCGGGCAACCTGCCGCCCGATGGCGCCACCTATTTCGCGCGCTCGCCCGGCACCGCCAACACCTGGGACAACGTGGCCTTCATCGAGTGCAGCGTCGGGCCGCACATCGCCGCGGATGCCTGGTATCGCAAGCCGCTGCCGAATCCCCTGGAGGGCGGCTGGCGCGAATACGGCAACCGCGCGCACGACGAGCAGCCGCGCAACTACGGCGGCGACCAGATGGACCGGGCGCAGGCCGAGCGCCTGTCGACGCGCGCCGCGGTCTTCGCGGGGCGCGGCTGGCATCCCCAGCCTTGATGACATAACGCGCTCATCCCGGCCGCATCAACGCGCGCGCAGCGCTTGACAGTGCCGTTTACAGATGTAATCCTGAGTGAAGATTACAAATGTAAATGGTGCTGTCATGTCGAATCCTTCCCCCATCAACATCAGCGACGCCGAGTCGCACGTCATGGAAGTGCTGTGGCGCGCGCCCGGCCCGGTGGTGGCCGAACAGGTCGTCGTCGCCCTGTCCGAAAGCCAGCACTGGCAGACCGCCACGGTCAAGACCCTGCTCAACCGCCTGCTCAAGAAAGGCGCGATCGCGGCCGACAAGGATGGCCGGCGTTTCCTCTACCGCGCGGTGCTGCCGCGCGAAGCCTGGCTGGCGCGCGAAAGCGAAAGCCTGGTGCAGCGCCTGTTCGGCGGGCGCATCGCGCCCCTGGTCGCGCATTTCGGCAGCCAGAAGAAGCTGTCGCAGGCCGACATCCGGGAACTGCGCAAGCTGATCGACGAGCTCGATGATGGCAAGTGAGCTCATGCCCCTGGTGTTGCGCGCCGCGCTGCTCGCCGGCCTGGCCATCCTGATCCTGCTGGCAGTGCGCAAGCCGCTGCGGCGCTATTCGGTGGCGATGGTTATTGGCGATGCGAACAGTTCATCGGTCGCTTTCCAGGTCAATGCGGATGGCTTCGAGGGAGATGGCAAGCATTCCATTCCGCGCGTGCTGACACCGGCCGGCGAAAAGTTCAGCGTGAGCACCGGCGAATGGCGCCTCGACATGATCGTCCGCCCGACCGATACGCCCGACAAGGTCTGGCTGACCGGTAAACTCTTCAAGGGCGCGGCCCTGGTGACGGCGCCGACCTTGCTGGCCCGCGTCAGGGTCGGCGAGGGCGACAAAGCCTTCAGCATGGCGATGACGGTGACGCCACAACCGTAAACACGACGCCGTTAGCATATAATTGGTTGGTCCACTTGCAACAATACCCGCGCCAAACTAAGATTCGCTGTTTGGCATCGGCCAACCAATTATCACGACGGACCCATCGATGAAGAAAACCGCTGCGCTGAACGACAACAGCGTCAACGAGCCACGGCTGTACCGGGTGGTCTCGGCCAAGATCGAGGAGCTGATCCGCGCCGAAAACATCCGCCCTGGCGAGCGCCTGCCGGCCGAACGCGAGCTGGCCACCAAGCTCGGCGTCAGCCGCACCTCCCTGCGCGAAGCCCTGATCGCCCTGGAACTGGGCGGCACGGTCGAAGTGCGCGGCGGCTCGGGGGTGTACGTCAGCGAACAGGCCCAGCCCCAGGCCGAGGTGCCGACCGTCGGGCCGGGGCCGTTCGAAGTGCTGGCCGCGCGCCGCCTGATCGAGGTCGAAGTCGCGGCGCTGGCCGCCAAGCACGCCAGCGACTCGGCCATCGACGCCATCCTGCGCGCGGTGGAAGAGATGGAGCAGCACCACGAAGACCGCAGCGGCAACGAATCGGCCGACCGCAACTTCCACCTGGCGATCGCACGCGCCACCGGCAACAGCGCGATGGTCGGCGTGATCGAATACCTGTGGAGCCAGCGCGGCTCGCTCTGGCACAAGCTGAAGGAACACTTCCAGACCGAAGAACTGCGCCAGCAGACCCTGATCGACCACCGCAACATCTTCGCCGCCATCGCCTCGCACGACGTGGCCGGCGCCCGCACCGCGATGCGCGCCCACCTCGACCGCGTGACCCGTACGTTCTCGCGCGGCTGATTCCTCCTGTCAGGCCGGGCCCTCGGCCCGGCTCCCTCCCTTTCCCGCCTTCTCCGCACCCTGCGCTTCCAGGTCGCCGACTGTCCTGTAAGCATTATCGTTCGAATAATTGGTCCAACCAAATTGTATTTACTAACTAGCCAGAAAATAACTGGCTTGTCCAGATTGCGAAAGCGGTCAGACCAAAGTAGAATCTACTACAGACCAATCAATCATCTGCTGATCCCCCGACGCCTTCGCACGAGGATGGCCTGCCGCGGACAACAGCACTGTGCATTGGACGGCAGTGGCCTCGTCACCACCGCGCGGATACCTGGCGTATCCTTTCGCGCGATCCAGGGACACACCCGGACGCAATTCTGATTTGAGCAGGAGACTCGCAGTGAAACAAACTCGTATCACCGAACAACGCTTCCTTCTGTCGGCAATCACTGCCGCAGTGCTGACCCTGACCAACACCGCCATCGCGCAGGACGCGCCGATGCAGCGTGTCGAAGTGACCGGTTCCTCGATCAAGCGCCTCGCCACCGAGAATGCCCTTCCGCTGACCACCTACAAGGCCGAAGAACTGACCAACCAGGGCCTGACCACGATGACGGAAGTCGCCGTGGCCCTGACCGTCGCGGCGACCAACGAACCGGTCGGCGGCGGCGGCGGCGGCACCATGATCAACATGCGCGGCCTGAACACCAACCGCACCCTGGTGCTGCTGAACGGCCGCCGCCTGGCCAACGAGGCGCTGGGCGCCAGCTCGGTCAACGTCGACGTGATCCCGATGGCCGCCATCGAGCGCGTCGAAGTGCTGCGCGACGGCGCCTCGGCGCTGTACGGCACCGACGCGATCGCCGGCGTGGTCAACTTCATCACCAAGAAATCGGTGCAGGACGTGACCGTCCACGCCAGCACGGTGCAGCCGCAAAAGTCCGGGGGCGGCGACCAGAAGCGCGTGACCCTGATCGCCGGCAAGGGCGACATGGCCACCGACGGCTGGAACGTCTACACCGCCTTCAGCGCCCAGCGCCGCGAGTCGCTGATGCAGAAGGACCGCCCGCAGATCTGGGATCCGGTCAAGCTGGCTGCGCTCGGCGGCAACCCGTTCACCTCGAACACCTCGGGCGGCTCGGCATCGCCTGCGAACTACACGATCTACCGCAACGGCAAGTCGGCCAACATCACCGGCAACCCGTACTTCGCGTCCGGCTGCGTGGCGCCAGGCCTGCCGCAGACCACGGTGCCGTCGACCCGCACCAACGCCAACGGCGGCAAGACCTGCATTACCGATCCGACCATCTACCCGCAGCTGCTGCCGGAGAACCAGCAGGTCACCCTGTTCACCAAGGGCAGCCTGGCCCATGGCGACGGCGGCGTGCTGACGGTCGAACTGAACCTGTCGCGCTCGTACATCGACGCCATCAGCCCGCCGCAGCCCTTCGGCGCGAACACCAACTACGACGTGCGCACCGCCTCGCGCAAGCCCTTGATGATCACCAAGGCCAGCAAGTGGTACCCGGGCGGCAGCGGCGGCGTGCCGGCCGTGGCCGGCCTGAACGGCGAAGACCTGGCGCTGACCTGGAGCCTGGACGAGCTGGGCGCGGCCAAGCTGCACGACGTGCAGAAGAATGCCCGCCTGGTCGTGGCCGATGAAGGCCAAGTCAAGGGTTGGGATTACCGCGTCGGCGCCAACTACGGCTACAGCCACCGCGACAGCGGCTTCAAGGAAAACTTCGTGCGCACGCCCGGCGTGTACGCGGGCGTCGCCAACGGCATCCTGAATCCGTTCGGCGCACAGGACGCCGCCGGCCGCGCCTACCTCGAGAGCATCTCGGCCGACGGCGAGGACTTCCGCGTGGCCGACGTGCGCCACTACGGCATCGACTTTAACCTCTCCCGCACGCTGATGGACCTGCCGGGCGGTTCCCTGGGCCTGGCCGTGGGCGGCGACTGGCATCGCGAGACCTACGAGGAAGATGCGCGCATGATCGGCGATGAGGTGGTCTGGCGGGTCAACGGTTCGCCCGGCAACAACCCGAGCGGCGCGCGCCGTGTCGCCGCGCTGTACGCCGAACTCGACGCGCCCGTCACGAAAGAGTTGAACCTGAACTTCGCCGTGCGCGGCGACCACTTCAGCGATTTCGGCTCGACCTTCAATCCGAAAGCCAGCTTCCGCTACCAGCCGATGAAACAGCTGATGGTGCGCGGCACGGTCAGCACGGGCTTTCGCGCGCCGACCCTGCCTGAACTGTACGGTGTGCCGCGCACGCTGGCGCCGTCGACCTCGAGCTGGGACGATCCGCTGCTGTGCCCGAGCGCCACCCCGAACGTGGCCGGCTCCGGCACCCTGACCACCGATCCGCGCTTCGCCGGCCTGGGCCTGGACGCCGAGCGCGTCTGCAACACGCGCCTGACCACGCTGGTGGGCGCCAACCCGGAACTGGAACCGGAAAAATCGAAGACCTATACCGTCGGCTTCGTGATCGAACCGATCAAGAACTTCGTTGCCACCGTCGACTTCTGGAAGATCGACATGAAAGGCACCATCGCCCAGATCAACGAGGATTCCATCTTCGACAACCTGGCGCGCTACCAGGACCTGTTCGTGCGTAACCCGGACGGCACGCTGCAGTACATCACGAAGACGCGCCTGAACATGGGTGGCCTGAAGACCCAGGGCATCGACCTGAGCCTGAACTACTCGTACCCGACCAGGAACTGGGGCCGCTTCGGCTTCTCGATGGACGGCACCTACACCGACAAGTACGAAGGCCAGAACGACGTCGGCAGCCCATGGGTCGACAGCGTCGGCCGGATCGGCGCCCTGTCCACCGGTTCCACCTCGGCCAACACCTACATCTTCAAGTGGAAGCACCAGGCGCGCGTGAACTGGAACTACGGCCCGTTCTTCGCCCAGCTGACGCAGCAGTATTCCTCGACCTACGAGGATACCAACGCGCTGCCGACCCAGCAGCCGGGCCAGCCGTTCTACAACGTGATCGCACCATACCGCGTGTACAACCTGTCGACCACCTACAAGTTCTCGAAGAAGTTCAAGGTCGGCGCCGGCGTGAACAACCTGTTCGACACCGATCCGCCGCTGTCGAACCAGCGCCTGTCCTCGCGGGTCGTGTTTGCGCAGAACATCGCCAAGCCGATCGGGCGTGCCTTCACGCTGCGCGCGGACTACACGTTCTAAGCGCCTCCAGAGCGTGACCAATGCAGGGCGGACGAGCACCTCGTCCGCCCTGCGCGCGCATGCCGGCGCCTTCCAATCAAAGGAAACACCATGACAACGCGACACATCAATCCGCAACGCCGTTCGCTGCTGTATGCTGCATCGGCATCGGTGGCCGGCCTGGCTGTGGGACCGGCGCTCGCCGCAAGCGCAGGAGCGAAGGTGGCACAAGACGATCCCTGGGCGCGCGCCCAAAGCATCATCGACGGGTTCAGGAAGCCGCTCGTCTTCCCCAAGCGCGACTTCCCCATTACCGCCTATGGCGCCGAGCCCTGCGAAGCGGTCATGGTGACCGGCTATGTGGCCGACCATGAGGAAGGCAAGGTCCTCACACCGGCGCCGGGCGCGAAGGACTGCTACGCGGCCATCGCGGCGGCCATCGCCGCCTGCAGCGCGGCGGGCGGGGGCCGGGTCCTGATCCCGGCCGGTAACTGGCTGGTGAAGGGACCGATCGTCCTGAAGTCGAACGTCAACGTGCACCTGGCCAGGGGCGCCCACGTCTACTTCAGCAACGATCCGGACGATTTCGCCAAGTACGGCGACTACGACTGCGGCCCCAGAGGCAAGCTGGTGCTCTCGCGCTGGCAGAGCAACGATTGCCTGAACTATTCGCCGATGGTCTACGCCTACGGCCAGACCAACATCGCCCTCACCGGCGAAGACTGGACCAGCATCCTGGACGGCCAGGGCGGCGTGCCGCGCGCCGACGGCGAGACCTGGTGGGACTGGAAGGGCAAGCGCAAGGGCGTGGCGGGAAAGACGCCCAACCCGCAGCGCACCCAGATCGCCGTCAACCCGCTCAATCCGGGCTCGATCCGCTCGCTTGCCCCGCAGCTGAGCGACGCCCAGGTCGCGCTCATGGAAGGCAAGAACGACAAATGGCGCACCGACGAAGCCTACCTGCCGACCCTGTCGGAAGCGGGCGTGCCGGTGGCCAAACGGGTATTCGGCCGCGGCCACTACCTGCGTCCCTGCATGGTCGAGTTCATCGGCTGCACCAATGTGCTGATGCAGGGCTACCAGCTGAACCAGACGCCGTTCTGGCAGCACCATCCGGTCAACTGCAGCAAGGTCGAGATCCGTGGCGTGCACATGGACAGCATGGGGCCGAATAGCGACGGCTTCGACCCGGAAGCCTGCAACACCGTGCTGGTCGACGGCTGCACCTTCAACAGCGGCGACGACTGCATCGCGATCAAGGCCGGCAAGAACCTCGACACCCAGTTCGGCCCGACCCAGAACGTGGTGATCCAGCACTGCGTCATGAACAGCGGCCACGGCGGCGTCACGCTGGGCAGCGAGATGTCGGGCGGAATCCAGCACGTGTATGCGCAGGACATCGAGTTCCGCAACACCCACTGGGCGACCGACCCGCTCAACACCGCGATCCGCCTGAAGACCAACATGAACCGCGGCGGCTTCCTGCGCCACTTCTACGTGCGCAACGTGACCATGCCGAACGGCGTCAACCTGAAGCCGCAGTTCTATACCCCGCTGCCCGGCTCGCCGATCCAGCCCAAGTCGGTGGGCTCCGGGGCAGGCGCCGTGATCACCTTCGACTGCGACTACGCGCCGAACGCCGACAACGTGCGCACCCGCCCGCCGGTCGTGGAGCACATCCACATCTCGGGCGTCAGGGTCGGCAACGTCGCCACCAAGGATGGTCCGCGCTCGTGCTACCAGGCGCTGCTCCTGCTCGGTCCGGTCGCCTTCGACTACAACGGCGACAAGCCGGCCGAGATCCTGCCGATCCGCGACGTGACCATCACCGACTGCGACTTCGGCACCCCGGTGAACGCGGCCCAGCCCTGGTTCATCCACAACGTCCGCAACGTCAAGCTCACCAGGGTCACCATCGCGGGCAAGCAGTACGACACGACCCTGCAAGCCTGACGCCTGCAACGGTGTCGGTGCAGGATGCGCTAGGATGTCGGACCGACAGCCACCGCTTCCTGCACCGACACCGATGCTCGACCTGATCAACGCCATCCCGCGCAGCCTGATTCTTCCTCCCGCCAACCTGTTCCTGCTGATCCTGATCGGGCTGGCCCTGTGGCGCCGCTGGCCGCGCACCGGCCGCAGCCTCGCGGGAGCCGGGGTGGCGGCACTGGCCTTGCTGTCGATGCCGAAGGTGGCGGAGCTCTTCATCCGGCCGCTGGAGCGGATGACCGCGCCCCTGCACGCGCCGGAACGCGCCGGCGCCCAGGCGATCGTCGTGCTCGCGGCCGGAAGGCTGCGCGCGGCCCCCGAGTACGGCGGCCGCGACATCCCCGATGTCACCGCCCTGGCGCGCCTGCGCTACGCGGCCCACCTCCAGCGGCGCACGAAGCTGCCCGTCCTGGTCAGCGGCGGCACCGTCGGGAAGCCTGGCGCCGGTGAAGGCGCTTATTCGCTGGCCGATGCGATGGCGGCCGCCTTGCGCGAGGATTTCGGCGTGCCGGTGCAATGGATCGAGGCACGCTCGCGCGACACCGCCGAAAACGCCGCGTTCAGCGCCGCGCTGTTGCGCGAGGACGAGGTCCGGCGTGTCCTGCTCGTGACCGATGCCATGCACATGGCGCGCGCCCGCGCCGCATTCGAACGGGCCGGGCTCGAGGTGGTCGACGCGCCGACCATGTTCTTCGGCGACCAGGCCCGCAGCATCCATGCCTGGGTGCCCAGTGCCGAGGGCTTGCGCCGCTCCTGGTATGCCATGTACGAACTGATCGGCTTGGGCTGGTACCGGCTGCGCGCGGGCGGCGCGCAGGCCCCTGAGCGCTGGGCGCTCAGCCGCCGGCCCGCTTCGGCTGGTGGCCGAGCTTCCTGAGCGTTTCCATGATCAGCTCGCAATGCTCGCCCTGCACTTCGATCACTCCATCCTTCACGGTCCCGCCGGAACCGCATGCCGTGCGCAGCTGCTTGCCCAGCTGGGCCAGTGCGGCGGCATCGAGGGCGAGGCCCTTGACGACGGTCACGCTCTTGCCGCCCCGGCCCTTGGTTTGCAAGGACACGCGCACCACGCCGTCGCCCTTGATCGCGGCCTTGGCCTTGCACTCGCAGCCCGAGACGGGCTTGCGGCACTCCGGGCACATGCGGCCGCTCTCGGTGGAATAAACGAGGCCGCTGTTCGAACTGCTCTTCATGTTCTGCTCAAGAATATCTGTGAAATCGGGGGAACGAGTGTAGCAGCATCGGCCCTTCAAAGCTGGGACGGCAAGACCGGACGGGTCCTGCACCACTGCGCACGCGACTCGAACGCGGCGTCGAGCTCGCCGGTCGACGTTCCCTGGGCCGGCCGCACGTCGACATACTTCACCGTGGCATCGCAATGGCCCATTTTCGCGCCCAGCAGGAAGATGGCCCTTGCCAGCTCCAGATCGCCGCTTTGTTCCAGGATCAGTCCGTACTGGTGATAGGCCTCCGGCAGACGGCTCCGCATCGCTTTCTGGAACAGCCCGGACGCTTCGTCCGCGTCCGCAGGCACTGCGCGGCCGGATACGAGCAGCTTGCCCAGGGCGAGCTCGGCACGGCCTTCACTGCGGCCGAGCGCCTTGCGGTACAGCGTGGCCGCCTGCGCGTTGTCCTGCACGTTCCCGAGACCCAGTTCGAAACTGCGGCCGAGATGGACCTGCCCTGCCGCATCGCCCTGCGCCGCGGCCCGCGCGATCCAGGCCACTGCCGCCGTGCGCTCATCGTCCGAGACGGCGCGCCGCATGCCCAGCAGGCCAAGCCGCAGCTGCGCCGCCGCCAGTCCGCCCTCGGCGGAGCGCGTCAGCCAATGCAGCGCCTTGTCCATGTCGAGCTCTCCCGTGGTACCGTACTGGTAGGCCCATGCCAGGTTGGCCTGGGCCCAGCCGTGTCCCTGTTCCGCCGCTTTCGCATACCAGTAGACCGCCTGCTTCTGGTCATACGGCACGCCGAGGCCACGGTAGTACAGCACGCCGAGATTGTTCTGCGCGACCGCATTGCCGGCTTGCGCCGCCAGCAGGTACCAGGCCGCCGCCTGCACGGGATCGGCCTTGACATGGGTGCCGTGCTGGTACCAGGCGCCCAGGGTATTCCGGGCGACCGGATCGCCCGCTTCCGCGCTTTTCCTGATGCTGGCGAGCAGCGCCGCATCCTGCGCCTGCGTCTTCTGCGTCCCGGGGATCCAGACAAATTGCGTCTTGAGCCAACCGGTGGGCGCCTGGCCCGTGGCCAGCACCCCATGAAAATGGCAGTTGCGCACCGCGTCGAGTGCGGCCTTGTCGAGGTCTTCCCTGCCGCTGGACGTGAAGACGCGCGCATCGGTCACGCGCCCCGCTTCGCCGATCTGCACTTCGACCGTCGTCGTGCCGCCGGCGCCCCGGGCCAGGGCGGCGGCGGGATAGACCGGGCGCCCGCAGGCATTCAGGTCCATGGCCATCACCTGCTGCGGATCCTGCAGGCGGGCGGCGAACACTGGGGAGGAAAGGAGCGCCGCGGCAGCGGCCAGGGAGAGGGCGAGCATTTTCATGCCCCGACTGTACGGCATCGCGCGGCGCTACACATACACGGAATGTCACATCGTCGAACCGGGAATCTTCGGCAGCACCCGCTTTATGGCACGGCCGGCCGCGTCCCGGTCCCTTCGCCGCGCGTCACGTGCAGCATGCGGCTGGGCGCGCGTACCTTGGCGGTATGCCAGACACCGCGCGGCACCACGACCGCGCCGCTGCCCTCCAGCACGATCGTCTCCACCCCGCTGTCGCGTTCGAGCAGCAGCTCGACACTGCCGGCCAGCAGGTAGACGAACTCGTCGCCATGCGGATGCATTTCCCAGTTCGGCCAGTCTTGCGTGAACGAGAATTCGCTGACCAGCCAGCCCTTGCCGAAGGCATCGCGTTCGGCTGGCGGCAGCTTCCAGAAGGAGTCGCCCGGAACGCTCCGTGCCATGCCATCGTCGGCCAGGTGGACGTAGGTCTGCTGCGGATCGAGGGCCATGACGTCTCCAGTCTTCAAGAACGCAAGTCCGGCAATACTATCACCGCAGACCGGCATCAAGGCGTGATGCGCAGGTAATCCACGTCCGCGTAGCTACCCTCCGCCCCGGTCGCGAACAGGCCGACCTGTGCGCCGACCCAGCGGCCCATGGTGGCGTCGAAGGGCGCACCGAGCTGGGTATAGCGCAGGCCATCGGCGCTGTACCAGAAGGCGACGCGGGCGCCGGCCGTCACGTGCAGGCGCAGGTGGGCCGCAAAGCCCGGCAGTTCCGCGCCCAGTTCCTCGCTGCACTTGCCGTCTTGAGCGCAGCGCACCAGCACCATGCGCGGCTTGCCCGCCACGCGGCGCAGCCCGAACCAGTGGCTGGCCAGGCCCATCGTACCGAGGCCGACCTGGTCGCCGTCGCGCCGGGCCTGCAGTTCGAGCTTCGCGGTGAGGCCGAAGGCGGGCGCCGGGAACTTCTGGGTCAGCACCGAGGGCAGCGAGCGCACCGGCCTCTCCGGCTGCGCGAACAGGCGCAGCTGGCCCGGACGGGCATCGAGCGCATACCAGCGGGCATCCGGGTTGGCTGCCCACTGCCATTGCGGGCCCAGGGCCTTGCCGTCGAATTCGTCGCCGGTGGCAGGCGCCTGCTGCGCGAAGCCGCCGGCAAGCGGCTTGGCATGTTCGATGACCGGCTGGCCCACGCCAGGCTTGCTTGACGGCTCGCCGATCAGCGGCCAGCCGTCGTTCCAGCGCATCGGCTGCAGGTGCACCACACGCCCATAGGCGCGCCGGTCCTGGAAGTGGAAGAACCAGTCGCTGCCCTGCGGCGTCCTGACTCAGGCGCCCTGGTGCGGCCCGTTGATGCCGGTCGCGCCCTGCTCCATCACGATGCGCGACTCGTAGGGCCCGTCGATGCTGCGCGAGCGGAACACCGATTGCCAGCCATGCTCGACGCCGCCGGCCGGCGCGAACACGTAGTAATAGCCGTTCGCCTTGTACAGCTTCGGCCCTTCCAGCGTGCGGTAGCCGGGCAGCTTGTCGCCGTCGATGACCACCTTGCCCTCGGTGTCGAGCAGGCTGCGGCCGTCGGGCGCCATCTCGCGCAGCGTGAGCACGTTGTTGAAGCCGGCCCGGCTCTTGGCCCAGGCGTGGATCAGGTAAGCCTTGCCGTCTTCGTCCCACAGCGGGGCCGGGTCGATGATGCCCTTGCCGGGCAGGAGCAGGTGTGGGGCGCTCCAGGGACCGTCGAAATCTTTCGCGGTGGTGACGTAGACGCCGTTGTCGGGGTCGGGATAAAAGATCCAGAATTTGCCGTCGTGGTGGCGCAGGGACGGCGCCCATACGCCCTTGCCGTGCTGGGGCGCGGCGAACTGCGCGCCGGGCACCAGCCGGGGCAGCGCATGGCCCTTCAGCTCCCAGTTGACCATGTCTTTCGAGACCAGCAGCGGCAGGCCGGGCGCGTTGGCGAAGCTCGAGGACACCATGTAGTAGGTGTCGCCCACGCGGATCGCGTCCGGGTCGGAATAATCGGCATGCAGGATCGGGTTGCGGTAGCGGCCGTCGCCGAGGTCGGGCGACCACGGTGCGCGCGCAGGCACGGGGCCGAGCACGCGCTCGAGAAAAGCCGCCATCGCGTCGACCGTCGGCGAGACCCAGGGATCGAACAGCCAGAACGAATGCGGGGTGCCGGCCAGCGCCACGGTATCGGTATGGATGCCATGCGTAGCCAATTTCGCCGCCATTGCCTCGCGTCCCACCGAGAAGCGCGGCACGCTGCTGGTAATGAAGAGTACCGGCGGGCTGTTCTTGCCCACGTGCCCGATGGGCGACGCCGCGCGCCACAGCGCTTCCTTCTCGGCATAGCGGCCGCCGAACCAGGCGCCGGCGGCGGAGGGATGCTTGTTCGGATCGTCCTCGTGCCTGCGCGCTTCCTCCGAGGTGAAGTCGGACAGGCCGTCGATGTTCACCACCGCGCGGATGGCTTGCGGCTCCAGCATGCCGACCAGCGAGGCGATCTGGCCGCCGGCCGAGCCGCCGGCGATGGCGACCTTTGCCGGGTCGATGCCGTCATTGCCTGCGCGTTCGCGCAGCCAGCGCACTGCTTCCTTCACGTCCTCGATCGCGGCCGGGTAGCGCGCCTGTCCCGACAAACGATAGCTGACGGTGGCGGCCGCATAGCCGCGCGCGGCAAGGCGCGCCGCCAGCGGCGCCATGTTGCTGCGTTCGCCGGCGCCCCAGCCGCCGCCGTGGACCAGGATCACCAGGGGCGCCGGTTTGCCGCCCGGACCGGGCAGGTAGAGGTCGAGCGCCAATGACAGGTCGCCGCGGCGCGCATACGCGAGGTCCTTGCGTACCTGGACCGGGGCCGGCGCCTCGGCGCTGGCGATGCGGATGTCGGGATAGTCGCGGACCAGCTTGCGGTAGGTGGTGTCGGCGTTGTACGGCGCCTGGGCAAAGGCCGCGGCGGTCGCCAGTGCCAGCGCCAGGCCGAGCGAGGCCCGCCTCACAGCGCCGCTCCGCGGAATACGCAGCGCCGCCGCAGCGTGGCGCCCGGCGCCAATACCGTCAGGCCGGGATGGCCAGGCAGGTTGTGCGCATTGATCGGATGGTCCACCGGTTCGAAGCAGAAGACGTCGCGTCCCGGCGGCACGTAGAGGATGAAGTAATCCATGTCGGCCTGTACCTCCAGTGCAAGGCCGCGTTGCGGCCAGGTGATGCGGGCGGCGCCGATCCAGCCCTCGAATACGTTGTCGACGCCGCCTTGCGGCAAAGGCGCGGGGCTGTCGAAGCGCCACTCGGGCGGGATGTCCTGGCGCATCAGCGGCAGCTTGTCGGGGCCGGCCATCCAGACGCTGTTGGCCCCGGCTTCCAGCCGGGCACCTTGCGGGTCGGGCATCCACGGATGCAGGCCGATCCCGAAGGGCAGCGCGCTGCGGCCCGCGTTGCGCACGCTGAGCTCCACCACCAGCGCATCCTTGTCCAGGATGTAGTGCAGCTCGGCCGTGTAGGCGAAAGGTTGCGCATCCCAGCGGTCCAGGCTCAGGGTAAGAGCGCTATCGTGGTGGGCGGCGACGCGCCAGGGCTGCTGCCAGCCGTCGCCGTGGATCGGGCAAGGCTCCCCTTGCCGGTTCGGCGCGGGCACGTGGCGCCGGCCCTCGAAGGCAAAGCCCGAGGGCGCCATCCGGTTCGACCAGGGCAGCAGCGGGAAACAGGCCAGTTGCCCGGGCAGCGGCGTGTCCGTCGCGTCGGGCGGCAAGGCGCGCAGCAGCGGCTGCGCTTTGCCGCCGTCCAGCCAGTCCAGCCGCGCCAGGCCGCCCCCGACCTGCGGAACAATCTCGGCCAGCAGGCGCGCGTTGCGTAGCGTGAGGCGTTCCAGCACGGCTCTGGTCACCGATCAGTATTGCGGGCCGTCCAGCAGGAACTTGCCGCCCTGGTACATGGTGGTGACGTCGTCTTTGGCCGGGAACTCGGAAGTGTCCGGGAACAGGTGCGCGAACTTCGACGAGCTGTCCTTCGGCTTGTAGCCCAGGTGCGAAGCCAGGCGGTTGTCCCACCACACGCTGTCGTTGCTAGAGACGCCGTAGACGATGGTGTGGCCGACGCGCGGCGCGAACAGCGAGCAGCGCAGCATCTCGGTCAGGTCGTCGTAGGAGAACCAGGTGCTCATCATGCGCTTGTTGGCCGGCTCGGGGAAGCTCGAACCGATGCGGATGCAGACGGTCTCGATGCCGAAGCGGTCGAAGTAGTAGCGCGCGATCTGCTCGCCGAAGACCTTGGACAGGCCGTAGTAGCTGTCCGGGCGGGTCGGCGAATCCGCATCCAGCACGGTGTTGACGTGGTGGTAGCCGATCGCGTGGTTCGAGCTGGCGAAGATCACGCGGCGGGTAGAGGCCTTGTGCAGCGCCTCGTAGAGGTTGGCCACGCCCAGAATGTTGGCCTGCATGATCGGTTCGAAGGGCTTCTCGGTGGAGATGCCGCCGAAGTGCAGTACGGCGTCCACGCCCTCGAGCAGTTTCAGCACCGCTTCCTTGTCGGCCAGGTCGCACTGGACGATCTCTTCGCCCTCGCGCGCTTCGCCCATGTCGGCGACGTCGGACAGGCGCACGACCTCGGCCCAGGGCTTGATACGGTCACGCAGCACCTTGCCGAGGCCGCCGGCGGCGCCGGTCAGCAGGATGCGTTTGAAGGGTTTGCCTTTTGCGGCTTCGGTCATGCTAAAACTCCTTGATCATGTAGGGTGGTCGGCTCTGCCGACCGCGCGTTCAACGTACCAGTGCATACCACGGAGCAGGCCAGGATACGTGATTTGAACGCGCGGACGGCGAAGCCGTCCACCCTACGGGCAACAATATGTATTTCAGGTCACCGGCGCAGGATTGAACAGCGCCAGCGCATTGTGCAGTTTCCAGTGTTCGGCCCAGGTCTTGCGCCCGCTGGCCACGTCGAGGATCAGGCGGAACAGCTCCCAGCCCACGTCCTCGATGGTCGCCTCGCCGCTGGCGATGCGCCCGGCGTTCACGTCCATCAGGTCGTGCCAGCGCTTTGCCAGCTCGGTGCGGGTGGCCACCTTGATGACCGGGACCGCCGCCAGGCCGTAAGGCGTGCCGCGGCCGGTGGTGAAGATGTGCACGTTCATGCCGGCCGCCATCTGCAGGGTGCCGCAAATGAAGTCGCTGGCCGGGGTGGCGGCGTAGATCAGGCCCTTCTGCTGCAGCTTCTCGCCCGGCGACAGCACGCCAGTGATCGCCGTGGTGCCCGACTTGACGATCGAGCCCATGGCCTTTTCCACGATGTTCGACAGGCCGCCCTTCTTGTTGCCGGGTGTGGTGTTGGCGCTACGGTCGACGCCGCCGCGCACCAGGTAATCGTCGTACCACTGCATCTCGCGCACCATCGCCTGGGCCACTTCCGGAGTGGCGGCGCGCGCGGTCAGCTGGTCGATACCGTCGCGTACCTCGGTGACCTCGGAGAACATCACGGCGGCGCCGGCACGCACCAGGAGGTCGGTGGCGAAACCGACGGCCGGGTTGGCGGTGACGCCCGAGAAGGCGTCGCTGCCGCCGCACTGCACGCCGACCACCAGGTCGGACGCCGGGCAAGTGACGCGCTGGCGGGCGTTGAGCAGCGCCAGGTGTTTCTCGGCGGTCTGCATCAGGTTGTCGATCATCGACATGAAGCCGACGTGCTGCTGGTCCTGCAAAGTGACGACCGAGGGTTCGGCGTTGCCGATCGGGATAGAGCCGGCCGGGAACAGACGCGCCGGCGGCAGCTTCTCGCAGCCCAGGCTGACGACCATGACGTGGTCGCCGAAATTCGGGTTCCTGGAGAGGTTGCGGATGGTCTTGATCGGGATCTCGGCGCCCGGGGCGTCGATCGCGACGCCGCAGCCGTACACGTGCTCGAGCGCGACCACGTCCTCGACGTTCGGGTAGCGCGGCAGCAGCTCTTCCTTGATGCGCTTGACCGCGTAGTCGATCACGCCCGAGACGCACTGCACGGTGCTGGTGATCGCCATGATGTTGCGGGTCCCGACCGAGCCGTCCTTGTTGCGGTAGCCCTCGAAGGTATAGCCTTCGAGCGCTTCGCCGACCGGGCGCGCGTGGGTGCCGATCGGCAGGTCGTCGAGCGAGCGGGCGGCCGGCATGCGCAGCACGCGCTCCGACACCCAGCTGCCGCGCCGAATCGGGCCGTTGGCATAGCCGATCGTCACGCCGTAGCGGATGACCGGATCGCCGTCAGCCAAGTCCGCCAATGCCACCTTGTGCCCCTGCGGGACGCCTTCGACGAGCGTCAGGCCGTCCGGGAAAACGGTGCCCGCGGGCAGTCCGCCGTCGTTGACGACGATGGCGACGTTGTCGCTGGCCTGCATGCGGATTGTGCGCGGAACTTGGGTGTTCATGATGGTAGTGCCTTGGTCGGTAGGTTCTTTTTCAGTATGCCATACAATTTCGGGCAGTGGCTAGTCCACATTGCTATTTTGGTCGGACCAAATTAGAATGGCCTGACCAATAAAGTAGTCACAAGTAGCTGGACGTATAAGTCAGACAAATCCGACTGGAGACATATGAAGACGACCTTGATGGCAGCCTCGCTTGCCACCCTTCTTGGCTGCGCACTCGCCTGCGGCCCCGCCCTGGCCCAGGGTGGCCCCTACCGCAACACCGACAACAAGAACCTGCTGGACCATTCCGAAGGGTCTTACCCGGTGCCATACAAGAAGCCGGTGGTGGCGGAAGTAACAAGCCAGCTCAAGGCGATCCGCGGCTACATGGACCAGGCAACGCCGACCCGCATCGTCAACAGGAAGACCGGCGACCAGATCACCGACCTGAAGACCCCGAACGCCGACGCCATCTTCGAACCCAGCGCGGGCGACTACGGCATCCAGGTCTACGAGATGGGCGTGGTCCACTCGGGCCTGCTGAAGGCGGCCGAAGCGACCGGCGACCAGAGCTTCACGGCGATGAGCCAGCGCCACTTCCAGTTCTTCTCCCAGACCCTCCCCTATTTCCGCGCCCAGGAACGGAAGTTCCGCCTCGATCGGGCCAACAGCTTCGCGCGCTTCCTCGCCCCGCACTCGCTGGACGATTCCGGCTCGATGTGCGCCGCCCTGATCCGCGCGCGCCAGGCCAAGGTCGGCCCGGACCTCAAGCCCATGATCGACACCTGCAGCGACTGGGTGGTCAACAAGCAGTTCCGTTTGGATGACGGCACCATGGCGCGCAAGCGCCCGCAGGAAGTGTCGCTGTGGGGCGACGACATGTACATGAGCATCCCCCTGCTGGCCGAGATGGGCCGCATGACGGGCGAGCGCAAGTACTTCGACGATGCCGTCAACAACGTGATGGGCATGAGCAAGCGCCTGTTCAATCCGCAGAATGGCCTGTACGCCCACGGCTGGCACGCCAACCACCCGGACGCGCCGCGCTTCTACTGGGCGCGCGCCAACGGCTGGGCGGTGCTGGCCATGTCCGACCTGCTCGACGTGCTGCCGAAGGACCACCCGGGCTATGCGCCGGTGCTGAACCAGCTGCGCGCCGCGATCAAGGGCATCGCCGAACTGCAATCGGGCACCGGCCTGTGGCACCAGATGATCGACCGGAACGATTCCTACCTCGAGACCTCGGCCAGCGCCATGTTCACCTACGTGATCGCGCACGCCGTCAACCAGGGCTGGGTCAGCCCCACCACCTACGGCTCGATCGCGCAGGCCGGCTGGGCCGGCCTGTCGACCCGCATCACCCCCAAGGGTGAAGTCGAAGGCACCTGCGTCGGCACCACGCTCGCCGGCGACATGGTCTATTACTACAACCGCCCGACCAGCGTGCATGCGCTGCACGGCTACGGTCCGACGCTGCTGGCCGGCGCCGAGATCATCAAGATGATGAACAACCCGGCGATCGATATCCAGCACAAGGTGCGCACGTATCATTACGTGCCCAAAGGGGGCAAGACCGACTACAACAAGCATCAGCAATGATGCGTTCATCACCGAGCGAATCCATGAAACGACTGATCCTGAGCGCGGCATTGGCCGCATCGCTGAACGCCTACGCCGCCGAGAAACTGGCCGTCACCGTCCAGCACGACCTGTCCATCGCCCGCCCGTCCGAGACCATCTCGATCCCGTGGAGCGAGGTGAACGCGCTTCTTCCGGGCGCCCTGATCCAGAAGATCGCCGTGAAGGACGCCAAGGGCCGCGTGCTGCCCCACCAGGTGACCAACGTGGCGCCGCTGTCCAAGGATCCGGAGAACAAAGGGATCGCCTACGGCGAACTGCTGTTCCAGCACAGCTTTGCAGCGGGCGAGAAGAGCGCCAGCTTCACCGTCGAGAAGATCGACACGGTGGCGCCGGTATTCGCCCAGAAGGCCAACGCCCGCTACGTGCAGGAGCGCCTCGACGACTTCGCCTGGGAAAACGACAAGGTGGCGCACCGCACCTACGGCCCCGCACTGGCGGCGCCGTCGCCAGCCGGCATGAACAAGGAAGTCCTGGTGACGAGCGGCCTGGACCTGTGGTTCAAGCGGGTGCCGTATCCGATCATCGACCGCTGGTACAACAAGGGCCATGACCACTACCACACGGACCAGGGCGAGGGCATGGACATGTACCAGGTCGGCAAGTCGCGCGGCGCCGGCGGCACCGGCGTGTGGGACGGCAAGCAGCTCTACACCAGCGTCAACTACGCCTCCTGGAAGGTGCTGGCCAACGGCCCGGTGCGCGCGGTCTTCGAGCTGCACTACGCCGCCTGGGATGCGGCCGGCAAGCCGGTCAGCGAGACCAAGCGCTTCACCGTCGACGCCGGCCATTACCTCGACCGCATCGACTCCACCTTCCAGTACGAGGGCAATGAGCCGATCACGGTGGCGGTGGGCCTGAACAAGAACCCGAGCGACAAGGGCCAGGACCCGGTCATCACGGTCAAGCGCGAAGGCCCGGTGCTGCTCCAGTGGATCGAGCAGAAGAGCAACGGCGCGTTCGGCACCGCCGTCGTGATCCCCGGCGCCGAAGGCTTCGCCGAGGACAAGCTGAACGAACTGATCCTGGCCAAGGCCGGTTCGGGCAAGCCGCTGCGCTACTATGCCGGCGGCGCCTGGAGCCGTGGCGGCGAGATCACCACGCTCGCCAAGTGGCAGCGCCTGGCGCAGGATACCGCGGCGCGCGACGGCAATCCGGTGCGCGTGATACTCGCAAACCCGGCCAAGTCGGGCAAGTGAGATGACGATGCGCTTCCAGCCCCGCCGCCGCGCCCTGCTGCGCACCGTTCCCGCCGCCGGCCTGCTGCTCGCCGGCGCGGGCTCAGGTTGCGCAGTCTCCACCCCTTCCGCCAACAAGTCCGCCGGCGATCCATGGCAGCGCGCCGCCGACATCGCCGCGCGCTTCGCCACCCCGCTGCGCTTCCGCGAGGAAGACTTCCCGATCACCGCCTATGGCGCCAGGCCCTGCGCGATGGTCGAGGTCAAGGCACAGACCGCCTCGCTCGTGAACGGCACCCTGCGCACTCCCGCCACAGGCTCGCCCGACGCCTATCCGGCGATCACGGCGGCCATCGCGGCCTGTCACGCCAAGGGCGGCGGCCGGTTCCTGATCCCGGCCGGCGACTGGTACTGCGCCGGGCCGATCGTGCTGCGCTCGAACGTGCACGTGCACCTGGCCGCGGGCGCCCGCGTGCATTTCTCCGCCAACCCGGAGCACTACGCGCGCCACGGCGAATTCGACTGCGGTGCCAACGGCAAGCTGACCCTGTCGCGCTGGCAGGGCAACGACGTCCTGAATTACTCGCCGCTGGTCTATGCCTATAACCAGACCAATATCGCCCTCACCGGCGCCGACTGGACCAGCATCCTGAACGGCCAGGGCGGCGTGCCCTTCGAGACCAAGCCAGACGAATGCTGGTGGGACTGGAAAGGCCGCGGCGTGCCTGCACGCACCCGCACCGAGATCGCGCCGAACCCGGCCAACCAGCCGCTGGACAAGGTGGCGCCGAACCTGCCCGAGGCGCAGCGCGCCCTGATCCAGGGCGAAGGCTGGCAGACCGATTCGCGCTACCTGCCTGCCCTGTCGGAAGCCGGCGTGCCGGTGGCGCGCCGCGTGTTCGGCCATGGCCACTTCCTGCGCCCCTGCATGATCGAATTCATCGGCTGCAGCAAGGTGCTGCTGCAGGGCTACCAGGTGAATGCGGCGCCGTTCTGGCTGCACCACCCGGTGAACTGCCGCGACCTGCACATGCGCGGCGTGAACATGGAAAGCCTGGGCCCGAACAGCGACGGCTTCGACCCGGAAGCCTGCGACGGCGTGCTGGTGGAGGAATGCACCTTCAACAACGGCGACGACTGCATCGCGATCAAGGCAGGCAAGAACCGCGACACGGGGTTCGGGCCGACGCGCAACATCGTGATCCAGCGCTGCATCATGAACAGCGGCCATGGCGGCGTGACCCTGGGCAGCGAAATGGCCGGCGGCATCGAGCACGTGTATGCGCAGCAGCTCGAGTTCCGTAACATGCACTGGGCCAGGAAGCCGCTGAACACCGCGATCCGCCTGAAGACCAACATGAACCGGGGCGGCTTCCTGCGCCACCTGTACGTGCGCGACGTGACCCTGCCGAACGGCGTGCGGATCGAGCCGATGATGTACAAGCCGCTGCCGGGCGCGAAGGAAATCACGGAGCCGGTGGCCTCGACCGCGGGTGCGATCATCACCATCGACTGCGACTACGTGCCGGGCGACGACGCGGTGCGCATCCGGCCGCCGCAGGTGTCGGACATCGTCATCAGCGGCGTCCGTGCCGGCAACGTCGACACCGGCTCGGGCAGGTTCTCGTGCTATCAGGCCTTCGTGCTGCTGGGACCTGTGGCCTCCAGCTTCAACGGACCGGCCGGCACGCCGATCCTGCCGATCCAGCGCGTGCGCATCAGCGATTCGGACTTCGGCACCCCGAAGAACGGCGCCCAGCCCTGGTTCCTGCACAACGCCACCAGCATCACGCTCGACAAGGTCACGATCGGCGGCAAGCTCTACAACACGACCCTGTCTTCGCACAATCCCTAATCTGAGAGAGGTCAGGCCACTTCATGTATTTATTTGAATTGGCCTGACCAAAACTGTTAATATTGCCGTAAAATCTATAAACTGGACTGACCAGATAAAAGATAAAAACGCAATGGAGACAGCATGAAACAACCCCCACGTGCCGCCTTACGCCAACTGACCCTGTGCCTGCTCGGCACTGCCTCGGTGTCGACCCTGTCCATCGGCGCCGCCTACGCCCAGGACACCGCGCAGATCCAGACGGTCCAGGTGACCGGCCTGCGCGCCTCGCTCGAGAGCGCGCTGAACGCCAAGCGCGAGGACAATGGCATCGTCGACGTGATCAAGGCCGAAGACATGGGCAAGTTCCCGGACACGAACCTAGCCGAGTCGCTGCAGCGCGTGCCAGGCGTGGTGATCGACCGTGACGCCGGCGAAGGCCGCAACATCACGGTGCGCGGACTGGGCCAGGACTTCACCCGCGTGCGCATCAACGGCATCGAGGGCCTGGCCACCACCGGCGGCACCGACAGCTCGGGCGGCACCAACCGCGGCCGCGGCTTCGACTTCAACGTGTTCGCCTCCGAACTGTTCAGCTCCCTTACGGTGCGCAAGAGTTCTTCGGCCGACGTCGACGAAGGCTCGCTCGGCGCCACCGTCGACCTGCAGACCCTGCGCCCCTTCGACCTGAAGGGCTTCAACGCCACCATCGCGGCCAAGGGCAAGTACAATGACGGCTCCGAGAAGATCGACCCGCGCGTGGCCTTCATGCTGTCGAACACCTTCATGGACCGTACCCTCGGCGTGCTGGTCTCGGGTGCCTTTTCCAAGCGCCGCGTGCTGGAAGAAGGCTTTAGCACGGTGCGCTGGGATAACGGCCCCTCGTCGGGCGGCTGGTGCGCGCCGCAAGGCGTCGCCGCCAACCCGGCCAACTCCACCGCCACCACCTGCGGCCCCGCGGCCCAGGGTGTGCCGCGCCTGCCGGCCTCCAGCGCCGCCACGCAGGCCTACAACGCCGCCAGCAGCGCCGGCAACTTCCACCCGCGCCTGCCCCGCTATGGCCGCCTGACCCACGACCAGGACCGCCTCGGCCTGACCGCCTCGGTGCAGTGGCGCCCGCAGCGCGGCACCCTGCTCACCTTCGACATGCTGTACTCGAAACTGGATGCGACGCGCCAGGAAGACTTCCTGCAGGCGATCTCGTTCAGCCGCAGCGCCGCCCAGGGCGGCAAGCCGCAGATGAGCGTGGTCGAAGCGCAGTACGCGCCGAACGGCGCGCTCCTGTATGGCCGCTACAACGGCGTGGACATCCGTTCGGAATCGCGCTTCGATGAACTGAACACCACCTTCAGCCAGCCGACCCTGACGCTGGAACACAAGATCAGCGACACCTGGAGCATGAGCGCCAAGCTCGGCCGCGCGAACTCGAAGTTCCGCAATCCGGTGCAGACCACGGTCACGCTGGACGCGCTGAACGTGAACGGCTACACCATCGACTTCCGCGGCAACGAGCGCCTGCCGGCGATCAGCTATCCCTTCGATCCGATGGCCGCCAACGGCGCGCTGGGCATCCTCGGCGTGCCGCAGGTCGCCAGCGGCACCCAGCCGAATACGATTGCGAACACCACCACCAGCGAGATCCGCATCCGTCCGCAGGGCGCGACCAACGTCAACGACGTCGGCCAGTTCGACCTGGCCTGGGAAGCCAGCGAGCACCTCACGTTCAAGGGCGGCCTGAACCGCAAGAAGTACGCGTCGGACACCTACGAATTCCGCCGCGTGAACCAGAACGACACGATCTTCGCCCCAGCGGCAGGAACGACCGGCCTTACCACCACCGTCAGCGGCTTCGGCAAGGGCCTCGACATGCCGGCCGGGAACCCGACCGGCTGGGTGATCCCGAACCTGGGCGCCATCGCGGCCGCCTACGACATCTACTGCAACTGCATCAAGGCCGGTCCCGCCGGCGGTCCCGGTGACTTCACCCTGTCTTCGATCACCAACGGCAATGCGCGCGGCAACAACCGCACCGTCACCGAGCGCGACGACGGCTTCTACCTGATGGGCGAGTTCAAGTACGACCTCTGGGACATTCCCGTGCGCGGCAACGTCGGCGTGCGCCACGTGAAGACCGAACTGGAAGCGATCGGCTACCAGGCTGCCGGCGGCGGCACCGCGGTGAAGGTGAACCACGAGTCCAAGGACACCCTGCCCTCAATGAACATCGCGGCCAACCTGGCCCGCGACTTCATCGTGCGCTTCGGCGCGGCCAAGGTGATGACCCGTCCGCAGCTGGGCTTCCTGTCGCCGGGCGGCACCATCTCGACCACCGGCACGCTGACCATCAACACCGGCAACCCGCTGCTGAAACCCTTCCGCGCCAAGACCTTCGACTCGAGTTTCGAGTACTACTTCGGCAAGAACGCCTTTGTCGGCCTGGGCCTGTTCCAGAAGAACATCGACACCTATATCCAGTCGCTGCGCACCAATGTGGCCTTCCGCGAGACCGGCCTGCCGCTGTCGCTGCTGCCGGCGAACTTCAGCGGCGACGAGCAGTTCCAGGTGACGGCGCCGATCAACACCGATGGCGGCAAGCTGAAGGGCTTCGAGCTGAACTACCAGCAGCCGTTCACCTTCCTGCCAGGCTGGGGCCGCAACTTCGGCACGGTGCTGAACTACACCAGGGTGAGCTCGAAAATCGAGTATGCGGTCTCGCCGACCAGCAGCGAGCGCATCGTCGACGACCTGCTCAACCTGTCGCCGAAGTCCTGGAACGCGACCTTCTACTATGATGACGGCAAGTTCAGCGCGCGCGTCTCCGGCGCCAAGCGCTCGTCCTTCCTGACCCGCGTGCCGGGTCAGAACAACAACGACGTCGAGGGCAAGAACGAGACCTTCAACGTGGACGTGTCGCTCTCGTACAAGTGGAACGAGCAGCTGGAATTCACGCTGGAAGGCGTCAACCTGACCAACGAGCCGAACGACCAGTTCATCAGCCGCGCGCGCAACAGCGTGGTGGTGAACAACGTGACCGGCCGCGAGTTTCTGGCCGGGTTGCGCTACAAGTTCTGATACTTCCTCTCCTGACGGAATCCTTGACAGCCCGCGCTTGCGCGGGCTTTTTCATGCCCGTTTCGAAAAAGATGGAGGCTCAGGCGGCCATGCGGCGCCGTGCCGCCAGGCCGGCGATACCGAGTCCCAGCAGGGCGAGGCTGCCCGGCTCGGGCACGTCGACGGGCGCGCCCGCATTCAGGACGAACTGCCGCGGCGCGGCATTGCTGAGGGTCGTGCCGGGAACGAAGGAAGCGAACGCGACTTCTCCAGGGTTGACCGCCGCCATGCCATCGCCGAAACCGGCCGACACCGCACTGGTATCGCTGATGTCGCCGTAGAAAATGCCGATCTGGCTGGATGCGCCGGCGCTGACCAGCTGGTCGGAGCGCACCAGGATCTGGAAGGTGCTGCGTACGCTATAGTTCTGGCTGTAATGCCCCATCCGTTCCCAGGTGAGCACGATCTCGCCATCGGTCGCGGTATTGGCGTACACATTGGACGCATCGTCGTTGCGCGAATCGAGGTCGGTATAGAACGCGGCGATCATTGGCGCCACGCTCTGGGTGTCCAGGGGCTGGGTCGAGAAGCTGCTCTGGCCTGAGCCAAAGGTGACGTAGCCGTTCGAGCCGACAAACAGGCTGCTGTAGCTCGTGCCGAAGAAGTTGATCGATTGATTGCTGCCGCTAAAGGCGACCGGACCGGCATAGCAATCGTCGCAATTGCTCGGCCCCGTCAGCTGGGTACCGTAGTTGGTGGTGTACAAGCCGGCCTGTGCCGAGGAAATTCCAGCAAGTCCGATGAGGGCGGCGCAAATGACACGTAATGCAATTTTCATGACAATCCCTTTTATGATGGTGACTGACAATCGGTAAGCGATAAACGTGCCAACAATAAATGTTTATTAAAATCAGTTAGTTAACAAAAGTTAATATTTTCGTTTGTAAATTCTTTCGACAGGCGGTAGCGATACGAAAAAGGCCGGCGCGGGCTACATCAGCCACCCGCGCCGGCCTTGAGACACGATAAATCGCTACTTAGAACTTGTAGCCGACAGCCAGGATCACCGACACCGGATCCAATTTCATGTGCTGGGTCTGGCCGGTCGAGAAATGCACGTCGGTGCGCAGGCGGGCCTTGTTGAGGGTGACGTCGGCAAACCATTTCTCGGTGAAGTTCACGGCCATGCCGACCTGGGCAGTGTAAGTGAACTTGTTGTCGATGCTGAAGGTCGTCGGAATACCGCTGCCCGGGTTGGTGATCGCGGTCATCTTGGCCGAGCCGCGTTCCTTCATGAAGTAGGCATAGGTCGCGCCGATGCCCACGAAGGGACGGAAGGTCGCGGTCGGGGCGCCGAAGCGGTATTGCGCGAACAAGGTCGCCGGCAGCGCCTCGACGGTGCCGAGCTGGCCGGTGCCGGCGATGGCGCCCGCGCCATAGATCTTGTGCTTGTAGGGCGTGCCCAGGGCGGTTTCGAGCGAGATGTTATCGGTCAGGCCGTAGGCCAGGACCAGCACCGGCTGGATGTCCCGGTCGACGTCGCCCTTCGAGCCCGGCAGGGCCGGCGCGCCGATGTCGCCGCTTTCCACCTTCGGGGTCAGCTGGTTGAGGCCGACCTTGGCCGTGAGCTGGCCGGCCGACTGGGCCGACGCGGTCGAAGCGCAGGCCAGTGCCGCGGCGACGCCCAGCACCTTGGCGACGCTGTTGAAACGTACTTTCATGTTATCTCCTGATTCTGTGATGGGAGCCCGCCGTCGCGGCGGGCCCTCCGCTATCGTGCAGCCTGTCGATTACAGCCAGCCCTTGACCGCCATTTCCTTGAGGACAAGGCGTGCGATCAGGTTGTTCTCGAACGGCGTCGGGTGGATGTCGTCGGCGAACATGTAGCGGCTGACGTCACCGGCCACGGTATTGCTGTTGGTGCAGATCAGGGACGTGGTGCCCAGGGCGTTCGCGCCGCAGGCCGGGCTGGTGGTGTTGGTCAGGCCGTAGGGCGCCGGATTCTTCACCTGGTCATTGCTGACGCTGTACAGGTCGACGTACAGGATACGGTCGTCGGCGCCGATGCCGCTCTTGAGCTGGGTGTTGAAGGCGTTGACCATGGCGGTGATCAGTTGCTGGATATCGGCAGTGCGGGCCTTGCCGGCCGGGGTGCTAGCGACGTCGGGCAGGTTGGCGACGATCACATATTTGGCGCCCTTGGCCAGGATCTCGTTCTTCACCAGTGCGGCCATCTGCGCGCCGGCCGTGCCGAGGTCCTGGACCAGCTTCGGACCGTTCGCTGCGGCATAGTCGTTGCCGGCCTTGGCGCCGGCGGCGGTCGCATCGGCCTGGGCCTTGGCGACCATCGGGCCGTACACGGCAGGCTGGGCCACGGCGGCGTTGCCCGGCTGGCGCGCGGCGGCGCCGACTGCGACGGCGACGATGGTTTCCGACGTATTGCCCGGACGTGCGCTCTCGGTCATGATGGCCGCGCCGATCGCCTGGGCGGCGGCCTGCGGGTTGGTGGCGCCGGCCGCCAGCTGGGCGGTCAGCGAGGTGGCGAAGGTCTGCGCACCGGCGGCATTGCCGGCGGCGGTGGCCTGGGCCGACAAGGTGCTCAGCGCCATCAGCACGTCATTACCGCCCGACAGGATGGTGACCAGCTCGGTGCCGCTGAACTTGTTGCCGGTGCGGGACAGGTGGTTGGCGACCTGGGTCACCAGCGGCACCGTCATTTCGCCGATGGGCGAGCCGGTGGCCTTGTTGCCCGGGCCGATCGGGTTGGTCACGCGCGAACCACCCTGGGCATAGTTGAAGCAGTTCAGGTTGTTGCTGATCGCTACCGAGAAGCCGCGCGACGCGTCGCCTTCGAGGCCGGTCTGGGCCGCGCAAGGCGCCGGCAGTTTCAGCTCGGCTGCCAGGAATTCGACCCAGATCTTGCCGTTCAGCTCAGGATTCTTGGCGGTGCCGTCGCCGTTGATGGTGAACTTGCCGCCGCCGGCCTGCTTGACCGCGCCCACGGCGTAGGTGCCGACGTCCGACAGGCTGTCGCCGAAGGAGACCTGCTGGGTGAAGCTGAGTTTTTGCGTTTGGTCGCCGCCGCTTGGGCTGGTTCCGCCGCATGCTGCCAGCACCGCTGCCGTGAGCACGGCAAGCGCGAGTTTGGTTTGACGCATTGTGTCTCCTAAATTGGTTTTATTTGAAACGAACGGGCGTGCTATTCGTCTCGTAATAATATGCCAGTGTTCAACTTGCTTGTATAGGAATTGCTTACTCGTACGTCAGTTTTTGGTGACACGTGGCAAACAAATCGGGGGGGCCGATTATAGCCCTGCCGATCAGCCCGCACGAAGCGGTTTTTGAACGCTGTTGTATTGAAGAACGCCCGTATGTACGGGCGCTCTGCTTGACGAGGCCCTAGACAGCAGGGCTATGCGGGGTGGATTGATTCAGCAGGCCGTGGACGATGCCGGTCGAGCCGTGGGCGGCCCGGCGCAGGCGGTCGTTGACGCCCAGCCAGGCGCCGTCCTGGGGCGGCGCTTCGACCAGGATGACATCCGCGCCATGGCCGTCCATCGCACGCAGCGCGGCGTACAGGGCGTGGGCGAAGCCATCCGGCGTGGCCGGCAGGCGCAGCGCGGCATGGGTCGGCGGCATCTCCGAATAGTGGATCAGCGCGACCTTGCGTCCCGCCGCCGCCAGTTCGAGCAGGGTCCGGCGCAAGGTGGCACTGTCCTGCATCGCCACCGGCGTATGCGGCGCGTAGTGCGATTCGAGGGTGCCCGAGGCGCGCGGCGCGGCGACATCGGGGGGGCTCGGCATCTGGTCGATCACCGCGGCGATGGCTTCGGCGCTGATGTGACCCGGACGCAGCAGCACCGGGCCGTGCGTGGCCAGGCGCGACAGGTCGACGATGGTCGATTCGATGCCGACCTGCGATGCGCCGCCGTCCAGCACCATGGCCACCGTGCCGTCCTGGCCGAACTCGTCGCGCACATGCTGGGCCAGGGTCGGGCTGACGGCGCCGAACTTGTTGGCCGACGGCGCCGCCACCCCGCCGCGGCCGCCCTTGAAGGCGCGCAGCAGCGCGATCGCCACCGGGTGCGAAGGGCAGCGCAGGCCGACCGTGTCCTGGCCGCCGCTGACGGCGTCCGGGATGTTCGGCGCGCGCTTGAGGATCATGGTCAGCGGGCCCGGCCAGAAGGCATCGGCCAGCGCCCGGGCCTCGACCGGGATCTCGGCGGCCCAGTAGTCGAGCGGCGCGCCAGGGGCGAGGTGCACGATCACCGGGTGATCCTGCGGTCGGCCCTTGGCGGCGTAGATGGCCGCGACCGCGGCCGGGTTCTCGGCATCGGCGCCGAGGCCGTACACGGTCTCGGTCGGGAAGGCGACCAGCGCGCCGGCTTCCAGTGCGCGTGCGGCAGCCTCGATGGCAGCCTGGTCGATGTTCTCGCTTGCCATCCTTACTCCGGGATGCCGAGGATGGCGCAGGCCTGGCGCAGGCTGTTCTGCGCCTGTTCAAGCGTCGGCGCCACGAAGGTCACGTGGCCCATCTTGCGCGCGCGGCGCGGGTCGTCCTTGCCGTACAGGTGCAGATTGGCGCCGGGGAGCGCCAGCACGCGGTCCCAGGCCGGTTCGCGGGGGGTAGCGCCGTCGCCTTCGAACCAGACGTCGCCCAGGATGTTGAGCATGACGGCGGGCGAATGCTGGCGCACCTCGCCCAGCGGCAGGCGCGCCATCGCGCGCACCTGCTGCGCGAACTGGCTGGTGACGCAGGCGTCGATGGTGTAGTGGCCGCTGTTGTGCGGGCGCGGGGCCATCTCGTTGACCACCAGGCTGCCGTCGGCAAGCACGAAGAACTCGATGCACAGCACGCCCACATAGCCCAGCTGGGCCACGATGGCACGCGCCGCATCCTGCGCCTGTTTGGCGCAGGCCGCCGACACGTTCGGTCCCGGCACGGTGGTGCTGAACAGGATGCCGTCGCGGTGCACGTTCTCGGCGATCGGGTAGACCACCGACGCGCCGTCATGGCCGCGCGCGGTCAGCACCGAGACCTCATAGGCCAGCGGCAGCATCTTTTCCAGCAGACAGGTGACGCCCTTCATGGCATCGAAAGCGGCGCGCACGTCCTCGCGGGTGCGCACGCGCACTTGGCCCTTGCCGTCGTAGCCCATGCGCACGGTCTTCAGGATGCCGGGCAGCAGGTCGTCATCGATGGCGTCGATGTCGGCATGCGAGGCGATGGTCTTGTGCGGCGCCGGCATCACGCCGGAAGTCGGCGCGCACTCGACGAAGAAGCGTTTTTCGGCGATGCGGTCCTGGGCGATCGATACGCAGGAGGCGGCCGGCGCGACAAAAGCGCGCTCGCCCAGCCAGGCCATGCTGTCGGCCGGGACGTTCTCGAATTCGGTGGTGACGGCGACGCAGGCCTGCGCCAGTTCGGCCAGGCCGGCCGCATCGGTATAGCTGGCCTCGATCAGGCGCTCGGCGACCTGCCCTGCCGGGCAGTCCGCCGCTGGCTCGAGCACCGCGACCTTGTAGCCCATCGCCTGGGCCGCGTGGGCGAACATGCGGCCGAGCTGGCCGCCGCCCATCACGCCGAGCCAGGCCGACGGATTGGCGGATGGGAGAAACGGATCACTCATGCGTCAGGACGGGAAGGGTCATGGCCTGGGCGGCCGCGGTCTGCTCGGCGCGGAAGGCCAGCAGCTTCTGCGCCAGCGCATCGTCGGTGGCTGCCAGGATCGCCACCGCGGTCAGGGCCGCGTTGGCGGCGCCGGCTTCGCCGATGGCGAAGGTCGACACCGGCACGCCCTTCGGCATCTGCACGATGGACAGCAGCGAATCCTCGCCGCGCAGGTACTTCGAGGGCACCGGCACGCCCAGCACCGGCACGATGGTCTTGGCGGCCACCATGCCCGGCAGGTGGGCGGCGCCCCCTGCTCCGGCGATGATGGCGCGCAGGCCGCGCGCGCGTGCGGTCTCGGCATACGTGAACATCTCGTCCGGCATGCGGTGCGCGGAGATCACCTGCGCCTCGAAAGGCACGCCGAACTGCTTCAGGACGTCCACGGCATTCTTCATTACGTCCCAGTCGGACGAGGAACCCATGATGACGCCAACGACCGGTTTTGCTTGATCACTCATCTGCTTACGCCTTCAGCTTCTCGCCGGTGAGGCGTTCGATGGCTTCGAAATACTTGGCCTGGGTCTTCTCGATGACGTCTTGCGGCAGGCTTGGCGCCGGTGCGGTCTTGCCCCAGTCGGTCAGGGTTTCGAGGTAGTCGCGCACGAACTGCTTGTCGAAAGACGGCGGCGACATGCCCGGCGCGTAGGAGTCGGCCGGCCAGAAGCGCGAGGAATCGGCGGTCAGGACTTCGTCCATCAGGTGCAGCACGCCATTGTCGTCCAGGCCGAACTCGAACTTGGTGTCGGCGATGATGATGCCGCGGGTGGCGGCGTATTCGGCGGCAGCGGTGTAGAGCTGGATGCTGATGTCGCGCATCTTGGCGGCGAGTTCCTTGCCGATGCGGTTTTCCATCTCTTCGAAGGAGATGTTTTCGTCGTGCTCGCCGATGTCGGCCTTGGCGGCCGGGGTAAACAGCGGCTGCGGCAGCTTGTCGGCCTGGCGCAGGCCTTCCGGCAGCTTGATGCCGCAGATGGCGCCGCTTTCCTGATAATCCTTCCAGCCCGAACCGATGATGTAGCCGCGCACGACGGCTTCGACCATGATCGGCTTGAGGCGCTTGGCCACGACGGCGCGGCCGCGCACCTGCTCCACTTCGCCTGGCGCGACGACCGATTCCGGCGCCACGCCGGTCAGGTGGTTCGGCACGATGTGGCCGAGCTTCTCGAACCAGAAGTCGCTCATCTGGTTCAGCACCATGCCCTTGGACGGAATCGGCTCGTTCATGACCACGTCGAAGGCCGACAGGCGATCGGTGGTGACGATCAGGATCTTGTCGTCGCCGACAGCGTAGTTGTCGCGTACCTTGCCGCGGCCGAGCAGTGGCAGGGACTGGATGGTGGATTGGTAGAGGCTGTTCATAGATGGGATATCAGGAAAACAGAGCCGGAGATGGCCTCCGGTGAAGGCGTCCAGGCCGGGGATGGCCTGGACCGAATGCGTAATTTTACGTCAATTCGCATTGCACCGCCGCAGGAGGAGCGGCAGCGCATTGCGATTCACTGCTTACTGCACGATCTGGGCCAGTTCGCCAGCCTTGTAGCGCTCGGCCATTTTCTCCAGCGGCACCGGCTTGATCTTGGCGGCCATGCCTTCGCAGCCGAAGGACAGGTAGCGCGCCTTGCAGATCTCGGTGGCGGCTTCTCTAGCCGGCTTCAGGTAGTCGCGCGGGTCGAACTTCGACGGATTCTGGAACATGTACTTGCGGATCGCAGCGGTCATGGCCAGGCGGATGTCGGTGTCGATGTTGATCTTGCGCACGCCGTGCTTGATGCCTTCCTGGATTTCCTCGACCGGCACGCCGTAGGTCTCTTTCATGTCGCCGCCGAATTCGCGGATGATCGCCAGCAGGTCCTGCGGCACCGACGAGGAGCCGTGCATCACCAGGTGGGTGTTCGGGATGCGGGCGTGGATTTCCTTGATGCGGTCGATCGCCAGGATGTCGCCGGTCGGCTTGCGGGTGAATTTATACGCGCCGTGCGAGGTGCCGATGGCGATGGCCAGGGCGTCGCATTGAGTTTTGGCGACGAAGTCGGCGGCCTGGGCCACGTCGGTCAGCAGCTGCTCGCGGGTCATGGTGCCTTCGGCGCCATGGCCGTCTTCCTTGTCGCCCTTCATGGTCTCGAGGGAACCGAGCACGCCCAGTTCGGCTTCGACGGTCACGCCGATCGAGTGCGCGAACTTGACGACTTCACGCGAGACGTCCACGTTGTACTCATAGCTGGCCACGCTCTTGCCGTCGGCTTCGAGCGAGCCGTCCATCATCACCGAGGTGAAGCCCGAACGGATCGCGGCCATGCAAACCGCCGGCGACTGGCCGTGGTCCTGGTGCATCACGACCGGGATGTGCGGGTAGGCTTCGACGGCGGCGTCGATCAGGTGGCGCAGGAAGGCTTCACCTGCGTATTTGCGGGCGCCGGCCGAGGCTTGCATGATGACCGGGCTGCAGGTGGCGTCGGCGGCGGCCATGATGGCCTGCACTTGCTCCAGGTTGTTGACGTTGAATGCCGGCAGGCCATAACCGTGTTCGGCGGCGTGGTCCAGCAGTTGACGCATCGATACGAGTGCCATGGTTGATTACTCCAAACAATTAAGAAACTATTTCGTCCAGCTCGCCCACGCGCACGATCTTGAGCGCATTGGTACCGCCGGCCTGCCCCATCGGCGAGCCCCAGGTCACGACGATCAGGTCGCCCTTGCGCACCATGCCTTCGCGAATCAGGACCTCTTCGGCCTTGCGCAGCACCGCGTGGCTGCCACCTTCCTGCAGCAGGTGGAATGCTCGCACGTTCCGGTACAGCGATGCCTTGCGCTGCGTCGTCTGCAGCGGGGTCAGGGCGAAGATCGGGGTGTCGATCGAGTGGCGGCTCATCCACAGCGCGGTCGAGCCCGATTCGGTCAGCGCCACGATCGCCTTCACCTTCAGGTGATGGGCCGTGAACAGGGTGCCGTAGGCGATCGACTGGTCGATGCGGGTGAACTGGACATTCAGGAAGTCTGCATCCTGCTTGTTGTATTCGGATTGTTCTGCTTCGAGGCAAATGGCGGCCATCATTTCGACGGTCTCGACCGGGTACTTGCCCGATGCGGTCTCGGCCGAGGTCATCACGGCGTCGGTGCCGTCCAGCACGGCGTTCGCGACGTCCGAGACTTCGGCGCGGGTCGGCACGGCGTTGACGATCATCGACTCCATCATCTGCGTCGCGGTGATGGCCAGCTTGTTGGAGGCGCGCGCCATCTTGATCATGCGCTTCTGCAGCGCCGGCACGGCCGCGTTGCCCACTTCCACCGCCAGGTCGCCGCGCGCGACCATGATGCCGTCCGAGGCGTCCAGGATTTCCTGCAGCACGGGGATGGCTTCGGCGCGCTCGATCTTGGCGATCATCATCGGCTTGTGGCCGTAGGGTTCGCCGGCGATGTTGGCCAGCTGGCGCGCCATTTCCATGTCGGTGGCGTTCTTCGGGAAGGAGATCGCCAGGTAGTCGGCCTGGAAGCTCATCGCGGTCTTGATGTCTTCCATGTCCTTCGAGGTCAGGGCCGGCGCGGTCAGGCCGCCGCCCTGGCGGTTGATGCCCTTGTTGTTCGACAGCTCGCCGCCGACCTTCACGGTGGTGAAGATCTCGTGGCCCACGACCTTGTCGACGATCAGCACGATCAGGCCGTCGTTGAGCAGCAGCTTGTCGCCCGGCCGGACGTCGCGCGGCAGGGCCTTGTAGTCGAGGCCGACGCGCTCCTGGTTGCCCAGTTCGCCGTTCTCGCCCCACTTGGCGTCGAGGATGAACTTGTCGCCGTTGTTCAGGAAGATCTTGCCCTCTTCAAACTTGCCGACGCGGATCTTGGGACCCTGCATGTCGGCCATGATCGCCACCTCGACGCCGCACTCGGCGGCCGCGCGGCGCACCAGGGCGGCGCGGTCGATGTGGTCCTGCGCCTTGCCATGCGAGAAGTTCAAACGCACGACGTCGACGCCGGCGCGGATCATGCGGACGAGGATATCGAAATCGGTCGAGGCCGGTCCGATGGTGGCGACGATCTTGGTGGCGTTGTACATGGGGCGCACAGGTTGCATGTGTCTGGAATCCTTGGTTCTGAAAAGAGAAGCGCAGCCACTGGGCTGCGCTGGTACTGATTACTTGGCCTTACGCTGGAGCAGGATCTCGACTGCCGGCAGGGTCTTCCCTTCCAGGAACTCGAGGAAGGCGCCGCCGCCGGTCGAGATGTAGCCGATCTGGTCGCCGATGTCGTACTTGGCGATCGCGGCCAGGGTGTCGCCGCCGCCGGCGATCGAGAAGCCGTTCGACTTGGCGATGGCCATCGCCAGGGTCTTGGTGCCTTCGGCGAACTGGTCGAATTCGAACACGCCCACCGGACCGTTCCAGACGATGGTGCCGGCCTTGGCCACCTGCTCGGCCAGCATGGCGGCGGTCTTCGGGCCGATGTCCAGGATCATGTCGTCGTCGGCCACGTCCGCCACATCCTTGACGGTGGCAGCCGCGGTCGGGCTGAATTCCTTGGCGCAGACCACGTCCACCGGAATCGGCACCTGGGCGCCGCGCGCGGCCATCATGTCGATGATCTGCCTGGCTTCGCCGACCAGGTCGTTCTCGACCAGCGACTTGCCGATGTTCAGGCCGACGGCCTTCATGAAAGTGTTGGCGATGCCGCCGCCGACGATCAGGTTGTCGACCTTGCCGGCCAGGCTCTGCAGGATGGTCAGCTTGCTCGACACCTTCGAGCCGGCCACGATGGCCAGCAGCGGACGGGTCGGCTGGCCGAGGGCCTTGCCCAGCGCATCGAGTTCGGCGGCCAGGAGCGGGCCGGCCACGGCCACGGGTGCGAACTTGGCGATGCCGTGGGTGGTGGCTTCGGCGCGGTGCGCGGTGCCGAAGGCGTCGTTGACGTAGACGTCGCACAGCTTGGCCATCTTCTGGGCCAGCTCGTCGCTGTTCTTCTTTTCGCCCTTGTTGACGCGGCAGTTTTCCAGCAGCATGACCTGGCCTGGTGCGACCTCGACGCCGTCGACCCAGTCCTGCTTCAGTTCGACCGGCTGGCCGAGCAGCTCGGACAGGCGCGCGGCGACCGGCGCCAGGCTGTCTTCCGGCTTGAAGTCGCCCTCGGTCGGACGGCCCAGGTGCGAGGTGACCATGACGGCGGCGCCGGCCTTCAGGGCGGCCTGGATCGCCGGCACGGAGGCGCGGATACGGGTGTCTTCGGTGATATTGCCAGCGTCATCCTGCGGTACGTTCAGGTCGGCGCGGATGAATACGCGCTTGTTTTTCAGCGCGTCGCGGTCGATCAGGTCTTGCAAGCGGGTGAAACTGAGAACGTCGTCCATTGGCTAGTCAGCAGTGAGATAGTGAAAAACCGTCATTGTACATTAGCCGACCTATGCAAAAACGTGCAAGACGCGCAACAGTGTGAATACCGCCATGCCGAAGATAATCGTCATCAGCATGCTGCGGCGCCACAGGTAGAAGGCGAGCGCGGCGAGGCCGGCGATCAGTTTCGGATTGGCCGGCGTGAACTGGGCCTGGCCCTGGGCGTCGACCAGCAGGTCGGGCCCGATGATCGCCGCCAGCGCGCAGGCCGGCGCATAGCGCAGCATCTCCTGCACCCGCGGCGGGATGCTCACGCGGTGGCCGATCAGCCAGAACGAGCTGCGGGTGGCGGCGGTGGCGACGCACAGCACGCCGATCGTGACCCAGATTTCCCAATCAGCCATTGCTTGCCTTTCGTTTGGCGAAGGACTCTTCGACAATCATCGAAGTGACCATGCCGACCAGCACGGCCAGCAGCAGCCCGAGCTTGTACGGCAGGCCATAGGCCAGCACCGAGACCACGATCGCGACCGCGACCCCGCACAGCGCCGCATTGTTGATAATGAGCGGCACCATGATGCACAGGATCGCCAGCGTGCCGGCAAAACCCAGTCCCCATTCCGCCGGGATGGCGCTGCCGAGGAAAATCCCGATCAGCGAGCCGATCTGCCAGGCGAACCAGTTCGGGTACATCAGCCCCTTCAGGTAGGATAGCTTGCCAGCCACGCGTTCGGCAGTCGGATAGCGCTGCAGGAACATCGCCACGGTCAGGTCGCCGGAGACGTAGCCGAGCAGGAAGCGCTGGCGCCAATGCAGGTGCGCGAAGTGCGGCCCCAGCAGTGCGGAAAAGATCACGAAGCGCAGGTTGACGACCAGGGCGGTAGAGAAGATCACCCAGATCGGCGCGGCGGCGGCAATCAAGGGAAGTGAAGCCAGCTGGGCGGATCCGGCAAAGACCAGCAGGGTCATGCCGACCGCCTGCGCGGCGGTGAGGCCGCTCTTGACCATTGCGATGCCGACGACCAGACCCCAGGCGCCGATGCCGAACAGCGTCGGCAGGCCGGTCTTGAAGCCCTCACGCCAGGCAGCGGGGTCGTGGGCTTCGGCAGACTCCATGGGGGATACGGGTTGCTGGCCTGGCGGCGAGGCCAGGCTCATGTTGTTTTCCTGCAACGGCCGACAGCGGCGGATGCGGCGACGGGCTTGAAACGGTCGGGCATGAAACGCATTGAATGGTGCGGCGCCGGGCTGGCAGGATGTTGCCCCCGGGCTCGTTTATGATCAGCTGGTAATTCTACCGATCATTTCGATATGCAGGTTGAATCGGATAGAATCTTGTCTTTGCCATTTCCCTTTCATGGAGAAAAACAGATGAACCAAAAGACGATGCCTGTGGTGGAACTCGAGGCAAAAGACCTGCCGGCACACTGCCCGAATCCGGCAATGCCGCTGTGGTCCTCGCACCCGCGCGTCTTCCTCGATTTCGACCACCATGGCGACGCCAAGTGCCCGTACTGCGGCACCCAGTACCGCTTGGCCCCGGGCGTCGAGCTCAAGCACCACTGATTTTCCGGTGCGGCTTGCTGCCGCACCCTTCCGATGCACTACCGCGCGCCCGTGTGGCTGCCTGGCGGCCACCTCCAGACCATCTATCCGGCGACCTGCGTTGCCAAACCGCCGGTCGCCTACCGGCGCGAGCGCTGGCCAAGTGCCGACGGCGATTTCATCGATGTCGACTTCGTCGACGGCGAGCCGGGCAAGCCGCTGGTGGTGCTGTTCCATGGCCTGGAAGGTTCTTCCAACAGCCACTATGCGCGCTCCCTGATGGCGGCGCTGCGCGCACGCGGCTGGTCCGGCGCAGTGCCGCACTTCCGCGGCTGCTCGGGCGAAGCCAACCTGATGCCGCGCTTCTACCATTCCGGCGACGCCGCGGAGGTCGACTGGGTGGTGAGAAAACTCCATGCACGCGCCCCAGGTCCGCTGTTCGTGGCCGGCGTTTCCCTGGGCGGCAATGCCCTGCTGCGCTGGCTGGGCGAATCCGGCCATGCGGCGGAGATCGTCGAGGCGGCGTGCGCGGTGTCGGCGCCGCTCGACCTGGCGCGCGGCGGCGAAGCGCTGTCCTCCGGCTTCAACCTGCTGTACACGCGCATGTTCCTGCAGACGCTCAAGCCCAAGTGCCTGGCCAAGCTGGAACGCTATCCCGGCCTGTTCGACCGCGCCGCCCTGATGGCGGCGCGCGACCTGTACGCCTTCGACAACGTGGTGACCGCGCCCCTGCACGGCTACAAGGACACCGACGACTACTGGCACCGCGCCAGCGCGCGCCACGTGCTGCACGAGATCACCGTGCCGACGCTGGTGCTCAATGCCCGCAACGACCCCTTCCTGCCCGGCCGCCACTTGCCCGAGTCCGCATCGACTGCGGTGACGCTGGAGTATCCTGACGAAGGTGGGCACGTCGGTTTCGCCGTCGGCCCCTTCCCCGGACGGATCGACTGGCTGCCGCGCCGCATCCTGGCCTTCTTCGACGATGTGGCCCCAGCCGCGAAGTGTCGTACCTGCCGCGCGCCCGGCGCGCACGAACCATGCGAAGCTTGAGACTATGGACGATATCGTAAAACAGGCAATGGCCAAGTGGCCGAACGTGCCGCACTGCTACGGCTGGCTGGCCCTGGATGCGCGCGGCAACTGGCGCATGCGCGACGAGGCGGCGCAGCGCGCCGATGCTCCGGGCGACAAGCTGGCGAATGCGGCGCTGGTGGGCTTCATCAACCGTAACTACGCGCACGACGACAAGGGCCGCTGGTATTTCCAGAACGGCCCGCAACGCGTGTACGTGAACCTGGAAGCGACGCCCTTCATCGCGCGCACCGACCCGAGCCAGGGCTTCGTCCTGCAGACCGGTCAGGCGCTGGCGGCGGTGGAAGCGGCCTACCTGACCGACGCCGGCGCCGTGATCCTGCAGGCCGGCGAGATCGTCGCCCAGCTCGACGACCGCGACGTGGCCCAGGTGCTGGCGCGCGCGGAGCTCGATGGCCGGCCGGCCTCGGTGGAAGCGATCATGGCCTGGCTGGAGGACGACGCGGCCGAGCTGGCGCTGGTCTTGCCGGGCGGGCGCGTGCGCGTCGAACGGCTGGCGGCGGAAGCGCTGCAGCGCCGCTTCGGCTACGTGCAGGCGCCGGGCATGTAGGGTGGGCGGCTGCACCCGGGCCTTGGCAGGCCTGCGCATCTGGCGCCGCCCACGCGTTCAACTCTCGGACGCGTAGGCGGCGTGAACGATGCGGGCTGATGTCGATCCCGGGTAGAGCCGCCCACCCTACGGGAAGTCCTTCTCGGTTTCCTTCTCGGCCTTCTGGCGCGCCTTCAGCTCGCGCTCGCGCGCATCGATGACGGCCTGGTCGTAGAAAGACACGTCGCTCGCCTTGCGCGCCAGGTCGAGCTGCGCCACCGCCGCCGGCAGGGCGCCCGCCAGCGCATACGATTCGGCCAGCGCCATGTGCTGCAGCGCGATCTTGCCCTGCTTGGCATAGGTGCGCGCCAGCATGTCGTGCAGCTTCGGCTCCGTGCGATAGAGCTGGGTCTGGTCGCGCAGGAAGCGGGTGGCCTCCTCAAACTTGCCGGCCGCGATCAGCGCCTCGCCGTACTGGCGCGCGATGGCCCGCGACAGCGGAAAGCGCTGGCGCGCGGCATCCGCTTCCTGCACCGCCTGCTCGGCCATCGCCGGACCCTGGCCAGGCGCCAGCTTGATCTCGACGGACAGCCCGGCGAACATCGTCGCGCCGTCGCCGGCGTTCGATTCGCTGGAGAACACCCCCTCCTTCGGCTTGACGGTGGCGCGCGCCTTGTCGAGCCACTCCTGGGCCTCGCCCAGGTTCCCCTCGCGCAGCGCCAGCAGCGACAGCCCGTACTGGGCGCCGGCCTGCAGCTGGCGGTGCGATTCCTTGATCTGGATGTTGAACGCGTTCTTCGTCTCGCGGCGGCCGTTGACGCTCTCGTCCTGCAGCACGCGGGCACGCGCGCGCACCAGCTGGAAGTCGAGGTTGTCCACGCGCGGCTTCTTCGGCATCTCGCGGATGCGCGCCTGCATGTCGGTGATGCGTTCGGCCGTCAGCGGGTGGCTGCTCAGGTGGGCCAGGTTCGCGGGGATGTCGCCCGACAGCTTGGTGGCGCTCTGCAGGCGCCGGAAGAAGCCGACGATGCCGGTAACGTCGAAGCCGCCCGCACCCATGATCTGGAATCCCACGCGGTCGGCCTCGCGCTCGGCCTCGCGGCTGAAATTGAGCTGGCGCTGCACGGCCAGGCCCTGCCCGCCCATCAGCACACCCATCGCGGCATCGGAGCTTGCCTTGGCGGCAAGCGCGGCCAGGATCATCGAGGCCAGCGGCAGCAGCACGTCCTGCTTCTGCTGGCCGATCATGCGCGCGATGTGGCGCTGCGACACGTGGCCGATCTCGTGCGCCATCACGCCGGCCAGCTCCGACTCCTTCTGCGCCGCCACGATCAGGCCCGTATGGGCGCCGATGAAGCCGCCCGGCAGGGCGAAGGCGTTCAGGTTCGCGTCGCGCATGGCGAAGAAGTTGAAATCGGCATTGGTCTCGCCGCGCGCACCCGGCACCGAGGACAGCAGCGTATTGCCGAGGTTGTTCAGGTACTCGGTGATCTGGTCGTCGTCGAGATAGGCAGGGTCGCGCCGGACGTCGCGCATGATCTCTTCGCCGAGCTTGCGCTCGAGAACGGGCGAGAGGTCCTTGCGCGCGGTGTCGCCAAGCGTCGGCAGGCGCAGGTTGTTCGGCTTCTGGAGCGGCTCGGCGGGTGCGGCAATGGCGAGGGCGGCCGCCGTGCACAGGGCAATGGCGGTCAACGCAGGGCGCCAGCGGCGCGCCGGTGCTGGGCGGGGAGCGGTGTTCACAATGCTATGATAACCCTATCAGCAGCCACGTTGCTGCACGGCGAAACACTTTGTTCCACGACCTTATTGGGTTAGCAATGAGCACTTCCACCCCGTCCACCGAACACCTCACCCACTTCGACGCCACCGGCCAGGCCCACATGGTCGATGTCGGCGCCAAGCAGGACACCCACCGCATCGCCGTGGCGGCCGGGACCATCCGCATGAAGCCGGACACGCTGGCGCTGATCCAGTCGGGCAATGCGAAGAAGGGCGACGTGATCGGCATTGCCCGGATTGCCGCGATCATGGCCTCCAAACGGACCAGCGACCTGGTGCCGCTGTGCCATCCGCTGCCGATCACCCGGGTGGCAGTGGATTTCGAGGTGGACGCGGGCGCCAGCAGCGTGCATTGCCGCGCCCAGGTCGAGACCATCGGCAAGACCGGGGTCGAGATGGAAGCGCTCACCGCGGTGCAGGTCGGCCTCTTGACCATCTACGACATGTGCAAGGCGGTGGATCGCGGCATGGTGATGACGAATGTGCGGGTGCTGGAAAAGCACGGCGGCAAGAGCGGCGACTGGACCGCCGCCCTGCCCTAGCGCAGCCACTCCCTCAGCCGCCCGCCGCCCCGTTCGTCACCACGGTGAGGCCTTCGGCCAGCGCCAGCCGCTCCAGGGCGTCTTCCAGCAAGGCGCGGGCCTGGCCCGCGCTGCGTTGCAAGGCGGCGTGGAGCTCGGCGTCTTCGGGGCTGCGCACCGCGCACTGGGCGCTGTAGCGTTCGAAACTCCCGACGGTCATCAAGACTTCGGCCAGATGGCGCGGGCACTCGCACGCCAGGCGCCCGCTGGTTTGCGCCAGCATCGACAGCGTGTCGTCCGCATAGCGCGGCGCCGGCACGGGCGCCGGCGTATGCGACAGGGGAATACGCTGTCCATGCATGGCCAGCCGGCACAAGGGCGAGAGTTCGCTCAGGTCGGCAGGCAGGCGCGCCACCAGACAGCCGGCGCTGCGCAAGGCACGGATCGTCGCGCTCGACGAGAAACGGTACAAGACCAGGACGGCTAGCGGCGCGCGCGCGCGCAGGGCTTCGATGCGGGGCAGGACGGTATCGTCCAGTTCCGCCTTCTCGACAATCAGGACCTCGGCGTCACCGCCGGCATCCTGGTGGTCCAGCTCGGCCAGCGTGGCGCAGCGAACGCGCAAATCGAGCCCGATGGCGTCGGCACCGAGCGCCACCAGCCTGCGCGGCAGGCTCGCCCCCACGACCACGGCGCGTATCGGCGCCGCCGACGACGCGACATGCACCGGATTGTGCTGCTCCAGCATCAACTCCAATTGTTGACGCGACAGACTGGCCAGCAGGCCGATACCGTGCCCCTGGTCGACCAGCTGCTTGAGCAAGGCAAGGCGCTCGACCTGCTCGCTCGAATACAGGCGTTGTCCATGCGAAGAGCGCCTGGTATCCGAGATCTGGTAGCGCCGCTCCCATACGCGCAGGGTCTCGACCGGCAAGCCGGCCATGCGCGCGGCCGTGCCGGCACGATAGACAAGCGCTTGATGAACCGCATTTTCTGAAGAGTTCATGTTCATGCACCGTTTTTGAACCATTTAATTATGTGATTATAGGTTCACCACTTAGACATTTCGTCAAAATTTTCTATATTATCGGGACAAGTTCATTTCATTCACCCCCCACCCCAGGAGCACATCATGAAACGACTCTTTCTCGCAGTCCCGTTTGCTCTGGCCCTCGGCTCGGTCCAGGCGGCCGATATCGTCGATACCGCCAAGTCGGCCGGCAGCTTCAATACGCTGGTCACCGCCGTGCAGGCGGCCGGCCTGGTCGACACCTTGAAAGGCCCGGGGCCGTTCACGGTGTTCGCGCCGACCGATGCGGCGTTTGCCAAGATTCCCAAGGCGAAGCTCGACGCCCTGCTGAAGGACAAGGAGGCCTTGACCAAGGTCCTGACTTACCATGTGGTGCCAGGCAAGGTGATGGCGGCCGACGTCAAGCCGGGCATGGTCAAGACGGTCGAGGGCAAGGCGTTCAAGGTCAGCACCAGCGGCGGCAAGGTCATGGTCGACAAGGCGACCGTCACGAAAACCGACATCGCGGCGGACAATGGCGTGATCCATGTGATCGATACGGTCATCATGCCGAACTAAGCCGCCTCCCCACCGCCGGCCACGGCGCCGGCGGTGGTTTCCGTAGAGGATGTTCTGCCCATAATCTCACCAATATTCACCGCTCGAATAGGGTGCTGCCGGCATACATATAAGCTGATATGATGCCGCCTCTCGCACGTCGTCCCGACTGCGAACCATGCCCCGCCTCACATGAACACCGAACAAGCTCGCGAACTCAAGCCCCAGGAATTCGAGTTCGAGACCATGAACCTGCAGGTCGGCGTCCGGCTGCAGGTGATGACCCACCGGCACCTCAAGCCCGCCCAGTATTTCTCGACCCTGATCGGCTACCTCAAGGACGAGTACCTCATCATCAAGATCCCGACCGAAAATGGCGCGCCAATCGCGATGACGGAAGGCGACCGCCTGACGATCCGGGTGTTTTCGGGAGTGAACGTGTGCTCGTTCGCGTGCTCGGTGGAGCGGGTGTTCGCGCGGCCGCTGAACTACGTGCACCTGTCCTTCCCCACCTCGATCCAGGGCACCAGCCTGCGCGGCGCGATGCGGGTCAAGGCCGAGATTCAGGCGCGCGTGTTCAAGGCGGGCAATGCTGACGCTGCGATCGCCTGCACGCTGGCCAACGTCTCGGTGACCGGCGCCAGGATCGATTCGCCTTATCCGCTGCCGGCCGACAGCGACGTGCTCACGCTGGCGACGCCGCCCACCAACAAGGAGGTGCCGGAGCAGACCCTGGCCGCGGTCAGGAACATGACGGTGGCCAGGCCGGCGCCCGACAAGCCGGATGTCTACAGCTACGGCGTCCAGTTCGTCGACCTGGATCCGGTCCATTACACGCTGCTGCAGAACATGACCTACGAGGCGCTGTTGGCGGACCGGCTCAAGATCGTCTAGTACTCGCCTCACCCGCTCTGAATGATGTCCCATGGTAAATTGCTGGCCTGCGTAAGCGGCGCCCTGCGGCTTACCGTATGACAACAAGGATGGAGCATGAATATTCGTTTGTCGGGTTTGCTGCCAATGGCGGCGGCGGCCCTTGTCGCGACCAGCGCCACGGCGGCGCCGCGCGGCTTTACCGTGGAAGACCTGGTGAACATGGAACGGGTGGGCAGCCCGGCCGTGTCGCCCGACGCCAGCCGCGTCGTCTACACCGTGCGCAGCACGGATATGAAGAAGAACCGTGGCCACACCGAACTGTGGATGCTCGACCTGCGCACTGCCGGCGCGGCGCCGCAGCGCCTGACCAATCACGCTTCCAGCAGCACCGAACCGGAATGGTCGCCGTCCGGCGACGCCATCTATTTCCTGTCGTCCCGTTCCGGCTCGTCGCAAGTGTGGCGCCTTCCGCTGGCGGGCGGCGCGGCGGGCGAGCCGGTGAAGGTCACCGACCTCCCCCTCGACGTCGAGAGTTTCCGCATCTCGCCGGCAGGCGACCGCGTGGCGATGAGCCTGTCGGTCTTCCGCGACTGCGCGGATCTCGCCTGCACCAAACAGCGTCTCGACGCGAAGGACAAGGACAAGAGCAGCGGCAAGCTGTACGACCGCCTGTTCGTCCGTCATTGGGACACCTGGAAGGATGGACGCAACAACGTGCTGTTCTCGGCGCCGCTCGACAGCGCCGGCAAGGCGGCCGGCGGCCCGGTCGCGCTATCGGGCTCGCTCGACGGCGACGTGCCCTCGAAGCCCTTCGGCGACCGCGAAGAGTTCCGTTTCAGCCCCGACGGCAAGACTATCGTGTTCGCGGCCCGCATCGCCGGCAAGACCGAGGCCTGGTCGACCAACTTCGACCTGTATACCGTGCCGGCCGCGGGCGGCGCCCCGCGCAACCTCACGGCCGACAACCCGGCCTGGGATACCAAGGGCGTGTTTTCTCCTGACGGAAAAACCCTTGCCTACCTGGCGATGGCGCGTCCCGGCTTCGAGGCCGACCGCTATCAGGTGATGCTGATGGACGTGGCCAGCGGCGCCAAGCGCAAGCTGGCTGCCGACTGGGACCGCTCCGCCGGCAGCCTGCACTGGCGCGCCGACGGCAAGGCCCTGATCGTCGATGCCGAAGACCTGGGCCAGCACCGGCTGTTCTCGGTCGACGTCGCCAGCGGCAAGGTGACGGCGCTGACCGACAAGGGCGCGGTCGGCGCCTTCGACGTGCGCGGCAATACCTTCGTGTACACCCAGGCCAACCTGGCCTCCGGCGCGCAGCTGTTCGCCATGCAGCCCGGTGGCCGGCCAAGGCAGCTGACCCGGCTGAACACCGAGCGTTTGGCCGACGTGCGCTGGGGCGAGTACGAGCAGTTCAGCTTTGCCGGCGCCAACGGCGAGACGGTGTACGGGCACGTGATGAAACCCTGGAATGCCGAGCCGGGCAAGAAGTACCCGATCGCCTTCCTGGTGCACGGCGGGCCGCAGGGCAGCTTCGGCAACGGCTGGAGCTATCGCTGGAATCCGCAGGTGTATGCGGGCGCGGGCTATGCCACCGTGTTCATCGACTTCCATGGATCGACCGGCTACGGCCAGAAATTCACCGATTCGATCAGCGGCGACTGGGGCGGCAAGCCGCTGGTGGACCTGCAGAAGGGCCTGGACGCGGCCGTGAAGAAGTTCCCATGGCTCGACCGCGAACGCAGCTGCGCCCTCGGCGCTTCCTACGGCGGCTACATGATGAACTGGATCGCGGGGAACTGGAATGACGGCTTCCGCTGCCTGGTCAACCACGACGGCGTGTTCGACAGCCGCGGCATGGCCTACTCGACCGAGGAACAGTGGTTCACCGACTGGGAAAACGGCGGCGCCTATTTCGCGACGCCCGACAATCACGAGCGCTTCAATCCGGTCCACCACGTCAACAAGTGGAAGACGCCGATGCTGGTGATCCAGGGCGACCTCGATTTCCGCATCCCGACGGCGCAGGCGCTCGGTACTTTCACGGCGCTGCAGCGCAAGGGGATCGACAGCCAGCTGCTGGTGTTCCCGGACGAGAATCACTGGGTGCTCAAGCCGGCGAACTCGGTGCAGTGGCATCACACGGTGATGAACTGGCTGGATCGCTATCTGAAACGCTAGGCCCAAAACAAAGAGACCGCCGAGGCGGTCTCTTTTGGTGCTGGCCGAATGTTCGGCCGGTAACCCGGTCGTCGATTATTCGGCGGTGCCAGCGGTGCAGCCTGCCGGGGTGTACTTGGTGTCGTCAGACGGGAAGCCGACGGTCTTGCAGGTGTAGATGCCGTCTGCGCTGCGGGCCAGGGTGATTTTCACGCTGTCTTGCGTACCGATACGGCCAGGATTTGCAATGGTGCAAGTCAGGGCTGCGGCTGCCGCACCATCGGAGCCAGGAGCGGTTGCTTCGATCGTCTTGCAGTTGCCGGTCGAGCTAGCGAGACCAGCCTTCGCCAGGTATCCAGCAGCATCGGTTGCGCTGCCTTCGACGAAGGCCATTTCGTAGCCGGTCTTACCAGCAGCGATGTCGGCATAGGCAGCAGCTGCCTTGCCCTTGGCGATGTAGTCCTGGTAGGCCGGGATTGCCACGGCAGCCAGGATACCGATGATCGCGACAACGATCATCAGTTCGATCAGGGTGAAACCGCCTTCAGCTTTCTTGGTTTGCATTTGCTTGATGTTCATTTCTATCTCTCCAGGGTGGTGTTTCGGGTTTGGGTTACTGCTTGTTGCCACGCTTTCCTATATGCAAGGCGTGTGCCAGCCCGAAAAATGCTGATTTTATTAGTCAGGAGATAAGGAAACGCCGTGCCAGGACAGGTTTTGGCTTGATGAGTGACAAAATTTGTCACTTGAGCTCAGCAATTTTTGTCAGCTGGACAGTTTATGGAACGTAATTTGTCATGCTGACCAAGGCAGTTGGCCCTGGCATGTCAAAAATTGACCAATTGGTAAAAAAACGGGGAGCGTACGCTCCCCGTCTTTGTCGACCTTGAACTGGTCAGATTACAGCATCGCCTTCAGCAGGCGAGCCATTTCCGACGGGTTCTTGGTGACGGTGATGCCGCAGGCTTCCATGATTTCCAGCTTGGCTTGCGCGGTATCGGCGCCGCCCGAGATCAGCGCGCCGGCGTGGCCCATGCGCTTGCCCGGAGGCGCGGTGACGCCAGCGATGAAGCCGACGACCGGCTTCTTCATGTTGTCCTTGATCCACTGAGCAGCGTTCGCCTCGTCCGGGCCGCCAATCTCGCCGATCATGATGACCGCGTCGGTGTCCGGATCGTCGTTGAACATGCGCATCACGTCGATGTGTTTCAGACCGTTGATCGGGTCGCCGCCGATGCCGACTGCCGACGACTGGCCCAGGCCCAGTGCGGTCAACTGGCCGACTGCTTCATAGGTCAGGGTGCCCGAGCGCGACACGACGCCGATACGGCCCTTCTTGTGGATGTGACCCGGCATGATGCCGATCTTGATTTCGTCCGGGGTGATCAGGCCTGGGCAGTTCGGGCCCAGCAGCAGGGTCTTCGAACCGGCCTTGGCCATACGGTCCTTGACTTCCATCATGTCACGGACAGGGATACCTTCGGTGATGCAGATTGCCAGGTCCAGTTCGGCTTCGACGGCTTCCCAGATCGCGGCGGCTGCGCCTGCCGGCGGAACGTAGATGACCGACACGGTGGCGCCGGTTTCCGACTTGGCTTCCTTGACCGATGCGTAGATCGGGATGCCTTCGAAATCTTCGCCGGCTTTCTTCGGGTTCACGCCTGCCACGAAGGCTTCACGGCCATTCGCGTAGTCACGGCACATGCGGGTGTGGAACTGGCCGGTCTTGCCGGTGATACCTTGGGTGATGACTTTGGTGTCTTTGTTGATCAGAATCGACATTTTTATTTCCTTCGCGAATTAGGCTTGGCCAGCGGCAGCGGCAACGACCTGCTTCGCTGCGTCTTCCATGGTGTCGGCGGAGATGATCGGCAGGCCCGAGTCGGCCAGCATCTTCTTGCCCAGGTCTTCGTTGGTGCCCTTCATGCGGACGACCAGCGGCACTTGCAGCGACACGGCCTTCGATGCGGTGATGACGCCTTCGGCGATCACGTCGCAGCGCATGATGCCGCCGAAGATGTTGACCAGGATGGCTTTCAGGCCCGGGTTCTTCAGCATGATCTTGAATGCTTCGGTGACCTTTTCTGCGGTTGCACCGCCGCCCACGTCCAGGAAGTTGGCCGGCTCGCCGCCGAACAGCTTGATGGTGTCCATGGTGGCCATGGCCAGGCCGGCGCCGTTCACCAGGCAGCCGATGTTGCCGTCCAGCGAGATGTAGGCCAGGTCGAACTTCGATGCTTCGACTTCAGCCGGATCTTCTTCGTCCAGGTCGCGGTAGGCGACGATTTCCGGATGACGGAACAGGGCGTTCGAGTCGAAGTTGAACTTGGCGTCCAGGGCGATGACCTTGCCCGAGCCGGTCAGGATCAGCGGGTTGATTTCGGCCAGCGATGCGTCGGTTTCCCAGTAGGCTTTGTACAGGCCTTGCAGGTTGGTGCGGGCGTCGACGATCGACGCTTCCGGCACACCGATCTTGCGGGCGATGTCGTCGGCTTGCTCATCGGTCAGGCCGACCGATGGTTCGATCACGACGTTGTGGATCTTTTCCGGGTTGCTGTGCGCGACTTCTTCGATGTCCATGCCGCCTTCCGAGGAGGCCATCAGCACGACCTTCTGGGTGACGCGGTCGGTCACCAGGGAAACGTACAGTTCCTTCTTGATGTCGGCGCCTTCTTCGATCAGCAGGCGGCGGACTTTCTGGCCTTCCGGGCTGGTCTGGTGGGTGATCAGCTGCATGCCCATGATCTGGTCGGCATATTCCTTGACCTGTTCCAGCGACTTGGCAACCTTCACGCCGCCGCCCTTGCCGCGGCCGCCTGCGTGGATCTGTGCCTTGACGACCCAGACCGGGCCACCCAGCTCTTCAGCGGCCTTGACCGCCTCTTCGACGCTCATGCACGGAATGCCGCGCGGAACGGTCACTCCGAATTTTCGGAGAATTTCTTTGCCCTGATACTCATGGATTTTCATGCTGGCTTCCCTTCTTCTATTACTGAATTAGAAATACGGTTGAATTTCAAAAAATGACAAACAGCGAATCCTAACCCGACACGGCTTTGATCGACCAGCGGGGATAGTAGGTGGCCACGGCCGGTCCGTCGCTGCGCAACGCATGGCAACGGTCGAGCTCGAAGGGCCGTTCGGCCGCGCTTTTGCCAGGATCGGCGTCGGCGCCGCCGCGATCGTCGAAGACGTCGTCGGCGAAGGCCTGCAGCGCTGCGGTAGGCAGCACCTGGGCCAATTCGGTCAGGTGGGTGCAGCCGAGCACGCCGGACAGGCGGTCTTTCAGGTGCAGCCGGAAATGGTTCATGAGCGACAGGCCGACCAGCTTTTTGTAAGCAGGGCCAATGGTCTCGCAAAAACCGGGATACGGAACGGCATCGGACGCGGCTTCGGCGTCCACGATGGTCAGATTGCGGTCGATGGTGACGCGCAGTTTGAGGTCGTGCACCGGGGTGCCGCCTGGACGGGTGCCGGAAGCGAGCGGGATGTCACGGGTTTTGACGTCGCGGATACTGGCGTCCAGATCCCACAGGCCATCATCGCGCGCGTAGGCGTCGACAGTGATGGCGCGCGTATGCCGGAGCGAGCGCGATACGGGAGGAGACAGGGGCATAAAAACCAATGCCGCTTACGCGGCGGTTAGTGGTGCAGCCAGTGTGCTTCATGCACGTTGCCGTAGCTTCTACGACAACAACCGCTCATGCGGCGCTGCTTAAACCGTGAAAGTTTAGCACACGGCGTTCTCGGTTGCACTGCAACAGAAGCCTTTTTGCCGGGTTGCAGGCAAGATGAGACGGCTTTCTTGCTGCGTCGTCAATATTGCTTTGGCTGGACGGGTCTGCCGGGTGGCAAGACCAATCCCGGCCACGGCCTGGCGAGACGGACCCGGTAAACGCGCAGCGCCAGCGTGCAGCGCCATCGTCCGTTGAGGAATATGCCTGGGCATATCGGAGATGACGCTCCACGCTGGCGCCGGAGCCCTGCTTCCATACCGAGAAGCTGTACGATCTAGGTGATACATCAGGCCTGCGGCCACGCCTGGCATATCGTCGGAGCAGGCCTGGGGCCAGGCCCGCTCGTCAGGCAACAGGCTCGAACACCAGCCTGTTTACAGCTCGTCGTCGTCGGGAGCGCCCTGCATTGCGATCCGTGCAGCGCGTTGGGAGAAACCACGCTGCAGCATGAAACGCATCTGCTTGGCACGCTCAGCCGCATCGGCGGCGACGGTGCCGAACTTGCGCCGCCAGACTTCGGCGGCGCGTGCGGTTTCGCTGTCGGCGAGCGCGGCCTTGATCTCATCCAGCGCTTCGCCGTTGAGGCCGTGGCTTTGCAGCTCGGCCATCACACGGCTATTGCCGAAGCGGCTTGCCTTCCTGTTGATCAGGGATTCGGCAAAACGCTCCTGCGACAGCCAGTTGTTCTTCTCGAGGAAATCCAGGAGGGCTTCCACGTCATCGCCCGGCTCGGCATAACGGGCCAGCTTGCGCCCCAGCTCGAGCCGGCTGTGCTCGCGCATCGACAGGTAGCGAAGCGCGCGCGCTTTCAGGCTCAGCTGGGGTGCAGGCATCGACTACGTCCGCGAACCGGCGATTACTCGCCGACTGCCTTGAGCTTGTCCTTGCCGCTGTCTTCGACAGCAGCCAGGACCGGCGGCAGTTCGCGCACGCCCAGCGCAGCACGGACCTTGTTCTCGATTTCGCGTGCCAGTGCCGGACGCTCTTTCAGGAACTGACGGGCGTTGTCCTTGCCCTGGCCGATGCGTTCGCCGTTATAGCTGTACCACGAACCGGACTTCTCGACGATCTTGTTGTCGGCGCCCAGATCCAGGATTTCGCCTTCGCGCGAAGTGCCTTCTCCATACAGGATGTCGAAGTGGGCTTCCTTGAACGGCGGCGCGATCTTGTTCTTGACGACCTTGACCTTGGTTTCGTTACCGATCACTTCGTCACCCGACTTGATCGAGCCGGTACGGCGGATGTCCATGCGCACGGAGGCGTAGAACTTCAGCGCGTTACCGCCGGTGGTGGTTTCCGGGCTGCCGAACATCACGCCGATCTTCATGCGGATCTGGTTGATGAAGATGACCAGGGTGTTGGTGCGGTTGATCGAGCCGGTCAGCTTGCGCAGGGCCTGCGACATCAGTCGCGCCTGCAGGCCCGGCAGCGAGTCGCCCATGTCGCCTTCGATTTCGGCGCGCGGGGTCAGTGCCGCCACCGAGTCGATGACCACCAGGTCGACCGAGCCCGAACGCACCAGGGCGTCGGTGATCTCGAGGGCTTGCTCGCCGGTGTCCGGCTGCGAGATCAAGAGGTCGCCCAGGTTGATGCCCAGCTTCTGCGCATAGGTCACGTCGAGCGCGTGCTCGGCGTCGATGAAGGCGCAGGTGCCGCCCAGCTTCTGCATCTGGGCGATGGTCTGCAGCGTCAGCGTGGTTTTACCCGACGACTCCGGACCGTAGATCTCGACGATACGGCCGCGCGGCAGGCCACCGACGCCCAGCGCGATGTCCAGACCCAGCGAGCCGGTGGAAACAGTCTGGACTTCCTCGACCGGTGCGCTGGTGTCCATGCGCATGACCGAGCCCTTGCCGAACTGCTTTTCAATTTGCGCCAGGGCGGCGGCCAGCGCCTTGCCCTTTTCAGCGGCGTTTACTGCGGTTTTTTTGTCGTCCATGGTGTACTTTCAGCTGTGGAGTAGGCAAGGTAGGGGCGCTACCACGCAAATCAAGGTCACTACTGTATAAAAACTCAGTGGTTTGAACAAGCGAAATCAAGTCACTACTGTATATAAATCCAGTGGTTTAGGCAAGCGAAAAAAGTCGCGGTGTTGCTATCCGTAAGACTCGCATTGTTGCGATAAATCAAACACAATAGGGCCTGTCAAAGGTCTAACGAAATACTGAGGTAGCCCCATGCGAATTCTGCTCGCCGAAGATGATAGCGTACTTGCCGATGGGCTAACGCGTTCCCTGCGCCAGTCCGGCTATGCCATCGATTGCGTCAAGAACGGCCAGGATGCCGATACGGCCCTGTCCACCCAGGAGTTCGACCTCCTGATTCTCGACCTCGGCCTGCCCAAGCTGTCCGGCCTGGAAGTGCTGCGCCGCCTGCGCGCGCGCTCCTCGCTGCTGCCGGTGCTGATCCTCACCGCCGCCGACTCGGTCGAGCAGCGCGTCGAGGGCCTCGACCTCGGCGCCGACGACTACATGGCCAAGCCCTTCGCCCTGTCCGAGCTGGAGGCGCGGGTGCGCGCCCTCACCCGGCGCGGCGCCGGCGGCGGCCCCGCCGTGGTCCGGCACGGCCCGCTGGTGTACGACCAGGTCGGCCGCAGCGCCTACATCAACGACCAGATGCTCGACCTGTCGGCGCGCGAGCTGGGCCTGCTGGAAGTGCTGCTGGCGCGCACCGGGCGCCTGGTCTCCAAGGAGCAGCTGGTCGACCACCTGTGCGAATGGGGCGAGGAAGTCTCGAACAACGCCATCGAGGTCTACGTGCACCGGCTGCGCAAGAAGATCGAGGTCGGCGGCGTGCGCATCGCCACCGTGCGCGGCCTCGGCTACTGCCTCGAGAAGTACTCCGACGCCCCGCGCGCACCGGCCCCAGAAAACAAGTGAACGAGCACGAAGGCGGGCATGCCGACACGCCGCCAGGCGCGGGGCAGGACCCGTTCGCGCCCTTCCCGGCGGGCGGGCACCGGCCCTGGGTCCCGCCCAATCCCGAACCCGACGAGAACATCCGCCATTCGCTGTTCGGCGAGATCCTCGACTGGATGCTGGCCCCGCTGCTGCTGCTGTGGCCGATGAGCATCGCGATCACCTACCTGGTGGCCAAGTCGATCGCCAACCAGCCTTTCGACGACGCGCTGGAAGACCGCGTCACCGTGCTGTCGCAGCAGATCCGCACGGTGGCCGGCCGGCCCGAGGTGCAGTTGCCCGGCAGCGCGACCGACGTGCTGCGCGCCGACGACGTCGACAGCGTCTATTTCCAGATCAGCGGGCCGGACGGCGCCCACCTCGACGGCGACCGCGACCTGCCGCGCCCGCGCCGGACCGGCCCCGACGCCGACGAACGCAGCCCCAGCGGCACCGTGGTGTTCCGCAACGACAGCATCCACGGCACGCCGGTGCGGGTTGCCTATTCCTGGGTCAACCTCGATCCGCTGCGCCCACGCCCGGCGGGCGCCGCCCCCAGCCTGGCCCTGGTGCAGGTCGCCGAAACCCTGGACAAGCGCGCCCACCTGGCCAACGAGATCATCAAGGGCGTGATCCTGCCCCAGTTCATCATCCTGCCGGTGATCCTGGCGCTGGTCTGGTTCGCCCTGTCGCGCGGCCTGTCCCCGCTGGCCGAGCTGCAGGAGCGCATCCGCGCGCGCGCGCAGGACGACCTGTCGCCGATCGACCCGCGCCAGGTGCCGGAAGAGATCTCGCCGCTGGTCGGCTCCTTCAACGACATGCTCGAGCGCCTGGGCCAGACCGTCGAGATGCAGAAGCGCTTCATCGCCGACGCCGCGCACCAGATGAAGACCCCGCTGGCCGGCATGCGCATGCAGTCCGAACTGGCGCTGCGCCAGGTCGACCCGGGCGAGATCCACCGCTCGCTCGAGCAGCTGGCCAAGAGCTCGGAATCGGCCACGCGCCTGGTCAACCAGCTGCTGGCGTTGGCGCGCGCCGAGAACCAGCCGCACGCCGGCCTCGCTTTCGAAGACATCGACCTGGCCCAGCTGGCCCGCGCCACCGTGCAGGACTGGGTGCAGGCCTCGTTCGCGCACGGCATCGACCTCGGCTACGAATCGCCCGGATCGCCCGACATGCCCGCGCACGAAACCCTGCACATCGCCGGCAACGCGCTGATGCTGCGCGAACTGCTGTCGAACCTGATCGACAACGCGCTGCGCTATACCCCGCAGGGCGGCAGCGTCACGGTGCGCGTGCGGCGCGACGGCGAGCATGCCCTGCTCGAGGTCGAGGACACCGGCCCCGGCATCGCGCCGAGCGAGCGCGCCAACGTGTTCGAGCGCTTCTACCGCATCCTCGGCAGCAACGTGCAGGGCAGCGGCCTGGGGCTGGCGATCGTGCGCGAGATCGCCCAGCAGCACGGCGCCGAGATCGACATCTTCAACAATCCGCGCAGCCACTCGCCCAAGTATCCGGGCAGCCTGTTCCGCCTGACCTTCCCGCCTCCCGTCCATGAACCCATCGATGCCGACTGATTCCCCGACTGCGCCCAGCGATCCGCATGCGCGCCTGGCAGCCGCCCGCGCCGCGCACTGGCAGGCCACGCGCCGGCTGACCGCGGCGCTGCTGGTGGTGTGGCTGTGCACCGGCTTTTGCACCGTGTTCTTCGCGCGCGAGCTGTCGCGCTTCACCGTGTTCGGCTGGCCGCTGTCCTTCTACATGGCGGCGCAGGGCGCCTCCCTGGTCTCGCTCGCCGTGATCGTGTTCTACGCCTGGCGCATGCGCCGGCTCGACCGCCTGTATCCGGACGCCGCGCGGGAGCGCGCATGAGCGCGAAGAAGCCGCCCTATTTCCGCAAGCTGTCGCGCTACTACCTCTGGTACACCGCCTGCTTCGCCCTGTTCCTGGTCGCCCTGGCCCTGCTCGAGCAGGAAGGCATGCCGCGCCTGTGGATCGGCTACATCTTCATGTTCGCCACCATCGTCCTGTACGCCACCATCGGCGTGGTGGCGCGCACCTCGAACGTCACCGAGTACTACGTGGCCGGGCGCCGGGTGCCGGCCCTGTTCAACGGCATGGCCACGGCCGCCGACTGGATCTCGGCGGCCAGCTTCATCAGCCTGGCCGGCGGCCTGTATCTGTATGGCTTCGACGGCCTGGCCTACATCATGGGCTGGACCGGCGGCTTCGTGCTGGTGGCCCTGCTCATCGCGCCCTACCTGCGCAAGTTCGGGCAATACACCATTCCGGACTTCCTGGCGGTGCGCTATGGCGGCGGCGCGGGCGGGCGCGGCGGGCCGGTGCGGGCGCTGGCGGTGGCCGCCACCATCCTGGTGTCCTTCACCTACGTGGTGGCGCAGATCTATGCGGTCGGCCTGATCGCCTCGCGTTTCACCGGCGTCGATTTCTCGGTCGGGATCTTCCTCGGCCTCGCCTCGATCCTGGTGTGCTCGTTCCTGGGCGGCATGCGCGGCATCACCTGGACTCAGGTGGCCCAGTACATCATCCTGCTGGTGGCCTTCCTGATCCCGAGCATCTGGCTGGCCGCCAAGCATGCCGACAACCCCATCCCGCAGGTGGCCTACGGCTCGCTGCTGACCAAGCTGGCCGCGCGCGAACAGCAGCTGGAGAAGGACCCGCGCGAGGAACAGGTGCGGGCCGAGTTCCGGCGCCGCGCCGACGAGTACGCCGCGCGCCTGGCCGCCCTGCCGGGCTCGTGGGAGACCGGCAAGCTGGAAGCGCAGCGCAGCCTGGCAGCGGTACGCGCCAGCAATGCCTCGCTGGTCGAGGTGCGCCAGGCCGAGCGGGCCCTGAATACCTACCCGGGGTCGGCCGACGAGGCGCGCGTCCTGTGGCTCGAGCAGCGCGACGCCAACCTGGCGCGCGCCCGCCCGCCAGTGCCGCACACGGTGCCCTTCCCCGGCGCCACCGAAGAGGAATCGGACAAGCGCCGCAACAACTTCCTGGCCGTGGTGTTCTGCCTGATGTTCGGCACCGCCGCCCTGCCCCACATCCTGATGCGCGCCTACACCACGCCCTCGGTGAACGAGACCCGGGTGTCGGTGTTCTGGACCCTGTTCTTCATCCTGCTGATCTACCTGACCATCCCGGCGCTGGCGGTGCTGGCCAAGTACGACATCTATACCGCACTGGTGGGCAGCGATTTCTCGGCGCTGCCCACCTGGGTCTCGTACTGGGCCAGCGTGGACAAGGTCAACCCCCTGCTCAGCATCGCCGACATCAACCGCGACGGCGTGGTGCAGCTGGCCGAGATCGCGATCGACGCCGACGTGCTGGTGCTGGCCACGCCCGAGATCGGCGGCCTGCCCTACGTGATCTCGGGCCTGGTCGCCGCCGGCGGCCTGGCCGCGGCCCTGTCCACGGCCGACGGCCTGCTGCTGGCGATCTCCAACGCGCTGTCGCACGACGTGTACTACAAGATGGTCGATCCGGGCGCCTCGACCCAGAAGCGGGTGACGATCTCCAAATTGCTGCTGCTGGCGGTGGCCTTCATCGCCGCCTACAGCGCCTCGCAGAAGCCCGCCGATATCCTGTCCCTGGTCGGCGCGGCCTTCTCGCTCGCCGGTTCCACGCTGTTTCCGGTGCTGGTGCTGGGCGTGTTCTGGAAGCGCGCCAACCACATGGGAGCGATGGCGGGCATGGTCACCGGCTTCCTGGTCTGCCTGTGGTACATGCTGCGCGCCAGCCCGACCCTGGGCGGCAGCCTGGACCAGTCCTGGCTCGGCATCCAGCCGCTGGCGGCCGGCGTGTTCGGGGTGCCGGCCGGGCTATTGGCGACGGTGATCGGCAGCCTGCTGAGCGCGCCGCCGAGCCATGCGAGCATGGGCATGGTGGATTACATCCGGGCGCCGGAGGAGGAGCCGTAGAGCATTGCGCACTCCTGGTTGTGCGTCGGCGCGACAGCATATATGCATGGGGCATGGATCTCATCCAAAGGGTTCCGGTGAGCGGCGGCGGCTGCTATTGTTGGGTCGCCTTTTTCCGGAACGACTCACTTCACGATTTGACATGACACCATCCCTCTTGCGTGCACTGGCCGGCGCCGCGCTGGCCGCCAGCGTCGCCTGCGCCCTGCCTGGCGCCCACGCGCAAACACAGGCGCCGGTCCCGGCCGTGGCTTCCGTGCCGCCGATCGCCAGCTTCTTTTCCGGTTCTCCGGTCAGCGACGCCAAGCTGTCGCCGAACGCGCGCTACCTGGCCGCGCGCTCCAGCACACCCGACCGGCGCGACGCGCTGGTGGTAGTGGACCTGCAGTCCAACAGCGCCAAGGTCGTCGCCTCGTACACCGACGCCGGCATCGGCGAGTTCCAGTGGATCAGCAACGAGCGCCTGCTCTTCGACACCCGCGAGAAAGGCGTAGGCGAGGGCAACAGGCGCTATGCGCCCGGTCTGTACGCCGTCGACCACGACGGCGGGCGCTTCGTGGAACTGGCCGACCGCACCGGCTATCGCGCGACCCACGGCACGCGCAGCACGCGCAAGGTCCTGCCCTGGCACACCTATATGCTTGACAAGGAAGGCGCCCAGGATTCGGAGTACGTGTATGTCACCAGCAACAATCTCGACGCCGCGCGTGAGGTGCGCAGTGTCGACCTGCTGCGCCTGAATACCCTGACCGGGGCCACGCAAACCGTACCCCGCCCCGTCGCCAACGTGCGCAGCTGGACACTCGACCACAAGGGCGAACCGCGCCTGGCCACCTCGCAGGAGCGCGACACGACCACGCTGCATTACCGCGATCCGTCGAGCCAGGCGTGGCGCGTGCTGGCCAGCTTCCCGACCTTCGGCGATGGCAGCAAGGAGCTGGATCCGATCGGTTTCGCGTCGGACGGCAAGCTGTTCGTGCGGGCGCGTAGCGGCGGACGCGATACGACCTCGGTCCACGTTCTCGACCCGGCCACCGGCAAGATCGACCCGCAGCCGGTGCTGGTCACCGCCGGCTACGACTTCGACGGCAGCCTGGTGGCCAACCGCGACAAGGTGCTGGGCGTGCGCTTCCGCACCGATGCCGAGTCGAACGAATGGTTCGACCCGGGCATGAAGACGATCCAGGCCTCGGTCGACAAGCTGCTGCCGTCGACCATCAACATCGTCTCGGTCCCGGCGCAGCCCGAGTCGCCGTGGGTGCTGGTGTGGTCGTACTCGGACGTCATGCCCGGCACCTACTCGCTCTACAACACGCAGACGAAGCTGCTGAACAAGATCGCCGACGCGCGTCCGAAGATCAATCCGGGGCAGATGGGACGCCAGCAGTTCGTCCGCTACAAGGCGCGCGACGGCCTGGAGATCCCGGCCCTGCTGACGCTGCCGCCGGGCGCGAAGCGCACCGGGCTGCCGATGGTGGTGCTGGTCCATGGCGGCCCCTGGGTGCGCGGCGCCTCCTGGGGCTGGCACCCGTACTCGCAGTTCCTGGCGTCGCGCGGCTACGCCGTGCTCGAGCCGGAATTCCGCGGCAGCCTGGGGTTCGGCCTCAAGCATTTCACGTCCGGCTTCAAGCAATGGGGCCTGGCGATGCAGGACGACGTCGCGGACGGCGTGCGCTGGGCGGCGGACAAGGGCATCGTCGACATCAAGCGCGTCTGCATTGCCGGGGCCAGCTATGGCGGCTACGCCACGCTGATGGGACTGGTGAACGATCCGGACCTGTACAAATGCGGCATCAACTGGGTGGGCGTCACCGACATCAAGCTTCTGTACAACGGCGGCTGGAGCTTCGCCAACGACACTTCGGACGAGTTCAAGGCCTACGGCATGCCGGAAAGGGTTGGCGACCCGGTCCAGGACGCGGCCCAGTTCAAGGCCACCTCGCCGATCGAGCAGGCCGCCCGCATCACCCAGCCGCTGCTGCTGGCCTACGGCGGCGCCGACGAACGGGTGCCCATCAACCACGGCACCAGGTTCCGCGACGCCGTCATGAAGACCAACAAGAACGTCGAATGGGTCGAGTATCCCGAAGAAGGTCACGGCTGGTCGCTGCCGAAGAACCAGGTCGACTTCTGGGACCGGGTCGAGCGCTTCCTCGACCGTCACATCGGCGCCGGCGCGGCGAAATAGCAGGACACGACAACACCGCAATCGGGATAGGGGCAGTCAGCATGCTGACCGACCCCTCCCACACCACCCGGCATGCGGGTCCGCACCGGGCGGTTCGAGTAGTTGAGGTTAAGTGAGGCGAGGCATGCCAAGACGGTCAAAGTAGCCAATCGTCAGGACGTTGTTCAGGGCAAGCCTGCTGTTGCGCCACCAGCTGCGGTTGTTCCCCGCAACCAGAGCAGCGACTTTCGGCGTTGCCCCCAACTTTCGCAGCTCTCGATAGATGGTAGGCCCACATCGCCACTGTTTCAGGTGAATTGCACGTAGACGGTGGCGCATCCACTTGTCCAGCTCTCGCAGGGCAGTCGGGGTTTGCGCCAGTCCGAAATATGCTTTCCATCCCAATACGTAGCTACGCAGCCCATCAATTACCTCGGCAATGCTGCGTCCACCTGATCGACGAGTAAGTTGCCTGATCTTCTGCCGGAATGCCTCCAGCGCCTTCTTCGACACCGCGCGTTTCACCTCGCCTTCAGGGCCCATCCACAGCTCATAGCCCAGGAATTTGCGGCCAAACGCCCGGCTCACTGCACTTTTCGATTCGTTGATCTTCAGGTGCAGCTTGTCGTACCGGCGCTTGAGCAAGATCATTACCCGCTCGCCTGCCTTCTGGCTGCGCACGTACACGTTGCAGTCATCGGCATAGCGGGCAAAGCGATGCCCCTGTCGTTCCAGCATCCGATCCACCTCGTCGAGAAGCACGTTGGCCAGAAGCGGCGAGAGCGGTCCGCCTTGCGGCGTCCCTTCTCCCCGCTCGACCACCACGCCGCCATCCATGATCCCCGCGTTCAGGTAGGCGCGTACCAGCCGGATAACTCCGGCGTCGTTCACGCGTTTCCTTAGGCGGTCGATCAGGATGTCGTGGTTGACCCGATCAAAGAACTTCGACAGATCGACGTCGACCACGGTGCGGTAGCCTTGTTGCACGTATTGCTGTGCTGCAAGCACGGCATCACGCGCACGCCGGCCGGGCCGGAACCCGTGGCTGTGTTCACTAAAGGTGGGATCGATCAGCGGTTGCAGCACCTGCAATAGTGCCTGCTGAATCAAACGGTCGGTCACGGTGGGTATTCCCAGTTCACGCTCGCTTCCGTCCGGCTTTGGAATGCCGACGCGCCGCACCGGCATGGGTCGGTACGTGCCTTCCAACAGTTGCTTCCTGATGGCAGGCCAAGCGTGCTTCAGGTGCTGTCCGGTCTGGGCAATGTCCAGACCATCGACGCCTGCGGCTCCCTTGTTCGTCTTCACGCGTTTCCACGCGCGTTGCATGTTCTCCCTCGCGAGCGCTTGCACAAGCAAGTCTCGCCCTGTGTCTTCCAGTTCCTGTCGCGGGAGTCGTGTTTCATCGCTGGTTGCATCGGACGAGGCTTCACCCCGCCTTGCCGCGACCCGCCCCGCTGATGCGGGCATCTGATGCCGTACACGATTCATCGACAAGTTGTTCGACACTCCTACTCGTTCAGCCCTTCGCTGAAAAAAAAACTCAGCTACTATGGCCTCTGCTGACTTCTCGCTCCGTGTCGCCACGTCGCCCTTTCAGGCATGAGGCGAGATCTCCCCAAGGTAAGAACGCACTCCTTCCCTGCACAACCGCCGAATTTACGCCGCCTCGCTTTGACCACAAGAGCTTCGCGGAATGTTGCCCGCTCGCCCTGCTCGGCAGCGCCTTCTATTCGGTTCTTGTCCATCGGCTCGCAGTTTCGCTCCACGCTTCCTCCCCACGCTCGGTCGCCCTTACGCAGTTGCGCTTCACTTCGCTCGCTGTGGTCAGCTTACGGCGGGACTTGCACCCGCAAGAGTGCGCCCATGCTGGGCGCACAACAAAAACGGACGCCTCGGCGTCCGTTTTTGTTCGCATCAGAAGATCGCTTACTGCACGATCGTCTGCGCCTGGCCTTCCTCGCGCGCACGGATCTCGCCGATGCGGTACACGGTCTCGCCGGCCGCCTGCAGCTGCGCCATGGCGGCGTCGGCGTTGTCCTTCGAGACGATCACGGTCATGCCGATGCCGCAGTTGAACACGCGGTGCATCTCCGCATCCGCCACGCCGCCGTGCTGCTGCAGCCACTGGAACAGCGGCGGCATGGTCCAGGACTTGGCGTCCAGCACGGCGGTCAGCTGGTCGCCCAGCACGCGCGGGATGTTCTCGACCAGGCCGCCGCCGGTGATGTGCACCATGCCCTTCACTTCCATCGATTGCATCAGGGCCAGCAGCGGCTTGACGTAGATGCGGGTCGGGGCCATCAGCACGTCGGCCAGCTTGCGTCCGTGGAAGTCGGCTTCCAGGTCCGGCTTGGCGACCGAGATGATCTTGCGCACCAGCGAGTAGCCGTTGGAGTGGATGCCCGACGAGGCCAGGCCCAGCACCACGTCGCCCGGGACGATCTTGCTGCCGTCGATGAGCTGCGACTTCTCGACCGCGCCGACGGCGAAGCCGGCCAGGTCGTATTCGCCGTCCGGGTACATGCCCGGCATCTCGGCGGTCTCGCCGCCCAGCAGGGCGCAGCCGGACTGTTCGCAACCCTGGGCGATGCCCTTGACCACGGCGGTGGCGGTCGGCACGTCCAGCTTGCCGCAGGCGAAGTAGTCGAGGAAGAACAGCGGTTCGGCGCCCTGCACCAGGATGTCGTTGACGCTCATCGCGACCAGGTCGATGCCGACCGTGTCGTGGCGGTTCAGCTCGAAAGCGAGCTTGAGCTTGGTGCCGACACCGTCGGTACCCGACACCAGGACCGGTTCCTTGTACTTCTTGCTGATCTCGAACAGACCGCCGAAGCCGCCGATGCCGCCGAGGACACCTTCGCGCATGGTGCGCTTGGCAAACGGCTTGATCGCTTCGACCAGGGCGTCGCCCGCGTCGATGTCGACGCCGGCGTCGCGGTAGGAGAGGGAAACATTAGATGGTTGGCTCATGGTATTTGGCAGCGGAGGCGGTAAAATAGAAGGCGGCGACCCAAACCTGGTCAATCCGCTATTTTAGCAAAACAGCCTCTATCGAACTTCCGTTTCTACTTGGCTTAACAGAATAACAATATCGGCATGCCCTTTTTCCTGATCCCGGAGCCTACACAATCCACGTGCCGACTGGCGCTCCGGCTGGTGGTGCAACGATGAACTCCAGCACAGGCTTGATAACGCCATGAAACAGCTGGTGCTCGATTTAGGCGCCGAACCGGCGCACAGCCTCGACACCTTCCAGGTGGGCGAGAATGCCGAACTGGCGCACCTGATGCACCAGTTCGCGCAGCGTGCTTCGCGCGAGCATTTCGCCTACCTGTGGGGCGACACCGGCGCCGGCAAGACCCACCTGCTGCAGGCGCTGGCCGCCAGCCCGGCCTCGCGCTACATCCCCTTCGATGCGCCGGAAGACCAGTTCGTGCACAGCCCGGACGTCACCCTGTATCTGCTGGACGACACCGATCGCCTGTCGCCCCAGCGCCAGATCGACGCGTTTGCCCTGTTCAACCAGATCCGCGAGCACGGCGCCTACATGGTGAGCACCGGCCCGGTGCCGCCGGCGGTGCTGGGGGTGCGCGAAGACCTGCGTACGCGCATGGGCTGGGGCCTGGTCTACCAGATCAAGGGCCTGTCGGACGACGAGAAGATCGCCGCGCTGACCCAGGCCGCCGAAGCGCGCGGTTTGACGCTGTCGGCCAGCGTGTTACCCTATTTGTTGTCTCACTTCAAGCGCGACATGCGGTCGCTGGCGACGATGCTGGACGCCCTCGACCAGTATTCGCTCGAGACCCAGCGCCCCGTCACCGTCCCGCTGCTGCGTGATTTGTTGCTGCAAGAAAACCAGCAGTCGGAACCCAAAGAATGAAAAACCTTGCGCTGTTCGACCTCGACCACACCCTGCTTCCGATCGATTCGGATTACGAATGGGGCGAGTTCCTGGTCCGTGTCGGCGCGGTGGACGAAACCGCCTTCCGCCGCCGTAACGACGAATTTTTCGCCCAGTACAATGCCGGCGTGCTCGACCCGGTCGAATACCTCGAGTTCGCCCTCGGCACCCTGGCGCGCTTCCCGCGCGCCGAGCTCGATGCGTTGTACGCGCGCTTCATGCGCGAGGTGATCGAACCCGCGATCCGGCCGCAGGCGCTGGCGCTGGTGCGCCAACACCAGGACGCCGGCGACCTGGTGGCCATCATCACCGCGACCAACCACCACATCACGGCGCCGATCGCGGCGCGCTTCGGCGTGGAACACCACATCGGCGCCATGCCGGAGTACGACGCCGACGGCAAGCTGACCGGCAGGCTGCTCGGCACCCCGACCTCGGGCCCCGGCAAGGTCACCCACATGCATGCCTGGCTGGAGCGCCTGGGCGCGCGCTTCGAGGACTTCGAACGCTGCCACTTCTACAGCGACTCGCACAATGACCTGCCGCTGCTATCGATCGTCAGCCATCCGGTCGCCACCAACCCGAGCGCGAAGCTCGCCGCCCACGCGCAATCGCAGGGTTGGCCAACTATTCATCTCTTCAATGATTAAGAAATTCATCCGCAAGATCCTGGGCGTCAAGGACGACGGCCGCGACCCGACCCAGGCGGTTATCCTGGGTCCTGAAGAGCACAAGATCGACCCGCGCAACGTCTCGCGCAACGCGATCACGGTCACCCAGACGCTGCAGGAAGCCGGCTTCAAGGCCTTCGTCGTCGGCGGCGCCGTGCGCGACCTGCTGCTGGGCGTCAAGCCCAAGGACTTCGACATCGCCACCGACGCCACGCCCGAGCAGGTCAAGCGCCTGTTCCGGCGCGCCTTCATCATCGGCCGCCGCTTCCAGATCGTACACGTGATGTTCGGCCAGGACCTGCTGGAAGTGACCACCTTCCGCGGCAACGGCAGCGACAACGCGCCGAAGGACGAGCACGGCCGCGTCTTGCGCGACAACAACTTCGGCCCCCAGCACGAGGATGCCGCGCGCCGCGACTTCACCATCAACGCGATGTACTACGACCCGGCCACCCAGACGGTGCTGGACTACCACGGCGGCATCGAGGACATCCGCGCCAAGACCCTGCGCATCATCGGCGTGCCGGAAGCGCGCTACCGCGAAGACCCGGTGCGCATGCTGCGCGTGGTGCGCTTCGCCGCGAAACTCGGCTTCACCATCGAGCCGACCACGCGCGCCCCGATTCCCGTCATGGCGCCCCTGATCGACAATGTGCCGGCCGCGCGCGTGTTCGACGAGATGCTCAAACTCCTGCTGTCGGGCCATGCGCTGGCCTGCCTGAAGGAACTGCGCTCGGCCGGCCTGCACCACGGCTTGCTGCCGCTGCTGGACGTGGTGCTGGAACAGCCGATCGGCATGAAGTTCGTGACGCTCGCCCTGGAATCGACCGACGGCCGCGTCAAGGCCGGCAAGGGCGTCTCGCCCGGCTTCCTGTTCGCCTCGCTCCTGTGGCACCAGGTGCTGGAAAAATGGAACGCCTACCGCGCCGCCGGCGAGTCGCCGATCCCGGCCCTGCACCTGGCGGCCGACGACGTGCTCGGCACCCAAACCGAGAACCTGGCCCTGCAGCGCCGCATCGCCACCGACATGCGCGACATCTGGGCCATGCAGCCGCGCTTCGAGCGCCGCACCGGCAAGGCGCCTTTCAAGCTGCTCGAGCACCCGCGCTTCCGCGCCGGCTACGACTTCCTGCTGCTGCGCTGCGAATCGGGCGAACTGCCGGGCGAGATCGGCGAATGGTGGACCGCGTTCTACGCGGCCGAAGGCGGCGAGCGCGAAGCCCTGCTGGCCTCCGCCAGCCAGCGCGGCGAAGGCCGCGGCGAGGGCCAGAAGCGCAAGCGCCCGCCGCGCCGCGGCCCGCGCCGCCGCAACGACGGCGAGGGCGCGCCGGCCGCACAGGGCGGCGGCGAGGAATGATCGCCTACGTCGGGATCGGCGCCAACCTGGGCGACGCCCGGGCCAACGTGCTGGACGCGCTGCGCCGCCTGGCCCTGCTGGACGGTTCGACGATCATCGAAACGTCCGGCCTGTACCGCACCGCGCCGGTCGACTCGAGCGGTCCCGACTACATCAACGCGGTGGCCTGCATCGACACCAGCTTCGATCCCTTCGAGCTGTTGCAGGCACTGCAGGACATCGAACAGGCGCACGGCCGCGAGCGCCCTTACCGCAATGCGCCGCGCACGCTCGACCTCGACCTGCTGCTGTACGGCGACCAGCTCATCGCCACCGACACCCTGACGGTGCCGCACCCGCGCATGCACGAGCGCGGCTTCGTGCTGGCGCCGCTGGCCGAGATCGCCCCTGATCTCGTGATTCCCGGCGTCGGCCCCATCCGCGACCACCTGCCGCTGGTGGCCAGCCAGGCGGTCGAGAAGATAGGCTGAGCATGGGACTGCCCATCTGGTTCCAGACAGCCGGCCTCCTGGTGCTGTCGAACATCTTCATGACCTTCGCGTGGTACGGCCACCTAAAGAGCCTCAACAACCGCGCCTGGTACGTCGCGGCCCTGATCAGCTGGGGCATCGCCCTGTTCGAGTATCTGCTGCAGGTGCCCGCCAACCGCATCGGCCACACCCAGTTCAGCCTGGCCCAGCTCAAGATCATGCAGGAGGCGATCACGCTCAGCGTGTTCGTGCCCTTCGCCATGCTCTACATGAACGAACCGTTCAAGCTCGATTACGTGTGGGCGGCGCTGTGCCTGGTCGGCGCGGTGTACTTCATCTTTCGGTCCTGAGGCTGCACGTTTGCGCCCGGCGCATTACACTACGCGTTTTCGAACGACCGTTTTACAAGGATTTCCATGAGCGCTTACCTAGAGGGTCAGGAACCGTCTGCCAACGATGCCCCGAAACCCGTCCGCAAGGCCGTGACCGCGCCCGCGCTGCTGGCGATGCGCGCGGCCGGCGACAAGATCGCGATGCTCACCGCCTACGACGCCAGCTTCGCCTCGCTGATGGACCGCTGCGGCGTGGACGTGCTCCTGATCGGCGATTCGCTGGGCATGGTCTGCGCCGGCTACGATTCGACCTTGCCGGTGACGGTGCAGGATGTGGCCTACCACACCGCCTCCGTCGCGCGCGGCAACAAGCTGGCCCTGGTGCTGGCCGACATGCCCTTCGGCAGCTACACGACCCCGGTCGAGGCCTACAACAACGCGGTCACCCTGATGCGCGCCGGCGCCCAGATGGTCAAGATCGAGGGCGGCGCCTGGCTGGCCGAGACCGTGCGCTTCCTGGTCGAGCGCGGCATCCCGGTGTGCGCCCACATCGGCCTGACCCCGCAGTTCGTGCACGCCTTCGGCGGCTTCAAGGTGCAGGGCAAGACCGATGCGGCGGCCGAGCAGCTCAAGGCCGACGGCCTGGCGCTGCAGGCGGCCGGGGCCTCGCTGGTGGTGCTGGAAGCGATTCCGGCAGCGCTGGGCAAGGAAGTCACCGAACTGCTGGCCATCCCGACCATCGGCATCGGCGCCGGCCCGGACTGCTCGGGCCAGGTGCTGGTGATGCACGACCTGCTGGGCGTCTTCCCGGGCCGCAAGGCGCGCTTCGTGCGCAACTTCATGGACGGCCAGACCAGCATCGACGCTGCCGTGAGCAGCTATGTGGCGGCGGTCAAGGACGGCAGCTTCCCGGCGTCGGAACACTGCTTCTGAGAGGCACGCATGGACGGACCGGCGAGAACGCCCACCACCCGTCTGTTCCTGGCCCTGTGGCCCGAGCCGGACGTGCGCCATCTCCTGAGCGAATGGCGCGACGCCTGGACCTGGCCGGCGGGCGCCGCCCCGGTCCAGGCCGACAAGCTACACCTCACCCTGCACTTCCTCGGCAGCCTGCCGAGCGATCGACTGCCCCAACTGCTGGACGGCTTTGCCGTCCCGTTCGAACCCTTCCGCGTCGATCTCACCCGCGCCGCGCTATGGCATAACGGGATCGCCGTGCTCGAACCGACCCTGACGCCGCCGGCCCTCGCGGCCCTGCACGCGCGCCTGTCGGATGCGCTGGGCGCGCTCGGCCTGCAGCCGGAAACGCGCCGCTACCGCCCGCACGTGACCATGGCGCGCCGCGCCGCCGGCGCGACCGTGCCCGCGGACGGTGCGCCGATCGTGTGGGATGTGCGCGGCTATGCGCTGGTGGCGTCGGAGAATGGCGTCTATACGGTGCTGCGCGCGTACGCCTGAGGCTCAGGCAGGCACATAGCGCAGCCTGAGCACGTCCTCGTCGATGCGCTCGTGCGCCAGCAGGCGCAGCGGCGGCCGGGGACCGGCGAAATACGGCGTGCCGCCGCCGAGCACGACCGGGTGGAGGTAAATCCGGTATTCGTCGATCAGGCCGAGCGCGCCGAGGCTGGCGGCCAAAGCGGGACCGGCCACTTCGATCTCGCCCTCGTGCGCGGCCTTCAGCCGGCGCACCGCCTCGCCGGGATCGCCGCCCAGCAGCGTGGCATTCGGTCCCACCGAGCGCAGGGTGCGCGACACCACCCACTTCGGCTGGCGGCGCCAGGCCAGCGCGAAGGCCTGCTCGTCCGGCCCCCATTCCGGACGATCCTCGTCCCAGTAACGCATGATCTCGTAGAGCTTGCGGCCGTAGATGCTGCCCGTTTGCGCCTGCGCTTCGTCGATGAAGTGGCGAAACAGCCTGGGGCTGGGCCCGAAGGCCTCGTGGTCGACGTAGCCGTCGAGGGACTGGTTCATTCCGAATACAAGCCTGGCCATGCCTGATTCCTTTCCCTTGAATGAAGAAAGCTAGGCCGACAAGCCTTTTTGCAGCAGCTCGGCAACCAGTTCGTTCAGCTCGATGCCGCGTTCCTTGCTCAGCGCCTGCAGCTGCTTTACCAGCTCGCCGTTGAGCTTGACGGCGAAAGGCACCAGTCCCAGCGCGCGCTCGCGTTCGCGCTGCTCGCGCCGGTCGGGCACGGCATTCCTGGCGGCGCCGCCGAAGCCCGCGTTCTGCGCGCCCATCTGGTTCTTGAGTTTTTCGGCTTCCCGCTTTGCCAGGTCCGTGCGTTTCATCGTGTGCTCCTAGTTGGTAGGACCGGATTGTACCCTGATGATGCGCGCGCTCATGGCAATGACCAGCCCGGACAGCGACAGCAAGCCCAGCGCCACCATGATGCTCGCATGCGAGGCGATATAGCCCAGCACCGGCGGCGCCAGCAGCAGCCCGCCGTAGCCCAGCGTCGCCACCGCCGCCACGCCGGCGCCGGCGCTCATGCCCGGGATGCGCGACGCGGCGCCGAACAGCAGCGGCACCACGTTGGCCGCGCCGATGCCGATCAGGGCGAAGCCGGCGGCGGTCAAGAGGAAGTGGGTGCTCAGCACCGCTGTGGCCAGGCCGGCGAACATCGCCAGCCCGCCCAGCACCATCACGCGCAGCGCGCCGAAGCGCAGGATCATGCGGTCGCCGGCGAAGCGGCAGGCCGCCATCGCGATCGAGAACGCGGAAAATCCCAGCGCCGCCTGCGCCGGCGCGGCCCCGGTGCGCTCCTGCATCAAGAGCGCGCTCCAGTCGACCAGCGCGCCTTCCACCGCGAAGCACAGCAAGGCCAGCAGGCCCAGGCCGAGCGCCGCGCCGCGCGGCAGCTGGAAGTGGCTGCCCGCATCCATGGTCGGCGCGAAGGCCATCACGCGCGGCGCCGCCAACGCCAATACGGCCGCGGTCACGATGGCCATCGCCAGCGCGCCCCTGCCGTCGCCCCAGCCCTGGCCGATGAGCAGGCCGCCCAGGCCCGCGCCGATCAGGCCGCCGAGGCTGTAGAAGCCGTGGATCGACGACAGGGTCGGGATGCCGCGCGCGGCCTCGACCTCGCTGGCGTTGGCGTTCATCGCCACGTCCAGCGCGCCGTTGCTGATGCCGAAGGCGAAGGCAGCCAGGAACAGCAGGCGCGGGTCGCTCACGCCCATGAGCACGGCCAGCAGCGCGGCGAAGGCGAAGCCCGCTAGCAGCGTCATGCGGCGCGTGCCCCAGCGCGCGGTGAAACCGCCCATCAGCGGCATGGCCAGCAGGGCCCCGGCCGCGATGGTCAACAGGACCATGGACAGCGTGGCCAGGTCGATGCCGGCGCGCGCCTGCACGATCGGCACGTGCGCGGCCCACAGGCCGATGCCGGCGCCGTTGAGCAGGAAGACGGTCGAGATCGACCAGCGCGCCGCGGACAGCGCGGAAGAATCGTGGTTCATGTGCGGGCTTTCGGGGCAAGCTGGAGGTCGAGTGCCGGATGCGCCTGGCGCAGGCGGGCAATGGTGTCGGACGGCGCGTCGTCTTCGAGCACCAGGTGGTCGAGCTCGGCCAGCCGGGCAAAGGCGAAGGGCGCGCTGTCGCCCAGGCGTTCGTTCAGGAGCGCCGCCGCCCTGCGCGCGCTGCCCGTCACCATGGCGGCCTTGATGCCGGCTTCCTCGGCGTCGGAAGCGGCCAGGCCGCGTTCCGGGTCGAGCGCGCACACGCCGACGATGCACAGGTCGGCGCGCAGCTGCTGCAGCTCGGCCAGGGTGCGGGCGCCGAGCACCGCGCCGCTGGCCGCGTGGTAGGTCCCGCCCAGCAGCACGATGCGGGTGCGGCGGAAGTCGCCCAGCGCCAGCGCCAGCTGCGGGCTGTTGGTGACGATGGCCGCAGCCTGGCCGTCTTCCAGCAGGCGCGCCAGCGCCAGGTTGGTGGAGCCGGCGTCGATCAGCACCGTGTCGCCGGGGCGGATGAGCGTGCGCAGCACGTGCGCCAACGCGCTCTTCCTGGCGGGGTCGCGTTCGACGCGCTCGCCGAAGCTGGCCTCGCGCGTGCGCCGCACCGCGCCGCCGTGCACGCGGCGCAGCAGGCCGGCGGCGTCGAGCTCGCGCAGATCGCGCCGGATGGTGTCTTCCGAGGTGTCCATGCGCTGGGCCAGCTCGGCCGCCAGCACCCGCCCTTCACGCTCGACGGCCTCGATGATCGATTGCCGCCGTTCTTCTGCAAGCTGCATGTTCTCTCCCGTTCAATCCCAGGAATCCTACGCGAACACGCACAAACGCGCACATAAACGCAATAATACGGTCGAAGCCGGCGAAATCTTGCCGTCGTGCATACAGCAGTTGCCGCTTCGGCCATAGGCGGCTTACCATGGCGCGCACCCATTTCCTCATTTCGGAACATGAATCCTGCAGTTCGTGACATGGCGGACCTGTTCCGCCCCGCCGGAAGCGATACTCGGAGCATGAACACGACCGCTCCCGCGCTGATCCGTCCCAGCCTCATGTGGCGGCTCTACATCGCCGCCTGGACGACCTATGGGGTCTTCCTGTCCTTCGCCGACCAGCTGGACTGGGTGATGGAGGGCCGCTTCGATGCCGGCCGCTGGCTGCTGACCTTCGTCAGCCTGCTCCCCTCCGCCATCCTGCTGGCGCTGGCCTGGCCCCTGACCGGCTTCTTCGAACGCCGCCGCTACCGCCTCTCCAGCATCATCGGCATCCACATCCCGGCCGCCTTGGTGTTCTCGGTGGTGTCGCAGTCGCCGTTCTGGATGCTGTTCCACGCCCCCAAGCCGGCCAGCGCTGGTACGTCTGGCCGCTGCTGTACCACGTGATGACCTACCTGCTGGGCGCCGGCATCTTCCACCTGATCCGCGCCAGCGAGGCCGCGCACCGCCAGGCGCTGGCGATCAAGGACGCGCAGGGGCTCCTGATCACCTCGGAACTGAGCGCGCTGCGCAACAAGCTCAATCCGCACTTCCTGTTCAACACCCTGCACTCGATCATCGCGCTGACGCAGCGTCATCCGGCCGCCGCCGAGACCGCGCCTTTCCAGTTTTCCGACATGCTGCGCTACGTCCTCGACACCGAGCGCAGCGGCAGCGACCGCGTGACCCTCGATGCGGAACTGGATTTCGTGCGCGACTACCTAGAACTGGAACAACTGCGCCTGGGCGAGCGCCTGCACGTCGATTGGGATCTCGACCCGGACGCCGGCGACCATCCGCTGCCGGCCCTGTCGCTGCAGCCGCTGGTGGAGAACAGCATCAAGCACGCCTTCAACCCCCACAGCCGTCCGGGCATCCTGCAGATCCGCACGCGGCGCGACCCGGCAAGCGGTGCGCTGACCATGACGGTGCGCGATACCGGTCCCGGCGTCGATCCGGCCGCGCTCGCCGCGTCCTCCGGACTCGGCCTGCGCACCATCGAGCGGCGCCTGCAGCTGGACTATGGCAGCCGCGCCGCGATGCGAGTCAACAGCGCGCCGGGCGAGGGCTTCAGCGTGTCGGTCACCATCCCCGCGGTCCGTGCAGAGAGCTACGCATAACATGAACATGAGCCTGAAAACCGCCTTCTTTGCCGAAGACGAACCGCTGGCGCGCGACCTGCTGCGCGACGCCATCTACGCCAATCCCGGACTGCGCCTGGTGTGCGAGGCGGCCAACGGCGCCGAAGCGCTGGAGCGGATCACGCGGCTGCGGCCCGAAGTCGTGTTCATGGACATCCAGATGCCCGAGATGACCGGGCTGGACGTGCTGCGCCGCCTCGACTACCTGCCGCAAATCGTGTTCACCACCGCCTACGACCAGTACGCGGTGACGGCCTTCGAACTGCACGCGGTGGACTACCTGCTCAAGCCCTTCACCCAGGCGCGCTTCGTTCGCATCCACCGCTCGGCCCTGGTCAACCTCGATTTCGTGGACTCGATGCGGGCCGACGAGCAGTCGCAGCTGCAGATCCAGATGCGTGACGGGACGGTGCTGGGGGCCAACCGCGACGCCTCGAAGGTCTTGCGCGACATGGCGATCTGAACGGCGCGGATGCGCCCTCAGCGGGCCAGGTGCCTGTTAACCGCCGCCGCCACATCCTGCGGGCTGACCGGCTTGACCAGGTGATCGTCGAAGCCCGCCTCCAGCGTGGCGCTGCGGTCCTGCTGCTGGCCCCAGCCCGTCACCGCGACCAGCGCCACCTTTTCGCCCCAGTCCTGCGCCCGCACCCAGCGCGCCACCTCGATGCCGTTCGCGTGCGGCATGCCGATGTCGAGCACCAGCGCGTCCGGCCGCCATTGCTCGGCCATCTGCATGGCCTGCCTGCCGTCGTAGGCCACCTGGACCGTGTATCCCTCCAGGCGCAGCACCTCGCCCAGCAGGTCGGCGGCGTCGACGTTGTCGTCGGCCACCAGCAGCCGCAGGTCGGTACTGGCCGCCGCGCCGGCGCCGGCCGGGGGCTGCTCCTCGGCGAGGCCGGGCCCGATGCACGGCAGTTCGATGCGCACTGTGGTGCCGCGCCCGCTGCCTTCGCTGGAAGCCCGTACCGTGCCGCCATGCAGGTCGACCAGCATGCGCACCACCGCCAGGCCGATGCCCAGGCCCTCGGTGCCGCCGCTGACCTTCGACTGGCCCTGGGAGAACATGTCGAACACGGTGTCCAGCTGGTCTCCGGCGATCCCGGCGCCGTTGTCGGTGACGGCGACGACGGCCCGCCCCGCCTCGCTGGCGGCACGGACCGTGATGAGGCCGTGTGCGGGCGTGAACTTGGCGGCATTGTTCAGGACATTGCTGATCACCTGGGTCAGCCGGACCTCGTCGCCCAGCACCATGATGGGCGCGGCCGGCAGGTCGAAGCGGATGTCGTGGCCGAGCGACTCGATCAGCGCCCGCGTGCTTTCGCAGGCCTGCTCGATCGTCCGCCGCAGGTCGACCGGACGGGTATCGAGCACGACGCGGTTCAGGGTCATGCGGCTCAGGTCGAGCAGGTCGTCGAGCAGGCGGCTCATGTGGCGGGTCTGGCGCGTGATGACGTCGCGGGCCTTGCCGATGGCGGCGGGCGAGCTCGCATGACGCAGCATCTCGACCGAGTAGCCGATCGCGGCCATCGGATTGCGCAGCTCGTGCGCCAGCACCGACAGGAATTCGCTTTTCTGGCGGTTCGCCTTTTCCAGTTCGCGCTGGACGTCCTTCAGGCCGGTGACGTCCATGACCGCCGCGACCGCCCCGCGCACGCGACCCTGCGCATCGAACAGCGGCGCCGCATTCACCAGCATGGTGAGCGAACGTCCGTCGTGGAACTGCACGTCGAGCTCCTCGCCGCGCACCGGCTTGCCGAGCCGCGCCGCCACCCGCATCGGCCAGTCGGCCGGCGCGAGGGCTTGCCCGGCGCGCAGGTAGCGGTAGGGGCGCTGGTCGGTGTCGATGCGGTCGTATCCGTTGCCGTGGCCGACGCCGAGCAGCGCGGAAAAATAGGGCGTGATGCTGATGTTCTGCGCCGCGGCGTCGTGGCTGATCGCGATGCCGACCGGCAGCACGTCGATGATGGTCTGCAGCTCTTCGCGCTGCTTGCGCTGCGCTCCTTCGCCATCACCTCGGCCGTCACGTCGCGCAGCGTGCCGATGACCAGGCGCGCCCGGCTGCCGTCATGCTGCAGCAGCTTGGCGCTGCCGGCGAGCCAGCGCAGCTCGCCGTCCGCGCCGAGCACGCGGAACTCGGCGGCGACGCGGCTGGTCCCGTCCAGGACCTTGCCCCAGAGGGCGTGCAGCCCGGCGAGGTCCTCGGGATGCACCTGGGCCAGCGCCTCGGCAGGGCTGGCATGCACGAAGCCGGGCGGGTGGCCGAACATCGGGCCGGCGTCGTCCGAGCAGGACAGCTGCCCGCCGGCCAGGTCGGCCTGCCAGGTCGCCATGCCCGCCGACTGCAGCGCGACCTCGAGGCGCGCCCTGGCCAGCGATTCGCGCGCCCTCGATGCCTGCAGCCTAGCGCGGTTGCTCACCCGCTCGAAGCAGGCCAGCACGGCGAACGGCACGCGCGGATAGTGCTTGGGCGTCTTGGTGATGTAGTCGTCCAGCCCCTCTTTCATGGCATCGACGGCGACTTCCTCGTTGCCGCTTCCGGTGAACATGATGACCGGCACCTGGGGATAGCGCGCCTTGATCTCACGCAGGACCTCGGTGCCGACCGTCCAGCGCAGCCGGTAGTCGGTGACCGCGACCTCGAAGCCGCCGGCGGCGAGCGCCTCGGCCAGCGCCGCGGCGTCGCTGATGTGGCGCACCTCGACCTGTTCGATGCGCAGCCGCAGCTCGCGCTCGACCAGGGCGCGGTCGTCGGGATTGTCGTCGATGAGCAGGACCCGCAGCGGTCCCGGGTTGAAAACTTGATCAGGCATTGGGCAACTCGATCCAGAAATTCGATCCGACGCCGGGCGCGGCCTCGACGCCGACGCTGCCGTTCATGCGCTCGACGCCTTTCTTGACGATCGCCAGGCCGATGCCGGTGCCCGGATATTCCTCTTCGCCGTGCAGGCGCTCGAACACGTTGAACACACGCGCCCTGGCCTCGTCGGCCATGCCGATGCCGTTGTCCTGCACCTCGATGCGCACCGCGCGTCCGTGGGCGCGCGCCACCACCTGCACCGCGGCATGGGTGTCGGGCCGCACGAACTTGACGGCATTGGCGAGCAGGTTGGCGAGCGCCTGCACCAGCACCGGGCGGTGCGCGCGCACCACCAGGTCCTCGGGGACGTCGATCTGGATGTCGGCCGCCTGGTAGGCCGGCTCGCCCTGCAGGCTGGCGCCGGCATCGTTCACCACGTCGCGCAGCGGCAGGAGGTCGGTGCAGATCTCGGCGCGCGACAGGCGCGCGAACTCGAGCAGGTCGGACACCATCAGGTCGATGCGGCGGGCAATCGCGTTGATCCGGTCGACGTACTGCTCGAAGTTGCTGAAGTCCCGCGCCGACAAGTCCTGGCGCAGCGCCGCCGCGTAGCCCTGGATGGTGCGCAGCGGCTCGCGCAGGTCGTGCGAGACCGAGAAGCCGAAGGTTTCCAGGGCTTCGTTGGCTTCCTGCAGCTGGCGGGTGCGCTCGACGATGCGCTGCTCCAGCTCGGCGTTGAGGCGGTGGATCTCGGCGCCGGCGCGGCGCAGCGAGGCGGCGTCTTCGACGATGCCGTCGACGGCATCGTGGCCGTTGACCCGCACCCGCACCAGCTTGACCACGTAGAAGCGCCCGGCCTCGTCGCTGGCGCCCAGTTCGGCCTGCAGCTCGGCGGCGTCGGAAACCGCCTGCAGCTGCGGCAGGCGGTCCGCAACCTGGTCCAGCAACGGATGGCGCAGCGAGCCCGGCGCGCTGGGATCGCCGCCGAGCATGGTCCAGAAGGCGCGGTTGGCTTCCTCGAGCCTGCCGTCGAGCGACATGCGGAACACGCCGAGCTGGATGTTCTCCAGCAGGGCCGCCAGCCGGGTTTCGGAGCGGATCGCGCGGGCCCGGATTTCCTTGCGGTCCAGGCAGGTGCGCACGGCGACCGGCAGGCGCGCATAGTGGCGCGGGCTCTTGATGACGTAGTCGTCGAATCCGAGCTTCATGGCCTCGACCGCGATTTCCTGCGTCCCGGTGGCGGTGAACATGATGACCGGCAGTTGCGCGTCGAAGGCCTTGACTTGCTTGAGGATGTCCAGGCCGGTCACCCAGCGCATCTGGAAATCGGTGATCACGATGTCGACCCGCAGGCCGCCCTGGAGCTCGCGCTCCCAGGCGGCGCGGTCGCCGACCTCGCCGATGGCGCAGTCCGGCAGGTTGCGTTCGAGTTCGCGGCGCGCCAGGGCGCGGTCGTCCGGATTGTCGTCGAGCAGCAGGATGTTCAGTGTCATGGTAGGTGTTTCATTGCCACGCACCGACCGCCGGCGGCGGCACGCTCAGGTTGTTGCGAAACCAGTACAGGTCGAGCACGCCGAGCAGCTGGACCAGGCCGTGGAAGGCCACCGGTTTCAGGAGGTAGGAATTGGCGCCCAGCGCATAGGCCTTCTGGATGTCCTCGTCTTCGCTCGACGAGGTCAGCACGACCACGGGCGTCGTGGCCAGCGCGGGCTGGCTGCGTATCCAGCGCAACACCGCCAGGCCGGAGCGCTTCGGCAGTTTCAGGTCGAGCAGCACCAGGGCCGGGAGCGGATGGCGCCCGCGGTCGCCGAAACGCCCGCTGCCGTCGAGGTGGGCCACGGCTTCGTCGCCGTCGTGGACGACCTGCAGCGCCACCGCCAGCGCGGCCTTCCTGACGGCGCGGCGCGCCAGCAGCACATCGTCCGGGTTGTCTTCCACCAGCAGGATGAGCGGCAGGCCGGCGCCGTCATCCTCGTGGTTCACGATTTCCATTCCATGCTCCTTGTTCAGTCGGCTGCCTGCAGGGCCAGCTCGAAGGTGGTCCCGCCGCCTTCCCGATCCAGGATCGCCACCTTGCCGTCCATGCGTTCGAGGCCTTTCCTGACGATCGCCAGGCCGATGCCGGTGCCCGGATAGCGCTCGTGGCCGTGGAGGCGCTCGAACACCCCGAACACGTGTTCGCGGTGTTCCGGCGCGATCCCGATGCCATTATCGCCGATCGAGAGGCGCGCCACGCTTCCTTCGCGCACTCCGGAGATCCGGATGCGCGGCACCACGCCCGTGTCGACGAACTTGATGGCGTTCGACAGCAGGTTGCCGACGACCTGAGCCAGGATGGTGGCATTCCCGCGTACCGCCGGCAGCGGCCAGGCGATGTCGAACCGTGCGCCGCTCGCGCCGATCTCGGCCTCGAGGTCGCGCAGGGCGGTTTTCACGACGGCCCCGAGGTCGACGCGCTCCAGCTGCAGTTCGGCGCGCGACAGGCGGCTGTAGGCCAGCAGGTCGGTGATCAGGCGGTCCATGCGCACCACGGCGGCCACGATGCGGTCCGCGAACATCCTGCCCTCCGCGGACATGCGCTCGCCCTCGTCCTCGACCAGGGCGGTGGCGAATCCTTCGACGTTGCGCAGCGGCGCACGCAGATCGTGGGCCACCGTGTGGGCAAAGGCGCGCAGCTCGGCATTGGCCTCGGCGATCCGTGCGGTGCGCTCCTCGACCCGCTGTTCGAGCAGCTGGTTGGCCTCGATCAGCTGGCGCTGGGCGGCCTTGATCTGCGTGACTTCGAGCAGGGCGACGACGATGCCTCGCAGTGCGCTTCCATCCAGCACCGGATAATAGCTGGCCAGCCAGTCGCGCTGCGGCGCCGCATCCGTCCCCGGACTGCTGAACTCGACGCCGGCGACCTGGCGGCGCTCGCGCCGGACCTGCTCCAGCACCTGGCTGACCCGTTCTCCCACCGACGCCGGCAACACCTCCGCCGGCGCCCGGCCCACGATGGCGCGCTTGGGCATGCCGCTCACTTCCGCCAGCGCATCGTTGAGCTCGGCCAGGCGCAGGTCGGCGCCGACCAGGCCGAGGCCGACCGGAACGGCGCGGTAGATGGTTTCGATCTGGGCCAGCCTGCTGCTGAGCGCCAGCTCGGACTCCTTGCGCGCGTGGATGTCTTCGGTCAGGCCGTGCCAGGCCACGATGGCGCCGGTGTCGGCGCGGCGCGGGTTGGCGCGCGAGCGCATCCAGCGCACCTGGCCGCCGGCGTCGCGGATGCGGAATTCGGCGTCCCACGGTTCCCCGCTGTCCACCGCATGCGCCCAGGCCTGCAGCATCGCCGGACGGTCCTCCTCGACGACCGCGCTCGACCAGCCGCCGCCGAGGACGGTCTCGCGCGCCTGTCCCGTGAGCGCCAGCCAGCGATCCGATATGCGCTCGATGGCGCCGCCGGGCGAGGCCCGCCACGGTATCTGCGGGTTGAGCTCGATCGTGTAGCGGTAGTTGGCTTCCGACTCGGCCAGGGCGCGGGCGCGCGCATTGCGCTCGCTGACGTCGCGCAACACCAGCACCTCGCCCGCGGCCATGTCGGCCCGCGGTTCGATCGGGGCGGCGCTCAGTTCGGTGGCGTATTCGCGTCCGTTCCCGGATGCCAGCACCACGTGTTCGCCGCCGTCGGCGATGGCATCGGTCAGGTCGACCGGGCCGCCGCCCCCGCGGTCGCGAAAGCGCAACACCTGCTCCAGCCGCATGCCGACGCCACGCGCCTCGGGCATGCCGGTCAGTTCCTCCGCCACCCGGTTCATCAGGATGACATTGCCCTCCGGATCGGTCGCGATCACGCCGTCGCCGATGCTGCGCAGCGTCGCGTCGAGCCGCGCGCGTTCGGCCAGCAGGCGCGCCGCGTCGCGCGACGAGATCACCCACAGCATGACCACCAGCAGTCCGGCCACGCCGGCCGTGATCGCGAAGGCCGTGATCAGCTCGCGGCGCCCCTCCTCCACGTGCCGCTGCCGCACCTGCAGCAGGCGCTCTTCCTCGGACCGGATCAGCTGCGCCTGCGCCAGGATCCGCTGTTTGAGCGCATGCCCCGACTCCAGCACCGCCAGGTCGACCGGGCGCGCGGCGCGCCGTTCCTGCATGACACGCTCGAGCAGGTCAAGGCGCCTGCGCACCGCGTCCTCGAACGAGCGCATCGCCGCCTGCTGCCGCGGGTTGTCGAGAATCAGTGCGCGCAATTCATGGACCTCGGGCAACACGGCGTCGCGGGCCTGCCGGTAGCTGGCGATGAAGCTGTCGCTGCCGGTCAGCAGGAAACCGCGCTGGGCGGCTTCCGCTTCGCTGGTCAGCGTCAGGGCCGCCTGCACGTGCTCCAGGACTTCGCGGGTATGGACCACCCAGCGCCAGGACGCCGACTGGTTCTGGATGCCGCGGGCCAGCACGCTGAGGGCGACGTTCAGGACCAGCAGGCTGACGATGGTGGCGATCGTGACGGGCCCGCGCAGCTTGAGTTTTTTCATGGAAAACATGTCACTGCCGGTGAGGCTGGTCCGGGCAGTGACGGGATGGCGTTGCGGCTAGCATACACGAGCGGCCCGCCTGGCTGCGCTACAGAGGAGGCATGGCTCACCGGACCTGGATCCAGGTGGTCTTGAGCTCCGTATACTTGTCGAAGGCATGCAGCGACTTGTCGCGCCCGTTACCCGACTGTTTATAGCCGCCGAAGGGCACCGTGATGTCGTCGTTGTCGTACTGGTTGACGTGCACCGTGCCGGCGCGTAGCGCGCGTGAAGTGCGGATCGCCTTGCCGAGGTCGGCCGTCCACACCGCCGCCGCCAGGCCGTAGGGCGTGGCGTTGGCCTGCCGCACGGCCTCGTCGAGATCGGTAAACGACAACACCGACAGCACCGGCCCGAAGATCTCCTCGCGCGCGATGCGCATGCCGGGCTCGACGCCGTCGAACAGGGTCGGCTCGATGTACAGGCCGCCGCTGTCCGGGCGCGCCGCGCCGCCGCCCGCGAGCAGGCGCGCACCGGCCGCCTTGCCGTCCTCGATATAGCCGAGCACCGTCTTCATCTGGACCGGGTCGACGATGGCGCCCATGACGGTGTCCTCGTCCAGCGGGTCGCCCGGCGCATAGCGCGGCATCAGCGCCAGCGCCTTTTCCAGGAACGCATCCTTGATCGCGGCTTCGACGAACAGGCGCGAGGGCGCGTTGCAGCTCTCGCCCTGGTTGAAGTAGATCGATCCGATCGCGCCTTCCACCGCGGCGTCGAGGTCGGGGCAATCGGCGCACACGATGTTGGCGGATTTGCCGCCCAGCTCGGTCCAGGCGCGCTTGAGGTTGGACTGCCCCGCCATCTGCACGATCTGCTTGCCGACCCGGGTCGAGCCGGTGAAGGCGATGCAGTCGACGTCCATGTGCAGGCCGAGCGCGCTGCCGGCCTCGAGGCCATACCCAGGCAGGACGTTGAACACGCCCGGCGGCAGGCCTGCCTCCAGCGCCAGCTCGGCCAGGCGCAGACAGCTCAGGGGCGCCTTCTCGGACGGCTTCAGGACCAGGCTGTTGCCGCTTGCTAATGCCGGGCCGATCTTCCAGGCCGCCATCAGCAGCGGGTAGTTCCAGGGGATGATCGCCGCCACCACGCCAACGGGTTCGCGCGTGACCAGGGCCAGGCTGTCCGCGCCGGTCGGGGCCACCTGGTCGTAGATCTTGTCGATCGCCTCGCCATACCAGCGGATGCAGTTCTGGGCCAGCTGCACGTCCACGCTCAGGCTGTAGTGGATCGGCTTGCCCATGTCGAGGGTTTCCAGCAGGGCCAGCTCGTCGCGGTGCGCCAGCATCAGGTCGGCGAAGCGGACCAGCACCCGCTTGCGCGCGTCTGGCGCCATGCCGGACCAGCGGCCGTCCTCGAAGGCGCGGCGGGCGCTGGCTACGGCGGCATCGGCATCTGCGGCGTCGCAGCGCGCCACCTCGGCCAACTTGCGGCCGTCGATGGGAGAAAGACAATCGAAACGGGCGCCGGAACGCGCATCGACGCGCAATCCGTCGATGAAGGCGCGGCCGTCGATGGCCATTTTTGCGGCCCGTTCGTGCCATGATGGAGTCGACATGTCGGTTTCCCTTCCCTGTTGAGCAACACTTCGCTCCAAATACTAGCAAACTTGATCCAACGGCCGAATTCTGCCTTTATAATCGCGGATTTTCCGCCCGTTAACTTCGCTGCCATTTTCGCCCTCGGAGCCATGACCGCATGAACACCACTTTGATCGTTTTCGTCGCGCTTTACCTGCTCGGTACGCTGGGGCTTGGGGTGTGGGCGGGCACGCGGATCAAGAATACCGCCGACTTCGCCGTGGCCGGCCGCAGCCTGCCGCTGATCATGGTGATCACCACCACCTTCGCCACCTGGTTCGGCGCCGAGACCGTGATGGGCGTGCCGGCCAAGTTCGTGCAGGGCGGCCTGAACGCCATCATCGAGGATCCGTTCGGGGCCGGCATGTGCCTGATCCTGGTCGGCCTGTTCTTCGCCAAGAAACTGTACAAGCTGAATCTGCTCACCATCGGCGACTACTACCGCCAGCGCTACGGCAAGGGCATCGAGATTTTCTGCTCGGTGGCGATCATCCTGAGCTACCTGGGCTGGGTGGCGGCGCAGATCACCGCGCTGGGGCTGGTGTTTACGGTACTGACGGGCGGCGCCATGTCGCCGGCCATGGGCATGCTGATCGGCACCCTGGCGGTGCTGATCTACGTGGTGGTGGGCGGCTTCCTGGCCGTGGCGATCACCGACTTCGTCCAGATGATCGTGCTGGTGATCGGCCTGGCCCTGATCGCCTTCTTCGCGGCCGACCTGGCCGGCGGCGCCGACAAGGTGCTGGCGGTGGCCCAGCAGGCCGACCTGTGGCGCGTGTTGCCGGAGCCTACCTTCACCGACATGGCCTTCTTCGTGGGCGCGGCCGTCACCATGATGTTCGGCTCGATCCCGCAGCAGGACGTGTTCCAGCGCGTGATGTCGGCCAAGGACGCGCCCACCGCGCGCACCGGCGCCGTGATCGGCGGCGCCAGCTACATCCTGTTCGCCTTCGTGCCGATGTTCATCGTCACCGCGGCCGTGGTGGTGATGGGCAATTCGGCGATGGAGCTCGCCCAGAACGACTACCAGCGCCTGCTGCCGACCTTCATCATGACCAAGATGCCGCTGGTGATGCAGATCCTGTTCTTCGGCGCCCTGCTGTCGGCGATCAAGAGCACCTCCTCGGCCACCCTGCTGGCGCCGTCGACCAGCTTTGTCGAGAACATCCTCAAGAACCTGCGTCCGGGCATGAGCGACAAGCAGAACCTGCTGGCGATGCGCATCACCATCGTGATCTTCGCGGCCCTGGTGCTGACCTATGCGATCCTGATGGAAGGCACCTCGATCTACGAACTGGTATCGAGCGCCTATCAGGTGACCCTGGTGGGCGCCTTCGTGCCGCTGGTGATGGGCCTGTACTGGAAGCGCGCGACCACCCAGGGCGCGATCGTCTCGATCGGCGCGGGCATCCTGACCTGGCTGCTGTTCTTCGAAGGCGTGACCACCTGGGGCGAGCATTTCCCGGGCCAGCTGGCCGGACTGCTGGCGGCCTTCGTCGGCATGTTCGCGGGTTCGCTGGCGCCGCAGTTCGTCCGCAACGGCGGAGAGCCGACCAAGCATATCGTCGGGGCAAGCGCCTGAGTTCATACCGTTGTTCCGAACATCAGGGGGAGCAATGCCGCCGGCATTGCTCCCCCTGGTCTTTTGGGCACACGCGCAGCTAACCCATCCAGCCCCGCGCCGCGACTTCCTCCAGCGTCCAATCCAGGCGAACTCCGCTCCACCCCAAACATCTCCAGGCTACCGGCGAGCAAGTGCCTGACTTAATCCCGCTCAATTCTCTCGACCTAGGTTTCTATACGCTTCAGGCCAGTTCCGTCACAAAGGCGCGATATGGCAACGACAGAGAAAAACGAAAAGGACCGGATTGCATTTGAAGATACTATCCAGTCCTTAGAGGCACAGATAGCAAACCTTGGCGCGCATCTGACCATCGATGCACGCGCAAGAATGGCCTACACCCGTGAGATCAGAAAAATGGCGGACCAGCTACGCAACAATGCGGCTACCGGACGAATCACATGGGCGCAAGCTGCACAGGAAGCGCAGGAGACACGTAACCTCATCATGGATATCGTGCGCCACCGCAGTACACCGATTGGCCGGTCGATGGCACAGCGCCTGAAAGCGCAAGGATATTCACTGAACGAATTGATTGCCACCCAAACGAGACGCAAGTACGGCGAGAACGCTGTCTTTTCAACGCTCTCTACGGCACAGAAGAACCAGGTCTATGCAGATATCGTGACGTCTGCAGGAAAGTCGAACCCTACTGTGACCCGGGCCATGTCCCGTCTTTCTTATGCAGGCAGAGGCCTCATCCTTCTTTCCCTCGGCCTATCCGTCTATAGTATCGCCACCGCCACCAACAAGACGGCGACTGCAACGAGGGAGCTGGCCTTGACTGGCGCCGGTATTGGAGGGGGCATCGCAGGTGGCGCCATCGCTGGTCTCGCTTGCGGTCCCGGCGCTCCTGTTTGTGTGACCGTGGGAGCGTTTGTCGGCGGTGCGTTGAGCGCGCTTGGTCTCAGTTTTCTTTAAAAGCAATACCGTACTGTGAAATTACGCATCTCTTCCGACGTTTCATTGCGCCCGTCAAGTCGCTGGTCGGAGGACGCGCTTGCTCGCAGTGAGATCGTCGCTGGCGGCCAGGAAACAGGACGGGTGGTGACTGGCGAAGTACTCGAAGCGGCGGTCCGGTGGGAGGATTGCTACCTGCTGTTCGTCACCGATGCGATTCCCTTCGAGGATAGCCTGCGTATCTACCTGTTTGACGCACGCTGGCATCTGCTCGACTCCGTGAAGCTGGGCGCCATGTACTCGACCGGCGCATTCTCGGATCTCGAGTTGGTACCGCCAAATGTCGTTCGTTTCCGCTTCATCGGCGACATCACATGGACATTGGAATTGCTGGAACAGGGCGTGCCCTCGCTTCCCTTTTCCGATCCCAAGGGGGTGTCGCGGCCGTTCGGTTTCATGAAGCGTTTCAAACTTCACGGCCGCCCCCTCCCGGAAACCAGGCATTGAGCGCCTAACCCATCCAGCCCCGCGCCGCGACTTCCTCCAGCGTCAGATCCAGGCAAACCCCGATCCGCTCCACCATCTCGTCGATCTGCTCCTTCGTGATCGACAGCGGCGGCGCCACGATCATGCGGTCGCCGACCGCGCGCATGATCACCCCGTTGTCGAACATGTGCTTGCGGCACAGCATGCCCACCGCCTGCTCCGCCGGGAAGGCCTCGCAGTCGTGCACCGTGGCCCCCTTGCGCCGCACCAGGTTCAGGCCCGCCGTCATGCCGCAGGTCTCGGCATGCCCGACCAGCGGATGCATCGCCAGCGAGGCGAAGCGCGAGCCCAGGTGCGGGCCGGTCTCCAGCGCGACGCGCTCGACCAGGCCTTCGGTCTCGATGATGCGCAGGTTCTCCAGCGCCGCCGCGCAGGCCGCGGGGTGGCCGGAATAGGTGAAGCCGTGGTTGAAGTCGCCGCCCTTCTCGATCAGGACGTGCGCCACCCGCCCACCGACGAGCACCCCGCCGAGCGGCACGTAGCCCGAGGTAACGCCCTTGGCAAACGCGATCAGGTCGGGCTGGAAGCCCATCAGCTCGCAGCCGAACCAGGTGCCCAGGCGCCCGAAGCCGCAGATCACTTCGTCGGACACCAGCAGAATGTCGTACTTGTCGCAGATGCGCTGGATCTCGGGCCAGTAGGTGCTTGGGGGGATGATCACGCCGCCCGCGCCCTGCACCGGCTCGCCGATGAAGGCGGCCACCCGCTCCGGCCCCGCTTCCAGGATCTTCTCTTCCAGCCAGCCGGCGGCAAGCAGGCCGAAGGCCGCTTCGCTCATGCCGCGCCCGTGTTCGGCGTAGCTGGGCTGGCCGATGTGGACGATGCCGGGGATCGGCAGCCCGCCCTGCGCGTGCATGCCGGCCATGCCGCCCAGCGAAGCCCCGGCCATGGTACTGCCGTGGTAGGCGTTGCGGCGGCTGACGATGATGTCGCGCTCCGGCTCACCAAGCAGCTGCCAGTAGCGCCGCACCATGCGCACGATGGTGTCGTTCGCTTCCGAGCCGCTGCCGGTGAAGAACACGTGCTGGAACTGGGGAGGAGTCAGGCGCGCCAGCAGCGCCGCCAGCTTCACAGCGGGCACGTTGGTGGTGTTGAAGAAGCTGTTATAGAAAGGCAGCTGGAGCATCTGCGCGTGCACCGCATCGGCGATGCTGGCGCGGCCATAGCCGGCGTTCACGCACCACAGGCCGGCCATGCCGTCGATGATCTTCCTGCCCTCCGAATCCCACAGGTAGACGTCGTCGGCGCGCACGATCACGCGCGCGCCGCGCTCCCTCAGCGCGGCGTGGTCGGTGAAGGGGTGCAGGAAGTGCGCGCTGTCGAGGCGCTGCAGTTCCTGGGTGTCATAGGTCTCGCGCGCGTCGGGCGTGGCGACGCGCAGCGAGGCGAGCGGAGTATTGGTGGTCATGATCGGCTCCATTGTCGTGTGAACCGTCTAGACGTGCAGGAGCAGGTGTTCGCGCTCCCACGGGCTGATGACGCGCATGAATTCCTGGTGTTCGAGATCCTTCACCGCGGAATAGACGTCGATGAAGCGCTCGCCCAGCACGTCGCGCAGGCGGTCCTCCCGGCGCAGCAGGGTGATGGCTTCGGACAGGCCCTGCGGCAGCTCGACCGGCATGTCGTAGGCGCTGACGTCGACCATCCGGCCCGGTTCGACCGCATCGAGCATGCCCAGGTAGCCGCAGGCCAGGGTGACCGCCAGCGCCAGATAGGGGTTGGCGTCGGCGCCGATCACGCGGTTCTCGATGCGCCGGTCCTGGGCGCCGGACACCGGCACGCGGAAGCCCACGGTGCGGTTGTCCATGCCCCACTGCAGGTTGATCGGCGCGGCCGAGTGGCGCACGATGCGGCGGTAGGAGTTCACATAGGGCGCGATGATGGCCATCGCCGAGGGCATGTAGCGCTGCAGGCCGCCGATGTAGTGGCGGAAGCTTGATGAAGGCGAGCCGTCGGGGTTGCTGAAGATGTTGCGGCCGCTCTCAAGGTCGACCACGCTCTGGTGCACGTGCATCGCCGAACCGGGTTCGTCGGCCATCGGCTTGGCCATGAAGGTGGCGTACATCTCGTGCTTGAGCGCGGCCTCGCGCAGGGTGCGCTTGAAGTAGAACACCTTGTCGGCCAGGCCGAGCGGATCGCCGTGCAGGAAGTTGATCTCCATCTGGCCGGCGCCGATCTCGTGGATGAGGGTGTCGACGTCGAGGTTCATCAGCTCGCAGTAGTCGTAGATGTCCTCGAACAGCGGGTCGAACTCGTTGACGGCGTCGATGCTGTAGACCTGGCGGCTGGTCTCGGCGCGGCCGCTGCGGCCCACCGGCGAGGACAGCGGCAAATTCGGGTCGATGTTCTTGGCCGTGAGGTAGAACTCGAGTTCCGGCGCCACCACCGGCTTCCAGCCACGCTCGGCGTACAGCTTGAGCACGCGGCGCAGCACGCTGCGCGGCGCGTAGTCGACCAGGCTGCCGTCGGAGAAGTAGCAGTCGTGGATGACCTGGGCGGTGGGGTCGACCGCCCACGGCACCATGGTGATGGTGGTGGGGTCGGCCTTGAGGATCATGTCGCGGTCGGTGGCCGCGATGGCGCGGTTATAGGATTCGTCGCGCTCCGGGGTGTTGCCGGTGACGGTCATGCCCAGCACCACTTCGGGGATGCGCATGCCGCGGTCTTCGGTGAACTTCACGCGCGGGAGGATTTTTCCACGGGCGACGCCGGTCAGGTCGGGGACCAGGCATTCGATTTCGGTGACCCGTTTCGCGTTGAGCCACTCCTCCATGTCGGTGTAAGAAAAATTGTCGCGGATTGCCATGATTGCCTCACTGTCTGGTTCGGATCGAGTGCGCATCGCCGGCGCAAACCGGGTGCGCTCGCACATCAGGCAGGAAAGCTAGGGAACGGCGTCGCTGGCCCAGGGAAAGGCCGCCTCAAGGCCAGGGATGCTCATGCGCCGCTCCGTTGTTTCTGCTGCTGGTATTCGCGGCAGGCCTGGCCGAAGGCGCCGAACATCTTCATTGAGTACGGGTTGTGCTGGATGCGCCATTCGGGGTGCCATTGCACCGCCAGCGTGAAGCCGGGCGCGGTGGAGACCGAGAAGGCTTCGACCAGCCCGTCCTCCGCTACCGCTTCGACCGTCAGGCCGGGCGCGAGTTCGTTGACGCCCTGCCCGTGCAGCGAGTTGACCGGGATCTCCGGCACGCCCAGCATGCGCTCGAGGCAGCCGCCCGGCGTCAGGGTGACGTTGTGGGCATCGCCGTACTGCTCGTCCATGCCGAGCTCGGGATTCTCGCGGTGGTCGAACTTGCCGGCCACCGTCTGCACCGCCTGGTGCAGGCTGCCGCCCAGGGCCACGTTCATCTCCTGGAAGCCGCGGCAGATCGCGATGATCGGGATGCCGCGCTTGACCGCTTCGCGGATCAGGGGCAGCGTGGTCTGGTCGCGTGCCGGGTCCTGCGGCAGCGAGGGGTCGAGCACTTCCTCGGAGTAGTAGCTGGGGTGGACGTTCGAGGCCGAGCCGGTCAGCATGATGCCGTCGCACAGGGCCAGCATGGTTTCCAGATCCAGCGAGGCGCCCAGCGAGGGCAGGATCATGGGGGCGCAGTCGGCGCCGAGGACGACCGCGTCGACATACTTGTGCTGGGCCGCGTGATAAGGGTGTTCGCCGAAATCACGGGTGCATGCGGGGACGAGTACGATGGGGCGCATGGTCTCTACCTTGTCGTGAAGCGCACGAAACCATGATACGAGCATTCCGGTCCGGGCGCGAGTGGCCTATGACTCAGATCAACTGCGCCAGATCAATGCGGCGCGGCCGGAGCGTACTCCCTACTGCTGATCTGCCTGATATTCATAGCAAAAGCTTAACGGTAACTCGACAAGCATGCCAACACGCTAGGGCAGTAGCAAACTGTTACAGCAGCGCTGCACCGTTTCCACGTACATTTGCGTTATGGAAGGAAAGGCGGGTGCGCGTCGCGCCCGCGCCCTGTATCTCATGGAGAAACTATGAAACCCCTGCTCGCCGCCCTCGCCCTGCTGGCATCGATGACCCATGCCGCCGCCGGCGAAATCTCGCTGTTCACCGATGCGGACTTCCGCGGCCGCCCGCTGACCCTGAACGGTCCGGTCACGAACCTGGACGCGATCGGATTCAACGACCGCGCCTCCTCGGCCGTCGTGCGCTCGGGCACCTGGGAGATCTGCGAGCACAAGGATTTCGGCGGCCGCTGCATCGTGCTGGAGCCGGGCGAATACCGGATGTTCGAGGGTTTCAACGACGTGGCTTCCTCGGTGCGCGAACTGGAGCGCGGACGCGGACGCGATGGCTACCGCGACCGCGACCGGCGCTACGACGAGGGCGGCTGGGGACGGCGCGATCCGCGCAACGACGAGCGCCGCGGTGCGCCTGTCGAGCTGTTCGCCGCTCGCCAGTTCGGCGGCGAGGGCATCATGCTGGGAAGCGATGTGCACACCCTGCGTTCACGCAATTTCAACGACCGCGCGGGCTCGATGATCATCCGCGAAGGCGACTGGCAGCTCTGCGAGCATGACGACTACCGTGGGCGCTGCGTCGTCTACGGACCGGGCCGTTATCCGTCGCTGCGCGGCCTGGACGGCATGGTGTCGTCGTTGCGCAGGGTGCGCTGATCCCTGCGCGCGCGGGCTCGGCCGGATCCTTCTGCCGGTCGAGCATGGTGGGAATGTGAAATATTATTTCATTTGTGAATACGTAATGAAATTTTATTTCTGACAGGCTGCGTTGTTAGATTCCACAAAGAAAGTAACTCTTTGTTGCTATGTGGAAATTCCACTAATAAACTCACCAATTGTCACAAGGCTTCCTCAGCCTGCTCCCATCCCTCCGCATATTTCAAGAAGAATGAAGAATCTGTCTATCGGCCAGCGCCTTGCGCTCGGCTTTGGCGCCGTCCTTGCCATCCTCCTCGCTGTCCTCGCGGCCGGCCTCCACAACATGTCCACCATGAATACCCTGATCGAGGAGGGCGTCCAGGGCAATAACGTGCGCCTCGAGAAGGCCAACGCCATGCGCGATGCGCAGCGCCGCATCTCGTACAACATGCGCGACCTGATCCTGGCGACCGACGACGCAAAATAATGGAAGCCGTGGACAAGGCGATCGAGGCCGCCTGGAAAGACTACACCAGCGCCGCGGCCCAGCTCACGCAGATGGTGACGCGCGCCGAGACCCAGGCGGCGCTGGAGCGCATCGTGGTCGCGCGAACGCGCCACACCGCTGATCGAGCAGACCAGGGCCCTGGCACGCGCCAACAGCAACGAAGAGAGCCACGCCCTCCTGACCTCGAAGGCGATCCCGCGCGATGAGACCGGCCAGCTGCTGGGCGCCCTGAAGGAAATGAACGCAAGCCTGAGGAATATCGTCGGCCAGGTGCGCAGCGGCACCGAAACGATCGCAACCGCCTCGTCCGAAATTGCGACGGGCAACCTCGACCTGTCCGCGCGCACCGAGCAGCAGGCCGGCTCCCTCGAGGAAACCGCTTCGTCGATGGAGGAACTGACCAGCACCGTGCGCCAGAATGCCGAGAACGCCCACCAGGCCAACCAGATGGCGCTGACGGCGTCCGAGGCGGCCAGGCGCGGCGGCGCCGTGATCGCCGACGTGGTCGTGACGATGGGCGCGATCAAGGCCTCCGCCGACAAGATCGTCGACATCATCGGCGTCATCGACGGCATCGCCTTCCAGACCAATATCCTGGCGCTGAATGCGGCGGTGGAAGCCGCCCGCGCCGGCGAACAGGGCCGCGGCTTTGCGGTGGTGGCATCGGAAGTGCGCACGCTGGCGCAGCGCTCGGCCAACGCGGCCAAGGAGATCAAGGCGCTGATCGATACCTCGGTGGCGAACGTCGGCGCGGGCAGCCGCCAGGTGGTGCAGGCCGGCTCGACGATGGAGGAGATCGTGAGCAGCGTCCTGCGCGTGACCGACATCATGGGCGAGATCACGATGGCCAGCCGCGAACAGGAGATGGGCATCGGCCAGATCAACCAGGCCGTCAGCGAGATGGACACGGTGACCCAGCAGAATGCGGCCCTGGTGGAAGAAGCCGCGGCGGCCGCGCAAGCGCTGCGCGAGCAATCGGCGCATCTGGCGGAGGTGGTGAGCGTGTTCCGCCTGGGCGGCGCGGCGCCCGCGCGCCCGGCGCCGCCGCGCAGCGCGCATGCGGCTGCTGCGCTGGCGCTGGCCTGAACGAAACGGGCACGGCGCTTCGCGCCCGTGCGCTGCCCGGAAGGGCGAAGGTCTACCATGATGCGCTTTCCCGGAACACGTAAAGGAAATGCCATGGCACACCTGAACGACCCTTCCCTGCTGCGCCAGCAGGCCTATGTGGGCGGCGAATGGCGCGACGCCGACGATGGCGCAAGCATCGAGGTGGCCAACCCGGCCACCGGCGAACTGCTGGGCCGCGTGCCGCGCATGGGCGCGCAGGAGACGCGCCGCGCGATCCAGGCCGCCGATGCCGCCTGGCCGGCATGGCGCCGCAAGACCGCCAAGGAACGCGCCGCCATCCTGCGCCGCTGGTACGGGCTCATGATGGACAACGCCGACGACCTGGCGCGCCTGATGACGCTCGAACAGGGCAAGCCGCTGTCCGAATCGACAGGCGAGATCGCCTATGCGGCCTCGTTCTTCGAATGGTTCGGCGAACAGGCCAAGCGCATCGCCGGCGACACCCTGGAGCCGCCGGCGCGCAATCTGCGCCTCCTGGTGACCAAGGAGCCGATCGGCGTGTGCGCGGCCATCACGCCCTGGAACTTCCCGGCCGCGATGATCGCCCGCAAGGTCGCCCCGGCGCTCGCCGCCGGCTGCCCGATCGTGCTCAAGCCCGCCGAGCTGACGCCCTTCTCGGCGCTGGCGCTGGCCGAACTGGGCGAGCGCGCGGGCGTGCCCAAGGGCGTCTTTTCGGTGGTGACGGGCGAGGCCAAGGCCATCGGCGGCGAGATGTGCGCCAACCCGGTCGTGCGCAAGCTGAGCTTCACCGGTTCGACCCAGGTCGGGCGGCTCCTGATGGAGCAATGCGCGCCCACGCTCAAGAAGCTGTCGCTGGAACTGGGCGGCAATGCCTCCTTCATCGTGTTCGACGATGCCGACCTGGACGCCGCGGTCGAGGGTGCGCTCGCATCGAAATACCGCAACACCGGCCAGACCTGCGTGTGCGCCAACCGCATCTACGTGCAGGACGGGATCTACGAAGCCTTCGCACAAAAATTCACGCAGGCGGTGCAAGGGCTCAAGGTGGGCAACGGGCTCGACGAGGGCGTGACGCAGGGGCCGCTGATCGAGGAAAAGGCGGTGGCGAAGGTCGAGCAGCACATCGAGGACGCGTTGTCGAAAGGGGCGACGCTGCTGCTGGGCGGCCGGCGTCACCAGCTAGGACGCAGCTTCTTCCAGCCGACCGTGCTGGGCGACGTGACGGAGAACATGCGCATCGCGGGCGAGGAAACCTTCGGGCCGGTGGCGCCGCTGTTCCGGTTCAAGACGGAAGAGGAAGTGATCCGGCTTGCCAACGCCTCCGAATACGGCCTGGCGTCCTACTTCTATGCGCGCGACGTGGCGCGCGTGTTCCGGGTGGCGGAGCAGATCGAGACCGGCATGGTGGGCGTGAATACCGGCCTGATCTCGAACGAGATCGCGCCCTTCGGCGGCGTGAAGCAGTCGGGGATGGGGCGCGAAGGCTCGGTCTACGGCATGGACGACTACCTGGTCATCAAGTACATCTGCCTGGGCGGGATGTGAAGGTGCTTACTTCTTGTACTCGTGATATTTGCGCGCATCCCCGCGCACCTGCTCGGCCGGGTATTTCTCCCGGTTGAGCACCATCTTTTCCTGCACCGCCGCGAACAGGTCGACGTCGAGCTTGTCGGCCAGGCGCACGAGATACACCAGCACGTCGGCCATCTCGTGGCGCACTTCACGCGCCTTGTCCGGGCCGAGTTCGTCGAGCCGGCCATGCTGCAGCCACTGGAAATGCTCCAGCAGCTCGGCCGCTTCGACGCTCAGGGCCGAGGCCAGGTTCTTGGGCGTGTGAAACTGGTCCCAGTCGCGCTCGTCCACGAAGCTGCGCACCAGCGCGCGCAGCTGGATGAGGTCACTGTCCGCGGCGTTCGTCACGCACCTGGTCTCCATCGAGGTAGCCGGTGAGGACGCGCTGCAGCTTGGGCGCGATCTCATCAAAGCTGCTGACCGTGATGCCGAGGTCGCGCAGCAGGCCGTCGTGCACGCCGTAGACCCAGCTGTGGATGGTCAGCGGCTGGCCGCGTTCCCAGGCATCGCGCACGATGGTGGTCTGGGCCACGTTGATCACCTGCTCGGCCACGTTCAGTTCCACCAGGCGGTTGACGGCGGCGCGGCCGACCACGTTGCCGAGGTACTTGCCGTGCTTCTCGCGCACGTCGCGCACGTGGCCCAGCCAGTTGTCGGCCATGCCCACACGGGTGCCGGTGAGCGCCGCGCCGACGCCCGAGCAGCCGTAGTGGCCGCACAGGATGATGTGCTTCACCTTCAGCACGTCGATCGCGAACTGCAACACGCTCAGGCAATTCAGGTCGGAATGTGCGACCACGTTGGCGATGTTGCGGTGCACGAACAGCTCGCCCGGCAGCATGCCCAGCAGCTCGTTGGCGGGCACGCGGCTGTCGGAGCAGCCGATCCACAGGTATTCCGGCGCCTGCTGTTCCGACAGCGCCTTGAAGAAGTTCGGGTCTTGCGCCACCATCGAGGCGGCCCATTTGCGGTTGCGTGCAAAGAGCTCTTCGGCGCTCACGCCCGTCGTGTTGTTATCCATTGTTTTCCCTGGTTGATGCGTGCTGAATGGGCGAAAGTATACCGTAGGGTGGTCGGCTCCGCCGACCGCGCGTCCAGCTCCGGCATGTTTTGTGGCTACTCGTTCGGGCGTTGAACGCGCGCACGGCGGAGCCGTGCACCCTACGAAAAACCGCCGGGAACTTGCGTCGCCCGGCGGTTTCATGAGGATGCCTTCTTACTCGAAGAAGTCCTTGACCTTGTCCATCCAACCCTTGCTCTGCGGGCTGTGCTTGGCCCCCCCCTCGGTGGTCGAGCGCTCGAACTCGCGCAGCAGTTCCTTCTGCTTGTCGGTCAGCTTGACCGGGGTCTCGACGACCACGTGGCAGAACAGGTCGCCAGTGTAGCCCGAACGCACACCCTTGACGCCCTTGCCCTTGAGGCGGAAGGTCTTGCCGGTCTGGGTGCCTTCGGGCACCGTGAACGACACCTTGCCGGTGAGGGTAGGCACTTCGATCTCGCCGCCCAGCGCCGCCTTGGCGAAGGAGATCGGCATCTCGCAATGCAGGTCGTCGCCTTCGCGCTGGAACACCGGGTGCGGCTTGATGTGGATCTCGACGTACAGGTCGCCCGCCGGTCCGCCGTTCGTGCCCGGCTCGCCGTTGCCGGTCGAGCGGATGCGCATGCCGTTGTCGATGCCGGCCGGGATCTTCACTTCCAGGGTCTTGTTGCGCTTGATGCGTCCGGCGCCGCCGCAGGCCGCGCAGGGTTCCGGGATGATCTTGCCGCTGCCGTGGCACTTCGGGCAGGTCTGCTGGATGCTGAAGAAGCCCTGCTGCATGCGCACCTGGCCGTGGCCCGAGCAGGTGGTGCAGGTCACCGGCTGGGTGCCCGGCTTGGCGCCGCTGCCATGGCAGGTGTCGCACTTGTCCCAGCTCGGCACGCGGATGGTGGTCTCGTAGCCGTGCGCCGCCTGCTCCAGGGTGATCTCGAGGTTGTAGCGCAGGTCGGCGCCGCGGTACACCTGCGGGCCCGAGCTGCGGCCGCGGCCGCCGCCGCCGAAGATGTCGCCGAAGATGTCGCCGAAGGCATCGCCGAAGCCGCCGGCGCCGAAACCGCCGCCGCCGCCCATGTTCGGATCGACGCCGGCATGACCGTAACGGTCATAGGCCTCGCGCTTCTCCGGATTGGTCAGCATCTCGTAGGCTTCCTTGACCTCCTTGAACTTCTCTTCCGCTTCCTTGTTGTCGGGGTTGCGGTCAGGGTGGTATTTCATCGCAAGCTTGCGATAGGCCTTCTTGATGTCGTCTTCCGACGCGTTCTTGGCGACCCCGAGGATCTCGTAAAAATCACGCTTTGCCATTGGCGGCACCTTGCTTGTTGATCTGGTAAAACGGTGTGTGCAAAAAAACCGAGCCGGGGAACCATGTGGTCGCAGCGGCTCGGCGGGTCCCGTGACAGGGAGCGGACGAGTGTAACCCAGCTCGTCCGTCCCCGCAGGGAATTACTTCGCGTCTTTCACTTCCTTGAAGTCGGCATCCACGACGTCGTCCTGCTGCGGCTGCTGTTCGCCGCCATCGGCCTGGGCACCGCCCGCGCCTGCCGCGCCAGCCTGCTGCGCCTGCATGTCGGCGTACATCTTCTCGCCCAGCTTCTGCGAGGCGCTCGACAGGGCCGCGGTCTTGGCGTCGATGTCCGCCTTGTCGCCGCTCTTGATCGCGCCTTCCAGGTCGGCGATCGCCGCTTCGATCTTTTCCTTCTCGCCGGCTTCCAGCTTGTCGCCGTATTCGGTCAGGGACTTCTTGGTCGAGTGCACCAGCGCGTCGCCCTGGTTGCGGGCTTCGGCCAGTTCCTTGACCTTCTTGTCTTCTTCCGCGTTCAGCTCGGCGTCCTTCACCATCTTCTGGATTTCGTCTTCCGACAGGCCCGAGTTGGCCTTGATGGTGATCTTGTTTTCCTTGCCGGTGGCCTTGTCCTTGGCGCCCACGTGCAGGATGCCGTTGGCGTCGATGTCGAAGGTCACTTCGATCTGCGGGGTGCCGCGCGCTGCCGGCGGGATGCCTTCGAGGTTGAACTCGCCCAGGCTCTTGTTGCCCGCTGCGATTTCACGCTCGCCCTGGTAGACCTTGATGGTCACGGCCGGCTGGTTGTCGTCGGCGGTCGAGAACACCTGCGAGAACTTGGTCGGAATCGTGGTGTTCTTGTGGATCATCTTGGTCATCACGCCGCCCAGGGTCTCGATGCCCAGCGACAGCGGGGTCACGTCCAGCAGCAGCAGGTCCTTGCGCTCGCCCGACAGGACCGAGCCCTGGATGGCGGCGCCGACGGCGACGGCCTCGTCCGGGTTGACGTCCTTGCGCGGATCCTTGCCGAAGAACTCCTTGACCTTTTCCTGCACCTTCGGCATGCGGGTCATGCCGCCGACCAGGATGATGTCGTCGATGTCCGAGACCTTGATGCCGGCGTCCTTGATCGCGGTGCGGCACGGCTCGATGGTGCGGGCGACCAGTTCCTCGACCAGGGCTTCCAGCTTGGCGCGGGTGATCTTCAGGTTCAGGTGGACCGGCGCGCCGTTCGCCATGGCGATGTAGGGCTCGTTGATCTCGGTCTGCTGCGCCGACGACAGTTCGATCTTGGCGCGCTCGGCCGAGGCCTTGATGCGCTGCAGGGCGATCGGGTCTTTCGACAGGTCGAGGCCGTTGATCTTCTTGAACTCGTCGATGATGTAGTCGATCACGCGCTGGTCGAAGTCTTCGCCGCCCAGGAAGGTGTCGCCGTTGGTCGACAGCACTTCGAACTGCTTCTCGCCGTCGACGTCGGCGATCTCGATGATCGAGACGTCGAAGGTGCCGCCGCCGAGGTCGTACACGGCGATCTTGCGGTCGCCCTTGTCGGTCTTGTCCAGGCCGAATGCCAGCGCGGCCGCGGTCGGCTCGTTGATGATGCGCTTGACGTCCAGGCCCGCGATGCGGCCGGCGTCCTTGGTCGCCTGGCGCTGCGAGTCGTTGAAGTAGGCCGGCACCGTGATGACGGCTTCGGTCACTTCTTCGCCGAGGTAGTCTTCGGCAGTCTTCTTCATCTTGCGCAGGACTTCAGCCGAGATCTGCGGCGGCGCCAGCTTCTTGTCGCGCACGCCGACCCAGGCGTCGCCGTTGTCGGCGGCCAGGATCTGGTAAGGCATCAGCGAGATGTCCTTCTGGACTTCCTTTTCCTGGAACTTGCGGCCGATCAGGCGCTTGACCGCGAACAGGGTGTTCTTCGGGTTGGTCACAGCCTGGCGCTTGGCCGGCGCGCCGACCAGGATCTCGCCGTCTTCCTGGTAAGCGATGATCGACGGCGTGGTGCGCGCGCCTTCCGCGTTTTCGATGACTTTCGGCTGGCCATTTTCCATGATGGCGACGCAGGAGTTGGTGGTTCCCAGGTCAATACCGATGATCTTGCCCATGTTGTTTTCCTTTTGAATGCTGTAGTTTCGGATAGAGTCAATATTGGGAAATACCGCGTCCTTTCAAGGGCGCAGTATCCAGCTCCTGCTTTACTTCGGCGCCGCCGCCGTCACGATGGCCGGACGCAGCAGGCGGTCGGCGATCATGTAGCCCTTCTGCAGCACGGCGACCACGGTATTGGCTTCCTGCTCGGACGGCACCACGGCCACGGCCTGGTGCTTGTTCGGGTCGAGCTTCTCGCCCGCCGCCGGCATCACTTCGACCAGGCGGTTCTTCTCGAACGCGGCGGTCAGCTGCTTGAGCGTCATCTCGACGCCTTCGCGGATCGCTTCGACGGTCTGCGACTCGACCTTCAGCGCCATTTCCAGGCTGTCGCGCACCGGCACCATGGCCTCGGCGAAGCTTTCGATGGCGAATTTATGGGCCTTGCTGACGTCTTCCTGGGCGCGGCGGCGGATGTTTTCCGCGTCGGCCTTGGCACGCATGAAGGCGTCGTGCATCTCGGCCAGCTTGGCTTCGGTGGCGCTGAGCTGGGCTTCCAGTTCGGACTGCGCCGAGGTGTCGGCGCTTGGCGGCACACCAGCCTGGCCGGCGCTGGCCTGGGCCGCCTCGTTTGCGGCGGCGGCGGTAGCGGCATCAGCCGGCTGCGGCGCGGCGCCGTTGCCCTGTTGGGACAGCTCTTGGTTTTCTTGGTCTTGCATCGAAAAAACTCCTAGAATCAAGGACTTGGCTGAGTTGGTAACGTGTCCTGCCTGACACACAGGGCCCTACATGGGGCGATGTCCTACATTTTCAAGGGGCATTTCCAGGTCACCCATGAAAAAGTAGACATCATTTGTTACAAGATTTACGCTTTCCCTGAATCATTTCTCAATGAAAAGTCTTACCCTTCCTGACAAGCTTGCAGTAAACACTGCAAGCATCCGGGAGCAGACATCATGAGACTTCAACTGATCAGCGGCGCCATCGTGCTGTACACCCTCGCGGTGCTGGCATGGCTGTGCCATGTCGGCATCGGCGCAACACCCTGGCATGCCTGAGGCGGTAACCGCCTATTTTAACAGGTCGACAAGCAGCGGCTTTACGCGCCCAACTGGGCCGCGTACTGGGCGCCGACCTGGGCATCGCGGCGCCGGGCCGCGCGCTGGGCCGGCGTCAGGATGGTCGGCCAGCCGATCAGGTGCTGTTCGGCGATCTCGGCCAGGCCGGTAATCCAGGCCGGCGACACGTTCAGGCAGGGAATGTAGTGGTATTCCTTGCCGCCGGCAGACTCGAAGTCGTGCCGCACTTCCATATTGATCTCTTCCAGGGTTTCCAGGCAGTCGCTGGTGAAGCCGGGGCAGATCACGTCGATCCGCTCCACGCCCTGGCGCGCCAGTTCCTGCACCGTCGGCGCCGTATAGGGCTGCAGCCACTCGGCCTTGCCGAAGCGCGACTGGAAGGTGACGATGTATTCGTCGGCGCCCATGCCCAGCGCCACCGCCAGCAGGCGCGCGGTCTTGTGGCATTCGCAGAAATACGGGTCGCCCAGCATCAGGGTGCGCTTGGGCGTGCCGTGGAAGCTCATCACCAGCTTCTGGCCGCGGCCGTGGGCTTCCCAGTACGATTCCACCTGCGCGCGCAGCGCCTCGATATAGCCTTCGTGGTCGTGGTAGTGGCGCACCAGGCGCAGCTCGGGGATGTTGCGCACCTGCGCGTAGTGGGCATGGACGGCGTCCCAGACCGAGGCGGTGGTGGTGCCGGAATACTGGGGATAGGCCGGCAGCACCACGATGCGCTGGCAGTGCTCGGCCTGCAGGCGGTCCAGCACCTCGGGCAGCGAGGGCGAGCCGTAGCGCATCGCCATCGCCACCTTCACGCCCTCATGGCCGCGCTCGGCCAGGGTCTTTTCCAGCAGCGCCGCCTGCTTCTGGGTGTGCACCTTGAGCGGCGAGCCTTCCTTGGTCCAGATGCTGCGGTACTTGGCGGCCGACTGGCCGGAGCGGAAAGGCAGGATGAACAGGTTCAGGATGAACCACCAGATCATGGCCGGGATCTCGACCACGCGCGGATCGGACAGGAACTGCTTCAGGTAGCGGCGCACGGCCTTGCGGGTGGGCTCGTCCGGCGTACCCAGGTTGACCAGCACGATGGCGCTGGAGGACACGGTACCGTGGGGGAAAGGCGGTTCTCGTCGAAAAGGCATGGCGATATGAAGGTGAAGGACGCCCGGTATTATAAGTGGCGTCCCCCTGGCGTATCCATTTAAGGTGAACAATAGCGGGTCATCAAGTGCTGGTGTGCAGGCGCACGTCGATGTTGTTGCGGGTGGCGTTCGAGTAGGGGCAGACCACGTGGGCCTTGTCGACCAGGTCTTTGAGCTGGGCCCCGTCCATGCCGGGCGCCTTGACGCTCAGGTCGACCTCGATGCCGAAGCCGGTCGGGATCGGGCCGATGCCGACCTCGCCGGTGACGGTCAGGTCGGGCGGCAGCGTGACTTTTTCCTTGGCGGCCACGAACTTCAGCGCGCCGAGGAAGCAGGCCGAATACCCGGCCGCGAACAGCTGTTCGGGATTGGTGCCCGAGCCGCCACCGCCGCCGAGTTCTTTCGGGGTGCTCAGCTTCAGGTCAAGCACATTATCGGAACTTTTCGAGGTGCCTTCACGGCCGCCTTGCGAGGTGGCCTGGGCGCGGTACAGCACGTTGTCAATGCTCATTCGAATTCCTCCTGTGGTGGTCTGGACGCGCTCCGCGGAGCGGAGCGTTTGTCACTTTGCCACAGAATGGCGGAACGGGCAGGACGGGAGTGCGGCGGCGCCATCGCGGGGCCATAGCTGTCCGGGCTGAAGCGGGCGCTCAGCCCGGCCACCAGGCCGACACAGGCGAGGTGCCAGGACCATCCCGGCACATAGCTGGCGCTGTGCTCATGCAGCGCGGCGACGAGCCAGGGCGGCAGCGCGGCCAGGATGAAGCCGCCGCCCTGCATGAGCGCGGTCAGCGCGCCCGCCTGCGCGGGATCGGGCAGATGCTCCAGCGCCACGCCCATCGACAGGGCGAACCAGCCGCCCAGGCCGGCGCCGAGGATGGCCGCCAGGGCGTGGGGCGCCCAGCCGGGGGCCAGTGCCAGGCCGGCAAAACCGAGGGCCTGCATGCCCAGCGTGAGCCACAGCCAGGGCCGCCGGTGCGCTTGCTGTCCGGCGATGACCGGCAGCGCCAGCGCCGCCAGCGCCTGGCCCGCCGCCAGGGTCGCCAGCAGGCCCGCGCTGGCGGCGGGGCTCCAGCCCTGCGCCTGGTACGCCGGCGCGAGCCATGCCACGACCGACGAATAGCCGCCGTTGACCAGGCCGAAACAGGCCATGAGCAGCCAGGTCCGGGGCCGCGCCAGGAGCGAGCGCGTCATGCGGCGGCCGGGGCGCGTGCGCGCATCGGCAGGCAGGGCCACCCGGGCCACCAGCACGGCGAGCAGGGCCGGCAGGGCAAGCCATGCCAGTCCCGCCGTCCAGCTGCCGCTGGCCTCGGCCACCAGCGGGGACAGCATGGCGCCGAGCGCGCCTCCTCCCATCAGCATGGCCGAATACAGGCCCATCACGGGCCCGGTGTGGCGCGGGAAGGCGCGCTTGATCATCCCTGGAAAGACGGCCTGCACCAGCGCCACGCCCGCGCCGATCAGGGCGGCGGTGGCGACCAGGGCCGCGCCGGAACCGGCCGCCAGGCGCAGGGCGCAGCCGCCGCAGATGGCGGCCAGGGCGAGCAGCACCGCGCGCCGCGCGCCGACCGCGCTTTCCAGGGCCGGCGCGGCGAATGCCAGGATGCCCATCAACAGCATCGGCACCAGCGTCAGCAGCGCCAGGCCCTGCAGGCCCAGCCCTGTGTGACGCTGGATGCCGGCGGCGAGCGGGCCGATGCCGGTGATGAAGGGCCGCAGGTTGATCCCGACCAGCACCACGGCGGCGATCGGCATCAGCCGGCGCACTGCGCCGGGGCTAATGGCGCTGCTGCCAGTGCGCGTACAGCGCCGGCTCGCCCTCGAGGCGGGCCGCTAGGTGCCGGATCCGCATCGACTGCTGGTCGACCGGCTTGGCCAGGTCGGCGTAGACCGCGGCCGTGGACAGGCCGAAGGGCTCGGCGTCCTGGTTGGAATAGGCGTAGGTCACCGCCGCGATCCCGGCCATGCGCATCGCCCCCATGCACATGGGGCAAGGATGGCCGCTGGCATAGACGGTACAGCCGGCCAGGCTGGCCGAGTCGAGGACGCGGCTGGCGGCCCGGATGGCCAGCAGTTCGGCATGCGCCGTCGGATCCCGGGTAGCGACAACCTCGTTGACCGCCTCGGCAATCACCTTGCCGTCCTTGACGATCAGCGCGCCGAAGGGGCGCCCGCCCCGTTCGACGTTGGCGTAGGCCAGCGCGATGGCTTGCCGCAGAAAATCCGTGTCCTGGTTCATGTGCTTTCCTCTCAAAGGCTCAGCGCCCGCCGGCGGCGCGCAAGACGCTTTCGATCTTGCGGTAGCCGCGGGCGCGCGCGTGCTGCAAGGGCGTGATGCCGTTGCGATCGGCAATGTTGGGATCGGCGCCGGCTGCGAGCAGGATGTCCACGATCTGCCGGTGGCGTTCGCCCTCCCCGCCCAGGATGATCGCCTCCAGCAAGGCGGTCCATCCGAGATTGTTGACGTGGTCCACCGCCACGCCGGCCTCGATCAGGGTTGTCACCGTGTCGACGTGGCCGCGCTCGGCCGCCGGAATCAGGGCCGTGCCGCCATAGCGGTTGGTGCTGCGCAGGTCGGCGCCATGCGCCAGCGTCATCTTGAGGATCTCCAGGTAGCCCCGGGCGCCGGCATACAGGTAGGGACTGTCGTCGATCTGGTCCTTGGCGTTGACGTCGGCGCCGGCCTCGATGAGCACCCGGGCGGCGGCGGCCTGGTCGGCCCTGGTCGCCACCAGCAAGGCGGTCGAGCCGGACGCGTCACGCGCGTCGATCCTGGCGCCTTCACGCAGCAGCCGCTCGATGGCGGGAACGTCGCCGCGCGCGGCGGCGGCATGCAGCGGATGGGCGGGCATGGGCTGCGCCGAACAGGCTTGCATGCCCACAAGCATGGTGCTTGCGCACAGGGTTGGCACGAGGGACTTGGTCATGTCTGCTCCGAATCGATGGGCCAAGCATAACCAGCCTGCCTTTTATTTGGAAATTAAATTAAAGCATCATAATTATTAAAAACCTGCATGATAGGATGTGTGCTCCACCATGAACCGGCCAGGACCATGTTCGACCTACGCTTGCTGCGTGCTTTTGTGACGATTGTCGATGCGGGCAGCTTCACCGCGGCGGCCGAGCGCCTGCACATGACGCAATCCACCGTCAGCCAGCAGATCGCCCGGCTCGAAGAAGCAGTCGGCCAGCCGCTGGTGGACCGCTCGGCGCGGCCGGTACGCGCCAGCGCCGCCGGCGAGCGGCTGCTGGGGTATGCGCGGCGCATCTTGCTGCTCGAGAACGAAGCGCAGGCGGCCCTGGCCGACCCGGCCGGCGCAAGACCGGTACGCATCGGCCTGCCCGAAGACGTCTTCGACGGCAGGATGGCCGCGGCCTTGCAGGCGCTGGCCGGCCAGGATCGCTCGATCCGGCTCGACATCACGACGGGACTGAGCCGCAAGCTGGCCGAGGCTTACCGGGGCGGCGAATTCGATATCGTGGTGGTCAAGGAAGCGGCGGCAAGCGCCGATTGCCTGGCGACGTTTCCGGAGCCGATGGCCTGGTTCGAAGGCGAAGACAGCACGCAGCCGTGGCCCGACCCGATTCCGCTGGTCGTCTTTCCGCCGGGCGGACTGTATCGGGAGGCCATGTTCGAGCGCATCGAGCGGGCGCGCCGGCGCTGGTATATCGCGTTCTCGGGCAGCAGCCTGCAAAGCATCCTGGTCGGGCTGGAGGGCGGCCTGGGATTGTCCATGCTTCCGGTGCAGGCCGCCAGGGGACGGCGCCTGCGCATCCACGCTCCGTTCGGCACGGCGCCGCCCATGGCCGTCTCGCTCTACACCTGGGACAAGAGCGGGCTGGTGGCCGAACTGGCCAGGGCAATGGCGGAGGTGCTCGACAAGCGCTGAAGGCCGCGTGGGGCCGCGGGCGTCAGGAAGCCAGCAGCTCCCGCGCATGCTTGCGCGTGGTCTCGGTGATCTCGATCCCGCCCAGCATGCGCGCCACTTCCTCCACCCGCGCCCGGGTGTCGAGCACGTCGATGCGCGAGACCGTGCGTCCGTCGCCTGTGCTGCCCTTGGCCACCTGGAAGTGCTGGTTGGCCTGGCTCGCCACCTGCGGCAGGTGGGTCACGCACAGCACCTGGCGCTGCTGGCCCAGGCGCTTGAGCAGGCGCCCCACCACCTCGGCCACGCCGCCGCCGATGCCGGTGTCGACCTCGTCGAAGATCAGGGTCGGCGTGGTGGTCGCGTGCGCGGTGATCACGGCGATGGCCAGCGAAATGCGCGCCAGCTCGCCGCCCGAGGCCACCTTGGCCAGCGGCCGCGCCGCCACGCCCGCATGGCCAGCCACCAGGAATTCGACCTGCTCGAGGCCGTGCGCGCCCGGCTCGCCCGGATTGAGCGCCACTTCGAAGCGGCCGCCGCTCATGCTCAGTTCCTGCATCGCGCTGGTGACGCCCCGGCCCAGCTCCACGGCCGCCTGCTGGCGCCGTTTGGAGAGGCGCTCGGCCACTTTCATGTAGGCCGCCTTGGCCTTGTCTTCCTGCTTGCGCAAGCCTTCCAGGTCGCTGGCGTCGGCCAGCTGGCGCAGCCTGGCGGCCAGCGCGGCATGTTCCTCGTGCAGCTCTTCGGGCGTGACGTGGTACTTGCGCGCGGCGCCGTGCAGCGCTTCCATGCGCGCGTCCACTTCGCGCAGGCGGCCCGGGTCGAGCTCGACCTTGTCGATGTAGTTGTTCAGCGCGTACACCGCTTCCTGCAGCTGGATGCGCGCCGGCTCCATGCAGTCGAGCACCTCCTGCAGCTGCGTGTCGACGTCGACCAGCTTGCCCAGCTTGGCGTTGAGCGAGGACAGCTGCGACAGAATCGGGTGGTCGGCTTCCGAGATGGCCTGCAGCGCTTCCTGCGCGCCTTCGAGCAGGCTGGCGGCATGCGACAGGCGGCTGTGCTCGTTGCTGATCTCGGCCCATTCGCCGGCCTTCGGCGCCAGCTTGTCCAGCTCGCTCACCTGCCACTCCAGGCGTTCGCGCTCGAGCAGCACGTTGCGCGCATCGTGCTCGAATTCCTCGCGCTGGCGCACCAGCGCGCGCCAGGCTTTGTAGGCGCCGGCGGTGGCCTGCACCTCTTCGCTGGCGGCCGGGTCGCGCACCGCGATCTGGTTGTCGAGCAGGGCGCGCTGCGCATCGCTTTTCAACAGCGACTGGTGCGCATGCTGGCCGTGGATGTCGACCAGCATGTCGCCCAGCTCGCGCAGCTGGGCGGCGGTGGCGCTGATGCCGTTGATCCAGGCCTTCGAGCGGCCGGCGTTGTCGATCACCCGGCGCACCAGGGCCACGCCTTCCTCGGTCGAGAACTCGTTGGACAGCAGCCACGACGAAGCCGCCGCCGTCAACGCGAATTCGGCGGTGATGTCGGCCTTGGCCGCGCCTTCGCGCACCATGCTTGCGTCGCCGCGCCCGCCCAGCGCCAGTTGCAGCGCGTCGATCAGGATCGACTTGCCGGCGCCGGTCTCGCCGGTGAACACCGTGAAGCCATGTGCGAACTCGAGTTCGATGGCGTCGACAATGACGAAATCACGGATGGTAAGTGTGCGCAGCATGAAAAATCGGGTCTCCTGTTTTTGCTCTGCTTGTGACGGGATTACGTCAATTTGCCTTCGTTGGTCGGGTATTCGTTCCAGTGCAGTTTTTCGCGCAGCGTGTGGTAATAGCTCCAGTCGCGCGGATGCAGGAAGGTGATCGTGTGCGGCGAGCGCGAGATGACGATGCGGTCGCCCAGCTGCAGGCTGGTGAAGGTCTGCATGTCGAAGTTGACGCTGATGTCGCGTCCGGCCACCAGCTCGACCACGATCTCGCTCGACTCGGGCACGACGATCGGCCGGTTCGACAGCGCGTGCGGCGCGATCGGCACCAGCACGATGCCCTGCACGCGCGGATGCAGCAGCGGACCGCCGGCCGACAGCGCATACGCGGTCGAACCGGTGGGCGTGGAGACGATCAGGCCGTCGGCGCGCTGGTTGTACATGAATTCGCCGTCCACGATGAGCTTGAGCTCGACCATGCCGGCGCCGGTGCCGCGCGCCACGACCACGTCGTTGAAGGCGACGCTGCAGAAGATCTCCTGGCCGTCGCGCACCACGCGCGCCTCGAGCAGGCTGCGCTCCTCGGCCTCGGCCTGGCCCTGCAGGATCTCGTGCAGGGCCGGCACCATGCGGTCGAGCGGGATGTCGGTGATGAAGCCCAGCCGGCCCGAGTTGATGCCGATCAGCGGGATGTCGTACTTGGCGAGCTGGCGCGCGATGCCGAGCATGGTGCCGTCGCCGCCCATGACCACCGCGTAGCTGCCCTGCGCGCCGATCTCGGCCACCGTCATGGCCTCGATGCCGTCGATGCCAAGGTAGGCCGCGGTATCGGTCTCGAACACCACCCGGTAGCCCTCTCCAGTCAGGAAGTCGGTGAGCTGCCGGGCCGGCTCTTCGATGCCGGGGGTGTTTTGCCGCACCACGAGCGCGATGATTTGTTGCTTTTCAGGCGACACTGACATGGGTCTCGACGGTTGGGATGGGACTTTGGAGATTAACCGATTATCCCCGCGTCTGCCATATGAGCCCCTGTGGGCGCTCGCAAATGACTGTACAAATAAACAGTATAACGGGCACCCAGGGCTTCCGGCAAGATCAGAGCAGCAGTCCGAGCGCCACCGCCAGGAACACCACCATCATCAGGGTGAACACGTGCAGCACCATCAGGACCATCCAGCGCAGCGCCGTGGTGAGGCGCCCGCCGCCGAAGACGCGCCGCATCGCGGTCGGCAGGTAGCACACCAGCCAGGCCAGCAGCGCCAGGCGGACGATGCTCCAGCCGTCCGCCAGCATGAACAGGCTCAGCATCAGGAAGGCGAAGCCATTGCTGTGCAGGGCGAACAGGAAGTGCTCGCCGTAGCGCCGCCCCGAGCCGAGGTAGAGCAGCTTCAGGTAGAGCGCGAACACCGGCATCATCAGGAAGATCGCGTACGGCGTATAGCTGAAGAACACGCGCTTGGCGGTCTCGCTGCGTTCCTTCTGCGACAGGGCGAAGAAGCGTTCAGCGCCCTGCTCCAGCCGCGGGCTGACATGGCCCAGCAAGCGCTTGGTCTTGACCTGGATTTCCGCCAGGTCCCGGTCATCCGCCGCCTGCGTACTGGCCGGCGCGCTCACGGCCGCGGGCGCTCCGTCGCGGCTCATGATGTTGATGTCCTGCAGGCCAAGCGTCTTGAACAGCGCAAAGAAGATGATGCTGAAGCTCAGGTACAGCCGCAGCGGCTCGATGTAGCGCACCCTGCGCCCTTCGATGTATTCGCGGCTCAGGAAACCCGGCTTGAACAGCAGCAGCTTGAGCGAGCGCCACAATTTGCCCTCGATCGCCACGTAGTGGGCGATGAACTCGTGCAGGAATTCGCGTGCGCTCGGCACGTGCAGGTGGGTCGCCTGGCCGCACTGGTGGCAATAGTTGCCGGTGGTGGCGGCATCGCAGTTCTTGCAAAAGCCGGCGTGCTGGTGGGTATCGAGGGCGTGGGCGGTCATGTTACAGGTCGTGCAATATTGTCCAAGCTGCCATGTTAACGGTTAAGTTGCAAAAAAGCATCTCGTATTGTTATGGCTTTGGCTTCAATTGCGCGACTGTTTCGGCGGGCGGCGGCTAGGATGGGGCTTAACTGGATTACAAGGAGGCCATATGGTGACCGAAACCAAAGACCGCTTCGTCAACACGAAAGCACCGATCGAGAACGATGGCGTCAAGCGCCAGCCGCACGAGCGCGACGAAAGCCCGGACGGGCAGGACCAGGCGCCGCGCGGCGTCATGGAGCAGGCCGCCTCGGACATGGCCCAGGGCCTGGTGAACACCGACATGTACGGCACCAATCCCGACGGCCTGGAAAACGCCGTCGACCCGGCGCCCGGCGCCAGCGGCCAGGCCAAGCCGCAGCCGCACAACCACGAGTCGATGCGCCGGCACGACACGAGCAACGATCAATCCGACAAAAACAACCTGTAGGGAGAACACATGACCATCAAACGCAACGGCAGCGCCGTCTGGAGCGGCGGCCTGAAGGACGGCAAGGGCGCGATCTCGACCGCGAGCGGCGTGCTCAAGGACACCCAGTACGGCTTCAACACCCGCTTCGAGGACGGCCCCGGCACCAACCCCGAAGAACTGATCGGCGCGGCCCATGCCGGCTGCTTCACCATGGCGCTCTCGGGCCAGCTGGGCCAGGCCGGCCTGACGGCGCAGGAACTGCGCACTACCGCCACGGTCTCGATGGAAAAGGTCGAGGGCGGCTTCTCGATCACCGCGGTGCACCTCGACCTGGTGGCGAAGATCCCGGGCGCCAGCCAGGAAGCCTTCGACAAGGCGGCCAACACGGCCAAGGAAAACTGCCCGGTGTCGAAGCTGCTCAACGCGGACATCACGATGACCTCGCGGCTGGAAAACTGACGCGCATTTGTAGGGTGGACGGCTTTGCCGTCCGCGCGTTCGACTACCCCTCGCGCTGCCGAGCTGCGTCCGGCAGAAATCGCGCCCAGCGCATAAAATGGCCGCTTTCCGTTTCACTAGAAGGACACCCCCATGCGCATTCTCCACACCATGCTCCGCGTCGGCGACCTGCAGCGTTCCATCGACTTCTACACCAAGGTGCTCGGCATGCAGCTGCTGCGCACCAGCGACAATCCCGAGTACAAGTACAAGCTCGCCTTCCTCGGCTACGGCAGCAACCCGGACCACGCCGAACTCGAGCTGACCTACAACTACGGCGTCGACAGCTACGACATGGGCACGGCCTACGGCCACATCGCCATCTCGGCCGAAGACATCTACGCGACCTGCGACCAGGTGCGTGCGGCGGGCGGCAACATCACCCGCGAACCGGGCCCGGTCAAGGGCGGCACCACCGTGATCGCCTTCATCACCGACCCGGACGGCTACAAGGTCGAACTCATCGAGCGCAAGGACCACGAAGCGGGCGGCGGCCTGAGCAGCTAAGCCCTCCCCGGCAGGACCGGCGGCACACTGCTACAATCGCCGGGCCTGCTTTTTCAGGCAACAAAAATGCGTCTTCGGGGCGGGGTGTGATTCCCCACCGGCGGTATGGCCTGCAATGGGCCGAGCCCGCGAGCGCCTGCGTGAGCAGGGTCAGCAGACCTGGTGAGAGGCCAGGGCCGACGGTATAGTCCGGATGAAAGAAGATGTGCGCTGCCACGCGCTGTCCTCGCTGCTTTTTTGCAGCCGGGCCAGCGCGCGCTTTGCTTTGCCCTGATGCGTTTTTCGCCAACCTACCGCGAGGAGCGTTTCACATGTTCGTCACCACCAGCCATTCCCTCACCAGCACCGACCTGGAAGGCCGCATCGCCGCCGCCCTGGACGCCGTGCGCACCGGGGTTCCCGTCATCCTGCTCGACGATTTCGACCGCGAGAACGAGGCCGACCTGATCGTCGCGGCCGACCGGCTCAGCGTCGAGACGATGGCCTTGATGATCCGCGAATGCAGCGGCATCGTCTGCCTGTGCCTGTCAAGCGACAAGGTACGCGCGCTCGAACTGCCGCCGATGGCGGCGGAGAACGGCAGCCGCTACGGCACGCCCTTCACCGTGTCGATCGAGGCGCGCCATGGCGTCACGACCGGCGTGTCGGCGGCGGACCGCGTCACCACTATCCGTGCGGCGATCGCAGCCGATGCGAAGCCGGATGACCTGGTGCGGCCGGGCCACGTGTTTCCCTTGCGCGCCACCCCGGGCGGCGTGCTGGCGCGCGCCGGGCATACCGAAGGCTCGGTCGACCTGGCCATCATGGCGGGCTTGATGCCGGCGGCCGTGCTGTGCGAGTTGATGAATCCCGACGGGACGATGATGCGCGGAGAGCAGATCGAGCGCTTCGCCGCCTTGCACGGCTTCCCGATCCTGACGATTGCAGAGATGATCGCATGGCGTAAGCGCCAATAATTGTAGGGTGGTCGGCTCTGCCGACCGCGCGTTCAAAACACGATCGAGTAGACGCAGCGCGGCTATTCTTCCGCTGGTCGAACGCGCGGACGGCGCAGCCGTCCACCCTACGGCAAACCGATCCGCTTAGGCCAGCGGATCGATCGCGAAGGCCGGCATGCGCGCCTGGTTCTTCGCGCATTCCAGGAACTTGTCGGCGGTGGCCAGCGCCTCGTTGATGGTCACGTCCATGTCCAGGTAGCGGTAGGTGCCCAGGCGCCCCACGAAGGTCACGTTCGGCTCCTCGCGCGCCACGTTGACGTAGCGTTCCAGCTGCTGCTTGTCGCGCGCCTGGCGGATCGGATAGTAGGGGATGTCCTTTTCTTCGCACTGGCGGCTGTATTCCTTGTACATCAGCGTCTTCTCGTGCTTTTCCCATGGCGAGAAGTGCTTGTGCTCGGTGATCCGGGTGTAGGGCTGGCTGTCGTCGCAGTAGTTGATGACGGCATTGCCCTGGTAGTCGCCGGTGTCGCGGAACACTTCGAAGTCCAGCGTGCGGTACGGCAGGCGGCCTTCGGAATGCTTGAACCAGGCGTCGATCGGGCCGCTGTAGAACACGTGCTCGTAATCGCCCTTGTTGGCCGGATCGAACCTGGTGTTCAGGTGCAGGGTGATGCCCGGCACGTCCATGATCTTTTCCACCAGCGCGGTGTAGCCGTCTTCCGGCATGCCCTGGTACTTGTGCGCGAAGTAGTTGTCGTCGTAGTTGAAGCGCACCGGCAGGCGCTTGAGGATGCTGGCCGGCAGTTCGGTCGGCTGCATGCCCCACTGCTTGACGGTATAGGTCTTGAAGAAGGCTTCGTACAGCTCGCGGCCGACGAAACGCAGGGCCTGGTCTTCAAACGTCACCGGATTCTCGATCGACTTGTCGCCGAGCGAAGCCAGGAATTCCTGGGCCTCGGCCGGACGGAAGGTCTTGCCGAAGAACTGGTTGATGGTGAGCAGGTTGATCGGCAGCGTGTAGACGGCGCCGTTGGTGATCGCCTTGACGCGGTTCACGTAAGGCATGAAGCGGCTGTAGCGGTTGACGAATTCCCAGACGCGCTCGATATCGGTGTGGAAGATGTGCGGCCCGTAGACGTGCACCATGACGCCGGTTTCGGCGTCACGCTCCGAGTGGCAGTTGCCCGCGATATGGGGGCGCGATTCGAAGATCTCGACCTTGTAGCCGGCCTGCGCCAGCTGATTGGCAATGACGGCCCCGGAAAAACCGGCGCCGACAATCGCGATGTTCTTTTGCATATTGTTTTTCCTTAGGGAAGAGCTGAGGGATAAGCATCCTGGCTGCGGCACTCTCGGCAGGCGGGCTGTTCTGGCCTGCCATGAAAAGGCGCGTTAACGTTGCCAGTTTATCAGCTTTGCAAAAAAATCCCCCTCGGCGCGACTTGTCGTGCGTCAACTATTCTGTCGCAAAATCAATGAGTTAGCATAAGACCAAAAAGCAAAAACCCGGTTCTTGCGGACCGGGTTTTTGACATTTCGCGGCAGCACGAAGCTGCGTGACGACTACTTTTCCAGCAGGTTGTTCACCGCTGCCAGGTCCGATTCGCGCAGCGAACCGGCGGCCGCCTTCAGGCGCAGGCCGTTCAGGATGGTGTTGTAGCGCGCCTGGGACAGGTCGGTGCGGGTCTGGTACAGCTGGCGCTGGGCATTCAGCACGTCGATGTTGATGCGCACGCCGACCTGGTAGCCCAGCTTGTTCGATTCCAGCGCCGACTGGCTCGACACTTCCGCCGCTTCCAGCGCCTTGACCTGGGCCATGCCGCTGTTCACGCCGAGGTAGGCCTGGCGCGCCTGCAGGGCGGCCTGGCGGCGCGTCGCTTCCAGGTCGTTGCGCGCCTTATCTTCCAGCGCGATGGTTTCGCGCACGCGGCTGGTGACGCCGAAGCCATTGAAGATCGGCACGCTGAACTGCACGCCGATGCCATTGTTGGTATTGGTGCCGGAAGCGCCCATGGTACCGCCGTGGATCTTGGTACGCTGGTTGCTGGCCACCAGGTCCAGGGTCGGATAGTGGCCGGCGCGGGTCTTCGAGATCTCGCGCTTGGCCAGTTCCACCTGCAGCTGCGACACGGTCACGCCGTAGTTCTGGTTTTCGGCCGAGGACACCCACGGGTCGGGATTCGCCGGCGTCGGCGCGGTCAGGGTGATGCCGCTCTTGAGCGGGGCCAGGTTGCTCGGCGCCGTGCCGATGATGGCCTGCAGCGCATTGCGCTTGTTGTCGAGGTCGTTCACCGCCGCGAATTCCTGGGCGATCACCAGGTCATACGCCGCCTGCGCTTCATGCGTGTCGGTGATGGTCTGGGTGCCGACTTCGAAGTTGCGCTTGGCCGATGCCAGCTGCTCGGTCACCGCGGTCTTCTGGGCGCGGGTCGATTCCAGCTTGTCCTGGGCCGCCAGCACGTCGAAATAGGCCTGCGCCACGCGGGTGATCAGGTCTTGCTGGGCCTGGGCGAACTGCGCTTCGGAGATGGATTGCTGCAGCTTGCTCTGCTGGTAGGTTTCCCAGCGATCCCAGCGGAACAGCGGCTGCGTCAGCAGCAGCGTGTAGGTGCTGGTGCGCAGGTTCGAGTCGTCGCCCGACACGATGGTTTCCCTGCCGGTGAGCGGATCGGTGATCCTTGCTCCTTCGTTGAACGGCGACGCTTCGCGGTCGTTCTTGATGCTGCTGCCGGTGATGCCCACGGTCGGGAGAAGTCCTGCGCGCCCCTGCGGAATCCGCTCGCGCCCGGCAGCCGCCGACGCACGCGCGCTTGCATAGGCCGCATCGTTGGCGAGTGCCTGCTGGTACACCTGGAGCAGGTCGGCCGCGCTGGCGTTCAGCGAAAAGACGGCACCGGCAACCAGCACGGCAAGAAAGGATTTGCGCAGGGGTTTCTGCATTACGTTCTCCACTGGAGTCATCAAAAGTTAAGGACAGGTAGTACTTCGCAAGTCAGTACTTCGGCATCGAAGGATCGACCTGCACGGCCCAGGCGTGTATTCCGCCCGTCAAATTCGTTACGTTGTCAAATCCGTTCCGTTCGAGGAAGGCAGCCACTTGCATGCTGCGCGCCCCGTGGTGGCAGATGCACACGATCTCTCGGTCATCTGGCAGTTCGCCGGCACGGATGGGTACCAGGTGCATCGGGATCTGGGTCGAGCCTGCGATATGGCAGGTCTCGAATTCCCAGTTTTCGCGCACGTCCAGCAGCATCGGCTGCTCGGCTGCCGGATCGGCAAGCCGGGCAGCGAGCTCCGGGGCGGTCATGTGCTGCATCGCGGCCTCAGAACTGGAAGCGCGACGGCGCCTGCGCGCCGGTCAGCGGCTTGACGATGGTCTCGAACAGCTTGACCGTGTCGTAGCCGGTTTCCGACGTGCGCGTGATGATGTTGAAGCTCATCGCCGGCGCCTCGCCCAGGATCGCGCCGATGCGGCCGCCCACCTTCACCTGCTTGAGCAGTGCTTCCGGCAGCACCGGCAGGCCGCCCGACACCAGGATCACGTCGTAGGGCGCGCCCTTGTCCCAGCCGCTGGCGCCATTGCCTTCTTCGACCGTCACGTTGGTGATGCCGGCGCGCGCCAGGTTTTCCTGCGCCAGTTTCACGGCTTCCGGCTGGATCTCGACGGTGGTCACGTGGCGCGCCTTGTGCGCCAGCAGTGCCGCCATGTAGCCCGAACCGGTGCCGATTTCGAGGACGTTCTCATGCTTCTTGACCGCCAGTTCCTGCACGATGCGCGCTTCGACCTTCGGGTTGAACATCGCTTCACCGCCCGGCAGCGGGATCTCGACGTCGGCAAACGCCAGGTTCTGGTACGCGGCCGGCACGAATCCTTCGCGCTTGACTACGTGCAGCAGGTCCAGCACGTCCTGGTCAAGCACGTTCCACGGACGGATTTGCTGTTCGATCATGTTGAAGCGGGCTTGTTCGATATTCATCTTAGTTCTCGATGGAAAAATAAATAATCCGATATTTTATCGTTGAACGGCCTCAGGACGCACATCTTAGCGATGGGCTGCCCGGACCGGGGGAAATTGCGACAGTCTGCAGTTTGGAGGGGTTGAACGCCGAAAAAACGGCGCAATGGCGCAAACGGCAACTCAGGCACTGCGGGGAAGAAGACCGTTCAGAGTCAGGTCAAGCAGGTTCTCGAGGAAGGCCTGGGGCTGCAGCTCGCCTTCCCCGCAAGGGAGCACGGCCGAGTGCCGCCACACGTTGAGCATCATCATCGGTGCGATCAGCACCTGGGTCATCTGCAGGACGTCGACATGGCGGAACTCGCCCCGGCTGACGCCGCGCTCGACGATGCTCGAAATCATGTGGATGGTGCGGCTCATGACCTCGTCCCGGTAGAACTTGGCCAGATCGGGGAAATTGACGGCCTCGGCCAGCATCAGCTTGCCCAGGCCCGACGCCTTGCTCTGGCCGATCTGGCGCGACCAGTTCATGACCACGTCGCGCAGCAGGTCGCTGCTGTGGCCATCGAATTCGGCCACCGAGGTCTCGGCCTTGCCCAGGAAAGGCAGGATGCTTTCGCGCACCACGGCCTTGAACAGTTCTTCCTTGTTCGTATAGTAGAGATAGAGCGTGCCCTTGGAGACACCGGCGCGGCGCGCCACGTCTTCCAGGCGGGTGGCGGCGAAGCCGCGTTCAACGAACAGGTCAATTGCGGCAGCAAGGAGCTCCTGGGGACGGGCATCCTTCCGGCGTTCCCACCGCGGCTTGCTGTCGAGTGGACATTGCATGTTTCTGCCTAGAAACCAACTGAACAACCATAGAATATAGTCGGGGCTTGTCAGGCAGTCAAGCAGTCCTTCCCAAAACTGTCAATATAAACAGGTATTTACGTAATTCGGCCCTCATGACGGACCGTAGATGCGGCCGTTCGCCCGCGATGCATACAGAGCGCCGTCCGGATTGCGCGGCGGCGCATCCTGCTGCTGGCGCGGCACCTGCAACACCGACAGGCGGTCCGTCAGGCCGGGGACGATCTTCTCCATCAGCACATCGAGTTCGGCCATCATGCCGACCCGCACCGTGCGCATCGGCGTCACGGCCGCATGCAGGATGGCGGCCGCCACCTCGTGCGGATCGACCTGCGGCGAAGGCAGCCTGGGTTCGCAGTCCATGTAATTGCGCGCATGCTGGGGCAGCGGCGTGTCGACGGCGGTCGGCTCGATCAGCGTGATCGATACCGGCGCCCCGTCCATGTGCTCGACCTCGATGCGCAGCGCATCGGTAAATCCCTTGACGGCGTGCTTGCTGGCCGAATACATGCCCTGCATCGGGATCGCCACCTCGGAGGCTTCGCTGCCGAGGTTGATCAGGGCGCCGCCCTGGCGCGTGAGGTGCGGCAGCGCCACCAGCGAACCGTGCACCATGCCCCAGAAATTGATGTCGAACAAGCGCCGGCTGTCGTCCTCAGATACCTGGTCGAGCCGGCCGTAAATGGTGCCGCCGGCATTATTGATCCAGGTATCGATGCGGCCATGGCGCGCGATCGCGACCCGGGCGATGCGTTCGACCTGGGCGCGCTCGGCGACGTCGGCCACCACGGCGACGGCGTCGACACCGTTCTCGACCAGTCCCTGCACGACCGCCTCGAGCACGTCGGCCCCGCGCGCGGCCAGCACCAGCTTGGCGCCCTGCTTGCCCGCTTCCTGCGCCGTGGCCAGGCCGATGCCGCTCGAGGCGCCGGTGATCACGACGACCTGGCGGTTCAGGGGTTTGAGGGGACTGGACATGGTGCCTCCTGCTTGTGCTGTGCGATGACAACAACGTAGCAGGAAAACGGTGGGCGACGCGCCCGCCATGGACGCCGCGGCGCTATACTGCGGCCCTTCCACCTCGTCCTTCCCGCCACCATGCAGTGTAGAAGCAACTGCGGCGCCTGCTGCACCGCGCCCTCGATCACCAGCCCGATTCCCGGCATGCCTGACGGCAAGCCGGCTGGCGTGCCTTGCGTGCAGCTGGGCGAGGACAATCGCTGCCTGGTCTTCGGCCGGCCCGAGCGACCGGCGTTCTGCGGCGGGCTGCAGCCCTCGCTGGAAATGTGCGGGGACAGCCGCGAGCAGGCGATCCGCTGGCTGGATGAATTAGAGAAGGCGACCGCACCGTAGAGGTGATCTGGTCCAGTGGACCAGATCACGCTCTGCCGACCGCGCGTTCAACGTGAATAAGCGCATTGGCAACGCACGCCGGAGCTGGACGCGCGGTCGGCGAAGCCGACCACCCTACGTTCAGGCATGTTCGTCGCGCGTCTTATCGTCGGGCATGACCAGCCCGAGACGCGTTTTCTTCTTCTTGATCACGGTCGCGTGCTCGACCGCCGGCTTGGTGGCCGGTGGCGGGGTGACGGGCAGTGGAAAGCCGAGGAAGGCCATTCAGTTTCTGTTTCAGCATGCCCGGCACATGGCAGCATACTTACAGAAAGCAAGACCGGACCCTTACCCACGCGGGGTAATCTGCAGTGGCGCCAGGCCGTCCAGCCCTCCGCTTACGCCGCGGCCGTCTTGCCGCGCGCCTGCTGCACGCGCTGGAACAGCCCGCCCAGCGTCATCCCTTCGTGCCAGATCTCGTCGAGCTTCACGCCGTAGCGCTCGCGCAGCGCCTTCGCCAGCGTCTCGAATTCCTGGGCGTCCGGCAGCCAGCGCGTCGGGTTCACCTCGCGGTAGATGCCGAGCACTTCGTCGTCGGGACGGAAATGCAGCCGCTCGCTTTCGCGAAAGGCAAAGGAGGACACGAAGACGGACAGGAAATCGCGGATGTCCTTCCGCGAAGCGGTAGGGAAGGTACTGCGCCAGGCCCGGCCCTGGCAGGGCCGGTAACGCAGGGAGTTGGGGCTTTGCCAGCCGTGGAATGCCGCCCAGGCAAGGGCAGCAAGGATCAGGACAACAAAGATACTCATGCGGTTGAGTCAGGAATACGCATGCTGTCCAGTGTAGCACGCGTTCGGGCTGGAGGCGCACGGAAGAATTTCACAGTCATGCCCTTGAGCTAACCCTGCGGCAACCCGGGCGCGGTACAATCTTGCACCGGACACGGCAGGCGACGTCGCCTGTTGCAATCATGTTAAGCTTCGGCCCCGCCGTACCTTCCACGGGACATCCCGACAGCATCCGCATTCAGCCGCATTCACTCAAACGCACACATGGACATTCTTCTCGCCATCAAGGCGATCATCATGGGCCTGGTCGAAGGCTTCACCGAGTTCCTCCCGATTTCCTCCACCGGGCACCTGATCCTGGCGGGCAGCCTGCTCAATTTCACCGGCGAGAAGGTCAAGGTTTTCGAGATCGCCATCCAGGCCGGCGCCATGCTGGCCGTGATCTGGGAGTACCGCCAGCGCATCGCGACCGTGCTCGCGGGCCTCGGTTCGGATCCGAAGCAGCAGAAGTTCGTCCTCAACCTGATCATCGCCTTCATTCCGGCGGCCCTGCTCGGCTTCCTGCTCAGCGGGATGATCAAGGCCGAACTGTTCGCGCCGGTGCCGGTGGCCACCGCCTTCATCGTGGGCGGCCTGGTCATCCTGTGGGTGGAACGCCGCCATACCGGCAAGGACCGCCAGGCCCGCGTGGAAACCGTGGACGATATGAGCGCCACGGACGCGCTCAAGGTCGGCATCGCCCAGGCCTTCGCCCTGATTCCGGGCACCAGCCGCTCGGGCGCGACCATCATCGGCGGCATGCTGTTCGGCCTGTCGCGCAAGGCGGCCACCGAATTTTCCTTCTTCCTGGCGATCCCGACCCTGCTGGCGGCCACCGTGTACTCGGTGCTCAAGGAGCGCCACCTGCTGTCGATGGCCGACCTGCCGATGTTCGGCCTGGGCGGCCTGGCGGCCTTCGGTTCGGCCTTCCTGTGCGTGCGCTGGCTCCTGCGCTACATCAGCACGCACGACTTCACGATCTTCGCCTGGTACCGTATCGTATTCGGTATCCTGGTCCTCGTGACCGCACACTTCGGCCTAGTGACCTGGGCTGAATAAACAGTAAGCAGCGTATGACAAGCGAAATCGGCGCGCGCGCCCTCCACGTCCTCGAGACGGTCTTCGGCTATCCCGCTTTCCGCGGGCAACAGGCCGACATCGTCGAGCACGTGGCCAGCGGCGGCGACGCACTCGTCCTGATGCCCACCGGCGGCGGCAAGTCGCTGTGCTACCAGATCCCCGCGCTGCTGCGCGAGGGCGTGGGCGTGGTCGTCTCGCCGCTGATCGCGCTCATGCAGGACCAGGTCGATGCACTGGAAGAAGTCGGCGTGCGCGCCGCCTTCCTGAACTCCACCCAGACCTTCGAGGAAACCCTGCGCATCGAGCGCCTGGTGCGCAGCGGCGAGATCGACCTCGTCTACGTGGCGCCCGAGCGCCTGCTGACGCAGCGCTGCCTGGAACTGTTCGACGTCTCGCCGATCTCGCTGTTCGCCATCGACGAAGCCCACTGCGTGTCGCAGTGGGGCCACGACTTCCGCCCGGAATACATCCGTCTGTCGGTCCTGCACGAGCGTTACCCGGGCATTCCGCGCATCGCCCTCACCGCGACCGCCGACCTGCAGACCCGCGAGGAAATCGCGCACCGCCTGCAGCTCGACGACGCGCGCAAGTTCGTCTCGTCCTTCGACCGCCCGAACATCCGCTATTCCATCGTCGAGAAGACCACCGGCCGCAAGCAGCTGCTCGATTTCATCAGCAGCGAGCACCCGCAGGATTCCGGCATCGTCTACTGCCTGTCGCGTAAAAAGGTCGAGGAGACCGCCGACTTCCTGAACGAGCACGGCATTCGCGCCCTGCCCTACCATGCCGGCATGGAGTACAGCCAGCGCGCCGCCAACCAGTCGCGCTTCCTGCGCGAAGACAACATCACGATGGTGGCGACCATCGCCTTCGGCATGGGCATCGACAAGCCCGACGTGCGCTACGTCTGCCACCTGGATCTCCCCAAGAGCCTCGAGGGTTACTATCAGGAGACCGGCCGCGCCGGCCGCGACGGCCTGCCGGCCAGCGCCTGGATGGCCTATGGTTTGCAGGACGTGGTGCTGCAGCGCCGGATGATCGACGAATCCGAAGCCGACGAGACCTTCAAGCGCGTGCTGTCGATGAAGCTCGACGCCATGCTCGGCCTGTGCGAAACCCTCAGCTGCCGGCGCATGCGCCTGCTCGACTACTTCGGCGAGCGCTCCGGTCCCTGCGGCAACTGCGACACCTGCCTGATCCCGCCGATCCAGGTCGACGGCACGGTGCCGATGCAGAAGCTGCTGTCGGCCATCTACCGCGTCGACCAGCGCTTCGCCGCCGGCCACGTGATCGACGTGCTGCGCGGCGCGCAAACCGAGCGCATCAGCCAGTGGCACCACGACAAGCTCACCGTCTACGGCGTCGGCGCCGACCGCTCCGAACCGGAGTGGCGCGCCATCGTGCGCCAGGCCATCGCGCTCGGCTTCGTCACCGTGGACCACGACGCCTTCAGCTCGCTGAAGCTGACCGACGCCGCGCGTCCCGTGCTCAAGGGCGAACAGAAGGTGCAGCTGCGCCAGTACCAGAAACCGGTCAAGGCCAAGCGGCCTTCGTCGCGCGCTGCCGGCAGCTACGAGGAACTGGAACTGTCGCGCTCCGAACAGGCCATCTTCGAGCGCCTGCGCACCTGGCGCATGGGCACCGCGCGCGAGCACGGGGTGCCGGCCTATGTGGTGTTCCAGGATGCGACCCTGCGCGAGATCGCCAAGGTCAAGCCGGGCTCGCTGGACGCGCTGCGCGGCGTGTCCGGCGTCGGCGAGAAGAAACTGGTGTCGTATGGCGACGAGATCGTCGCCATCATCAATGAAATGATGTAATCGCCGGCCGCGTTTCGGCCTTGCTGTCCGTAGGGTGGGCAGGTTTCCTGCCCACGCGTTCAAATGACGGTGATGCTTACGGCGCGGCTGTTCTTATACTGGCTGAACGCGTGGGCAAGGAACTTGCCCACCCTACGGTAAGCCTACTTTTTGGTGAAGACCAGGTCCCACACGCCGTGGCCCAGCTTGAGGCCGCGATTCTCGAACTTGGTCAGCGGCCGGTAGGACGGCTGCGGCGCGTAGCCTTCGGCCGTGTTCTCGAGTTGCGCTTCATTGCCCAGCACCTCGAGCATCTGCACCGCGTAGTCTTCCCAGTCGGTGGCGCAATGGATGTAGCCGCCCGGCGCCAGCTTGTCGCACAGGACCTTCACGAAGGCCGGCTGGATCAGGCGGCGCTTGTTGTGGCGCGCCTTGTGCCACGGGTCCGGGAAGAACACGTGCACGCCGGCCAGCGAACCATCCGCGATCATGTGGTTCAGCACCTCGACCACGTCGTGCTGGATCAGGCGCAGGTTCTCGATGCCCTGCTCGCCGATCTGCTTGAGCAGGCTGCCCACGCCCGGCGTGTGCACCTCGACGCCGATGAAATCCTTCTCCGGCATCAGGCGCGCGATGTGCGCGGTGGTGTCGCCCATGCCGAAGCCGATTTCCAGGATCACCGGCGCCTTGCGGCCGAAGGCCTGTTCCAGGTCCAGCGTCTCCTTCTTGTACTCGATCAGGTACTTGGGGCCGAGCTCCTCCAGCGCGCGCGCCTGGGCGGTCGACAGGCGGCCGGCCCGCGTGACGAAGCTGCGGATGCGGTGTTCGGTCGGATCGTACAGCATGGAACGCGCCGGGCCGGGGGTAGGCTTTTCAGAGGACATGGGGAGTGATAGTGAGGAAAAAACGGCTGTCATTATAGCCCAGCCGGGAACGTGCGAAGCCCCGCGGCGGAATCGCGGATAATCGTGCTTTATCCATGCCGAGCCCAGGAAGCCTGTCCATGCAATCAGTGAAACACCCGATCGCCGTCGACGAGAACGTCGCCACCGCCCACCTGACTTCCTTCCACTACGGCAGCCCAGGCGCCGGCAAAAAGGTCTACATCCAGGCCGCCGTCCACGCCGACGAGGTGCCCGCCATGCTGGTGGCCCACTTCCTGCGCCAGGAACTGGAGCGTCTGGACGCCGAGGGCCGGGTCAAGGGCGAGGTCATCCTGGTGCCGGCGGCCAATCCGATCGGCCTGTCCCAGGTCATCCACGGCGCGCCCTTCGGCCGCTACCACCTGGCCACCGGCACCAACTTCAACCGCCTGTACAAGCACGTGGCGGACGAGCTCAAGAAGTCGCTCGAAGGCAAGCTCGGCAGTGACGTGGACGCCAACATCGCCCTCATCCGCGAGCACGCCCGCCACCAGGTGGGACTGTGGGAGCCGAAGGACGACGTCGAGACGCTGAAGAAGACCTTGCTGTCGATGGCGATCGATGCCGACATCGTGCTCGACCTCCACTGCGATAACGAAGCGCTGATGCACATGTACACCGGCACGCCGCTGGTGGAAAGCGTGGAGCCCCTGATGGCGCTGCTGGGCGCGCGCGTGCTGCTGGTGGCCAAGGCCTCGGGCGGCGAGGCCTTCGATGAAGCCTGCAGCCGCCTGTGGTGGGACCTGGCCGAGCACTTCGAGGGCACGGCGATTCCGCCCTCCTGCGTCGCGGTCACGGTCGAGCTGCGCGGCGAGAACGACGTGCGCTACGACTACGCGCGCCAGGACGCTGCCGCCCTGCTGCAGTACCTGGGCCATGCCGGCATGCTCGACATCCCGCTCGCGCCGCTGCCGGAAACGCCCTGCCGCGCAACGCCGCTCAATGCCGTCGAGCCGCTGGCCGCACCGCATGCGGGCGTGCTGGTCTTCCACAAGAAGCTGGGCGAGCTGGTCGAAGCGGGCGAGCCGGTGGCGGACATCGTCAACCCGGTCAGCGGCCAGGTGAGCACCTTGTGCGCGGAACACGCCGGGCTGCTGTTCGCGAGCACCGCGCACCGGCACCTGCTGCGCGGCATGCATGTGTGCAAGATCGCCGGCACCGAATCCTTCCGCTCGGGCGACCTGCTCAGCGCCTGAACTTCTCCCACAGCATGGCGCCCAGCGCAAGCAGCGCGCCCGCCGCCGGCCACCAGGGCCGCGCCGCGTGCAGCTCGAGCACGGTCGCGGTGCTGGCGGCGCACCATAGCAACGGCACCACCCACAGCGACCATGGCGCGCGCCAGAACATCAGGGCGCCGAGCGTGAGCAGTGCCGTCGGGTCGGGCGCGACACCGAAGACCTCGGCCTGCCACCAGCCGCGGCCGTCGAGCGGCGCCAGCAAGGGGTAGCCGACCAGCGCCAGCAGCGCGAGGGGAAAGGCCATGGCCACCGCAGGCGTGGGAAGCGCCGGCGGCGGCGGCGCTTCCCACGCCATCCAGGCATGCAGGGCGGCCTGCAGGAAAAAAGCGGCGGCGAAATACGGCGCACCGGTGTTGATGTCGGCATAGCGCTGCAGGTGGTAGGCCCAACCCACCCACAGCCAGGCCGCGGCCAGCAGCGCGAAGGCGACCCGTGCGCTGGCCAGGCGCCGCTGCGCAATGCCGCCCAGGATGGCCGCGCCGGCGCAGAGTGCCAGCAGCTGCAGCGGCCACCACTCGCGGTTCATCAGCTCGAACTGGCGGTAATAGGTCCGCGCCGAGAACATCAACAAGTCCGACAGCGAATAGGTCCACCATTCGCTCATGCCAGCCTTTCGACGTCCTGGACGATGCGGCGGCGCAGCGCCTCGTCCGGCAGCGGCCCGGTCGCGGCCAGCAGGTTCTCGCGCACGTGGGCGACGCTGGAAGTGGCGGGAATCGCGCAGGTGACGCTCGGGTGCGCAACGATGAACTTGAGCAGCGCCTGCGCCCAGCTGCTGCAGCCGATCTCCGCGGCCCAGCCGGGCAGGCGCTTGCCCGCCAGCGCCCGGGTCAGGTCGCCTTGGCGGAACGGCCGGTTGACGATCACGCCGATGCGCCGCTCGCGCGCCAGCGGCAGGATGCGCTGCTCCACTTCGCGGTCGAGCGCGTTGTACGAGACCTGCACGAAGTCGATCGGCTGGCTGGCCATGATCTTCAGGATCTCGCCATGACGGCGCCCTTCCGAGGTGGTGATGCCGACGTAGCGTAGCCGCCCTTCCCGCTTCATCCGCAGCAGCGTCAAGAGGTGCGCTTCCCAGGCCAGCAGGTTGTGCACCTGCAGCAGGTCGAAGCGCGGGATTTGCCACAGCCGGCGCGAGGTTTCAAGCTGCGCCGGTCCCTGCGCGCCGTCGCCGATCCACACCTTGTCGGCCGAGAACAGCTGCGCGGGCTTGAGCTTGCCGACGGCTTCCCCGATCACCGCCTGGGCCGAGCCGTACATGGGCGAGGAATCGATGAGCCGGCCGCCGCTGGCGAAAAACTGGCGCATGACGGCCGCGCACTCGGCGCGCGCTTGCGGATCGCGCCCGACGTTGAAGGTGATCCAGCTGCCCAGGCCGACCAGCGGCAGCCCTTCGCCGGAAGACGGAATGGCGCGCGTCAGGAGCATCGGCCGCCCCTGGGCATGGGCGAAGGCCGGCAAGGCCAGCAGCGAGGCGAGCAGGCGGCGGCGCGATCGGGAGGCAATGGGCATGCGGGCGCTCCTTGGCGGGTGGGACGAGTAGGATCGAGCATACCGCGCCGGCGCCGGGCGCGGCGCCGCCTGGAGAAAGCCCATGCGATTCCCCGTTCGCACCCGCCTGCTCGTCCTTGCCGCGCTACTGGCCTGCATGCCGGTCCGGTCCGCGCCGGACCCGCGCGCCGTTCACTGGCTGCCCGTGCAGGACGTCGCCAGCGGCGGCGGCACCAAGGGGCCGTGGCGTCAGAACGACTCGCAGTACGACTACGTGGACGACGGCACCCTCGCCTTCCTGCCCGGCGGCCGCCTGGCCGTGGCCTGGGTCGACCAGCGCCGCAAGGAGGTGCTGCTGCGGGTCTTCACGCCGGATGGACGCGGGCACGGCGCAGCGGTGGACGTCTCGCGCAGTCCCGATACCTTTTCCTGGATGCCGCGCATCGCGGCGGACGGTCCGGACACGCTGCACGTGCTGTGGCAGGAGATCGTCTTCTCGGGCGGCGCGCATGGCGGCGAGATCCTGTATGCGCGCTCCATCGATGGGGGCCGCAGCTTTTCCCAGCCGGTGAACCTGTCGAACTCGCCGGGCGGCGACGGCAAGGGACGCCTGGACCGCGACACCTGGTCGAACGGTAGCCTGGACTTGGCGGTGGATGCGGACGGCAAGGTCTACGTGGCCTGGACGGACTACGATGGCGCCCTGTGGCTGGCGCGCTCGCACGACGGCGGGCGCGGTTTCACGCCGCCGCAGCGGATCGCCGGCGACAATGCACTCCCGGCGCGCGGCCCGGCGCTTGCCCTCGACACGGGCGACACGCTCTACCTGGCCTGGACCGTGGGCGAGGACCCGGACGCCGACATCCGCGTCAGCCGCTCGCCGGACCGCGGCGCCAGTTTTTCTCCGCCGGTACTGGTCGGCGCCAAGGGGGCGCGGGCCGATGCGCCGCGCCTGGCGTTCGATGGCGGCGGAAGGCTGCATCTGGTCTACATGGAGGGGACGGGAAAGCAGCCGGCGGCGATCCGCCACGTGCGCTCCGAGGGCCCCGAGCTGGCGTTCGGCACGCCGCGCACCCTGTCGGCCCATGGCGAAGCGGCGATGGCGCCGCAGCTGGCGGCCGATGCGCAGGGCCGCGTGCATGTCGCATGGGAGTCGGCGCAGGGGCTGCGCTACATCCGGGTAGCCAACACGATCGTCCCGGTCACCGTGCCGCATGGCAGACCGGGTGCGGGAGCACGCCAGGGCAGCCAGCAAGGGCTGCTCGGCAGGAAGCTCGCGGCCGGCGACGGGATGGTCGCGCTGGTCAACAGCAGCCTGGCTGCCGGCCACGGCAGCCGGGTATGGCTGATGCGCGGGCGCCTGCCTGATTCTTGATGCGGGGATGGAAGCTGGGGAGTGGAGCGGGTGAAGGGAATCGAACCCTCGTCTTAAGCTTGGGAAGCTCCTGCTCTACCATTGAGTTATTAATCATGGTATTTGTTCATCTTCTTTCTACATCGATGCGCAGTTTACGAAATCAAATTTCAGAATTACCATAGAAAACAACAACTTACCCGAAATGTGATTGTGAATCCCGTTCATTTATATTCACAAATCCCAAATTCGGTTACACAACAATTCGTTCGATAACACCTCGCAAGTTGCCTTTTTGTAAACCGAGCTACGAGTAAAGCTTATCTAGGATAAACCATCAAAAGTGATGTGACCTCTAGAAAGCCGGTGTCATTACTAGTCAGTATCGCAGTACTAAGCAAGCAAACCGCCAAGTTGACGTGTCAAAGTGTGCGATTAAGTGGTCTTCTGCTTAAGATTGGCTGCCAAAAAAGATGCTCCAGGGGACGTCCCTCATCGTGCAACTGTCATACATTGACGCTTGCACTACGACAGAGAGGTCTGCTTGATTTCATTTGGGTCTACCCAAGCAAGCTCAACGAGCGCGATGAATCTGCTTGTACGTATGTCCAATGCTTTTGACAACGCAAACAATGTAGAGAGGGAAGGCTGTTTTTGCGCTAGTTCTAGCGCAGAGATATGTTTCCGTTGGAGGCCAGCCCGGAAACCCAGCTCTTCTTGGGTGAGTTGACGCTCAGACCGCAGTTGCCGCAGCACTGCAGCAAACGCCAGAACAGGTGATTTTTCCAAAAATTGTCCTCATGATCATGACGCAATTTTGGTCATCATGTATCATTCGGTCTTCCCCCTACAGGGGGCACGGACTAAGTTCGTGGCCTTGGCATGCACACACTGCCTACAAAATCAGCAATTTTACGGGGTAAGAACGTATGTTTCATGTGAATGCATCGTGGGAAAATCATTCTGATCGGGATGCAATACGAGCACTAATGAAACAACCTGGACTATTGCGATTTCCGATAGTCGAGCTTCCATTAAATATACAGCTGTTTCATGTAGCTCTTCCCTTCCAAAGACACGAACAGCCGGGATACTGGCGCCGCTATATATGCTGGAATCTGTCGAATGCAGTGCAGTTATTGAAAGGCGATGAGAGCGGAAACGCGAAATTAACTTGCCAATCACCGCGAAAGGATTCGGGATACGATTTGCGAGAAGTGAGTGAAGTTGGCTTAGTTATTGATGCTGAAGGCTTAGAAGTTTATTTTTGCAGATTTTCCGATGGTAGTGCAGTCATCGATAACCTCCAAGTTGCTTCCCTTAGGATTCCGGCCAAGGCTCAAATTATTTGGAGCACGACTTTGCCACCACCAGACGAACTAAAGACTAGCCCGTGATGACCCACTAAATTTTCAGAATCTCCCCAAAATTGTATCCTAATTTATATCCTTATTAGATTCACAACATATTTTAGGGGCTAAGGTTGCGCCGTACTAATTCCTGGAGGTTCCTTATTGATCCATAAAATATGAGCGATAAGCTTACGTGTCAAGACCCGGCTGGTTATACACGCGCTTCCTGAACAATTCAGGGCGTTTTTCATGCCATTCCTTGAGCGCCTGAACGGGTGTTTTGTGTTGGAGCGCGCGTTGCGGAATGCTGTGGTTGTAGATCTTGACGTAATTGCGCAGCGTCGATTCCAGTTCGGCAGCTGAACCAAAACGGGTCTGGTTGACGATGTCGCTGATACGACCGTTGAAGCGCTCCACCATGCCGTTGGTCTGCGGATGACGAGGCGGGATGAGCCGGTGTTCGATGCCGAGCTGCTTGCACAGGCGGTCGAACACGTGTGTGCCGCTGGGTTCCTTCTTCTTGCCGCCAGCCGTGAAGCGGTCGGTGAACTGGCTGCCGTTGTCGGTCAGAAGCTTGACGATCTTGACGGGACAGGCTTGCTGGACTTTGTTGAGGAAGTCGCCACTGCTGCCATCGGTCTGGTCGGCATAGAGCTCGATGAAGACCCAGCGCGTAGCACGGTCGATGGCAACGAAGAGATAGCGCCTTGCCGTCTCGTCGGGCATCTGCGGCAGGTACTTGATGTCGATGTGCACAAAGCCCGGCTCGTAGTCCTTGAAGGTCTTTTTCGTGGCGGGCGCAGTGCCTTCCTGCTCGACCAGGTTACGTAGATCCGAGACACCGTGGCGGCGCAGGCAACGTCCCAGGCCGGCACGCGAGACGGCTGGATTGATGAACTCGCGCGTGACCGCCAGCAGGTCGTCCGTGGGCAGCAGCAACGTCTTGCGCAGCTCCACCACGATGAGCTCCTGCTCGGGCGTGAGCGTCGTGTACATCTTGTTCGGCGCATGCGACTTGTCTTCAGGAGACTCGCGGTTTTGCCACTTTCGGATGGTTTGGCGGGTGACGTTGTACATCCTGGCCAGTTCGGCCTGCGGGAGCGTCGAGTTCCTGATTTCCTCACGGATCAGGTGGGTAGTACGGGCTTGGCTGTGCAGTGCCTGGGTCATCGAGTTGCCAGTGAAGAGTCGGATTGGAACAGTGTACGCAAAACGTGTCTGGCCTTGAAGAGCGGCCAGCTACGCATGGGTACATGATCCCACGAGTCCAGACACTTACGGTCAATACCAATTCGAGCCAAAGTTGACTTGATGACGAGACCAAGGATAATCTTTTATTAACTAGCACACATTGCCGTAAAAGTATGTGGAATTTTCTTGCGACTTCGACTCTGAGAACATTATTGAGCTGTTAGCTAGGCGCTTAATAGCTCAGCGCGCAAAGGACGGCTTGATTGACAGGACGGCAGGCCATCCATGCATCTTCGTTGGCAATCAACATTAAAATAGGCTGTTGAAATTAACAACAGAAAAGGAAAGGAGTTCGCATGCCGGACCGCAGAAAAGCAAGATTCGACGTGGATCACATTACAGCTCCAGCATTAAAGCTCATGAAGGCGGCAGTACTACATGCAAATGAACATAGGGAGGTTCAACGCCATACTATGTCAACTGAAAAATTATGCCAACTTGCTGGACTGCCCACTTTAAACAATCTTGAGCTACGCCTGCTTTTGAACGAGGCCCGGAAAGTTTTAGGTGATACGGAAGATGCAAGTTGGCCAGTGTTCCGGGATATTTGGATGCATACGCAGCATGTATCCTTCGAGATTTGCGACCTTACATTTAATGAGTCGTTGCTAAAGAAACTCTCAATGCAACCAAACTGATCTTCTCAGCCCTAACAAATCTTGTTTAGAGCGGAAGCAATGCAGCAATTAGCTCAGGATTCTTTAGACGGAAGCGTCCAAGCTTTATCCCGAGGACGCCCCTAATTATTTCCGGTAGTAGGTCAAACGCATTATTGGCCGTTTAGCCCTTCAAATTGCTGCCGCCTGCAAGCTTAATGCGACGCATATAACTCTAACCTGAGGCTCGATGAAAACTCAATGATGCCATCTAAGGATTGAGTTTGGTAGGCGACTTAGAGCTCCTAACAAAACTTTCGACATACTGCCAACAGATGAGCGAGCAGGCAAGCGACAAGAACGCTTGGTGTATGTCTGCTCGCCGCTCATGCCGGATGCGTAATCTGCGGAAGCGGTGTAGCCAACCCAAGATTCGCTCAACGACCCAACGCCACCGTCCAAGCCTTTCGCGCGGCTCGACGCCGGAGCGCGTGATACGAGCCGCGATGCCCCGACTTCGCAGCTAAGCCCGATGGGCTCTCGAAGCGTACGCTTGACCGGCATGCAGCTTTACGTGGACGTTTGCGGGCACGGCCTGCCAGCCCCTTAACTGCCGGGATTAGCTCTACCAACCGGATGAGGAAACGAGAGTGCTGCACCTGCGCGCCCGAGATCTGGGCCACTTGGGAAGCCCATGCTCATCCACCAGCAAATGGTGTTTGCAGCCGAGTTTGCCGCGATCGGTTGGGTTTCGGCCCGTGTCCTCGCTTCCAGCAAGTGCCGGTACGCTTACAGCGTCAACGCAAACTCGATCCCACATGATCTTGTCGTGCTCTCGGAGCCGTCGAAGAATCGCCTCGTGGATACGCTGCCAAACGCCGGCTAGCATCTATTCGTGAGGGCGACGCCAGCATGTCATGCCGCTGCCGCAGCCGAGTTCGCGCGCAGGTACTCCCACGGTATTCCAATCAAGGCCACGCGATCATCGATCCGCGGGCGGCTGCCTTCGGCGATGGGCGATGGGTTGGAAGATGAGCTGCTATAAAGGACCGCAGGTCTTCGGGAAGAAGTGCGCGGGCCATGGTGTCAGTCCATCTATGAACACGGACGCCATGTTAGTGCTCTGACTGAGCCTGCGTACGTCCGCTATCGACCCAAAGCGGACATTGCCTCTGCCGGAGTCAGTTCTTTAGGAATCGGGTTTCGGGCTGTCTGGCCTAACCGATCCGTCATCGAAATCCATTGTGTCTGGATCAGGGTCGGATGCCAGCGGTGTTCCCATAAACTTCAGCCACGCGAAACCTACTAGCCCGGCCGTGAGGGACGCTAGCAGGATTGCCATCTTTGAGGAAGTGATCACGCCGGCTTCTCCGGTATAAGCCAGGTTGGTGATAAAAATCGACATCGTGAAGCCGATGCCGCCAAGCAGGCCTGCGCCCAGCACATGACGCCACGCGAGGTCGAGCGGCAGGCGGCAGATGCCGAGCGAGACGGCGGCGAAGCTGAAGAGCAGGATGCCGATTGGCTTGCCGACGATCAGTCCAAGCAGGATGCCGAGGCTGTTGGCCGACAAGAGTTCTTCAGCCCAGCCTGCGCCGACGACAATCCCCGTATTTGCCAAGGCGAACACGGGCAGAATAAGGAAGGCGACTGGCGTGTGCAACGCATTCTCCAGGCGATGCGAGGGAGACTCGGCATCATCTTGCTTAGCCGAGTAAGGAATGGCAAAGGCTAGCAGCACCCCAGCGACAGTCGCGTGTACGCCGGACTTGAGCATCAAGAACCACATCAGCGCGCCACCCAGCAGGTATGGCACGAGCGCCATGATGCGTAGCACGCGGTTCATCAGGATCAGGATCGCAAAGACACCAAGTGCGGCCAGCAGGTAGAGGAAGGAAAACTCTGCCGTGTAGAACACGGCGATAACGATAATCGCGCCAAGATCGTCCATAACGGCGAGCGCGGTCAGAAAAATCTTGAGGGAAGCCGGTACCCCGCTGCCGAGCAGGCTCAGCACTCCTAGTGCGAATGCAATGTCGGTCGCCATCGGGATGCCGATGCCTGCCTGGGTAATTGTCCCACCATTGAACATGAAGTGGATGAGCGCCGGAATGGTGAGGCCACCTACAGCGGCCATGATCGGCAGCATGGCATTCCTGATGTCGGACAGTTCGCCGTTATACAGTTCGCGTTCAAGCTCCAGGCCGATGAGCAGAAAGAAAATCGCCATCAGCGCATCGTTCACCCAGTGCTCGATGCTCAGGCCCCCAACATACTGGTGCCAGAATCCAAGATAGCCCTTCCCCCACGGGGAATTGGCGATGATCAGCGAAGCCAGTGTGCAGAGGATCAGGAGGACTGCCCCCGCCTTGCCGGAATGGGCAAACTGCTTGAACGTGGCCGATAGTCGCTTTTCAACACGCATTTTTCTTCTCCGCCTTTGTTTGTGTGGTTTTACGGCTTGGCTGGCGATATTAGCCTACTGGAAGTAGTCAACGCACACTCTTGGATGTCTGCTTTTGGCCGACAGCAGCCTTGGTTCTGAAACTAAGGATTACGATGCAAACTTGTACCGCTAAGCTCATCGTACATGTGGTTAACGGTTGACGCTTCACGACACTGAATGTCCGCAATTTGCTTGAACTCGCGCTCTACATAAACGCCTGCACGGTTTGCGCCGCCGTCTACTCCGAATGCTCCGTGCGCATGGTGGACGACATAAGTAAATTTCCCAACCTGGAATTTCAGTGAAGTTTCCATACCCTTAGCCCACATGTTTTCCTCGTACGCGAATCGCGCTGTTACAGTGGCTGGCGAACTTTCATACACAAGTTCAGGCTTCTGACCAAACGAACCGAACCTATATGTCAGTGCGCCGGTTGCTGTACTGAAGTTTCCAGATGCGCAGACCGACGCGATCTTCGTCTTGGCTTCGCAAGCGAACACCGTGCGTTCGTTTCGCAGACAAAGGGACCTGCTCGGAGCGGCCTGAGTGAGGTGTACTGTCAATAACGGACACGCTCGTCTTAAGCCGCCTGCGGCTGTTCGCTGAAGGATTCGGCGAACAACGCTGGCGGAACAAAGCCGATGCGGGAATGGCGCCGCTGTCGGTTGTAGAAAATTTCAATGTATTCCTGAATCGAGGCCTTTGCCTCAGCACGGGTGGCATAGCGGCGATGATGAACAAGCTCATTCTTCAGCGTGCCCCAGAAGCTCTCCATCGGCGCGTTGTCATAGCAGTTCCCGCGGCGCGACATCGACGCGCGCATGCCGAACTGCGCCACCAGCTCCTGGTAGGCATGGGCGCAGTATTGGCTTCCACGGTCCGAATGATGGATCAGCCCTGGCGCCGGCCGCTTGTGGCTCACGGCGCGCCACAAGGCCTGCGTCGTCAGCTCCTGCGTCATGCGCTCGCCCATCGCGTAGCCGACGATCTCGCAGGTAAAAACGTCCTTTACGCCGGCAAGATACAGCCAGCCTTCGGCAGTGGAGATATAGGTGATGTCGGTCACCCACACTTCGTCAGGCCTGTTCGGCGCGAACCGCTGTTCCAGCAAGTTCTCAGCGATGGGAAGGTTGTGATTCGAGTTTGTCGTTGCGATGAATTTGCGCCGTTGTTTGCAGCGCAGATTGAGCTCCTGGCGAAGTCGGCGCACACGGTCGCGACCAACTTCATGACCCTGTGCAGCAAGCTCGTGCTTTATCCGAGGCACCCCGTAGGTCTCTCGGGTTTGCCGATGCACTGCCGTAATCAGGATTTTCAACCGAGCGTCTTCCTGCTCGCGTGTCGATGGCTTGGCCTGCAGCGAGTTGTAGTAGCCGCTGCGCGAGACGTCCAATACCTGGCACATCAGCTTCACAGGATAGCCAGGGAAATCGAGTCGCATTGTCTTTATCCACGCGTACTTGGCAGCGACTCCTGCGCAAAGTACGCCGCCGCTTTTTTTACGATGTCCCGCTCCATCTCTGCCTGGGCTAGCTGCTTGCGCAGCTTCGCGTTCTCCGCTTCCAGCTCGGCCACAGAGCGGCTTCCAGGGGCTGCTGTTGCGGCCGGCCCGCGTTTGGCGGCTGCTACCCAATTGGCCAGCGTCCCTTTTGGGATACTTACTCGTGCTGCTGCCTGCTCAATGGACAAACCCTGCGCCAGCACCAGCTTCACGGCTTCTTCCTTGAGTTCCGGGGTGTACGTCTTCTTCAATGTCTTCATAAAGGCTCCTGTTGGTGAACTTTACCAAACAAGAGTGTCCGAAAAAATCAGCGTACCTCAGAGACTGCACGCAGACGGTCAGAAGGAAACCCAAAAAAATTTTCTGCCGTATTGGCAAAGTGCTACGGGATTGAACCATCTTCACGATGCGTTTGCTTTCAAAAGTCTGCTTTTGGCCGATAGCAGAATTAGGAAGAATGCCTATCTATTAACAAAGTCGCAATTTACGGTGCAGTTGCATTGATCTATGTCATGGTTAGAACACATGGGTTCTCTACAATGCACTGATGACTACTCAGCTCGAACCAAACCTTTACCGCAACGCCAAGTTGCTCGTTGCGGCTGTCCAGTTAAGGAAAACGCATGGGCTGCTGTACGCCATGCGGTTTCTTGAGGACCGTGGCTTTGCCAACGTCGTCATTTGGGAGGTACTCAATCTCATCCCGCCTGGGACAACTAGAGAACCTCCACAGTCGTAAAGTAGGTGCAGAACTGCGTTGGTCTACTAGTGGAAGCGGGGTGCACGCTTGCTGTTAGATGCGGAAGTCATCCATCGACTTTCCGCTAGCGAGCCCTTCTGCAATCCACTTCGGCTGGCGCCCACGACCAGTCCAGGTCTGGCTATTGTCCCCAGGGTTTTGATAGCGTACCTGAACCTTCTGCCCCTTGCTGCTCTTCGATTTCTTGCCACTTGTAGCAAGCAGCTCCTCGACCGAGACCCCTGCCTCCTGAGCGATCGCTAGGATTTGCTCCCGTGCTTTCTGCAAGTCCTGGTGCTGGCGGTTCTTGATTTCCGCTTCAATGTCATGCTGCAGGCCCTTCAGTTCGCTCAGGTTGTAGCCCGACAGATCGATGTTTGCCATTGATGATATCCCTTCAATTAGTTGAATGTGTTGCACACTGCTCCGATTCTACTATGCACCATGGATAGCTCGACTGCGATTGAACCTCTTCTTCTAGCTGCGGACCAAAATTAGGCCTTGCTCACTGAGGAGGTTAACATGAACACAAGTAGCGATATCGGTAGCCGGCGTATTCCATGGAACAAAGGACGTCTGGTCGGTCAGAAGTTCCCTTTGAAGTTAAAGGAAATCTGGGCGATAAGGATCCGACTGCAGATTGCGGGACACTCAAGAGATCTAGCACTTTTCAATCTAGCGATTGATCGCAAGCTGCGCGGTTGCGACCTGGTCAGTCTGAAAGTGAAAGACGTTGCTCAAGGCAGCAGCATATTCCATCGTGGGATTGTTATGCAACGGAAGACCCACCGTCCCGTTCAGTTCGAAATTACCGAGCAGACTCGCCAGTCAGTTCAAGGCTGGATTGCAGCTGGTGAGCTTACATCGAACCAGTATTTATTTCCTAGTAGGGCGAAAAACTCGCATCATCTCTCGACTCGTCAGTATGCACGCACTGTCGCCAGGTGGGTGCGATCCATCGGCTTGGATCCAAACGGCTTATGGAACTCATACAATGCGGCGGACGAAGGCGACATTGATCTACCGTGTACGAAAAATCTTCGTGCTGTACAGCGGCTCCTCGGCCATACTAAGCTAGAGAGCACAGTGCGGTATCTCGGCATTGAGGTCGATGACGCACTCGAGATCGCGGAGCAGACTGAAGTCTGACGTATAAGACAGGATTTGTTTTCTGAGCATAGCTCGTAAGTGACCCGTGGACAGGGCCGCTTACGGCCAGGAGCGGACGGCCGCTCAATAAGCCGTTACACTAAATTTTTATCAGCAAGAAACCACAAAATGAACGTTCCTTTTTCAGGCGGGTGTGCATGCGGATCGATCCGCTACACAGGTGCGCGAGAGCCCATTGCCATGATCAACTGCCATTGCAGCGATTGTCAGCTCTCAAGTGGCGCTCCTTTCGCGTCGGGTATCGTCATCATGACTGCCGATCTTCAGGTCAGCGGTACACCGAAGACCTACGCTGTGCGGGCAAGCAGTGGTGGACTCGCAACCCGCAGTTTTTGCCCCGACTGTGGCACTCCTCTGTTTACGAGCAGCGCAGCGAATCCACAATTCACATCGGTTCGATTTCCCTCGCTGGACGATGCTGCCGGCTTCAAACCCATGCTCGACATCTACACCGCAAGTGCGCAGCAATGGGTTTGCCTTGATCCGACAATTCCTCATTTTCCACAGTCGCCCCAATAGTCAAAAAAGCACTGATTTCCTGCCGAGTTCCGAAGGAACAGTCCAAGTCCGCATGGCCGGTTTCAACCCCGTTCGCTAAGGTCCGCTTCGGGTCGACTGCGGCCGGTGTGCCCGACAGTCGACCATAACGCTAGACGCAGCGGCAACGAGCCATTCAGGCTTCCGTTTGCTCCGCAATCTCAAGGGCGTCGTCCACTTCGATTCCGAGGTACCGCACGGTGCTCTCGAGCTTCGTATGTCCAAGGAGCAACTGTACAGCCCGCAGATTTTTTGTTCGCCGGTAGATGAGCGTTGCTTTAGTTCGCCGCATCGAGTGAGTCCCATATGCTGTAGCATCGAGTCCGATCGACTGAACCCAGCGCGTGACTATGCGAGCGTACTGACGTGTCGACAGGTGCGGAGAGTCGGCAACACGGCTCGGGAACAAGTACTGAGTTCCTGCGAGTTTGCGGCGGTCGATCCAGGCAAGCACCGACTGCCGGGTCTGCTCTGTAATTTCGAACTGAACGGGCCTGCTGGTCTTACGCTGCATGATAATCGCGCGGTGGAAGATACTTCGTCCTTGCGCGATATCCTTGACGCGAAGGCTCACAAGGTCGCAGCCGCGGAGCTTACTGTCGATCGCGAGGTTAAACAGGGCGAGGTCTCGCACCTGTGCGGATAGCTGCAAACGTATCCGAATTGTGTAGTGGTCAAGTAATTTCGGACACGACGATAGGTTCTTTCGCTGCCATTGTGCGTTCATAGACGCTGGGCGGCAAATTGCCCAAAACTGAATGCAGGCGCTCGCAGTTGTAGAAGCCGGCGATGTAGTTGGCCACGTCAAGCTTCGCTTCCGCGTGGTTGGCGTAATTGCGCTGCCAGACACGTTCCATCTTCAGGTTCAGGAAGAAGCGTTCAGCGACGGCGTTATCCCAGCAGTTTCCCTTGCGGCTCATGCTGCAGACAAAGCCATGTTCGGTCAACATGGCCTGGTACTGGTCGCTCGCATACTGGCTGCCACGGTCGGAATGGACGATCAGCCCCGCAGGCGGGCGGCGCGCCTGGATCGCCATGCGCAGGGCATCACAGACCAAAGTCGCTGGCATGCTCGGTGCCATCGCCCAGCCCACGACTCTGCGCGAGAACAGGTCGAGCACGACAGCCAAATACAGCCAGCCGGCGCCAGTGCGGATGTACGTGATATCCGAGGCGTAAGCCAGATTTGGCGCTGCCGGGTTGAACTGCCTGGCAAGCACGTTCGGAGCAACCGGCAGGGCATGCTTGCTGTCGGTCGTGTGCACGAACTTGCGCTTCCAGACTGGCTTCAGGCTAGCCTGCTGCATCAGCCGACGCACCTTGTAACGCCCGATCTGGAGGCCGCTATTAGCCAGCGCCGTGACCAGGCGGCGGCTGCCGTAACTCTGGCCGCTGCTCATGAACGCGGTTCGCAGGTGCACGCTCGCTTTGCAAAAAATTGGCTTGGCGGCACGGTGCTTGGCTTCGTAAAACCCGGCCCGGCTCACGCCGAGAAGGCGACAGGTTTGTGTCACAGGGATGGCCTTCATTTGCAGCTCGTCGATGAGCCGGTAGCTCACTTGAGCTCGCGGGCAAAGAAGGCCGATGCTTTTTTTAAGACGTCCACATCACTACGAAGCTGACGGTTTTCCTGCTCGAGCTGACGAATACGCTGCTGCTCAGCCGTCAACGGTTTGCCAATCCCTGGCTGGCCCTGTTGCTCGGCCTCATATTGCTTCATCCAGCGACGGATCGCGGTCACGCCGATATCCATTGTCTGGCTGACGTGAGAAATGCTGAGCCCTTGTTCCGTGATCATGCGGACGACCTCGAGCTTGAGGCTGGGGTCAAAATTGCGGCGTTGCCTGGTCATGTAAACTCCTTCGAAGGTGAATTATCCACCTATCGAGGTGTCCGGGGACATTAGACCACTACATTGCCCAAATTTCGCGCAACTTCAAAGGAAGCTTCTGGCCTACAAGGCGCCCTTTGTTCCAAGGCGCATCAGTCGTCGGTTTGCTAGTGATCGAATTCATGGAACCTCCGTGGTTGAGGAGCCCTATTCTGGTCACCCAATGGCACTTATCCAGTATCACAGCTTTTTCTTGCCCGCAAAGCAATGGAAGCCGTACACTGAGCTTTACTGCTCGGGGTGCCCTTCGGCCAGACCCGGTCGCGTCAGGGCCTCGAAACAAAAGCTGAGGATTGGAGATTGTATGGATTGTGCATGCGGTTGCGGGGATAGGCCTGTTAAGGGCGTCTTTCTGCCAGGGCATGACCAGAGACTCAGAGCTGACCTCGAACGGCGAGTTGGAGGGCTAATCCAGCTACGAATGTTGGTGGAAGCAGCAGAGTATTTCGTCGCCGGCGACGTGGGAATTCTCAGTTCAATGGCATGGTTAAAGACTTGTTCCAGAAACCAGGTGAAACCCGCTGACGGCTTCGCCAATGCTGTCCTTTGTCTGCGACAGGCAGGAGTCGGCCAGGAGCGGACATTCCGGTTTGCAAGATAGTGCCCGCCACCATTCGCAGAAAGAGATAATTCAGAAATGAATCCGTCGAGTATCTTACTGGTCGCCACTCTGAGTCTGATGGTATCCGCCTGGTCTGACGGCGGTCTGCACAGCAACGAGGCAGCTATTCCAATGAGCGACTTCGAGACGCTTACGATAAAGCGATCAGGCTGTCTTTTCGACTGCCCTGCGTTTGACGTCAGCATTCGATCAGACGGCTTGGTACGTCATTCCGGTCCACATTTCGACAACACAGGCGGCCCTATTGAATCTCGCGCGGATCAGAATGGATTGGCACAGATAGCGATGGCCCTGCGCGTCGCTCGCATCGACGAGATGCGCGACAGCTACCAGAGCAAAGCCGACGGTTGTGTCAACTTGTTTAGCGACATGCCGACGATCTATCTTTGGGTGAGCCGGGAGCAAGGAAATCGGAACAAGAGCGTATTTTTTAATGCCGGCTGCGTTGGTCCTGCTGTTCCGGCAGAGCGCCTTGATGCACTGATCAAGACCGTCGACCAAGTCGCAGGGTCAGGCGTCCTGCTTGAACAGCGAAAGCGAGCCAGACCGTTGGACGGCACTTCGGGTTAACATCGGGACGATAGAGTCGATAGCATCGTCCGCTTCAGGTCGAATCCGGTCCTTCGTGACAGTCTGCGATTTTTCGGCCATCGCCGCCTGATATGCTGAGCTAGCGGCCGGCTTCGGCCAGAAGCGGACTTTGCCATTCAATGCTTACTGCTGCGGCCAACAGAAAACCGCATGCATCCTACTTTTTCCTGAAAATAAGGCATGCGTTCTACGGTGAAGTGGAATGAAATTTTTTTGGCCGTAGCTTCACCATTCCTGACCTAAGATAACGCCGTAGTAGATGTTCTGTGATGTCGGTCTACTTAGTTTCTACGTGTACATAAGTGGTAATCTGAGAGTTATAGTTGTTCCTTTGCCTAGTCCCTCACTGGACGCATATACGGTTCCATTATGCAACTCGATCAGTTTCTTAACCAAATAGAGACCTATTCCTAGCCCAGCAGTAGTATTTTTTGTACCCGTATCGATTTGGGCGTACAAGTCGAAGATTTTTTTTAGATCTACTGAGGACATTCCAATACCGCTATCGCTCACGCAAATAACAGCGTGCCCATCTCGATCTTCCTTTAGACGAATATCAATATCGCCCCCAGGAGGGGTAAATTTGCAGGCATTCGACAGAAGGTTAACGATGACTTGCGTGAGCCGTACACCGTCACCGTGGACGCAAATCTCTTTATCCGGAAGTCCGAAAGTCAAGCGATGCTTCTTTTGAGACATCGCGGCCTCGCACATGTCAATGGCAGAAGACACTATATCGTTTATAGCGATCTTGGCCCGACGCAGCTCAAGCTCGCCTGTTTGAATACGCCTAAGATCATATACATCATCCACCAAACGCGTAATGTGCATCAGCTGGCGCGACATAATTCGTTCCGTCTTTTGGAATCCTGGAAATTCGGTTTTTCTTTGCAGTAGCTGCAGTCCTGCTTTTAAAGGACTTATACAGTTGCGCAATTCATGCGCTAACGAGAATAGAAATGAGGAGTTACGATCGTTGCATAACTGCAATTCTCTCAGCGTGTGTTGTAGTGCCTGCTCAAATGCGACTTCCTCACTTACATCAAGTATGGTGCCCATCATAGTCCGAGAACCGGGTGCATTTTCGAGTGCTCTACCAGCGCATTTGACCCAAATGTAAGTGTTGTCGGATGGATTCAGAACTCTACCGTTAAACGTGAATTGCTCTTCATTTCTTTTGAAGAAGGCATGACTTGCATCAGAAAACGCTTGCCAGTCGTCAGAGTGAATACGCTCTCTAAAAAAAGATATTGCAGAAGTGGCATACAGCTCGTTTCGGTCAGCGTAAAAGATCTCGCATGCACGTTGATTTTCTAAGAAGAGTTTGTCAGACTCTTCGTCCCAGCTCCAGCTTCCCAGACGTGCCGTGGCTAGAACGTGTTCAAGTCGACATGTTTGTCCACGTAGCTCTTCCAGTAATGTTTGAGTTTCGGTGACGTCAATCACGGTACTATGGAGACCACAAACTTTTCCTGTCATATCGCATTTGGCCTCACCGCGCACTTCAAGCCATCCTTTTTTGCCATCAACTCTGCGGTATTCGAGCTCGAGTACATACGGTGTGCCGTTCGACACTGCAGCGTTGACAGCCTCCTGCAGGCTACACCAGCTTGCTGGTGAATATAGCTTTGCATGATCTGAATATGATGGAGGCAATCGGTTGGGGTCAAGCCCAAATAACCTGTACAGTCCGGAAGACCAAGTGGTAATATCTGGCTCTATTTCCCACTCCCAACTTCCCATTCTGCCAAGCGCCTGGGCCGACTCTAGTGCCTCTTCTTTCTTTCTGAGTACAGAAATTATGTGCTGGTTGAAACCAATCTCAGCTTGTAGCGTTGCCTCGACCTGCTTAAGGATGCCGACCTCGGACACTTCAGCGATAAATCCGACGACAGTACCGTCGATGATGTCGGGATGATAACGCGCTAGGCTGTGACGTTTGATTCCGTCTGGGCCAGGAATCAGCCGCTCGAAGACCTGGGGATGTCCATCCAGCACAGCTCGTACATAGGGTGCGTTAAGCTCGAAAATTTCCGGCCCAAGCAGTTCTTGAAGTGTTCGTCCCAGCAACTGTTCGCCAGGTATCCCGAACCAGATTCGATAAGCATGGTTTGCGTAGCGGCAACGGAGGTTTGTGTCCCAATACGCCATCATCGAGGTCGCATGCTCGAGCACGCGTCCAGCGAAATCGTTTTCAGTGCCTAGGTTAGACATATGAATTCTTTGGTTCAAACGAGAATAAAATGATAACTCATGGTTAGCTATGTTAGTAACTTTTTGCTACTTCATCGTTACATTCGCTTCTTTTGTGACATCTGAGCCTCAACATCTATGCGGACAGGGTTGTTGCAGCAGAGGTTTACAGGACTTGTTACCAACTTCGTTAGGTAATTGAGATTCGAACTAACGCGTCCAAGTTGAAGTGCGGCAGTGATCGTGCCTCTCATTGTCGACAGTTGCAATGTGAGACCCTCGGGAAGTCCACCAGTCCAGCTACAAATTGCGATATGAAAACGGAAATCTTCCATTATTTTCTCTTGCCTTCATCACAAGTATTCTTCCAGTTGATAAAAAGACTCGTCAGGAACACTCGAGTGGTTCGACACTGAGCCGTTGAGCTCGAGAAGTAAGTTGACCTGATCGGAATCTTGTAGCCAGCTGGATAGTTAGTCTTCATGTTATTTTTGTACATGGAGGCTAGATGAAGAAACGTTTTACCGAAGAGCAGATCATTGGGATCTTGCGGCAGGCTGAGGCCGATGGCGTGGTCATCCGGGATCTCTGCAGGAAGCACAACATCACTGAGCAGACCTTTTTCCGGTGGCGGAACAAGTACAACGGGATGACAGTGCCGGAAGCGCGCCGGTTGAAAGACCTGGAGGCCGAGAACGCCAAGTTGAAGAAGCTGCTGGCAGAGCAGTTGTTGGCGATCGAAGGATTGAAGGAGATCGCCGGAAAAAAATGGTAACCCCGGCAGCCAGGAGGCAAGCGCTCGAGATCCTGAAAAGCAAAGGTCTATCCGAACGCGCTGCCTGCCGATTTGCCGGGGTAAGTCGGCGCGTGGCGAATTACGAGCTCAAGCAGCCGACGAAAGACCAAGCGCTGGGATCGCAGTTGATCGAGGCTTCAAGCCGCTATCCTCGGTTTGGCTATCGACGCATCGCCGTGATGACGGGCACGAAGGTGAGCCGTGTATGGCGATTGTGGAGCAAGCTGGGTTTGAATCTGCCGAAGCGCCGGCCGAGGAAACGCCGCTGCGGCAACGACATACGCATTCCAGGTTCGACTGCACCCAACGGCGTGTGGACGTATGACTTTGTGCATGACCAACTGGCCAACGGCGGCCCTCTTAAGATGCTGTGCGTTTTGGACGAGAACACGCGCGAGTGCCTGGCTATCGAAGTCGGCAAATCACTGCGCAGCCAGGACGTTATCCTGACGCTGTCCAGGCTGATGCGCATCTATGGCAAGCCGGCCTTTATCCGCTCGGACAACGGTGCCGAATTTACTGCCACGGCTGTCATGAAATGGCTGCGTGACCAGAACATCGGACCGGCTTACATCAAGCCAGGCAGCCCATGGCAAAACGGCTTCGTCGAAAGCTTCAACGGCAAGCTACGTGACGAATGCCTAAACCGGGAATGGTTTGTAAGCCGGCAGGAGGCCAAGCTGATCATTGAGAAATGGCGACACTTCTATAACAATGAGCGACCGCATTCTGCGCTTGGCAACCGAACGCCGGCTTCTGTCGGACGGGAACGGCGCCAGGAACAGGCGGCTTGATGTCGAAGACTAACTATCGCCGTGGCTACAAATTAGCCGATCAGGTCACTAGCGATATTGTCTGCCGTCTCGGCGGTGAAGAGTTAGTATTGCTATTACCTGAGTGCACTGCGGAGGCGGCCGCGAAGTGCGCTGAAAGTATTCGGCAAACATTGAATGAAATTGCAATAGCCCATCTTAATCAAAACCTTTCGGGCATATCAGCTTCGTTTGGTGTTGCATCATATCCGTTACACGCGATTCACGGTGAAGAGCTGCTGAAGGCCGCCGATCGCGCATTGTATGTTGCCAAAAATAACGGACGAAATCGGGTTGTCACAGCAGAGCCGTGCGACAGCCTTCAATTTGCAACAGCGCAAATCCCGATAGTAGCTAGTTGTCAAGACCCGGCTGGTTATACACGCGCTTCCTGAACAATTCAGGGCGTTTTTCATGCCATTCCTTGAGCGCCTGAACGGGTGTTTTGTGTTGGAGCGCGCGTTGCGGAATGCTGTGGTTGTAGATCTTGACGTAATTGCGCAGCGTCGATTCCAGTTCGGCAGCTGAACCAAAACGGGTCTGGTTGACGATGTCGCTGATACGACCGTTGAAGCGCTCCACCATGCCGTTGGTCTGCGGATGACGAGGCGGGATGAGCCGGTGTTCGATGCCGAGCTGCTTGCACAGGCGGTCGAACACGTGTGTGCCGCTGGGTTCCTTCTTCTTGCCGCCAGCCGTGAAGCGGTCGGTGAACTGGCTGCCGTTGTCGGTCAGAAGCTTGACGATCTTGACGGGACAGGCTTGCTGGACTTTGTTGAGGAAGTCGCCACTGCTGCCATCGGTCTGGTCGGCATAGAGCTCGATGAAGACCCAGCGCGTAGCACGGTCGATGGCAACGAAGAGATAGCGCCTTGCCGTCTCGTCGGGCATCTGCGGCAGGTACTTGATGTCGATGTGCACAAAGCCCGGCTCGTAGTCCTTGAAGGTCTTTTTCGTGGCGGGCGCAGTGCCTTCCTGCTCGACCAGGTTACGTAGATCCGAGACACCGTGGCGGCGCAGGCAACGTCCCAGGCCGGCACGCGAGACGGCTGGATTGATGAACTCGCGCGTGACCGCCAGCAGGTCGTCCGTGGGCAGCAGCAACGTCTTGCGCAGCTCCACCACGATGAGCTCCTGCTCGGGCGTGAGCGTCGTGTACATCTTGTTCGGCGCATGCGACTTGTCTTCAGGAGACTCGCGGTTTTGCCACTTTCGGATGGTTTGGCGGGTGACGTTGTACATCCTGGCCAGTTCGGCCTGCGGGAGCGTCGAGTTCCTGATTTCCTCACGGATCAGGTGGGTAGTACGGGCTTGGCTGTGCAGTGCCTGGGTCATCGAGTTGCCAGTGAAGAGTCGGATTGGAACAGTGTACGCAAAACGTGTCTGGCCTTGAAGAGCGGCCAGCTACGCATGGGTACATGATCCCACGAGTCCAGACATCTAGGCAGTACACACTGAGCGTTGCTTGTAGATCACAATCGAGCATTCGCTTACAGTAGGTATTCGACCATTTCGCATAGCTCCAATAACGAAGAGAGTGAGTTTTGTGAACTCGAGCGTTGCTTGCGGTCCAGCAACAATGCTTGCATTCCGAACGAGCGCGGTCCCTCGACATCGGCTGCGACAGTATCGCCAACCATTAAAACATTGCGGGGCGAGCAGTACAGTTGCTGGCAGGCATGCGCATAGATTGCCGGGTTAGGTTTGATTGCGCCTACATCAAAACTCCAGACATAAGCGTCAAATACCTGGGGGAGTGTTGACAAGACTGGTCCGGCATACTCTAGGGCGAGATTTGAGCAGAGTCCTAGTTTGTATCCGCGGTTTTTCAACTCATAGAGCGCGGGCAACGTGTCCGCAAATGGAAAGATAGATTCGACCTCAGCATGCAAATCACATCCGAGTTGCTTACGTTCGTCGTTTGTCAATCGAATTCCTAACAATTCGCCGGCTTCAAGCAAGCCGACAGGTTGAGTCATAATTATCTCCGCGTCCCTAGCACTAGGCTTTCTACCTTGGCTGGCACCGATTTGGATAAGTTGTCGAAAGGGTGCACGCTTATCAGAAATATTGACAAGGGTGCCGTAGACATCAAACAGAATGAATTTTATCGCGCTGCTGTCGAGTTTTTCCATTGTTCTAAGTGGTGAAGTTAAGCTTATAAAAAATTACAGCGAATTTAATTATGCCGTTGGTGGAGATCAATTGAGCGTGGAGATACAGCAAGTTACACGTAGATACGAAGTCCGTCAAATGGGAAATCTGTCGCAGGGATAAAGATGAGGTTGTTAATTTTGTCTGATCTTCATTTAGAGGTTTGGCGCGATCATGGGCCTCGAATCGATGTATCGATCAGTCGGCCTGATGTTGTTATCCTTGCCGGTGACATTCATACAAAGTTTCGTGCACCTTCCTGGGCTGCTCAAAACTTTTCTGGAATACCGATTGTTTACGTTGCTGGTAATCATGAATATTATGGAGAAGCAATTGAAAAAACAGGAGATGCGATCGCTCAAGAATGCATGCGCTACCCCAGTGTGCACTATCTTGACTGCGCGGAATACATTTATGACGACGTTCGCTTTTTAGGTGCAACTCTGTGGACTGACTTTGCCTTATTTAGTCCGGATCGCAAGTGGAGTGCAATGCTTGACGCCAAAGCAGCGATGAATGACTATCAACGGATCAAAGTGGCAACTGCTGGGTACAGGAAACTACATCCCCAAGATACTGCTCGCCTACACAGCGCACAACGGATTTGGCTTCAAGAAAAACTTGACGAGCCGTTTGCTGGGCATACAGTTGTCGTTACTCACATGGCCCCCTCAATGCGTTCGGTTGCTCCCAAATACGCAGCGGATCCAGTTTCGGCTGCATTCGCTTCGAACTTAGACGACTTGGTAGGGAGGGCTAACGTTTGGGTACATGGCCATACGCATAGTAGTTTCGATTATGAAGTGGAAGGATGTCGGGTCGTGGCTAATCCTCTCGGATATTTGATGCGAAATGGCGGTGCTGAGAACGAACAATTTTATCCAAATTTTATTGTTCAGCTAGAACGCTGAGCTGACAGCACGAGTGCGGATTTGCTTATTGATTTTTTTGTCTTCCTTATACCTCCACATAGGCAGCCGCTGTGGAAAGTACCTCCTTCACTCTACCATCGCGTAACGCTTCGAGGGGTGTCTCACCTAGGGAAGTAAATATGCTAGTGAAGAAATGGTATTTCAATGCAGCCGGCAACAATCCCAACGCTTTACACACCTTTTGGAGCATACGTCGATTTAGTGACGAATCACTGTAGAAGGCTGGGTAGTAGGCCTCGCCTAATGGCCCAATCACAGTGAAGAGACGACCAGTAGCTACGGCCTTTATGATAGTCACGCGCTTGACAGGCCACGCTGCCTGCAACTGTTCTAAGGAGATGTATTCGCCACGCTTAATACGCTCGACAAGGTTGTGTGCTGCAGCGATTCGGGCCTGAGCCATGAACTCTTCACCCCGCCGGATCGATTCAGGGGTAGAGTACACGGGTGTAGTGGTCTAATGTCCCCGGACACCTCGATAGGTGGATAATTCACCTTCGAAGGAGTTTACATGACCAGGCAACGCCGCAATTTTGACCCCAGCCTCAAGCTCGAGGTCGTCCGCATGATCACGGAACAAGGGCTCAGCATTTCTCACGTCAGCCAGACAATGGATATCGGCGTGACCGCGATCCGTCGCTGGATGAAGCAATATGAGGCCGAGCAACAGGGCCAGCCAGGGATTGGCAAACCGTTGACGGCTGAGCAGCAGCGTATTCGTCAGCTCGAGCAGGAAAACCGTCAGCTTCGTAGTGATGTGGACGTCTTAAAAAAAGCATCGGCCTTCTTTGCCCGCGAGCTCAAGTGAGCTACCGGCTCATCGACGAGCTGCAAATGAAGGCCATCCCTGTGACACAAACCTGTCGCCTTCTCGGCGTGAGCCGGGCCGGGTTTTACGAAGCCAAGCACCGTGCCGCCAAGCCAATTTTTTGCAAAGCGAGCGTGCACCTGCGAACCGCGTTCATGAGCAGCGGCCAGAGTTACGGCAGCCGCCGCCTGGTCACGGCGCTGGCTAATAGCGGCCTCCAGATCGGGCGTTACAAGGTGCGTCGGCTGATGCAGCAGGCTAGCCTGAAGCCAGTCTGGAAGCGCAAGTTCGTGCACACGACCGACAGCAAGCATGCCCTGCCGGTTGCTCCGAACGTGCTTGCCAGGCAGTTCAACCCGGCAGCGCCAAATCTGGCTTACGCCTCGGATATCACGTACATCCGCACTGGCGCCGGCTGGCTGTATTTGGCTGTCGTGCTCGACCTGTTCTCGCGCAGAGTCGTGGGCTGGGCGATGGCACCGAGCATGCCAGCGACTTTGGTCTGTGATGCCCTGCGCATGGCGATCCAGGCGCGCCGCCCGCCTGCGGGGCTGATCGTCCATTCCGACCGTGGCAGCCAGTATGCGAGCGACCAGTACCAGGCCATGTTGACCGAACATGGCTTTGTCTGCAGCATGAGCCGCAAGGGAAACTGCTGGGATAACGCCGTCGCTGAACGCTTCTTCCTGAACCTGAAGATGGAACGTGTCTGGCAGCGCAATTACGCCAACCACGCGGAAGCGAAGCTTGACGTGGCCAACTACATCGCCGGCTTCTACAACTGCGAGCGCCTGCATTCAGTTTTGGGCAATTTGCCGCCCAGCGTCTATGAACGCACAATGGCAGCGAAAGAACCTATCGTCGTGTCCGAAATTACTTGACCACTACAGGGCGACTTTCCTTTACGCGCCTTAGCAAGAGCGCGCTCGAAGGCAGCGTCAACAGGGTCTTGAATTAGGGGTTCACTGTTCTGAGGAATCGGTTCAGGCATTGGGCACACAGGGTTTCCTTCAAAGGTTTTGCCAAGCATGTGAGGAATCATTAGGAACTAGGATCATTGCTTGGCCTAATGTAAGTGGGGGGGACGATATCCAATCTTAGACCGATAACGAAGATCGGTACGGCTCAGTGTACGCAATTGTTGCATCTATGGAACTTTGCGTGCTTGTTTGTCTTGACGTATGGTTTGACGAACTGCGGCGCCATCAACTTGACCGTATGACCCTGGCTCTGCAGCTTGCGTGGCCAGTGATGCGCGCTGCCGCATGTTCCATGCCAATAAGACACGGTGCCAGATTAGCGAAGAAGACCGCCATTTCCTCGCGCTTGATCTGCTTCTTCAGTGCAGCTTTGCCGTGCGCATCGACCCCATACACCTGAAACACGTTTTTTGCCAAATCGATGCCGATTGTCGTAATCTTCATAGCCACGCCCCCCTTGACTCAAGTGGTTGGTTGACACTTCCACTTTGGCACATCTGATGCCGTACGGGTGGTGGCGTCCATTGGTCTTGCCCTAACGCAGTTCTTCACTACTTCGGTAGGATATTAGGCAATCCGTGATAATTTTCATGGCGCATATGTTCAGGCTATCCATGTTCCGGTCTTCGGATCCTAGACCAGCGCAGTAGTCCTTTCGATACCGGAGCGATTCTTGATAGTTTTTCTTGACACAGAGTTCACAAGCTTCGGAGAGCCATATCTAATATCGATTGGTCTTGTTGCTGACCAAAATGAGCTTTATTTTGAACTTAGTGGTGTGTCACCTGAAATTTGTGCGCCATTTGTTCGGGCTAACGTCCTACCGTTGCTTACTGGCCCTGTGTTGGAACCAATAGAAGGCTCTAAACAGTTGGCTGCCTTTCTGTCAGTATGCGGTCCTGAAGTCACCTTCTTTTGTGATGCGCCACGTTACGATATTACATTACTAACCCCCTTTTTACCGAGCGGGTTGCGCTGGAGTTTTGCGGTTCCATCTTTCCAAGATGCTGCGTGTGAGGATCTTTTCGAACTTACTCGTGAAAAAGCTTTTGCTAGCGGTTTTCGCAGACATCATGCTCTGGATGATGCAAGGGCCCTGGCTGCAGCGTGGACAGCGGCGCGTCGTACCTAATGGTCCAGTGAACGTCTGTAATGGGTCGATAGCCGACGTACTCGGCCGTAGTTCGGAAGCCAACATGGCGGCCGTGTTCCTAGACGGACTGATTCCATGGCCCAAGCACTTCGCTCAGAAGACCTTTGGTTGCTTGAAGCCGCTCATCTCTCGACCCGTCGTGAAAGGCGGACGACCACGCATTAACGATCAGGCGACACTAACCGGGATCCTGTTTGTGCTCAAGACCGGGATACCACGGGAATACCTGCCGCGCGAACTCGGCTGCGGCAGTGCATGACTAGTTGGTGCCGCCCCCTACGAATGGATGAAAGCCGGCGTTTGGCAGCGCATCCACGAGGCAGTTTTACGACGGCTGCGCGAGAACAACGAGATTATGTGGGATCGAGCTTGCGTTCACGCTGCCAGTGTGCCTGCCCCTGCGGGTGGCGAGCATACAGGCGAAGCCCGACTGATCGTAGCAAGCTCGGCTGCAAAAGGCCATCTGCTCTTAGATCAATGTGGGTTGCCGCTGGTAGACAGGATATCGGGCGCCCAAGTGCATGACTCGCGCTTGCTTATTCCACTCGTGGAAGCTATCCCAGCGGTTAAGGGGTTGTCCGGTCGTGCGTGCAGGACGTCGAGGTAAGCTGCATGCTGATCGAGCATACGCTTCACGAGCGCATCGCGCCTGGCTGCGCCGACGCGGCATTGCAACACGTATCGCGCGCTATGGCGTAGAGTCGCGCAAACGGCTCGCCGATGGCGGTGGGTCGTCGAGCGTACCTCGGGTTGGCTATAACGCTTTCGCAGACTGCGCATACGACATGAGCGAGGAGCAGACTACCAGGCGCTCTTTCATTTGCATACTCGCTCATCTGTTGGCGGTATGTCGAGCGGTTTTGTTAGGCATACGTGGTGTAGAATTCGATTATGTTAATCAGAGATAAACCTTCCCACTACGCAACTTCAGTTGAGCTCGAAGAAGCTATCTGCAGGCATCGCAAGCAAGTGAAGAAATTAATCGTTGAGGCTCGAACTCATCCCGCCAGCTCATTAAAAAAGAGGAATTTTCTAACCGACAATAAGAATAACAATTCGGGTCTCCGAAAAATAAAACGCTCCCGCTTTTTTTAATTTTCGAATTTCGGCGACATGCTTGACACTATCCTTTTGGCTGAAGACAGTCTTAATGATCAAGAGTTGATGATCATTGCGCTCAAGAAGGCACATATAGCGACGCAACTAGTGATTGCAAACGATGGGGAAGAGGCTCTCGACTATCTTCTTTGCCGTGGAAAATTCGCGTCCCGCCCTGCTGGTAATCCTGCGTTGATTTTGCTTGATCTTAAGATGCCGAAACTAAACGGAATTGAAGTCTTGCGCGTGCTACGCTCCACTCCTGAGATTTCAAGAGTTCGCGTTGTCATAATAACGGGGTCGGTAATGGAAGAGGATCTTTCTAACAGCTACAAATTTGGAATTGAATCTTTTATAATTAAACCCGTGGAGTTTGAAGATCTCGTGCGTGTGGCAAAAGACATTAAAAAAATATGCATCTCGAATGATAGTTAGTGAATTGCAAGTAGCGCAGCGCTATCGCTCCCTATATCGAAGCAGCTGATTCTTTGTATTTTATGGAAAACAACCCATTAGCATGTCGTGGTACGAGATATTTCGGATAACAAAATTGTTCGGCTTTATTCCGGGAAACACAGGTGAGCAATTGGAAATATTTAGGAACGCAACACTTTTTCCATGAGGATCGCTATATAGAGAATTCGATAGATGTCTGGACTCGTGGGATCATGTACCCATGCGTAGCTGGCCGCTCTTCAAGGCCAGACACGTTTTGCGTACACTGTTCCAATCCGACTCTTCACTGGCAACTCGATGACCCAGGCACTGCACAGCCAAGCCCGTACTACCCACCTGATCCGTGAGGAAATCAGGAACTCGACGCTCCCGCAGGCCGAACTGGCCAGGATGTACAACGTCACCCGCCAAACCATCCGAAAGTGGCAAAACCGCGAGTCTCCTGAAGACAAGTCGCATGCGCCGAACAAGATGTACACGACGCTCACGCCCGAGCAGGAGCTCATCGTGGTGGAGCTGCGCAAGACGTTGCTGCTGCCCACGGACGACCTGCTGGCGGTCACGCGCGAGTTCATCAATCCAGCCGTCTCGCGTGCCGGCCTGGGACGTTGCCTGCGCCGCCACGGTGTCTCGGATCTACGTAACCTGGTCGAGCAGGAAGGCACTGCGCCCGCCACGAAAAAGACCTTCAAGGACTACGAGCCGGGCTTTGTGCACATCGACATCAAGTACCTGCCGCAGATGCCCGACGAGACGGCAAGGCGCTATCTCTTCGTTGCCATCGACCGTGCTACGCGCTGGGTCTTCATCGAGCTCTATGCCGACCAGACCGATGGCAGCAGTGGCGACTTCCTCAACAAAGTCCAGCAAGCCTGTCCCGTCAAGATCGTCAAGCTTCTGACCGACAACGGCAGCCAGTTCACCGACCGCTTCACGGCTGGCGGCAAGAAGAAGGAACCCAGCGGCACACACGTGTTCGACCGCCTGTGCAAGCAGCTCGGCATCGAACACCGGCTCATCCCGCCTCGTCATCCGCAGACCAACGGCATGGTGGAGCGCTTCAACGGTCGTATCAGCGACATCGTCAACCAGACCCGTTTTGGTTCAGCTGCCGAACTGGAATCGACGCTGCGCAATTACGTCAAGATCTACAACCACAGCATTCCGCAACGCGCGCTCCAACACAAAACACCCGTTCAGGCGCTCAAGGAATGGCATGAAAAACGCCCTGAATTGTTCAGGAAGCGCGTGTATAACCAGCCGGGTCTTGACACCTAGATCTATCAGACGCAACCTCGGTAACATCTGCGTTCAACCATCTAGTATTCCCATGCAAGATCAAGTCATGAATGGCGTCTTGCACTTCTTGGCTAAAACGCATCGAGCATGTGACGGGCGAGATGACCCTGCATATGCTAGCTGTAACTTCAAAGGGCTGGTTAACGTTGCGTGGCGTGAAGGGAGTGCTTGTAGCAACCAGGGCAAAGTCCATTTGTGCCACAGAGCAGCTTGCTTAAAGTATTTTCCCTGTAGGTCTTGCCTCGGACTATACAACGCTTTGGCCGGGACTCCAGCATCGGAAGCGACAATCGCATTTAGAGGACTGCGGTACCTCGACCTCACTAATGATCGAGTAAATTTTTTGACCGGTGCTTTATAATTGCTAAGCCTTACCTACGGCAACAAAATCTTAGACAATGTTGCTGGCCAATACCTACAGCAACGTGCTATACAAAAGCTAGCACAGCCATATCGACTACGATCCGAATCGTAAGGTGAGATGGAGCGGGCAACGGGGATCGAACCCGTCTAACCAGCTTGGGAAGCTGGGACATTACCACTATGCTATGCCCGCCTTGACAACACAGTACTATTTTACCCTAACAATAAACAATATGTAAGAATTTTATTCATCAATACTTACATCAGCGTCAACTGAACTCTAGGTCAAGTCCAACTAGCCAGCCTGAGAATCATATAATGCGCCTTGAGTGCATACAAATGATCTGAAAATTCAGTTCGGACGGCGAAATTTTCAACTTGAATCTTTGATTGAGATAACGTTTTTTCCAATCTTAGTCGTCGGCATGGTATTTGCATGACGCTCACCGCGTGAGCGAACTCTAGCGATCTCGTCGAGCTTATCTTGAACGCCTTTCTCATGAGACTCCATTCTTCGAGCCATAGCGCCCATTTCAGATAAAGCAAGTTTCAACTTCTGCTCGAGATCCTGATTTTGTTCACGAAGCCCTTGATTGATAGTACGCAGATCTCTTCGACTCGATCGATCCTCGTCGCTTCCTGAGATCAACGCGTAGACTTTAGGATAACGGCAATTGGCATGCCCTATTTGAGTTCTTGAGAGTCCAATCCATTCTCCGTCGAGCAAGTTACCAGCTTCCAACGCAACGGCACTCACTGTAAGGCGCAGTTTCCCTAATTTTGCTTTTTTGATTAACGCCGGGCAAACTGGATTGCCATCCTTAATCCTATTAATGGCCTCAAAGAAACGCTTCTCCATGCCTTCGAAAGAGGCCGGCAAATCTTTACGCTTTCCCATGTTAATTAAATACCTCGTCTTCCAATGATATTAACGGCACATCTACACCCCATCCTCGCAAATAGCTCAAGGACTGCTCAGCTCGGTTTTTAGCGACGGTAAACTGCGATTCGACGCCAGCTATTTTTGCTTTCTGCCAAGCTGTGATATTATCGCTGTAGCGCTTCATCCAATAATCAATAGTGTCTGGTCCCGCGATAAAAAGGTAACATCCGGTGCATGTGCCAGGTCGACGGTGACCGTAATTAGGTGTTTTATTGGCCCAATGCACTGTCTGCCCCTTTTTATGGCATTCTGCCTCAGTCGGCGCAAGCCCACGAAGACAACTGCCATAACCATGGAAAAAAATTTTCAGATTCCGATTGGCACACCATGATCTTATTGCCTCATATGCGCTTTGCCCATTTGCATCTTCAATGATTTTTTCCATATCTGGCTTATAGCTATCCATTATCTTTGCTAAGCGCCCTATGTGTTTAGGTCCATGACCACGAAGTTGCTTCAGTAGCAGATCCGCTGTCATGTTTAGATTTTCGTTAGCGATGTCTTTCAACAGACTGATATCTGTTCCAACATAGGCCTTCTCCGTCATGGCCAAAGATAAATGTTTAAATTGTCGTGCAATCGCTGGAATCATTTTAGGGTTGACCTGGAACAAGAATCTAGCATAAGTTTTTCGCCACTGATGAGTGACAATACACTTGCCTTTAGTCGCTTTATAAACTCTAAAAGCTGGGTCATCGCCGAAATTTTCCCAGTTCACCATTCGGAAAAAAAATGTTTGCTGTCGTCTACTCAAGGCTTGAGCCGTCATTGGAACAATTTCGTCTTCCGAATTAGGAAATCCTGGGCACTTCCAATCGATAAATAGCAAGTCGGACGTATTTTCGTCCGCGAGCTTTCTCCATGGGTCAAGAAGTTCTTGTACTGCCACGATCGCTTGTACCGCAACTGGTAAGATTTTACTATCACGTGGCGTTGCACCTATAAGCCATTCGGTCTCTTCGGGATTTGCTCTCATTTTAGAGGTCATGCCGGTAATATAATAAAGATTTAACATCCCCGACCGCGAAGGCCTAACAGTGATACATTCTGGAAGACCTTTTGGACGTAAGCCCGCTTTTAAGCTTAAAAGCTCACTGACTCGCATTCCTGATTCGCCTTGAATTGTGGCAGAAGCTGCACCAATAAAATCATCGATGAGCCTTCTTACTCCAACTAGACGCCCACTTGATCTTAAGGGATTCGCATGCCACTTTTTGAGGCTGCGATACCTCGAATTAAAATCAAAATCTTGCACGAACTTGTCTGGAGTAGTTTTCGCTATCTTACAATAGCGCAAAGCTGCGACGTATTCAGAAATCTCTGTCAGGTCGTAGACCGAGCTATCCATGTAATTCTGCGCCACATTCAATATCTCGATGGCCACTTCGTCCGGCAACGGAGGTATAGCTGTATGAAGTGCCGTCGCTAAGTCTTCCGATATTTTGTTTATTGAAGTTCCGCCAAATGGTTTACCAGTTTTAATAGCCCCCAGTCCAGCATCTTCAACGCTGAACGTTGACTCCAGATTTTTGACCATGGCATTAGTAGATGCATAACCCATGCTGAACTCACGCCTCCGGACTGCTCGCACCACATGTCGTCGACGTCGCATTCCGGAAAATCATGGATTTCCAACCTATTAGCAATTCTCTTTTGAACGGCCTCGCGATAACGCTCCGAGGCACGTTGATCTAGTTCATCCAAATGCATGTAATTGTTTTCAACCATCCACACGGCGAGCATATTAATGCCACGTCCGAATGGAGTTAACGACGCTGGAGCGAGCGCTGCAGAATTTCGCGGATCAATGAAACAACTCCACACTAAAATTCGAAGCTCTTCTAACAGCACGGCATACTCGGGGTCGCAAAGATTGGTCCCGTCAGTCATCGGTACGTCCCAAACTATCCTGCAATATTTTTTCTTTGTTCCTGGGGTCAGATTATCAAAAATCCAAAGCGAATCGCTCCACATACTGTGGCTAGACACTCGAAATTTTTCATTCTTACTCGGGTAATAGCACTGTGATTGGCTACGCTGCTGAAGAATTGTTTGCGTTGTAAAGCAGATATCTAAAGAAAGGGGCAGAGGAAGCATCTTTATTCCAAAGGAGGCAGAGGGTTTAACCTATACTCTCTAGCTTTAATATAAACATCATTTGAGAATTCCGGAAGCCATAGTTCGAGAATTGCGTTCTTAATTGGCAACCATCTTTCCAGCCATGCTTGTGGGGCTAAGTCGCCTGATGCTTCGTCGATTGCAGCAAGCAAATTATATGCTTGAGCACAAGCATAAGGACTGCTCAAGTCAAGCGAGCCATGAGGGCAAATCGGACATTGCCCATACTCATCACACAGTTTGTCTTTCTGACCAATCGGAGAATCAAAAGGGTCGACGCATTGCCACCCTGGCGTTGCCGAACCCAGGTCTGACTTCGGCGGCTTCTTCCGCGGATCGATTTTGCCCTTAGATATACGCCACCGCTCATTAAGCAAACGAACCTCACCGAGCACCTCATCTCCACGTGCCATTTGATTTCCCGTGGTATAGCTTTTGTAGGTTACATCCGGGTCAGTATGATTTCCCGCAGCCTGCTTTGCCCGGATGTCTCCCGAAAATAATACGTCTGTGATGTCCAATCCAGTCACTCTGAATTTCTTGAACGAATGATGAGTAAGGTTGTTTTCTCGAAAGAACGAGGCGTATGCGAGATCAAAACTGGTGTCACTACCGCAGGTACCTTCATATCCATCAAATCCTCTTGGAACGTCACCGCTCCTCGAACAGGCGCTAAAAAATATGGCAAGCCTGTTTCGGAATCTAGGTTCAACCAGTGGCCGGATGCCGCGCGTCCAATCAATTAGAAATTTATAGATGCTCGCCGGGTTATCGATATCGTCCGTCGCTGGCCGAACCTGCACTTGACGCCGACCTTTAGCACGTTTTTTTCGAGGTCTCGATATTATGTAACTGCCAGCGTCCTGGTCTTCTTCCTCAAAATGTTCTGCTACATCATGAGTTTGCGAAGGAACGGCTACCAGTTCTATCTGACCGACTTCGTTAGTTCGAATCAGATAGTCATCGATATTGCTAGCGAGAATTGTTTCCAAATTAGATTCGAAATGAATCGCTAGTATGTTTAAGAAAGGGATCAGGTCTCGAGCCGTTGGATAGAAACATCGAGATACTCTTCTCAGCCCTCCATGATATCGCGAGATCGCCTTAGCTAACGAAGGATCTGATCGGTCATCCGCCAGTTGTTGCAATGAGAAAAGACCACTCGGGTAACGATGACGAAGCGTCGCTAGCACTAACCCTATATTTCGATAGATATTTGGAACTTTCCCATAACTCAGGCCATGATTTTGCACTGCAAGTTCCTCACGCTCGCGCCTTGTATCGACGAATACTATTTTATTATTCGACGAAGCGCACATTTGTTCGCGCATACTCCTTACATCAGTAGAAATAGCTTCCATTTCCTTGATGCATGTTTGATAAATGCGTGCAAAGTCTTCGTGTGGAATTGGCGACGCTTTTTTACCTGCTACCGGCGCTTGTCCGGACCAAATATTAGTTCGCACCTCAAGATCTTCTGGAATATCCTTCCCCCACGGTGTGTTTCTGAGGCCGTCAATAAGCATGCGCAACGTAGTCATTGCCCCGTCTCTCGTTGACACGGCCAATGAACTCCTGCCATTGGGGGCACGTTCTAGCCAGCGAATGTATGCGTTGATCAGAATAGTACTGATATCGCTCGCGCAGGTAATCATCATTTTCTCAGCATCAAGAAATGAATAGAAATAGCGATATACATCTCCGAGTTTTTTTCTAAGTGTTGAAGTTTCCCAAAGCCTGGGCTTTCCAGCATTTAGAAGCGCATTTGCAAACGGATTTGCTAATGCTGGAAATTTGAGCAGACGAGAGGCATCAATTACGGCGACACCGTGACGCGCCGCGGTATCCGGCCAGTACAGCAGAAGTTCGCCTTTAACTACATCATGTTCGACCCGAGCTTTTTTATTTACACGCTTTTCGACGATTGACGTAATATTATCTTTTGATGCAGCCTGTAGCCGCATTCGGGCAAAGGCGCTTTGAGTAAATTTCTTAGGCATTGTGAACGCCGCCAAGCTTTCTTGTTGCCTGCATGACCTTTTTACCGATTCTCGCTTTTTCTATGGCGCAAACATGTAAATAAAGATCTGTCGTAGTACTAAGCTGCGCATGTCCTAGTAAAATCTGAATTTCTTTCCAAGGCTCTGCATCTTTTTCAGCAATTAAAGCGAAATATTTCCAAACAGCAAATGTATGCCGAAGGTCGTGGAACGAGTGAGACGAAACCATCTGGTTATAAGACTGCATCGTTTCTGGGTCTAGATTCTCGACTCGTGTGAGTAGACCAGCAGCGCGACATGCCGAGCTGAATGCATAGGACAAAGTCTGTGGACGAATCGCCTTGCCTGCATTGTGGCCAGCATTATTGTGGTTCACAAATAAAGTCTTGGGTTCCCTAAATACTAGTCCTTTTGTTTTCGCATAGGCTCTGCCTGCGTTAACTGCGGCTTTACGCTCTCCCTCAACATACGCAATAAGCTCTGGCACTAAATATGCTGGAACTAAAATTGTTCTTGGCTTTAATCGCTTTGTTTTCGTCACCACAAGAGGAATATAGCCGCTATCTCGGCCATCTTGAGACAGACGGCGCCAATGACTGTCAAGGTTAAAGACGTCATTGGGAGTAAGTTTCGAAACTTCGTCGACCCTAAGCCCAGTACTACAGCTTAACTCTGATGCCAAGCGATCGCGCGATTTAGTTAATTCCCCTGCGCGCGCTTCGCTGGGCATAGGTCCTAATTCTCGCTTCACATGTTGCCACTCAATTTCGGTAAGAGCTCGAATTACGCCACTGGGCCCGACTTCCTCGCGATAAGCAGATACATAACTATCATCTTGCTGTCCGTTATGAGTATGCCGTAGGACATCAGAATTGGCTGGCCGAGTTCGCCCTTTCCTTACTTTAGTTTTCAAAAAATCGCCGAAATAGATACCCCGGCCGATAGCGAACTTATAAAAAGCTTCAACCGTAATTTGCCTTCTTCGGATCGTACTATCTTGGAGGGGGCGGTGAGTGACATTGCTAATCAGATCATGAAGTTGATCTCGATATTCGACGTAGTCATTCTCGTTAGCTAAATCCCAAGCTTTTCCAAACGTATTTGGTCCCGTCTCGACGTTTTGTAAGAAATCAAACCAACAACGCAAGTCATAGGCTTCCGCTGCAGTTGTATTAGCTGCCTTAGCATTCCACTTACGCTTCCCTTTGTGGTCCAAATGTTTCGCTGCGAGATAGTGCAGAGCAGGTTCGATGAGCTGCTGAGATGCGGCGTCGACGAGCATAGGGAAGCCGTTAGGCAAGGCCCATGCTCGCATGGGATGGTCCGTCGGCAACTCTACAGCGGTGACAACAGTGATCATTACGTTTGCTCATCATGAAAATTCGATGAACAATCTTAAGGCAGAAGGGCGTGATGTAGCAATGATAACGTACCGTTACTGAACGATTTTTGGTCTTGCACATCACGCAAAAGCGAAATGTGAATGGGCGCGTTCGTTACATCGCGATTGAAAGTCTTGAGAGGGAGATGTTAAGGAAGAAGGTAAATCGAGCGGGGCTTCAGTGAACAGATTTCATCTTATATAAATTGAGCTACACCCGCGTTGCCTGCATTCTACGCGCGTTTGCGGCGCTTTGACAAATCTTCAATGCAGCGCGAAGCCGGCGCTTGGCCTGCCTTCGCGCTGCATCAAGTCAGCCGCAACTATTCCGGCTGCTCGACCTTGTACCCCTTCGCGGCCAGCGCCGCCACCAGCCCCTTCGGATCGAGCAGATCCTTCATCGACAGCAGCGCGAAGCTCGACGCGTTCTTCGCCAGCGCGGCCTCCGCATTGGCGAGCCACATGGCACGATGGCGCTCTTCCGCGCCCTGGAAGGCCGGATGGTCACGCAGCACCGCGCTGTTGCGGATCGCGTTGCTGCAGCTTTCCGCTTCGTTGAAATCGAGCTTGCGGATCGCGTCGATGTCGCCCTTGGCCCAAGCGTTGGCGCGCACGCGCATCGCATCGATGTCGGTCTCCAGGCGTTTCAGGGTGTTCGAAAAGCAGGCCACGTCATCGAGCTGCGACTTCTTGAAGTCCTTGATCAGCTGGCGCGGGTTGTCGACCTTCAGTTCATTGACCGTCTTCGTTACCTTGAGCTTGTGCTGATCGACGATCTTCTCGACCTGCTTGCGCACGTCGGTGCTGGTAGTCAGGCCGGCCTGCTTCAGCGCGGCACTGAACAGCTCATTGGCCACGAAGATCGGCCGGTCGCGCTCCTTGTTCTTGGGCAAGTATTTTTCCTTGAGCGGCAGCCAGCGCGCGTAGACCTCGGCCGGGAGCACGTCGCGCAGCAGCGCGTCGTCCGGGTTCTTGTTGACGCCGATGAGGCTGGGCAGCGCCAGCGCCATCTAGAAGTAGGACGCCTCGACCTTGGTGACCGGCGGCGCCAGGTATTCCTGCGAGCGGCCAATCACCGCTTCGACCTCGTGCGAGCGCCAGTCCATCTTGACCGGCAGCGGCGAATAGGTGCCGAAGATCCACAGCACGTGATCGTCCTTCGAGACCTTCCACATGCCGGGCCCGGGCTTCTGGCCGACGACCAGGATCTGTTCCGGCGCCGCCGGCGCCTCGTCGGCCGATACCGGCGAGTCAGGCGCGCTTGCGGGGACGGGCTCCGGGGCGGCGGTCTGAGCCCGGGAAGGTGCTGCGTACAAGGCCAGGCACAGCACCGGCAGGATTGCAAATTTGAGCATCAGGACATCCTTGTTGTTGGTTGTCCATCAAGCTTAGCTCTGCAATATGAGCGAAAACTTAAGATAATGAACGGCGACTCAGACAGCGCGACCGACGACGGCGCGACGCCATTCCCAACAAGCCAATGCCCAGCAGGGCCAGGCTCGCAGGCTCGGGTACCGCTTTCGGCGCGGAGACGCGCACGTTGTCCAGACCGGCAGTCGTGATGCTCCCCCCGGCGTTCCTGGTTTGAATCGTCACGCTGGTGAAGGTGTCGCCATTGGTGGCAACGATACCCAGAAAACCGGTTGCCGCCGCGCTCGACGATGCAGTGGGGATCAGGAAGCGCTGCTGGTTGTTGATGATTACCGCATAGTTATCGGTGGTGTCGGTATTAAACCAGTCGAAGCCGAACGCGCTCACGCCGGTGGCAAACGTGAAGGTCACGGTCGGCGCCGTACCGCCATTGCCCGTACCGGAAGGAGCATTGCCCCAGCCAAAAAACTGCTGGCCGCTGAACGTAGCGGGAATCGGCCGAGTGTCGCTGACCGAGGACACGCGGCCGGTCGCAATACCCGACAGATCGCCATTGGCCACTGTGCTGAGCGTGAATCCATTGAAGCTTCCCAGATAGTTGGCATTGCTCACGCCGAGCTTTGCACTGCTGAACGTCTCCAGCGTGGTTGCCCCCGCCGCCGCCTGGAAGTTGCTCAGGCTGGAATACGTGATGAGTGCCGCTTGCGCGGATGCAGCCATGCTTGTTGCCAGAACAGCAGCGCTCAAGAGAGTAAAAGTCTTCATGCGATCCTAGTTTGGTGAAGTGTTTTCTTACTCCAAAGCAGGAAGTGTGCCTAAAAGAAATTTACTAATAGAATTAATTACTTACAGAAATTGGTCGAGACTCTTCCGCTGAAGATGTAAATCTTTTCGACAAGTTTTATCTCTTGTTCACGCCATACAAGAATGTCAGCGGCCGCCTTGAGCGTCTTCATCCGGGTCCGGCATATCCGGCCGCGCGAGCAGTTCATGCGCCAGCCTCAAGCCCTTCACCATGACGGAAAAGGCTTCGTGCTTGGCCGCTTCGTCCGGCACCCGCAGCACATAGGACGGATGGTAGATGGTCACCAGCCAGGCGCCGTCGATGCGGACCGGCTTGCCGAGGAAGTCCTTCAAAGCCACCGTGCCCTTGCGCATCACGGACTTCAGCGCCGTCGCGCCCATGGCCACGATCACCTTCGGCCTGACCGCCGCCAGTTCCTTTTCCAGCCAGTAGTGGCAAGCCTCGATCTCGCGCTGCACCGGGGTCTTGTGCAGGCGGCGCTTGCCGCGCGGCTCCCACTTGAAATGCTTGACGGCGTTGGTGAGGTAGATGGCCTTGCGGTCGAGCTCGGCCTGGGCGAATACCTGGTCGAGCAGTTTGCCGGCCGGGCCGACGAAGGGCTTGCCGGCCAGGTCTTCCTGGTCGCCGGGCTGCTCGCCGACGATCATGATGGGCGAGCGTTTTGATCCTTCGCCGCCGACCGCCTGGGTGGCGTACTGCCACAGCTCGCAGCGCCGGCACTCGTCGAGTTTCGAGGGCTGCTCGCGGTCGGGTTGGGCGGCTTCGGCGCTGATCGGGATGGTGGCGCCGCCCTTGCGGCCGACCGCCTCGACCTGCCCGATCTTGCGCGCCCCGAGTTCGGCCTGGCTCACCAGCGAAGGCACGATCGCGCCTTCCGGCAGGTTCTTCCAGAAGCGCGAAGGGATGTGGCTTTGCATCAACTGGGCGTTGACGCGCGCCGGGTTGAAGATGCTGCGGTAATAGGTGAGCCAGAGCGCCTCGCCGGCATCGTCAAGGTCGGCGGCGCTCGACATCAAGGGGCCGGTATTGTGCAGCGTGTGGCCGTCCCACAGCACGCTGGCCTCGGGCGTGGCGATCATCCAGCTGATTTTGCCCATGCGGGCCACGAAGTGTTCGGCCACCTGCGGCAGCACGTCGTGGCGCGGCTCGAACCAGGCGACGAAGCGCGGGTCGCCTGCTTCAGGCGGACGCTCGCGGAATCGGATGTAGGCATGCATGTCGTGCTCCTCGCGGCGCACCGCCTTGACCATGCCGTGCAGGCGGCTGCCGTCCGGATCGGCGGGCGACTGCACGTCGTGCTCGCCACGCGTCCAGCGCCACAGCACGCGGTACAGGAAAGCCCAGCGGTCCGGGGCGCGGAAGCACGCGGCGCGTCGCAGCATCTCCAGCAGCGATCGCGGCACGCGCGCGGCCGGCGGTCCTGGCGATTGCGCTTCCTGCAATCGGGAGCCGCCATTATCGGCCGGCGCGGTCGCGGCCGGCGCACCCCAGAACAGGTCGCCGCCGTCCAACGTGCCCCAGTTGGCCGCCTCGGGCGGCACGCCGGCCTTGAGCAGCGCGCGCGCCGCCTCGCGCCACTCGGCGAAATCGTGCACCGCCCCGGGCGTGGCGGCGGTGTTCATGCCGCCTGCAGTTCCGGCCACAGGTTCATCTGCTCGGGCGCGTCGGCCAGGTGGCGCCGGAGGATATGGGAACTGGCCGCGCCCTGCGCCGGCTTGTAGTCGGCCGTGACGATGAAGGGCGCCAGCTTCTTCATGCTGCAGCGCAGGCGCGACAGGTCTTCCCAGCGGATGCGGCGGATGCGGCGCAGTTCGACGATGCGCTTGGCGTTGCGGATGCCGATGCCCGGCACGCGCGCGATCATGGTCTCGTCGGCGCGGTTCAGGTCGAGCGGGAAGTGCTCGCGGTTGGCGAGCGCCCAGCCCAGCTTGGGATCGACGTCGAGCGCCAGGTTGCCGGATTGGGGCATCAGTTCGCCCGCGGTGAAGCCGTAGCCGCGCAGCAGGAAATCGGCCTGGTATAGGCGGTGCTCGCGCAGCAGCGGCGGCGGCGCCAGCGGCACGCTCTTCGGGCTTTGCGGGATCGGGCTGAAGGCCGAGTAGTACACCCGCTTGAGCTTGTAGCTGCCGTAGAGGGTTTCGGCGGTGTTCAGGATGGTGTGGTCGTCGCTGGCGTCGGCGCCGACGATCATTTGCGTGCTCTGCCCGGCCGGCGCGAAGTTCGGCGCCTTCGGTTCTTCACGCTTTTCGTCGAGCTTGCGGCGGATCGAGCCCATCGCCAGCTTGATGGTGTGAACGTTTTTCTCGGGCGCCAGGCGGGTCACGCTGTCGTGGGTCGGCAGCTCGATATTCACCGACAGGCGATCGGCCCAGCGGCCCGCCTCTTCGATCAGCAGCGGGTCGGCGTCGGGAATGGTCTTGAGGTGGATGTAGCCGCGGAACTTGTGCACCTGACGCAGCTGGCGCGCCACGGCCACCAGCTGTTCCATCGTGTAGTCGGCCGACTGGATGATGCCCGAGCTCAGGAACAGGCCGTCGATGTAGTTGCGGACGTAGAAATCATGGGTGAGCTTGACCACCTCGTCCACCGAGAAGCGCGCGCGCGGCACGTTGGACGTGCGGCGGTTGATGCAGTACTGGCAGTCGTAGATGCAGAAGTTGGTAAGCAGGATCTTGAGCAGCGAGACACAGCGGCCGTCCGGCGTATAGCTGTGACAGATGCCCATGCCGGTGGTGGCGCCGAAGCCGTCCTTGTCCTCCGACGAACGCTTGGGCGCGCCACTGCTGGCGCAGGACGCATCGTATTTCGCGGCGTCGGCCAGGATTTCCAGTTTGTCGCTGAGTTCCATCGCATGCCTTGAACTGTATGGGCATACAGTATACTATCGCGCGCGTATGCACAGGGCCGGTGGGCGCACCTGTACCGGCCCTCCGCCGGTTCAAAGGAGGGACAAGACGTAAAAAAACCCGGTCAACAGACTAATGCCGTTCAGTTAGCGTAAAAATGTAGGGTGGTCGGCTTCGCCGACCGCGCGTCCAAATCACCAATGCACTGTGGCAGAGCAAAATGGAGTTGAACGCGCGGCCGGGAAACCCGGCCACCCTACGCTTAACTGAACGGCATTACGGTCAACAGACCGGGCTTTCCATTACAACATCAGATCAACGAATCGGCTTGCCGTCCGCATCGACCACGGTCACCTCGCCCCAGCCGAGCGAGCGCACGCCGGCCTCGATCTTGCGCAGGTCGCCGATCACCATCCACACCGCTTCGTCCGGCTTGATGAACTTGCTCGAGGCCGCGGCCAGCTGCTCCGGCTTGAGCGCGCGCACGTTCGACGCGTAGCTGGTCCAGTAATCGTCGGCCAGGCTCAGGTTGACGGCGTCCAGCCCTGCCGCTTCGAGCGCGGCGAGGGTGGAGAAGCGGCCCGGCAGGCGCGAGGTCATGTTGCGCATGATGCTCTCGTATTCAAGGCCCACCAGCGGACGCTCGCCGGCCACGCCGCGCAGTTCCTTCTGGACCTCACGCATGGCTTCGACCGTCTTGTCGGTCTGCACCGGCGCGATGATGTAGAACGGACGCTGGCCGCGCACGTCCGGCAGGCGCGCCTGGGTGCCGTAGCTCCAGTGCTTGTCCAGGCGCAGGTTGCGGTTCAGGCGCGAGGTGGCGATGCCGCCGAAGTTGGTCATCACCGGCTCCATCGCCAGGTCTTCCGGCTGGCCGTTGGGCTGCGACACGTGGGTCGCGACGATGGTCGACTGCGGCGCGTCCGGCTTGTCGATCAGGATCAGGCGCTTGCCGCGGGTCGGCGGCACGGTGGCCATCTGCTTGGCCGGGGCGCTGCCCTGCTGCCACTTGCCGAAGCTCGCTTCCAGCGCCGGCAGCAGCTTGTCCATGGTGGTATCGCCGGCCACGACGATGGTGGCGCTGCCCGGCTTGAACCAGGTGCCGTGCCATGCCATCAGGTCGTCGCGGCTCAAGCCCTGGACGCTGCCTTCGAAGCCGGAAGCCGGCTTGCCGTAGGCATGCTCAGGGCCATACAGCACCGCCGGGATCAGGCGCAGGGCCAGGCTGTTCGGCTGGGCCTTTTCCTGGCCGATGGCGGCGATGCGGCGGCTCTTCGACAGCGCGAACTGGTCTTGCGGGAAGCTCGGGCTCAGCGCCGCCTCGGCCATCAGCTTGAGGGATGGCGCCAGGTTGGCGCTGGTGGCCTGCAGGCGCACCAGCGACTGGTCCTGGTTGGTAGCGGTGCCCAGGCGCGCGCCCAGGTTTTCCAGCGCGTCCGACAGCGCGAAGGCGTCACGCGATGTCGTGCCCTTGTCCAGCAGGTCGAGCGCCAGCGAGGCGGCGCCGGCCTTGGCCGCGGTGTCCGAGGCCGCGCCGGCGTCGACCGCCAGCGAGGCGGCGCCGGCCTTGGCCGCGGTGTCCGAGGCCGCGCCGGCGTCGACCGCCAGCGAGACGTTGACGATCGGGGCGGTGTGACGTTCGAGCAGCACGACCTTCAGGCCGTTCTTCAGCTGGGCGCGCTGCAGTGCCGGGAACTTCACGTCCGGCGCCTCGCCCAATGCGGGCAGCTGCTTGCGGTCCAGGGTCGACTTGGTGGCCGCCAGCTTGGCCGAGGGCCGCACGGTCATGGTGTAGTGGTTGGCGCGCAGCCAGCGGTTGGCAGCGGCCTTGACGTCCGCCGGGGTGCTGGTGGCGAACAGCTCGAGGCGGTCGAGGTAGGCGTCCGGCTTGCCGCCGTAGGTCTGGCTCTCGGCCAGCACGTCGTTGCGGCCGCCCATGCCGCCCACGCGCTCCAGGCCGCGCGCGAAATCGGCCAGGTCGCGGGTCTTCACGCGCTTGAGTTCCGCGTCAAGCGGGCCCTTGTCGAGCAGCTCGGCCACCACGCGCTCCATCTCGCGTTCGACTTCCGCCGGATCGACGCCCGGCTTGACGGTGACGGACAGGTTGAACGTGCCGCCCAGTTCCGCATCGTTCACGTAGGCCGAGACGCCGGTCGCCATGCCCTTCTCGTACACCAGGCGCTTGTCCAGGCGCGCGTTCTTCGAGCCGGCCAGCACGCCGGCCAGCAGGTTCAGGCGCTGGGTGTCGGCGTCCTTCCACGAGGAGGTGTGCCAGCTGCGGTAGATGCGCACCTGCGGCACGTGGTCTTCCATCTCGTCGCGGATGTTGCGGTCCAGCTGGGGGATCCATTTTTCAAGGCGCGGCAGCGGCGGACCGGGCGGGATCGCGCCGAAGTACTTGTTCACCAGCTCATAGGCGCGTTCCGGGGTGATGTCGCCGGCCAGCGAGATCACCGCGTTGTTCGGGCCGTAATAGGTGCGGTACCACTCCTTGATGTCGTCCAGCGAGGCGGCCTGCAGGTCTTCCATGTAGCCGATGGTCGACCACGAATACGGGTGCGAGTACGGGTACATCTTGCTTGATATTTCCATGCGCACGCGGCCATACGGCTGGTTCTCGCCCTGGCGCTTCTCGTTCTGCACCACGCCGCGCTCGCGCTCCAGCATCGCCTGCGAGATGTAGTTGCCCAGGAAGCCCATGCGGTCCGATTCCAGGAACAGGGTGCGCTCCAGCGCCGACACCGGCACGTCTTCGAAGAAGTTGGTGCGGTCGACGTTGGTGGTGCCGTTGCGGTTGTTCGCGCCCAGGTCGTCCATCGCCTCGCGGAAGCCGTGCGGGTAGTTCTCGGAACCGTTGAAGAAGAAGTGCTCGAACAGGTGGGCGAAGCCGGTCTTGCCGCGCTTCTCGTTGCGCGAACCGACGTGGTACCACATGTTCACGCCGACCACCGGCACGCTGTGGTCGGCGTGGACCAGCAGGGTCAGGCCGTTGGGCAACACGAATTTTTTATGGTCGATGCTGTAGGCCTTGCGGTCGAAGACGGTTTGCTTCGTAGCGGGTGCGGCGGCGTGGGAAGGCAGGGCTGCTGCGGCTGCGATACCGAGCAGGATGGGCAGTGCGAGTTTTTTCATGGCGTCTCGTGGACAGTTGTTGTATGTATGCGTCCCGTCGAATCGCGCGCCGGTTGGACGCGCGGTCGGCAGAGCCGACCACCCTACAGGAATCGCCGGGCTTGCGCCAGTGGGGAAACTCAGGAAGAAGCCTGCGCCTGCGCCAGCAACTGCGGCTCCATGCGCGCCGCGATCTTCTTCAGATAGCCTGACGCGGCGGCGACGCCGGCGCCGCCCGCGCGCTGCAGCCAGGCATAGGCCTCGACCAGGTCGCGCTGCACGCCCTGCCCCGCCGAGTACATCACGCCAAGGTTGAACTGGGCGCGCGCATGGCCCTGGCGCGCCGCGCACAGGTACCAGAAATGCGCCGCTTCGTAGTCGCGCTCGATGCCCTTGCCGCAGTCGTGGCGCAGGCCCAGCTCGAACTGCGCCAGCGCGTGGCCCTGGTCGGCGGCCTTGTGAAACCAGTCGGTCGCTTCGCTTGGATCGGCGTGTTCGGCGCGGTCCAGCAGCACGCCCACCATGTACTGGGCCGGCGCGTAATCCTGGGCCGCCGCGCGGCGGTACCACTCCAGCGCCTGCGCCTCGTCGCGCGCCACGCCGATCCCGCCTTCGTAGCGCAGGCCGAGGTCGAACTGGGCGCGCAGGTGGCCCTGCTCGGCCGCCTTGCGGTACCAGTGCGCCGCCTGGGCGGGGTCCTGCGGCACGCCGCTGCCGGCATCGAACAGCTGGCCGAGATGGTACTGGGCCGAGGGCATGCCCTGCTCGGCGGCCTGGCGGTACCAGTGCGCGGCCTGGGTCCAATCGCGTTCGACGCCCTGCCCGTGCTCGTAGCGCACGCCGAGGTTGTCCTGGGCGCCGGCATGGCCTTGTTCGGCCGCGCGGCGGTACCAGTGCAGCGCCAGCGCTTCGTCGCGCGGCACGCCGTGGCCGCTGTCGTAGATGAGGGCGAGGTTGAACTGGGAACTGGCGTGGCCCTGGTTCCCGGCGCGGCCGTACCACTGGATCGCCAGCTCGCTGTCCTGCTCGACGTCCTGCCCCTTGTCGTAGCGCAGTCCGAGGTTGAACTGAGCCGGCGCGTAGCCCTGTTCGGCGGCCTTGCGGAACAAGTCGACGGCTTGCATGCCGCTGCTGCGCAGAGCGAGGCTGAACTGCGAGCGCGCATAGCCCTGTTCCGCCGCGCGCCGGTACCACTCGGTGGCCGCGTCCTGGTCCTGGGGCACGCCCTTGCCGGTCTCGTACATCATGCCGAGGTTGTGCTGGGCGCCGGGTTCGCCCTGGCTTGCTGCCTGGCTGAACCAGTGCAGGGCCTGCTGCACGTCGCTCGGCACGCCCTGCCCTTTCGCATACAGCCAGCCCAGGTTGTACTGCGCCGGCGCATAGCCCTGCTCGGCGGCGCGGCGGTACCAGTAGGCGGCCTGGCCATAGTCCTGGCCGACGCCCTGCCCCTTCTGGTACATGACGCCGAGGTTGTACTGGGCCAGCTCGAGGTCGGCGCTGGCCGCCATGCGATACCAGGCGACCGCCAGTTCGTAGTTCTGCGGCACGCCCTGGCCGCTGGCGTACATGAAGCCCAGGCTGTGCTGGGCGCTCGGCACGCCGCGCTCGGCCATGCCCTTCACGCGCAGGAATTCCGCGGTGTGGCGACCTTCGATGTCGCCAGGCTGGGCAGGTATGTCGAGCATGGCGTCCGCTTACGCCTGCACTGCCCGCAGGCCGAACAGCGTCGGCTGGGTGCGCAGCGCCTTGATGAATTCGCCCAGCGGGATCGGGCGGTAGTACAGGTAGCCCTGCATGGTCATGCAGCCGTTGGCGCGCAGGTAGCGCGCCTGTTCCTCGGTCTCCACGCCTTCGGCGATCAGGTTCAGTCCCAGGCCCCGTGCGATCGAGATGATCGCCAGGATCACCGGATAGTGGCCGCCCTCTTCGTGGATCTCCTTGACGAAGGACTGGTCGATCTTGACCGTGTGGATCGGGAAGCGGTGCAGGTAGGACAGCGACGAGTAGCCGGTGCCGAAATCGTCGATCGCCACCGACACGCCGAGCTGGCACAGTTTGTTCAGCTGCTCGATCGCGTACTGCGGGTTGCGGATGCAGATGTTCTCGGTGATCTCGACTTCGATCTGGCCGGGCTGGATGCCGTAGCGCACCAGCGCGTTGCGCATCTTTTCGAAGAAGTCGCCGCGGTCCAGGTATTGCGGCGACAGGTTGAGCGACAGGCGCACGTGGTCGGTGCCCGAGGCATTCCACTGCAGCATGTCGCGGCACAGCGCGCCGATCATCCAGTCCGAGATCGGCAGCATCAGGCCGTTCTCTTCCGCGAAGGGCAGGAACTCGCCGGCCGACAGGAGGCCCCGGGTCGGGTGGTTCCAGCGCATCAGCGCCTCGGCGCCGACGATGCGGCCGGTGAGCGCGTCGATCTGCGGCTGGTAGTACATCTCCAGCTCGTCCTGCTCGAGCGCGCGGCGCAGCGCCTGCTCGAGGGCGATCTTCTGGTGCGAGATGTCCAGCATCGAGGTGTGGTAGAAGCTGTGCCCGTTCTTGCCCTGGGCCTTGATCTGGTACATGGCGATGTCGGCATGGCGCAGCAGCTCGTCGATCGATTCGCCGTCGGTCGGGTAGATCGCGATGCCGATCGAGGCCGAGATGTGCACTTCGTGGCCGTCCAGGTCGAAGGGCTCCTGCAGGGTCTCGAGGAACTTGTCGGCGACCATGCGCGCGTCGTCGCGGTCGCGCAGTTCCGGCAGCACGATGGTGAATTCGTCGCCGCCCTGGCGCGCCAGCGTGTCGCCCTTGCGCAGGCAGCCCTTCAGGCGGGTGGCGGCCTGCTGCAGCAGTTCGTCGCCCTTCACGTGGCCGAGCGTGTCGTTGACCAGCTTGAAGCGGTCCAGGTCGATGAACATCACCGCCAGCTCGGTCTTCTTGCGCTTGGCCTGGATCACGGCCAGTCCGAGGCGGTCCTTGAACAGGATGCGGTTCGGCAGGTCGGTCAGGATGTCGTGGTAGGCCTGGTAGGAGATGACCTCTTCCGCGCGCTTGCGGTCGGTGATGTCGCGCGCCACGCCGTAGGTGCCGAAGAACTCGAGCTTCTTCACTTCCTGGTCGGGCACGTGCATGCCGATCGCGTTGAGCGAAATCGTCATCAGGGTGGTGTTGAAGGTGCGGTCCAGGCCGTTGCCGCCGCTGTTGCGGCATTTCAGGCGCAGCTCGACGTTGCGCGAGGCGCGTTCGTCGACGCGGCGCTCGTTGAAGACGTAGCGCGCGCGCTCCAGGTCTTCCTCGTGCACCAGCACCGAGTAATGCTTGCCGAGCAGCTCGTCGCGCGAGTAACCCAGCAGCTGGTAGGCGCGGTCGTTCACGAAAGTGAAGCGGCCTTCGTGGTTCAGCGTGTAGATGATGTCCGGCGAGGAGTCCACCAGGTAGCGGTACATCTTCTCGGAGTTTTCCAGCTGGGTGGCCATGCGCTCGTTCTCGAGCGCCAGGCGGCGGCCCTTGAGGGCGTTGACCACCGTGGCCAGCAGTTCTTCCCTGGCATAGGGCTTGCGCAGGTAGTCGTAGGCGCCGCGCTTGAGCGCGCCGATCGCCGCATCGATGCCGACCTCGCCGCTCATCACGATCACGTCGGCGTCGATGCCCCGCTCGTTGATGAAGTCCATGATCTCGTGGCCGCCGATGTCCGGCAGGCGCAGGTCGAGCAGGACCAGGTCGAAGCGCAGGCGCGACAAATGGGCCAGGGCTTCGCTGCCCGAGGATGCGGTGGTGAGCTGGTAGCCGCGGCCCTTCAGCAGCTCGTACAGCGAGGACAGCAGGCGCGGCTCGTCGTCGACCAGCAGCAGGCGTGGCTGGCTGTCGGTCTCGAGCGTCGGGGAATACGGAGCCGGTTCGCCGGAAAACATGGCGTGATGCGCGTTGATCATGATCTTATGCAGAGCCGATCGCGCGGGCCGGCAGCGCGACAGGGTTACCAAGGCTGGTGCTGGTGGCGCCGGACCACGCAGGCAGGAGGATTTCGAATGCGGTGCCGTTGCGCCCGCTGCGGCAGCCGATGTGGCCGCCCAGCTTCTTGACCAGGCTGTGCACGATCGACAGGCCCAGGCCGTGGTGGGCACCGTCCTTGGTGCTCTTCACCGGCGAGAACAGGTGGGCCAGCACCTCGCGCGACAGGCCGGGGCCATTGTCGCTGACGACCAGTTCCAGGTAGAGCTGGCGCTCGCGGTTCACGTGGCCGCGGTTGACGATTTCCACGCGCCCGCCGCCCGTGCCGAGGGCCTCGATGGCGTTCTTCACCAGGTTCACCAGGATCTGCTTGAGCACGTCGGCGTCGCCCTCGATGCGGGTCGCCTCCTCGTGCATGGTGACGACGATGTCGACCGTGGCCGGGACGAAGCCGGTGCTGAGGAACAGGCGCTGTACCTCGTCCACCACCTTGGCGACGTCGGTCGGGCGCGGGGCCGTGTCGGCCGGCTTGAGCTCGGCCAGGCTGCTGACCAGCTGGCCGACGCGGTCGATCTCTTCGTTCAGAATCGACATCTCGGTGCTGACCGGCTCCTGGCGCGCCAGCTTGCTGTCCAGGACACTCAGGTAGTTCTTGATGATCGACAGCGGGTTGTTCACTTCGTGCACCACGCGGCGCGACGCCTCGCGGTATTCCTCGGCCACGTGCGCGAGCTGGCGCCGGGCGTGGCCGCGCTCGGACAGCATGTTCTCCAGCGCGGTGGCGGCCTGCGCCCCGAAGGACTGCATGAAGCGCTCGCGCCGCTGGCAATACGGGACCTGCCAGGCCGCGATGCCGCCGATCAGCACGCCCAGGCAGCGCGCGCCGGCAACCAGCGGCACGCACACCAGGCTGTCGGTGCCGAGCATGCGCAGCAGCTGTTCCTCGGCCAGGCCGAGGCTGGCGCCATCGCGCCCGATGAAGGCCGGACGGCGCTCCAGCGCGCTCTTGGCGATGGCGCCGCCTTTCGCGAGCGGCACGGCGAATTCGGCGATGCGCTGGCTGCCCTGGGTCGGGGCGCCGACCAGGGCGTGGCCGGTCGGATTCTCCAGCAGGACCACGGCATTGCCGAAGTCGAACAGGATGCGCGCCGAGCGCGTCATCGCTTCCAGCAGGCCCGATTCGCCCTGCTGGCGCGCGAAGCTCTGGCCCACTTCCGAGACCAGCACCATGTTGCGCACTTCTTCGGACAGGCGCTGCTGCACCGGGTCCAGCGCGGGCGGCGCATAGGCCGGCGGCGCCGGGATGTCGTCGGCGCCCGCCAGGTCGATGCCCAGGTGGGCGGCGGCCTTATCGACCTGGCGCGCGGCGCCCGCCAGCATCTGTCCGGCCTGCTCGTCGTCGATGCCGCACAGGGCGGCGGCCTCGCGCAACATGGCCTCGTCGTCCGCATGGCTGGACAGCACGTGGGCCAGGCGCACGATGCGGATCAAGGGGTGGGCCGACTCCAGACGCTCGCTCGGCTCGTGGTGGTACAGCACGGCGTCGGCCAGGAAGGAGTCGAGCTGCCAGCGTTCGATCAGCCAGGCGCCGGCTTCGGCGTGGGTGATCTGCAGGGTGCGCTGCTCGACGGCGCACAGGTCCTCGTCGTCGCGCGCGCCGAAGTTGTAGGCGTATTCCTTGGGGGCGGTGGCCAACAGGGCCAGGCGGCCGACGTTGTGCAGCAGGCCGGCCAGGTAGGCTTCTTCCAGGTGCGGATACTCGACGGCGTGCGCGATCTCCCGTGCGATGACGGCCGTGCTCAGGGCGTTCTTCCAGAAGGCGCGCAGGTCGGTGCTGCCGGAATGCGGGAAGTTGTTAAAGGTCTGGAACACCGAGTCGCTGATCACCAGCGTCTTGATCATGTCGGTGCCGAGGGCGACCAGGGACTGCTCGAGGTTGACGTTGCGGTGGTGGCGCTGGTACGCCGAGCTGTTGGCCACGGCCAGCAGCTTGCCGGTCATGCCGGCATCCTTCGAGATCAGAGCGGCCAGTTCCGGCATGCCGAGGTCGTCGGCCTGCAGGTGTTCGATGAGACGCACGAGGATCTGCGGCATTGCCGGCAGACGAGCAATCAAGAGACGATTGCGGATATCCTGATCCGAAGCTTGCATGGGTCTCAAACGCGGCCGCGTGTCGAAGGTTGTCCGAGGCAGCCCGGGTAGAGTTGCCACAAAGTCTTTCTTTTCTATTTACCGGATAGAACGATCTTTAAACGTTTGTTCCGGGCATGAAAAACTTATCTTAGCATATAGACATTTCTGATCGGGAACAATACTTTCTGTAAAAAGTGTTGTCGAGATGTCGTACTAAAGCTAGAGGCGAAGAAACGCTATGTCGGCAGGAATGAAAGAATATTTCATATATGCATGCATACATGAAATATTCTTTCATTCATACAGCCAGGAGCGGCTACGTACAGCGATCGGGTTCGGTGAACCCGATCACGGCATCGGATGCCCGTCGCGGATTTTCTGGCGCCGGTAGCGGCGTGCGGTGGCCCACAGGCCGATCGACAGCAGCGTGAAGCCGGCCTGGCCGAGCGCCAGCGACAGCACCGAATGCGACAGCATCGGCGAGATCACCCCGGCCACGATGGCGCCGGCCAGGGTGGTGATGAAGGACTGGCAGGAGGCCACGGTGCCGCGGATGTGCGGGAACATGTCGAGCGCCATCAGGGTGGCGCCCGGCGCGATGATCGAGCTGCCGAAGGTGAAGAAGAACATGTGCGCCACGCTCCAGGGCAGCGAAGGCGGCAGGAAGCTGTGGTAGGTCACGTTGAAGGCGACCGCGCCCAGCATGAAGAAGAAGCCGATCCGGATCTGGCGCGCGAAGCCCAGCTTGCCCGCCATGCGGTTGGCCGCCAGCGCGCCCAGGAAGATCCCGCTCACGGTCGGCACGAACAGCCAGGCGAACTGCGACGGCCCCAGGCCGAGGTGCTCGGGCAGCATCACCGGCGCCGACGCGATGTACAGGAACAGGCCGGCGAAGTTCAGGGCCACCACGCCCGACTTCATGTGGAACAGGAAGGAGCTGAAGATCGCGCCGTAGCTCTGCGCCAGGAAGCGCGGATTGAACGGCTGACGCCTTTCCTTCGGCACGGTTTCCGGCAGGTGCTTCCAGCAGAACCAGCCCAGGACGACGGTGTAGGCGCACAGCGCCAGGAAGATCGCGCGCCAGTCGGCCAGGGTCACGATCCAGCCGCCCAGCACCGGCGCGATGGCCGGCGCGATCGAGAAGATCATGGTTACCATCGACAGCAGGCGCGCCGCCTCGGCATCCGAATACAGGTCGCGGATGATGGCGCGCCCCACCACCACGCCCGCCCCCGCCGACACGCCCTGCATGATGCGGAACACCCACAGGTAGTGCACCGAGCTGGCCGCCGCACAGCCGAAGGTGCCGATCGCGAACACCACCAGCGCGAACAGGACCACGTTGCGCCGACCGAAGGCATCGGACAGCGCACCGTGCCACAGCACCATGCCGGCGAAGGCCAGCATGTAGGCGGTGAGCGTCTGCTGCACTTCCAGCGCCGAGGCGTTCAGTTCGGAACGGATCTGCGGGAAGGCCGGCAGGTAGGCGTCGATCGAGAACGGCCCCAGCATCGACATGGCCGCCAGCAGCGTGGCCAGGCCGCCGGCGCTGAGCATGGCGATCTTGTGGGGCGCGGGCAGCGGAACCGGGATGACCGGATCCTTGGGCAAGTCGTCGGGTTCGGTCGGCGGCAGCATGGAGGCTTATTGCTCCTGTCTTGGTTTGGCTTCCTCGCGGCGGTTGAAACCGGCCACCATGTCGAAGCGGAACAGGCGGCATTCGAGCGCGCCGTTGAAGAACGGGGTCTTGCGCGATTCCTTCAGGCGCAGCAGCTTGGGCAGCCCCAGATCCGCCGTGAACAGGAAGGCGGTCCAGCCGGCGAAGCGCTGCTTCAAGGTGGTGCCGAGCGCGGAATAGAAGGACAGCGCCATCTCGTCCTGCGGCACCGTGGAATCGCCGCGCACGCCGATCCGCTCGCCGTACGGCGGGTTGGTCAAGAGGATGCCCGGCTGGCTGGTGGGCGGCGACACGTGCTGGGCCTCGATCTGCTTGAGCGGCACGTCGAACAGGATGCCGGCGATCTTCAGGTTATGGCGCGTCATCGCGACCATGTCGCCCGAGATGTCGGAACCGAAGATGGTCGGCTCGGCAGGCAGGGGATTCGGCTTGATCTCGGCTTTCAGCGCGGCCCAGGCCTCGCGGTCGAAGTCGGCGAATTTCTCGAAGGCGAAGCGGCGCCTGCTGCCTGCCGGGATGCCCTGCACCATCTGGGCCGCTTCGACCAGGATGGTGCCGGAGCCGCACATCGGGTCGAACAGCGGGATGCCCGGCTTCCAGCCGGCCACGCGCAGCATGCCGGCGGCCAGGTTCTCGCGCAGCGGCGCGTCGCCGGTCTCTTCGCGCCAGCCGCGCTTGAACAGCGCTTCGCCCGAGGTGTCGAGGTAGATGATGAAGTTGCGCTGGTCGAGGAAGCCGACGATGCGCATGTCCGGCTCGCGGGTATTCACCGAGGGACGCTTGTTAAACTGGTCGCGGAAGCGGTCGCAGACGGCGTCCTTGATCTTCAGCGTGGTGAACTCGAGGCTCTTGAGCGGGGACTTCACCGCGGTGACGTCGACGCGGATGGTGTGGTTGACGCCGAACCAGTCTTCCCAGGGCTGCTCGAGCACCAGGTCGTAGATGTCGTTCTCGTTGTTGTAGCTGCGCTGCCCCATGCGCATCAGGACGCGCGAGGCGATGCGCGAGTGCAGGTTGATGCGGTAGGCGTCCACCAGCGAACCGGAGCAGTGGACGCCGCCTGGCACCTGGTTGTGCACGCGCATCGTGGTGCTGTGCTGGGCGATTTCGCCCAGTTCTTCGGCAAGTGCCGCTTCCATGCCGCGCGGGCATGGGCAGAAATATGAGGCCATGAGGGGTACCCTTTGTCCGTTGAAAAATCAGAAAGCAGTGGCGCCGGCCCATGCCGGCGCGCCAGATGATACAGCTTCGGCAGGCGTCAGAACGGCTTGACGACCACCAGGATCACGATCGCCAGCAACAGCAGCACCGGCACTTCATTGAAATACCGGTACCACTTGTGGCTGCGCGCATTCGCTCCGCGCTCGAACTTTTTCAGCAGCGAGCCGCAGGCGTGATGGTAGCCGATCGCCAGGATCACGAGCGCCAGTTTCGCGTGCAGCCAGCCGCCCCGGATGCCGTAGCCCAGCCACAGCCAGATGCCCAGCGCCAGGGCCGGCACCATCAGGATGGTGGTGAAGCGGTACAGCCGGCGCCCCATGCCCAGCAGGCGGTCCAGTGCCGCCGGATTGGTTTCCTGGGCCAGGTTCACGAAGATGCGCGGCAGGTAGAACAGCCCCGCGAACCAGGAGGCGATGAAGACGATGTGCAGGGCCTTGATCCAGAGGTACATGCGTTTCCTTGTGATTAATTGCGCACTTCGCCGTGGCCGAATACGACGTACTTGAGCGAGGTGAGTCCTTCCAGCCCGACCGGGCCGCGCGCATGCAGCTTGTCGTTCGAGATGCCGATCTCCGCGCCCAGGCCGTATTCGAAGCCGTCCGCGAAACGGGTCGAGGCGTTCACCATCACCGAGGCCGAGTCGACCTCGCGCAGGAAGCGCAGCGCGGCGCTGTAGTCTTCGGTGACGATCGATTCGGTGTGCTTCGACGACCAGGTGTTGATGTGGTCGATCGCGCCATCCAGCCCTTCCACCACCCGGACCGCCAGGATCGGCGCCAGGTATTCGGTACTCCAGTCCTGCTCGGTCGCATGCTTCAGGTACGGGTAGCCGGCCAGGATCGCATGCGCTTCGGCATCCGCGCGCAGCTCGACCTCCTTCGTCTTGTACAGCTGCGCCAGCTGCGGCAGCACGGTCGGGGCGATCGCGCGCGCCACCAGCAGGGTTTCCATGGTGTTGCAGGTGCCGTAGCGGTGGCACTTGGCGTTGAAGGCGACCGGCAGCGCCTTGGCGATGTCGGCCTTGTCGTCGATGTAGACGTGGCAGATGCCGTCCAGGTGCTTGATCATCGGGACCGTGGCTTCCGCCATCAGGCGCGCGATCAGGCCCTTGCCGCCGCGCGGAACGATCACGTCCACGTACTGCGGCATCGTGATCAGGGCGCCGACGGCGGCGCGGTCGATGGTGTCGACCACCTGCACCGCGTCCAGCGGCAGGCCGGCGCCGGCCAGGCCTTCGCTCACCAGCTTGGCCAGCGCGCGGTTGCAGTGGATCGCTTCCGAGCCGCCGCGCAGGATCGCCGCGTTGCCGCTCTTGATGCACAGGCCGGCCGCGTCCACCGTCACGTTCGGGCGCGCTTCGTAGATGATGCCGATGACGCCCAGCGGCACGCGCATCTGGCCGACCTGGATGCCGCTCGGGCGCGGCTTCATGTTGCTGATTTCGCCGACCGGATCGGGCAGCGCGACGATCTGGCGCAGGCCCTCGACCATGGTCTTGATGGCGCCGTCGGACAGCAGCAGGCGGTCGAGCAGCGCCGGCTCCAGGCCATTGGCGCGGGCAGCAAGCATGTCCTCCTGGTTCGCCGCGCGCAGCACGGCGGCGTCGCGCTCGATGGCGTCGGCGATCAGGAGCAGCGCGCGGTTGCGGGTGGCGCCGTCGGCGCGCGCCATGGCGCGCGAAGCGGCACGGGCCTTGCGGCCCATGGAGTGCATGTGTTCGGTGATGTCCATCGTGTAGCCCGTGTTGCGGTTTTCGTAGGGTGGGCAGGTCCCCTGCCCACGCGTTCAAATCACATTCGAGAAATAACAGCAGCCGAGTAATTCACGCGCCGGTTGAACGCGTGGGCGGGGGACCCGCCCACCCTACCGCGCTACCCGCAGCGCCAGCTGCAGCATGGCATCCCACGCGTCCCCGGCAAACGCCTTCGCGCGCAGGCCCTTGACCATCCGGTCCACCTGCGCCGCCTCCTGCAGCGCCGCTTCCAGCGTGGCAATCGACACGCGCCGCAGCGCCGGTTCCATCATGCGCTCGCGCGGGCCCCAGATGCGGTATTCCTTCAGCAGCGCGCCCAGCGGACGGCCCTGCGCCATCCCGGATTTCAATTTTAGCAGCGTGCGGATTTCTTCACTGACGGCCCATAAAACCAGCGGCAGGGCCTCGCCCTCGCCCTTCAGGCCGTCGAGCATGCGCGCCAGGCGCGCCGGGTCGCCGGCCAGCATGGCTTCGGACAGCTTGAATACGTCGTAGCGCGCCACGTTGAGCACGGCGTCATGCACCTGCTCGAAGCTCAGCTTGCCCGGCTCGTACAGCAGGCCGAGCTTCTGGATCTCCTGGTGCGCCGCCAGCAGGTTGCCTTCGACGCGGTCGGCGATGAAGTCCAGGCTCTGGCGCTCGGCGCCCTGCCCCTGTGCGGAGAGCCGCATGCCGATCCAGTTCGGCAGCTGGGCGCGTTCCACGTTCGGGATCTCGATGTAGACCGCCGCCGCCTGCAGCGCCGCCACCCACGAGGCCTTGGCGGTCTGCCAGTCCAGCTTCGGCAAGGTGATGAGGGTCAGGTTGTCGGGACCGAGATCCTTGACGTAGGCCTGCAGGGCGGCGCTGCCGTCCTTGCCCGGCTTGCCGCTCGGGATGCGCAACTCGATCAGTTTCTTGTCGCCGAACAGCGACATGGCCTGGTTCGCGGCCAGCAGTTCGCCCCACTTGAAGTTGCGCTCGACCGTGAGCACGTCGCGCTCGGTATACCCCCGGGCGCGGGCGGTCGCGCGAAGGCGGTCGGCCGCTTCCAGCGCGAGCAGGTGCTCGTCGCTGGTGATCACGTACAAGGGCGCCAGGCCCTTGGCCAGGTGGCCCTCGAGGGCCTCAGGCCGCAGTTGCATAAATCAGGCTCAATGCGTCAAGTTCAAACCGGTTTGATTGCGGCCAGGCGGCGCAGGATCTGCTGCACCAGGTCGGCCTGCATGTCGCGGTACAGCAGCGCTTCTTCCGATTCCTTGGCCAGCACCTGCGATTCGTCGAAGGCGATGTTGCGGCGCAGGGTGATCTCGGTCGGGCCCAGCAGTTCCTTGTTGTTGGCATCGCGTACGCGGAACACCAGGGTGTAGCTCAGCGAGTACTCGCGCACCCGGCCCAGGCTGTTGAGCGACAGGATGGACTTGCCGCGCGACTCGGACAGCACGTCGAACAGGGCCTGCGCCCTGGAGGCGTCGGTCTCGACGCGCACCGAGTCGCCCGCGCGCAGGTTGCGCTTGAGCTCCGTGCCCAGCGGCGAGGTCTCGGGGAAGGCCAGGTAGATGCTCTGGAAGGGCATGTTGTACTGGCCGGTCGAGCCGCGCAGCTGGAAGCCGCAACCGGCGACGGTTGTGGCCACCAGGAGCGCTGCCAGCGTGCGTACCACGATGGTTTTCATCGATTTACACCACGATGTTGATGAGTTTGCCCGGCACCACGATGACCTTCTTCGGCGTGCCTTCGATGAACTTGCTGACCGATTCCTCGGCCAGCGCGGCGGCTTCGATGGCCGCCTTGTCGGCATCCTTCGGCACCTTGACCGAGCCGCGCAGCTTGCCGTTCACCTGGATCATCAGTTCGATCTCGGACTGCTCCAGCGCGGCCGGGTCGACTTGCGGCCACTGCACGTTGAGGATGTCGCCGTAGACGGCGGCGTAGCCCAGGTCCTGCCACAGCACGTGGGTGATGTGCGGCGCCACCGGGTTCAGCAGGCGCAGGAAGATCGAGAAGCCTTCGGCGATCACGGCGTCGCTCGCCACACCTTCCGCCAGCTTGGCCGACTCCAGGGTGTTGAGCATCTTCATGCAGGCCGAGACCACGGTGTTGTACTGGATGCGCTTCAGGTCGTAGTCGGCCTGCTGCAGCACCTTGTGCACTTCGCGGCGCAGGGTCTTCTGGGCGTCGTCCAGGGTGCCCTGCTGCGGGCCCTTGAGGGCGCTGGCGATGCGCTCGCGCTGCGCGTAGCCGTAGGCCCAGACGCGGCGCAGGAAGCGGCTCGCGCCTTCCACGCCGCTGTTCGACCACTCCAGGGTCTGTTCCGGCGGCGAAGCGAACATGGTGAACAGGCGCGCGGTGTCGGCGCCGTACTGCTGGATCTGCGCCTGCGGGTCGATGCCGTTGTTCTTCGACTTCGACATCTTCTCGGTGCCGCCGATCTCCACCGGCTGGCCATCGGCTTTCAGGACCGCGCTCTGCGGGCGGCCCTTGTCGTCAAAGGTCAGCTCGACGTCGGCCGGGTTGTACCAGGTCTTCTTGCTCGATGCGTCTTCGCGGTAGTAGGTCTCGTTCAGCACCATGCCCTGGGTCAGCAGGTTCACGAAGGGCTCGTCGAACTTGAGCAGGCCGAAGTCGCGCATGACCTTGGTCCAGAAGCGCGCGTACAGCAGGTGCATGACGGCGTGTTCGATGCCGCCGATGTACTGGTCCATCGGCATCCAGTAGTCGTTGCGCTCGTCGACCATCTTGTCATTCGAGCCCGGCGAGGTGTAGCGCATGTAGTACCAGGACGAATCGATGAAGGTATCCATCGTGTCGGTCTCGCGGCGCGCAGCTTTGCCGCACTTCGGGCAGGAGCAGGCCAGGAAGGCTTCGTCCTTGTTCAGCGGGTTGCCGCTGCCGTCCGGGACCAGGTGTTCCGGCAGCACGACCGGCAGGTCGGCCTCCGGCACCGGCACCGCGCCGCAGTCGCCGCAGTGGATCATCGGGATCGGGGTGCCCCAGTAGCGCTGGCGCGAGATGCCCCAGTCGCGCAGGCGGAAGGTGACCTTCTTGTCGCCCAGGCCTTGCGCGGCGAGATCGCCCGCCACCGCGTTGACGGCGGCGATGTAGTCCAGCCCGTCGTACTTGCCCGAGTTGATGGTCTTGCCGTGTTCTTTATCGCCGTACCACTCCTGCCAGCCGTCCAGGGAGAATTCCTGGCCTTCGACGGCCACCACCTGCTTGATCGGCAGGCCGTACTTGGTGGCGAAGCCGAAGTCGCGCTCGTCGTGGCCCGGCACGCCCATCACGGCGCCGTCGCCGTAGGTCATCAGGACGTAGTTGCCGACCCAGACCGGCAGCTGCTCGCCCGTGACCGGGTGGGTGACGGTCAGGCCGGTCGGCATGCCCTTCTTTTCCATCGTCGCCATGTCGGCTTCGATGACGGAACCGAGCTTGCACTCGGCGATGAAGGCCTGCAGTTCCGGGTTGTTTTTTGCCGCGTGCTGGGCCAGCGGGTGCTCGGCCGCCACGGCGCAGAAGGTCACCCCCATGATGGTGTCGGCGCGGGTGGTGAAGACGTACAGCTTGCCCTCGTTGATGAGCTCACCCGATGCGTCCTCGATCTGGTGCGGGAAGGCGAAGCGCACGCCGGTCGACTTGCCGATCCAGTTGGCCTGCATGGTGCGCACGCGCTCCGGCCAGCCCGGCAGCTTGTTGTCGACGTAGTCGAGCAGCTCGTCGGCGTAATCGGTGATGCGCACGTAGTACATCGGGATCTCGCGCTTCTCGATCAGCGCGCCCGAGCGCCAGCCGCGGCCGTCCACCACCTGTTCGTTCGCCAGCACGGTCTGGTCCACCGGGTCCCAGTTCACGGTGCCGGTCTTCTGGTAGATGATGCCCTTCTCGAGCATCTTCAGGAACATCCACTGGTTCCACTTGTAGTATTCCGGCTTGCAGGCGGTCATCTCGCGCGACCAGTCGATGGCCAGGCCCATCGATTCCATCTGCCCGCGCATGTGGGCGATGTTCGAATAGGTCCATTCGGCCGGCGGCACGTTGTTCGCCATGGCCGCGTTCTCGGCCGGCATGCCGAAGGCGTCCCAGCCCATCGGCATCAGGACGTTGTAGCCGTTCATCCGCAGGTAGCGGTACATCACGTCGTTGATCGTATAGTTGCGCACGTGACCCATGTGCAGCTTGCCCGACGGGTAAGGCAGCATCGAGCAGGCGTAATACTTGCCTTTCGGGAAACGTGGGTCGTGTTCGACGGCCTTGTAGGCGTCGATCGACTTCCAGTAGGCCTGGGCGGCCTGTTCGACTTCAGCTGGACTATATTTTTCTTGCATGATTTCTTGCAGACGTGGAGGGTGGAACAGAACATTATACTGTTTCATTTTGCACTGCGGCGAAAGGCGGCGCCGCAATGAAAAACCGCCATGCCTGCCCTGGCAGGAATGGCGGTGACGGGATCGCGTCAGGAACGGCCGCTCAGCGCAGCACCAGCTCCAGCGCCGGCTTCTCGCCGTAATCCTCGTAGCGTTCGTTGATGCCGCCCACGCAGAAGGCGATCTCGTCCAGCAGGTCGGGCACGGCGGCCTTCATCCGGTCGGCATCCGCGACGACGATTTCCAGCACCTCGTCCGGCCCCAGCCGGAACTTGGTCATGTTCTCCTCGTCGCGCAGGTAGCTCAGGCAGTCGACCCAGGCGTCGATGCTGTCGGTATACGACGCGGGAAAGCCGAACGCGCGCCGGGATTCCCGATGGAAGGACGCCTCGTCGACGATGGCGGCGCCGTTCAGTTCCGCGACGGCCATGCTCACCCCTTCAGGCCCAGCACGTCGTCCATGCCGAACAGGCCGTTCGGCTTGCCCGCCAGGAAGCGTGCGGCGCGCACGGCGCCATGGGCATAGGTGACGCGGCTGCTCGACTTGTGGCTGATCTCGATGCGTTCGCCGGTGCCGAGGAACATCACGGTGTGGTCGCCCACCACGTCGCCGCCGCGCACGGTGGCAAAGCCGATGGTCGACGGGTCGCGCTCGCCGGTCACGCCTTCGCGGCCGTAGACGGCGCATTCCTTCAGGTCGCGTCCCAGCGCGTCGGCGATGACTTCGCCCATCTTGAGGGCGGTGCCGCTCGGCGCATCGACCTTGTGGCGGTGGTGCGCCTCGACGATCTCGATGTCGTAGCCTTCGCTGAAGCTTTTCGCCGCCATTTCCAGGAGCTTGAGGGTGACGTTCACGCCCACGCTCATGTTCGGGGCGAACACGATGCCGACCTTGTCGGAGGCACGCCGGATCGCCGCCTTGCCCTCATCGTCGAAGCCGGTGGTGCCGATCACCAGCTGCACGTCGTTGGCCGCGCAGTATTCCAGGTGGCGCAGCGTGCCTTCCGGACGGGTGAAGTCGATCAGCACGTCGGCGTTCTTCAGCGCGGCGGCCAGGTCGGACTGGATGATCACGCCGGTCAGCTGGCCGGCGAAGGCGCCGGCGTCCATGCCGATCGAGGGCGAACCCGCGACGTCGAGCGCGCCCGCCAGTTCGGCGTCCGGCGCGGCCTGGATGGCTTCGACCAGCATGCGGCCCATGCGGCCGCTGGCGCCGGCGACGGCGATTTTCAACGGGGCACTCATGGCTGCACCGTCGGCGCGCCGCCGACCTTGGGCGCTTCCATCGGGCGCGATTCGGCCTTGGCCTTGGTGCTCACCTTGGAAGGGCCGGCGATGCGGTCGATGTATTCGCGCTCGGTCGGCAGGTTGCCGCCTTCGAAGCGCTCGACCTTGTCGTCCTTGAAGAAGACGGTGACGCGGCTGGTGGTCAGCTCGCCGTTGCCGCGCGCGAGGTAGAACGGGTAGTCCCAGCGGTCCTGGTGGAAGACGTCGTTCAGCAGCGGGGTACCGAGGAGGAAACGCACCTGGTCGCGGGTCTGGCCGACCTTGAGCTGGTCCAGCATCTCCTGCGAGACGAAGTTACCTTGCTGGATGTCGGGGCGGTAGGGCGAGAACACCCACATGAACTTCTGCAGCTTGGTGGCCTGGACGGTCTGGGCGCCGGCATTCGCGGCGGCAGCCGACTTCTGTGCGTCCGCGGCGACTGCCGCCGGGTCCGTGCTCACCGGCGGCGCGGGACGCGTCTGGTTGCGCCAGGCGGCGCAGCCGGACAGCATCAGCGTGCATGCGAGGCCGGCCACGACGACTGCCCGGCTTGAGAATCGGTGGAGAACGGCTGGTTTGACGCGCATAGGTAACCTCAAAACGTTTGAGCGGGAGCTCCAAAACGCTATATCATAAAGCACTATGCCAAACTACGAGCAACAAACGTGAGTGAACTGCGATGAGTAACAACCCGAGCGACCTGAAGGCCAGCGGCCTGAAGGCAACCCTGCCGCGCCTGAAAATCCTGGAAATCTTCCAGAACAGCGCCGTTCGGCACCTGACGGCGGAAGATGTCTACAAAATCCTCCTCGCCGACAACATGGATGTGGGCCTGGCCACCGTCTACCGCGTGCTGACCCAGTTCGAACAGGCCGGCCTGCTGAACCGCAACCACTTCGAGACCGGCAAGGCCATCTACGAGCTGAATGCCGGTTCGCACCACGACCACCTCGTCTGCCTCGACTGCGGCCACGTGGAGGAATTCTACGACGACGAAATCGAGGCGCGCCAGCACAAGATCGCGGTCGAACGCGGCTTCAAGATCGCCGAGCACTCGCTGGCGATCTATGGCAATTGCGTGAAGCCGGCCTGCCCGCACCGCCACTGATTCACAGAGACTTGAGGTATTCGGCCAGGTCCGAGATCTCCGCGGCGCTCAGGCCCAGACCCTTGCGCTCGTTATAGCGTGCCACCACCTCCGCCGTGGTGGCGGCGCTGCCGTTGTGGAAGTATGGCGGGTGCTGCCACAAGCCCCGCAAGGGCGTGGTCCGATACTGCTTCGTCGCCGTGCGCGAGGCATAGCTGGGCGCTCCGCCCGGCTCCTGCTCGCTGACCACGTCCGATACCGGATGCAGCCGCAGGTTCGCATCCGTGAATTTTTCCCCGCCATGGCAGCTGATGCACTGCCCCTTCCCCTTGAACAGCAGCGCGCCGCGCGCGGCCGCGGCCGCGTCGACACTGCCGGGCGGCGCCGGCGGCGCTTCCAGCGACAGCTGGTAGGCGCGCAGGGCCGGCAGCTTGGGGCCGACCAGGTCGACGTCGCCGTTGCGCACGTGAACGCCGATGCGCGGGTCGGAAAAACTGCCCAGTCCACCCATCTGGGTGACGGCCACGTAGCGGTTCCAGTAGGTGACATCGTCGCCGTCGCCGGTATAGGTGATCCGGTGGATGCCCCGCAGGCCGTAGGCCGGCGGGATGAGCACCGGGCCATTGATGCCGTCCAGGCTGAAGCGGGGGTCGTACCGGCCCTTGCCCCAGGAGTTATACACCGCCTTCTGCGCCGTGCTCAGCGCCGGCGACAGCGCGATGATCGCCCCCGGGTTCAGGTCGCGGTTGGCCCAGCCGTCGAGGCGCCTGCCGATGCCGGCGGCGAAGGAGTTGTCGACCGTGGAGTGGCACAGCGCGCAGGTCACCCCGACCCGCCTGAGGACGTCCTTCCCGTGCACGGTCTCGACCTTGCCGATCACGCCGACCACCGCGTTCAGCTTCAGCAGCGTGACCGTGGTGTGCGGGCTGTTCAGGTCCACGCTGCCATTCTTGATGCCTTCGCGTACGGCGGGCGGCAAAGCATCCGCGTCGACCTTCAGGCCGACCGCCAGCGCCGTGGCCGGCGACACCTGGGTCGCGATGACCTCATGCATGCGCAAGGTGTCGGTCCAGCGCGCCTCGTCGCCGAAGGTGTCGAAACGGAAGATCTTGCGCCCTTCGGCCACCAGGTCCGGGTCGGGCTGGTCGGGGCGGTCGTCGTCGCTGCCGCAACCGGCAAGGAAAACCATGCCGAGCAGCGCCGGCACAGCCAGATACTTGGTCAACATGGGAACCCTCCTTCGTCACAGGACCGCCTGGGTTCACCGTAGACCGCGCCGGCGCGGAGGGATTCGGCCAGCGCAAGCGCGGGCGCCGGGCGCGACCTGGCGCAAAGGGGATGTTTCCTGCAGGAGATTCAGGAGCCAGGCGCGGGCGCTAGGACTGGCTCAGGGCGTTCGACAGCAGCTTGGCCGTGATGTCGACGATCGGGATCACGCGCTCGTAGGCCATGCGGGTCGGGCCGATCACTCCCAGGGTGCCGACGATGCGTCCGTTGACCTCGTACGGGGCCGTCACCACGCTCATTTCGTCCATCGGCACCAGCTTCGATTCGCCGCCGATGAAGATCTGCACCCCGCCGGCCTTGCTCGACACCTCGAGCAGCTGCATCAGGCCGGTCTTCTGCTCGAACATCTCGAACATCTGGCGCAGGGACGACATGTTGGACGACAGGTCGGATACCGACAGCAGGTTGCGCTCGCCCGCGATCACCATGTCGTCGCCCTCGGCCATCGCCTCGCTGCCCGCCTCCACCGCGACCTGCATCAGCTTGCCCATGTCGTCGCGCAGCTGGCGCAGTTCGCCGCCCAGGCGCGCGCGCACCTGATCGAAAGTGAGGCCCGCGTAGTTCTGGTTCAGGTAATTGGCCGACTGCGTCAGCTGCCCCGGCGTGTAGTCGACGTCGGTGTGCAGGAGCCGGTTCTGGACGTCGCCGCGCGGATCGACGATGACCAGCAGGATGCGCTTTTCGGACAGGCGCAGGAATTCGATCTGCTGGAACACCGACTCGCGCCGCGGGCTTTGCACCACGCCGGCGAACTGCGACAGCGAGGACAGCATCTGGGCCGCGTTGGCGATGATCTTCTGGGGCTGCTGGCTCGGCAGGCGCATGTGCTGGGCGCCGACCGCCTGCTCGTCGATGTGCTGCACGGTGAGCAGGGTGTCGACGAACAGCCGGTAGCCGCGCGGCGTGGGGATGCGGCCGGCGGAGGTGTGCGGACTGGCGACGTAGCCCATTTCCTCGAGGTCGGCCATGATGTTGCGGATCGTGGCCGGCGACAGGTCGAGGCCGGAAATCTTCGACAGCGCACGCGAACCGACAGGCTGGCCGTCGGCGATGTAGCGCTCGACGAGGGCTTTGAGCAGGGTCTGAGCGCGGGGTTCGAGTTGCATGCTCTGTATTATGCACGCGATGGCGGGCGGGGCGCCAGTTCAGGCGTGTTCGCGCTTGAGCCAGTCGAGCAGGCCATCCAGGCTGCTCACCTCGAGGTCGGGCCGGACCTGCTCCGGCATGTCGTTGACCTTGCCGATCCGGTTCATCCAGACGGCGCGCAGTCCGGCACGCTGGGCGCCGTCGACGTCGAGCAGCAGGTCGTCGCCCACGTACAGCGCCTCCTGCGGCGCCACGCCCAGCAGGCGGCAAGCCTCCAGGAAGATGCGCGGGTCCGGCTTGGCGACGCCGAAGCTGGGGGCGGCGACCGAGGCGTCGAAATGGCGCGCCAGCCCGATCGTCTGCAAATCGGCATTGCCATTGGTGACCGAGCCGATCAGCACCCTGCCCTTCAGGCGCAGCAGGCCGGGCAGCACGTCGTCGTAGGGAATCACGGCATTGCGGGCGGCGAAGAATTCGGTCATCGCCAGCTCCACCTTGCCCGCATCCTCGCCGGCCTGCTCGAAGGCGGCGATCAGGCCGGCCCGGCGCAGGGCGCCCAGGTCGAGCTGGAATTCGGGCTGGCGCGCCAGCAGCTCGAGCCGGGCCTGGCGCAGGGTCTCGATGGTGAACTGCTGCGCCACCCGCGGCGCATGCTCGCGCAGCCAGGCGAACAGGATCTGCTCGGCCTCCAGGATTACCGGGGCGATCGGCCACAGGGTGTCGTCGAGATCGAACAATACGGCTTTGGGCCAGGCGCGGCGCTGCTTCATGGTTTGCTTGCTTGGGAGATGGGTACCTGGCCCAAGGATAGCGAGCACGCCCGTAGAAAGCAATCGGGCACCGTCCCGCGCTACCCACGGTTACAGCGTGATACAAAGGCAAACCGTCCAGTTGCTTGTTAAATGGACTAAAATGTTGGGCTAATATAATGTGGTCGTCCGTCGTCCACCCGCGTGTCCACAGCTCACTTGCACACGCTTTGCACGTTCACCAGTCAGATTTTTTGGAGAAATTATGAAGAGTTCGTACCTGCGTGCCGGTGCTGCGCTGGCATGCGCGCTGGCGCTGTCCGCCTGCGGCGGCGGCGGCGGCGACCGCGTTATCAGCGGTTCGTTTTCCGGCGTGACCAGGGCTGGCCTGGTCCTGCAGAACAATGGCGGCTCCGACCTGGCCATCAATCCGACCAACAACGGTGTCGGCAGTTTCTATTTCCCTGATATGGTGGAAACCGATTCCGAGTACAACGTCACGGTCAAGAGTTTCCCGACCAATGCCGAGACCTGCAAGGTCACCAACGGAAAAGGCAAGGTCGCGATCGATGTCAACACCATCTATGTCGAGTGCACCATCCGCCAGCATGCGCTGACGGGAACGGTCAGTGGCCTGACCGGCAACCTGGTGCTGGTCAATGGCGCCGACCGCGTTACGATCGCGCCCGGCGCCACCTCTTTCACGATGGCCAAGGTCAACGAGGACGCGCCCTACGGCATCGCGGTCCTGACCCAGCCCGAGAACCAGACCTGCACGGTGGCCAATGGCACCGGCACCGTCGGCCAGGCCGACATCACCAACGTGACCGTGACCTGCGGCCCGCGCACTTGATCAACACTGTCTATCCTGGAGCAAGCTTCATGAAGTTTACCCTGATCCGTCCGGCAAGCATGCTGGTAATGGCAGCGGCCCTGGCATCCTGCGGTGGCGGTGGCGACGACGATAATTTCACGGTGGGCGGTAGTGTCTCCGGCGTCGTTTACCCGGGCATGATGCTGACCAATAACGGCACCGACACCATCAACATCGCGCCGCCGGCCAAGGCCGGCGACGATGTCAAGTTCAGTTTCTCGAAAAAGCTCGAGTACGGCGACACGTATGACGTGCGCATCACGTCCAATCCGCAGCACCAGAACTGCCGTGTCTTCCAGTACGCGCCGAACAGCCCGACCGGCACGGCCGGCCAGCTGGCCGTCATTAACGCCCGTTTCGAGTGCTTCATTGCGACGCACGAGATTGGCGGAGAAGTCTCGGGCCTGACCAAGGACAATACCGGCCTCGTGCTGACCAATGGCAGCAACACCGGCAGCACCCTGATCGTACCGGGCGACACCAATACCGACGGCGCCGCCTTCAAGTACACGATGGGCGCGCCAGTGGAGTACAACCAGTCCTACGGCGTCACCATCGTGACCCAGCCGAAAGACGCCGTCTGCACGGTCCAGAACCCGACCGGCGTCATGGGCGATGCCGATGTTACCAACATCAACATCACCTGCGTTCGCTCGGCGCCATAAGATATTCAAAAAACTTATGTCGAATATGCGAAACTAATATTGGACTTATATGCTGTGACGCAGCATACTAGCTCCTGTCTCCTCCAACTCTCCTCAGAAAAGAATTGGATTTCAAGCCCGCTACCCAGCGGGCTTTTTTTTGGTTCTTCGCGGGGAATGGGGGAAGACGGGGTTGACGATCTAATCGGGAGGTGGTGGCGGTGGCCTGATGTTGGTAGATTGATAGTCGCCAAACAAATCAGTCTATCAAACCACCGCCATGCTCAATGCTATGTCGTCTGTCCCGTTTTGGGAAGGCCATATTGTCGACACCGTCCAAGAACAAGAAGACGGATCACTGTTAATCGTTCTCGATACCTGCCCGGCAAGGGATGCTGTGTGCGGAGCGTGCCACCAGCCTTGCGCCCTGGTGCATGAGCGCCGAAGGCGTAAGGTGCGCGATCGCGACGTTCTGGACAAGCGCGTCTGGCTCGATGTGCCGGTACGGCGGCTGGACTGCCATCACTGCAATGCACGAGTGGCCGAGCACATTGTTTGGCTCGACCGCCGGGCGCGCATCACGCACCGCGTGCGTCTGTGGGTCGAGGCGCTGGCGCAGTTGCTGCCCATAGCCCATATAGCCCGGTTGACCGGGCTGCACTGGCATACCATCAAAGAGATTGATCATCGGCGACTAAAGCAGCTGCACGGCGACTTCTCGGCGGTGGGCGTACGCCGCTTGGTCATGGACGAATTTGCCCTGCACAAGGGCCATCGCTACGCTACCGTGGCCATGGATGCCGAGCGTATGCGCGTCTTGTGGGTTGGGGAAGGCAACAGCCGGGAAGCGATCCGGCCATTCTTTGAGCTGCTGGGCGAGCAAGGCTGCCAGCGAATCGAGGCGGTGGCCATGGATATGAACACGGCCATGGACCTTGAAGTGCGTCAGCAATGTCCAAACGCGGAGGTGGTCTACGATTTGTTTCATGTCGTGGCCCGCTTCGGCCGCGAAGTCGTCGACCGGGTGCGCGTCGATCAAGCCAATACGTTACGGGCCGAACCAAAAGCGCGCCAGGTCATCAAGCGTAGCCGCTGGCTGTTACTACGCAACCGCGACAACCTCAAGGCCGAACAGGCCGTCAAGCTCGAAGAACTGCTCGCCGCCAATCAGCCGCTGGCAACGGTCTACCTGCTCAAGACCGAATTGAAAGAGATCTGGTATGCGCCATCGGTCCGGGAAGGTGCTCGTCGATGGAAGGCTTGGCTCAAACTCGCCTTGGAAAGCCATATCACACCGCTGATCCAGTTTGCCAAACGGCTGGCCAAGTACCGGCGCGGCATTCTGGCTTCGGCCATCTATCCGATGAACTCATCGATCCTGGAAGGCGTCAACAACCGCATCAAAGTCATCAAGCGCATGGCCTACGGATTTCGGGATGCATCCTACTTCTTCCTGAAAATCAAGGATGCGTTTCCCGGCAAAACGCGATGAACCTTTTTTTTCGCCCGCCCTCCGGCACGGCCGGAACCGGCGGTCGGGAATCAGGCCGGACGCTTGGCCGTGACCTTCACCACGGCGACCTGCGAGGCGCCGACCGAGACCTGGGCGTTGTAGGCCTCGGCCGCGCGGCTGGTGGCGGCCTGCGCATAGCTGCTGACGCCGGCGAGGACCAGGGTGGCGAGGAAGATGGCTTCCATGTGCTTGAGGACGTTCATGATATGCTCCCTTCGGTGAGTTGGTGGGCCGCTTCGTGTGTCGCGCGGCTTGTCGATGGGAGTACTTTAGCCAAGGCCTCCCGCGGCTTCCACCGGGGTGCGACGGACTGCAGGAATTGGCGGATGAAGGGACGAAATGCGGGATGCGCTGCTCTTGTGCAGCGCAATGTAGAGCAGGATTCGGTGGCGTTTCGCAGGACGGCGAGGAGCCGTCCTGCGCAGGGAGATCAAAGCAGATTGGCCAGCGCCACGTACTGTTCCAGGCCCACCGCCTCCGGCCGCGCGCCCGGATCGATGCCGGCCTCGACCAGCTGCGCCTCGGTGAACATCCCCGCCACGCAGTTGCGGATCACCTTGCGGCGCTGCGAGAAGGCCTTGGCCACGACTTTTTCCAGCGTGCCGCCATCCACCTCGAGTTTCTGGCGCTTGGGGATCATGCGCACGATTGCCGAATCCACCTGGGGCGGCGGGTCGAAGGCGGTCGGCGGGACGATGAACAGCAGGTCCATGTCGTAGCGCCATTGCAACATCACCGACAGGCGGCTGTAGGCCTTGGTGCCCGGCTCGGCCACCATGCGCTCGACCACTTCCTTCTGCAGCATGAAATGCTGGTCCTCGACCAGCGGCGCGAATTCGGCCAGGTGGAACAGCAGCGGGCTCGAGATGTTGTACGGCAAGTTGCCGACGATGCGCAGCTTCTGGCCTTCCGGCACCGGGATCGCGCCGAAATCGAACTTCAGCGCATCGCCCGAGTGCACGGTGAGCTTCTCGCGCGGGTAGGCCTTTTCCAGGCGCGCCACCAGGTCGCGGTCCAGCTCGACGACGTGCATGTGGTCGAGCGACTTGAGCAGCAGCGCCGTCATGGCGGCCAGGCCCGGGCCGATCTCGACCATCGCCTGGCCGCGCTGCGGGCCGATGGCGTCGATGATGTTGTCCAGGACGAGTTTGTCGGTCAGGAAGTTCTGGCCGAAGCGCTTGCGTGCTACGTGTTTGCTCATGGTGTTCTAGTGATGGTTCGTTTTAGCGGCGGTTCGAGGCCGCCATCTGCATGGCGGCGCGGATCGCCTCGATCATGCTGCCGCAGTCGGCCAGGCCCAGGCCCTGCGCCGCCAGGTCGAGCGCGGTGCCGTGGTCGACCGAGGTGCGCACGATCGGCAGGCCGAGCGTGACGTTGATGCCGCGCCCGAAGGTGGCGTGCTTGAGCACCGGCAGGCCCTGGTCGTGGTACATCGCCAGCACGCAGTCGGCCCCCGAGAGGTACTTCGGCTGGAACAGGGTGTCGGCCGGATACGGCCCGCGCACGTCGATGCCGCGCGCCCGGCTTTGCTCCAGCACCGGCGTGATGACCTCGATCTCCTCGCGGCCCAGGTAGCCGTTCTCGCCCGCATGCGGGTTCAGGCCGGTGACCAGGATGCGCGGTGCGGCGATGCCGAACTTGTTCTTCAGGTCGGCGTCGATGATGTCGATGGTCTGCGCCAGGTTCTCCGGCGTCAGCGCCGCCGGGACGTCCTTCAGCGGCAAATGGGTGGTGGCCAGCGCCACCCGCAGGTAGGGCTGCTCGCTTCCCCCTGCCGCGCCGGGCTGCCCGGCAAGCATCATCACGACCTTCGGCGTATTGGTTTTTTCGGCCAGGTATTCGGTATGGCCGGAAAAGGCCACGCCGGCGTCGTTGATGGTGCTTTTCTGGAGCGGCGCGGTGACGATGCCGTCGAACCAGCCCGTCAGGGCGCCTTCGATCGCGAGGTCCAGGGTGGCCAGCACGGCGCGCCCGTTGTCCGGATCGAGCTTGCCGGGGACGACGTGGGCGGCGAGCGGCACGTCGATCACGGCCAGGCGGTCCGTGCCGAAGTGCGGCAGGCCGCCGTTGCGCAGGGCCTGGATCGACAGGGCCGACAGGCGGATGGCGGGATCGATCAGGCTGGCGGTGAGCGCCAGGAAGGCGGCGTCGCCGACCAGCACGCAGTTGGCGGATTCGCGCAGCGCCCAGGCCGCGCGGATCGAGATCTCGGGACCGATGCCGGCCGGCTCGCCGACCGTGACCGCGAGGGTAGGCCGGCGTCCATTCGGCATGGCCATGGCTTAGTGCTCCTCGCGGAACTCGACGTAGGCGCGGTCGCGCACCTGGCGCATCCAGTCTTCCAGCGCTTCCTGCATCTTGCGTTCGCGCAGCACCTGGCGTGCGTTATTGCGTTCGCGCTGCTTGCTCTGGTCTTCCGACTTGCGCTCGGTGACGCGCAGGATGTGGAAGCCGAACGGCGATTCGATGACGTCCGAGACCTCGCCCGGCTTCAGGGTGGACAGGGCCTGGTCGAATTCCGGACCGGCGTCGCCCGGCTCCAGCCAGCCCAGGTCGCCGCCCTTGGCCGCGCTGCCCGGCTCCTGGCTGTTCTGGCGCGCCAGGTCTTCGAAGGTGGCGGTCTTGTTGTCGATCTTTTCCTTCATTTCGAGCAGCTTCTTCTTGACCTCGGCCGCGTTCATGGTCGGCGTCGGCTTCATGAGGATGTGGCTGACGCGGGTCTGCTGGACCACGGCGTCCTCGCCCGCGGCCTCGTCGGCCAGGCTGCGCTGGTCCGCCATCCTGAGGATGTGGAAACCGACGTTGGTCTTGATGATCGGGGTCACCTGGCCCGGCTTGAGCTTGCGCAGCTGGGTCGCGAAGATTTCCGGCAGGCGGTCCGGATCGCGCCAGCCGATCTCGCCGCCCTTCAGGGCGTCGGGGGCGTCGGAATAGGTCGCGGCCATCTTGGCGAAGTCGGCGCCGGTGCGCAGCTGGCGCGCCACTTCCTCGGCGCGGGCGCGGCGTGCGGCGATCTGCTCGGGCGAGGCGTTCTCGGGCACCGCCACCAGGATCTGCGCCAGGTTCATCTCGACGCGGTCGGCCGCGGCGGCCTTGGAGGCGGCCAGGTAGGTGTCGATCTCGGCTTCCGAGACCTGGATCTTGGAGTCGACCTCGTGCTCGCGCAACTGCTGCATCATGATCTCGTTGCGGATGTCTTCACGGAACTGCCCGAAAGGCAGGCCCTCTTTCTCCATCTGGTTGCGCATCTCCTGCACCGACATCTTCTGGTTCTCGGCGATGCGGGCGATGGTGGCGTCGAGCCTGCGGTCGTCGACGCGCACGCCCATTTCCTTGGCCAGCTGGAGCTGGGCGCGCTCGACGATCATCGCCTCGACCACCTGGCGTTCCAGGGTGGACTGGTCCGGCAGCTGCACGTTGCGCGCCTTCAGGTTCTGCGCGGTCTGGGCCACGCGGTTGCGCACCTCGTTTTTCGTGATCACTTCGTCATTGACCACGACGTGGATCGAGTCGAGCACCTTGGCGCTGGCCGACGCCGGCGGCAGGAAGCCGCTGCCCGGCTTGGCGGCCGGCGCCGTGTCTTGGGCCAGGACCTGGCCCGCGGTCAGCGCGCACAGCAGGGCTGCGGCGAGCTTAATAGTGTGCAAACGGGTGGTACGCGTCATCTGGAAAGCACTCATTCAGGGTGAAGAATCATATAGCCAGCCGTGGAGTGTACTCCACAGCGTTTAAGACGTCCTTAAAAATCAGGGCCGCCCCACATTGCTCGTCAGCTGCTGGTAGCCCGGCACCGCCTTGTTGAAGGCGTCGAGCGGGCTGCCCGAACCGAGGCGCGACAGTCCGTTGAGCTCGAGCTGGAAGAAGATCGGCGTCGAGGTATTTTGGGCCGCGGTCACGAAGCGCTGTGCGCCGAAACGGAACACCCAGCAATCGGCCTTGTACTCCAGGCCGATCAGGCTCTCGAGCAGCTTGCCCTTGCCCGGCTCCAGGCTGCCCACGGAGTAGGAGCGCAGCGCATAGCTCACCCGGCCGACGCCGTACCAGCGCGAGGACAGCGGCCACTGCCCCGACAGGTCGACGTTGCGGAAGCTGCCGCGCTGGTAGCGGTATTCGGCGTTCAGGACCTTCATCGGGGCCGGCCGCCACTGCGTGCTCAGGTTCGAACTGTACAGGTTGCTGCCGGTGGCGTCGTATTGTACGCCGCTGTCGAAGCTCCAGGTCTCGGAAATGCGGCCCGATGCCGCCAGCAGCACGTCCGAGCGGCTCTGGTGCACCGGCTCGCCCGGCAGGCGCACGCGCGGTTCGTCGAAATAGATGCGCTGGCCGAAGGCCAGGCGCAGCCGCTCGGCGCCGTCGGTCTGGATGTAGCGCGACACCACGGCGGCGGTCAGCTGGTTGGCGTCCGAGACGCGATCCAGCCCAACGTAGCGGTTCTCGCTGAACAGCTGCGCGTAGTTGAAGCCGGCGCGGCCGGTGTCGAAGTTCGGGAACAGGCTCTGGTCCTTGTACGGCGTGCGCACATAGAACATGCGCGGCTCCAGGGTCTGGGTGACGCCGTTGCCGAACAGCGAGGCCTCGCGCTCGAACACCAGGCCGCTGTCGAGCGAGAAGGTGTTCAGGCTGCGCGACAGCTTGGTCGGGCCGGTGTAGCCGTTGGCGCGGTCCAGGTCGTACTTGGTGTGGTGGCTGATGACTTTCGGCGTGACGAACCAGCCCGGACGCACGATCGGATAGCTGACCTGGGCCACGGCCACGGCACGGTTGCCGCGCAGGAGCTTCGGGTGCCAGAAGCTCACCGCCTCGGCATCCACCGCCCAGTCGAAGCCCTTCACGTCGTAGCGGCCGGCGTGGAAGTTAATCTGCGGCAGGCGGTCGTAGGGGCGCGGCACCTCCAGCCTCGGGTCATCGACCGCGGCCGGGTCCTGCAGCACCTGGTAGTTCTGGGCGCGCGCGGAGAGGTTCCAGAACTGGCCGACGAAGTCGGTGCGCACCTCGCGCAGCAGCTGGCGCTCGGCGCTGGCGGCCACAGTGCGCGAGAAATCGCTTGGGTATTCGTCGTCCGAGGCCCCATGCAGGTTCCAGCCGTAGGACCAGCCCGGGCCCAGCGCCTGGGTATGCACCGAATCGACGCGCCAGCGGTTTTCACCGGTCACGCGGTCCTTGCGCAGGCCCTCGACGTGGGTCTCGCCGTTGTAGGCGCCCAGGTCGGTGACGCCCAGGTAGCGCCCGGTGGCGCCGAGCTGCAGGCCGCGGTCGAACATCATGCGCGGGTAGAACGTCAGGTCGCGGTTGGGCGCGATGTTGAAGTAATACGGCACCATGACCTCGGCCTTGCCCTTGGAGCCGAAGCCCACGGTGGGCGCCAGCCAGCCGGAGCGGCGCGCCCCCGACAGCGAGAACGACAGGGCCGGGGTGCCGATGATCGGCACGTCCTTGAAATAGATGACGGTCTTGCCGGCCAGGCCGACGTCGCGGCCGCTGTCCAGGCGCAGGGTGCTCGACTTGAGGTACCAGTCCGGGTCCGGCCCTTCGCAGGTGCTGTAGGTGCCGTCGCGCACCAGCGCCACGTCCTCGCCCAGGAAGTCGATGCGCGAGGCATTGCCCTGGGCGTTATTCAGCTGCAAGCGGTATTCGGGGCGCAGCACGTAGCCCTTGCCCGTCTCGAGGTTCAGCTGCAGCTCGTCGCCCTTGTAGCGGTCGCCGAAGCGCCACATATTGACGTTGCCGGTGGCCGTGACCTGGTCTTCGACGCGCAGGTAGCAGGCGCTGTCGGCGCTCAGGCGGGTCTGGCCGCGCGTCAGTTCGACGTTGCGCTCGAGGTTGATCTGGCGGTCGGGACGGCCGCTGATCTCCTCGGCGCGGATCGTGATCGGCAGGTCCTGCTCGTCGCGCGATGCGCTCGACTGTGGCGTGGGAGCGACGTCCTGCGCATGCAGCGGCAGCGCGACGCCGGCGGCCGCACTGGCCAGTACATACAATGCGAGCGCTTGTCGCGGAGGAAATGGGTGGGCCGAAAACCAGCTCATGGAGAATCTGCGTGCGCCATAAAGGGCGGTATTTTTGGAATGAATCCCTTATTATATGGGAATAACTTTGATCAACCCGATTCACCAGGCCGCTTCATGTCATCTTTGTATCAAAATTCTTCCACTTCCGCTGACAAGGACGCGCGCCTGCAGCAGCTGAACGAATGGCTGGCCTCGACCGGCCTGGTGGAAGTGGAAACCGGCCGCCCGGCATCCGCGGATGCCAGCTTCCGTCGTTATTTCCGCTACGACGTTGTCCCGGCCATGCGCGAGAAGCTGGGCCCGACCCTGGTGGCCATGGATGCCCCGCCCGAGCGCGAGAACGTGCCGGCCTTCATCCACGTGCAGGGCCTGCTGCTGGACGCCGGCGTCACCGCCCCGGCCATCGTCGCCAGAGCCGTCGAGAACGGCTACCTGCTGCTGTCCGACCTCGGCGTGACCACCTACCTGCAGCGCCTGGATTCGGACAATGCCGCCTTCATGTACTCGAGCGCCGTGGACGCCCTGCTCAAGTTCCAGCTCGCCAGCGAGCCGGGCAAGCTGCCGGAATTCGACCGCGCCTTCGTGCTGCGCGAGATGAATCTGTTCCCGGAGTGGTATATCGGGCGCCACCTGGGCGTCACCCTGGACGAAAAACAGCAAAAGCAGCTCGATGGCGTATTCGAGGCGATCACCGCCAACGTGCTGGCGCAGCAGCAGGTCTACATGCACCGCGACTTCCATTCGCGCAACCTGATGTGGCTCGAACAGGGCAATCCGGGCGTGCTTGATTTCCAGGACGCCGTCTACGGCCCGATCACCTACGACCTGGCTTCGCTGCTGCGCGACGCCTACATCCAGTGGGACGAGGAAATCGTGCTGGACTGGGTGGTGCGCTACTGGCAGAGCGCGAAGCAGGTCGGCCTGCCGGTCAACCCGGACATCGACGCCTTCTACCGCGACTTCGAATTCATGGCCCTGCAGCGCCACCTGAAGATCCTCGGCATCTTCTGCCGCCTGAACTACCGCGACAGCAAGCCGAACTACATGGGCGACCTGCCGACCGTGATGGATTACGTGCGCCGCACCGCCAACCGCTACACCGAACTGAAGCCGCTGCTGCGCCTGCTCGACTCGCTCGAGGACAAGGCGCCGCAGGTCGGCTACACCTTCTGAGGACGATTCCTTTCTCATGAAAGCCATGATTTTCGCCGCCGGCCGCGGCGAGCGCATGCGCCCGCTCACGGACGCCTGCCCCAAGCCGCTGCTCAAGGTGCGTGGACGGCCGATGATCACCTATCACGTGCTGAACCTGGTGCGCGCCGGGATCAAGGACATCGTCATCAACCACTCACACCTCGGCCACATGATCGAGGAAGAGCTGGGCGACGGCAGCAAATACGGCGCCCGCATCGTGTATTCGCACGAGCCGACCCCGCTCGAGACCGCGGGCGGCATCGCCAATGCCCTGCACCTGCTGGGCGACGAGCCTTTTCTCGCGGTGTCGGGCGACATCTATGCGCCCTACTTCGACTTCTCGCAGGTGTTCGACGTCCTGAAGGACAAGGACATGCTGGGCATCCCCTACCCGGCGGACAAGCGCGACATCGCCTGGCTGTGGCTGACGCCGAATCCCTGGCATAACCCGCAGGGCGACTTCGCCCTCGACATGTATACCTTGAGGAACGACGGGCCGGAGAAGTGGAACTTCGCCGGCATCGGCGTCTACCGCCCCGAGATGTTCGCGGGGATCCAGGCCGGGGACTTCGTCAAGTTCGGCCCCCTGATGCGCAAGTTCATCGAGCAGGGCCGCGTGGGCGGCGAGCTGTACCAGGGCCCCTGGGTCAACGTCGGCACCGCCCAGCAGCTGGAAGAACTGAACGCGCCGCTGGCGGCCAAGACGGGGTCATGACGGCCGCGGTTGCGCGCCACATCGAACGCCGTGCGCGCCTGGCGGCGCGCATGCAGCCGGGATCGGTCGCGGTGCTGGCCACCGCGCCGGAGGTGCTGCGCAACGGCGACAGCGACTATCCCTACCGGCACGACAGCTATTTCTATTACCTGAGCGGTTTCACCGAGCCGGACAGCGTGCTGGTGCTGGTTGCGCCCACCGGCGACACGCCCGCGCGCTCGATCCTGTTCTGCCGCGAGAAGAATCCGGAGCGCGAGATCTGGGACGGCTACCGCCATGGGCCGGAAGCGGCGCGCATCGCCTTCGGCTTCGACGAGGCGTTTCCGATCGCTGAGCTGGATGCGCAGATGGGCAAGCTGCTGGCCAACGTGCCGGCGCTGTACTACGCGCTCGGCCACAGCGCCGCGCTCGACGCCCAGGTCGCAAGCTGGCTCAAGGCCGTGCGTGCGCAGGGCCGCAGCGGCATCACGGCCCCCGGCAGCACCCACCACCTGCTCGGCATGCTCGACGAGATGCGCCTGCTGAAGGATGCGGACGAGCAGGCGCTGATGGCGCGCGCCGCCGCCATCAGTGCAGCCGCCCACGCCCGTGCGATGCGCTTTACCCGTCCCGGCGTGTTCGAATACGAGATCGAGGCCGAGCTGCTGCATGAATTTCGCCGTAACGGCGCCCAGTTCCCGGCGTACACCCCGATCGTCGCTTCCGGCGCCAACGCCTGCGTCCTGCACTACAACCGGAACGACCGCCAGTGCCGCGAGGGCGAGCTGGTGCTGGTCGATGCGGGCTGCGAGCTAGATGGCTATGCCTCGGACATCACCCGCAGCTGGCCGGTGAGCGGACGCTTCAGCGAAGCGCAGAAAACCTTGTACGCGCTGGTGCTGCGCGCGCAGGAAGCCGCCCTTGCCGCAATCGCGCCGGGCCGGCCCTACAGCGGCATGCACGAGGCCGCGCTCAAGGTGCTGGCCCAGGGCATGCTGGACCTCGGCCTGCTCGAGCGCGCCAGATACGCCTCGCTTGATGATGCGATCGCCGACAAGGCGCATCTGCAGTTCTACATGCACGGTACCGGCCACTGGCTCGGCATGGACGTGCACGACGTCGGCCCTTACCGCGACCTGAGCGCGGCCGACAAACCCTCGCGCCCCCTGCTGCCGGGCATGGCGCTGACGGTGGAGCCGGGCATCTACGTGCGTCCGGCGCAGGGCGTGCCGGAAGAGTACTGGAACATCGGGATCCGGATCGAGGACGACGTGATCGTCACGGACGACGGCTGCCGGGTGCTCTCGGGGGATGCGCCGAAAGGCGTGGCCGAGATTGAGAACATGATGAAGGAGCGCTGATGACGGACGAACGCATGGAAGTCGATGTGGCGATCTGCGGCGCCGGTCCGGTCGGGCTGGCGCTGGCCGCGCACCTGGCACGGCGTGGCGTCGAGGGCAGCCGCATCGCCCTCATCGACGGCAAGTCGCTGGGCCAGGCGATCACCGACCCGCGCTCGATCGCGCTGTCCTGGGGCAGCGTGCAGCTGCTCGAAGAAGTGCGCGCCTGGCCGCTGCCGGCCACGCCGATCCACGAGATCCATGTCTCGCGCCGCGGCCAGCTAGGCCGCAGCCTGATGGACCGCGCCGAGCACAAACTGCCGGCGCTCGGCTATGTGGCGCGCTACGGCGACGTGGTGGACGCGCTGGCGCGCGCCTGCGACAAGGCCGGCGTCGCCACCTTGCGCCCGGCCCGCGTCGCCTCCTTCGACGAAGAGGACGATGGCGTGGCGCTGCGCCTGGACGACGGCCGCGCCGTGTTCGCCCGGGTGGCGGTGCAGGCGGAGGGCGGCGTGTTCGGCCAGCAGGACGGCAAGGCGCAGCAGCGCGACTACGGCCAGACGGCCCTGATCGCGCGCGTGAGCGTGAGCCAACCGTTCGCCCACCGCGCCTTCGAACGCTTCACCGAAGAAGGTCCGCTGGCCCTGCTGCCGCAGGATGGCGGCGATGGCCACCAGTACGCGCTGGTGTGGTGCATGCGCCCGGAGCGGGCGCTGGATGTCCAGCTGCTCGACGATGCCGCTTTTCTCACCCAGTTGGGCGAGGCCTTCGGCACCCGCCTCGGCACATTCACCGCCGCCTCGCCGCGCGTGGCCTTCGCGCTCGGCCTGAACGCCGAAGCCCGCGCCACCGCGCGGACGGTCGCGATCGGCAATGCCGCCCAGACCCTGCACCCGGTGGCCGGCCAGGGCCTGAACCTGGGCCTGCGCGACGCCGCCGTGCTGGCGCGCCAGCTGGCACGCGGCGCAACCCCTGGCGCGGTCGAAGGCTTCATGCGCGAACGCGCCCAGGACCGCCGCCTGACGATCTCCCTCACCGACACCATGGCCCGCGCCTTCACCGGCGCCGGCCCGCTGCAGCCCCTGCTGGGCCTGTCGCTGGCCGCGCTGGACCTGGTCAAGCCGGCGCGCCTGCTGCTGGCCGACCTGATGATGTTCGGCCGCCGCTAAAGCCTAGCTGGCAGGGAGGCGCTCGACCGTGTTGCGCCTGGGCGTGGCGTCTTCATGGAACAGATCGGCCAGGTAGTCGGCCAGGCCCTCCTCGCTGACGTCGGCGGGAACGATGAAGTCGGCCGGCCGTCGCGTGCCGTCATTGCCGGGATAGAAGGCCTGCCATGCGCCCGGCTTGCCGCTAATGGCAATCAAGGTGCCGAAAACATTGAAACGGTGTGTGTGCATGGTGGAGGAATGAGGGTCAGCGTCGAATGATTCGCCAACAGCCCCGGATCAGTTGAGGAGGCGCCGTTTCTAATTCAAGCGCGACAGATCGCGGGATCCACTGGAAAATAATTCAACGCTGACCCTCATTTGGTTGCAAGTAGTTGATTATTCGACGGCTTTCACCATCGATTCGATCACCTTCTTGGCGTCGCCGAACACCATCATCGTGTTCGGCTGGTAGAACAGGTCGTTGTCCAGGCCGGCATAGCCGGAGGCCATGGAGCGTTTGTTGACGATGATGCTCTTGGCTTTGTAGGCCTCCAGGATCGGCATGCCGGCGATCGGCGACTTCGGGTCCTTGGCGGCAGGGTTCACCACGTCGTTCGCACCCAGCACCAGCACCACGTCGGTCTGGCCGAACTCGCCGTTGATGTCTTCCATCTCGACCACCTGGTCGTAGGGCACCTCGGCCTCGGCCAGCAGCACGTTCATGTGGCCCGGCATGCGGCCCGCCACCGGGTGGATCGCATAGCGCACCTGCACGCCATGTTCAAGCAGCTTGTCGGCCAGTTCCTTCACCGAGTGCTGGGCGCGCGCCACCGCCAGGCCGTAGCCGGGGACGATGATCACCGATTCCGCGTTCTGCAGGATGAAGGCGGCGTCGTCGGCCGAGCCGGACTTCACCGGGCGCTGCTCCTTCGCCGCGCCATCGTCCACCGCCGCCTCGCCGCCGAAGCCGCCCAGGATCACGTTGAAGAAGGAGCGGTTCATCGCCTTGCACATGATGTAGGAGAGGATCGCGCCGCTCGAGCCCACCAGCGAACCGGCGATGATCAGCATCGAGTTGTTCAGCGAGAAGCCGATGCCCGCCGCCGCCCAGCCCGAGTAGGAATTCAGCATCGACACCACCACCGGCATGTCGGCGCCGCCGATCGGGATGATGATCAGCACGCCCAGAACAAAGGAGAGCGCGGCCATGACGATGAAGGGCGTCCACGCCGGCGCCACGTTGTCGTCGAAGCAGAACACCAGTCCCAGCGCGATGATCGCGATCGCCAGCGCCAGGTTGAGGATGTGCTGTCCGGCGAAGCGCACCGGCGCGCCCTGGAACAGGCGGAACTTGTACTTGCCCGACAGCTTGCCGAAGGCGATCACCGAACCCGAGAAGGTCACCGCACCGACGAAGGTGCCGATGAACAGTTCCAGTCGGTTCCCGAAAGGCAGCGCACCGCCACGCTCGGCAATATTAAACGCCCAGGGCTCGGACACGGCGGCGATCGCGATGCACACCGCGGCCAGGCCGATCAGCGAGTGCATCGCCGCCACCAGCTCCGGCATCTTGGTCATCTCGACCTTCCTGGCCGCCACCGCGCCGATCGCGCCGCCCACCACTACCCCTAGCAGCACCAGGGTGAAGCCCATGCCGCCGCCCGTGGCCACTTGCGCCTGCAGCTTGAACATCAGGGCGATGGTGGTCAGGACGGCGATTGCCATGCCGGCCATGCCGAAGGTATTCCCGATGCGCGCCGTGGACGGCGAGGACAGGCCCTTGAGCGCCTGGATGAAGCAGACCGAGGCCACCAGGTAGAACAGGGTCACGAGGTTCATGCTGATGAAGTTCATGCCCGCTCCTCCGCCGTGGTCTTCGCAGCCGCCGGATCGCCGGACCGTTTCGGCTCCTTCTTCTTGAACATCTCGAGCATGCGGCGCGTGACCATGAAGCCGCCGAACACGTTGACGGCGGCCAGCGCCACGGCAACGGTGCCGGCCACCTGCCCGGCCAGCCCTTCGGTGAGGCCGGCGGCCAGCATGGCGCCGACGATGATGATGGCCGAGATCGCGTTGGTCACCGCCATCAGGGGCGTGTGCAACGCGGGCGTGACGTTCCAGACCACGTGGTAGCCGACGTAGATGGCCAGCACGAAGATGATCAGGTTGATGATGGTGTGGCTGATTTCCATGCTCCGCTCCTCGGGTCCGGTTCTTAGCTACGCAATACCGCGCCGTCCGCGCACACCAGCGTGGCGCGCACGATCTCATCCTCGCGATCGATCACGAACCGGTCTTCCTTGTCGATGACGAGCTTGAGGAAGTCCAGCACGTTGCGGGCATACAGGGCGGAAGCGTCGGCCGCCACCAGCGAGGCCAGGTTCGGTTCGCCGATGATGTAGACGCCATGCTTGACCACCGTGCGGCCCAGCTCCGTGAGCGGGCAGTTGCCGCCCTGCTCGACCGCCATGTCGACGATCACCGAGCCCGGCTTCATGGCCTGCACGGTCTCTTCGCCGATCAGGACCGGCGCCTTGCGGCCCGGGATCAGGGCGGTTGTGATGATGATGTCGGCCAGCTTGGCGCGCTCGTGCACCAGCGCCGCCTGGCGCTGCATCCAGCTGGCCGGCATCGGACGCGCATAGCCGCCGCTGCCTTGCGCGATCTCGCGCTCCTCTTCGGTCTCGTAGGGCACGTCGATGAACTTGGCGCCGAGCGACTCGACCTGTTCCTTTACTGGCGGGCGCACGTCCGAGGCTTCGATCACGGCGCCCAGGCGCTTGGCGGTGGCGATCGCCTGCAGGCCGGCCACGCCCACGCCCATGATCAGCACGCGCGCGGCCTTGACCGTGCCGGCCGCCGTCATCAGCATCGGCATGAAGCGCTGGTAGGTGTTCGCGGCCAGCATCACGGCCTTGTAGCCGGCGATGTTGGCCTGCGAGGAAAGCACGTCCATCGACTGGGCGCGCGTGATGCGCGGCGCGGCCTCGAGGGCAAACGCGGTCAGGCCGGCGCCGGCCAGCGCCGCCAGGTTCTCGGTATCGAAGGGATTGAGCATGCCGACCAGGACGCTGCCCGGACGCATGCGGGCACGCTCGGCGCCGTCGGGGCTGCGCACCTTGAGCACCATGTCGGCGCCGAAGGCGGCGGCGCCATCGACGATGTGCGCGCCGGCCGCTTCATAGGCGGCATCGGGGTAGGAGGCGCGGACCCCGGCGCCGCTCTCGACCAGCACCTGGTGTTTCGCGGCCAGCTTCTTGACGGTTTCGGGAGTTGCAGCAACGCGGGTCTCGCCCGGCCTGGTCTCGGCCGGTATGCCAATTCTCATGAATCCCTCCGTTCAGTGGACACATCGGTCCACAATCTATCATGTAATTACGCGAATTGCTCAAAAACAAACACTAAAAGTAATATTTGATTGTCACGAAAACCCATCACTGTAACCAGCGCCGTCCATTTGTTGTTTGCAATGAATCAAGGCCATTTAACGACAGGCAAGCGCACCGTAGCGGAGGGGGATGAGCAGAGATGCCACCTGTCAAGGTAAAATGTCGGCTCATTTTCAAGGACGCGCATGACCGATATCTTCAAACCATCCGTGACCGTCGCCGCGATCATCGAGCGCGATGGACGCTTCCTGCTGATCGAGGAAGAGACGAGCGAAGGCGTGAAGCTGAACCAGCCGGCGGGCCACCTCGACCCTTACGAATCGCTCGAGCAGGCGGTGGTGCGCGAAGCGCTGGAGGAAACCGCGCATGAATTCATCCCGACCGCGCTGGTGGGCATGTACATGTCGCGCTACCATTCGAAGTCGCGCGGCGCCGAGGTCACTTACCTGCGCTTCACCTTCTGTGGCCATGCCGGCCGTGAACTGGACCAGCCGCTCGACGAAGGCATCCTGCGCACCATGTGGATGACGCGCGACGAGATCGCCGCCACCGCCGAGCGCCACCGCAGCCCGATCGTGCTGCAGTGCGTGGACGACTACCTGGCCGGCCACCGCACCCCGCTGCACCTGCTGTACACCCACCCCTCGGTCTTCGAGGGTGGTATCTAAAAGAATACGGACGCGAAGTTAACTAAGATGAGCAAGAAAAAAGTCGTGATCGGGATGTCCGGCGGTGTCGATTCCTCGGTCGCGGCGTGGATGCTGAAGGAACAGGGCTACGAAGTCATCGGCCTGTTCATGAAGAACTGGGAAGACGACGACGATTCGGAATACTGCTCGACGCGCCAGGACTGGATCGACGCGGCCAGCGTGGCCGACGTGGTCGGCGTGGACATCGAGGCCGTCAATTTCGCCGCCGAATACAAGGACCGCGTGTTCGCGGAATTCCTGCGCGAGTACCAGGCCGGCCGCACCCCGAATCCGGACGTGCTGTGCAACGCCGAGATCAAGTTCAAGGCCTTCCTCGACCATGCGATGAAGCTGGGCGCCGACCTGATCGCGACCGGCCACTACGCGCGCGTGCGCGAGAACGACGGCCGCTTCGAGCTCCTGAAAGCGTTCGACCACACCAAGGACCAGAGTTACTTCCTGCACCGCCTGAACCAGGCCCAGCTGTCGAAGTCGCTGTTCCCGCTGGGCGAGATCCCCAAGACCGAGGTGCGCAAGATCGCCGAACGGCTGGGCCTGCCGAACGCGCAGAAGAAGGACTCGACCGGCATCTGCTTCATCGGCGAGCGCCCTTTCCGCGAGTTCCTGAACCGCTACCTGTCGCACAAGCCGGGCCCGATGAAGCTCGACACCGGCGAGACCGTGGGCGAGCACATCGGCCTGTCCTTCTACACCCTGGGCCAGCGCAAGGGCATCGGCATCGGCGGCCTGAAGTCGCGCAAGAACGCGGACGGCACCAGCGAACCGTGGTTCGTGGCGCGCAAGGACGTGGCCAGCAACACGCTGTACATCGTGCAGGGGCATGACCATCCGTGGCTGCTGTCGCCGCGCCTGGAGGCCGGCCAGGCCAGCTGGACCGCGGGCGAGGCGCCCGTGAGTGGAACCGCCCTGTCGGCCAAGACCCGCTACCGCCAGGCCGACGTGGCCTGCACCGTGCATGCCGACGGCATGGCGCGTTTCGCGCTCGATTTCGAGGAGCCGCAATGGGCGGTGACGCCGGGGCAGTCGGCCGTGCTGTATGACGGCGACGTGTGCCTGGGTGGCGGGATCATCGATTCGAACGCTGCGTGATTCTCGTAGGGTGGTCGGCTCTGCCGACCGCGCGTTCAACTCCGCTATGCTCTGTAGCAACGCATCTGTGATTTGAACGCGCGGACGGCAGTGATTCAGGCCAGTGGCCTGAATCACAAACCGTCCACCCTACCTTGCAGCCAGCCAATCGGCCAGCGCCGCCGGCGCCATCGGCCTTCCATAGTAATACCCCTGCGCCTCGTCGCAGCCCGCCGCGCGCAGCAGTTGCGCCACTTCCTCCGTCTCCACGCCCTCCGCTACCACCCGGTGGCCGAGGTCGTGCGACAGCTTGATCATGGTCGTCACCAGCGCCAGGGTGCGCTCGTCCTTTTCCATGCCGCGCACGAAAGACTGGTCAATCTTGACCACGTCGGCGGGCATGTCCTGCAGGTAGGACAGGCTGCTGTAGCCGGTGCCGAAATCGTCGATGGCGATCTTCACGCCGCCCGCGGCCAGGCGCGCCATCGTGTCATGCGCGATCTTCGGCTTGCGCATCAGCGCGCTTTCCGTCATTTCCAGCGCCAGGCAGGCGGCCGGCAGGCCGTGCCGTGCCAGCCCCTCCAGTACGCGGTCGCTGAAGTCCGGCTCCTCGAGGTTCACGGCGGAGACGTTGACGGCGACCTGCAGCGCCACGCCTTGCGCGCGCCAGGCCGTCAGCTGGCGCAAGGCCGCCTCCAGCACCCATTCGGTGGTGGCGCGCGCCAGCGCGGTGGTTTCCACGATCGGCATGAATTCGCCCGGCGGGATCGGGCCGGCATCGGGATGGTTCCAGCGCAGCAGGGCTTCCACGCCGACGCAGGCGCCGTCGCGCAGGGAGACCTTGGGCTGGAACACGAGGTGCAGCTCGCGCGGCTGCGCCAGCGCGCGGCCGAGCTCGCTGATCAGCCAGAAGCGGTGGCGGTAGGCGGCATCCTGCTCGGGAGAATAGACGCGCAGGCCGGATTCGGCGTCGCGCGCATCGTGGGCGGCGCTGTGCAGGTTGCGCAGCACGTCGAGCGGCGCGTCCTGGCCCACGGCGAAGCGCACCAGGCCGACCGTGGCCGTGGTCAGGAAACCGCACTGCCCCATCGGCTTGCGCTCGCCCAGCCAGGCCATCAGGCTGCTGCTGAAGCGCACCAGGGACAGGCCGGGCGGCGCCAGGAAGGCGAACTGGGTCGGCGCGACGTGGTAGACCTTGCCGCCGCCGGCCACCCTGCGCAGGGCCGGCACGGCATCGCGCACGATGTCGTCGAGCCAGGTGCCGCCCATCACCCGCATGGCGTCGCTCAGCTCTTCCGGCGTGGCCAGGCTGACCAGGGCCGCCAGCTGGGGCGACCCCTCGGCGCTGACCAGGCCCAAGTCGCGTACGTCGCTGACGAACTGGTTCCGGTTGGGCAGGCCGCTGACCGGATCGATCCGCCCCAGCGCGTGCTGCAGCTCGATCTGCGCCATGACCATGGCCGCCAGGTCGGCCAGCGTGCTGCGGTCCGCATCGCTCACGCTGCGCGGCTCGGTGCCGAGCACGCACATCGCGCCCAAGCAGTATCCGGCTTTTGTCACCAGCGGCGCGCCCAGGTAGAAGCGGATGCCGCTGTCGGCGAGGAGGCTGTCGCGGAAGCACTCGCTTTGCAACAGGTCCGGCACTTCCAGCATCCGGCCGCTGTCCGCCACCGCGGCGCAGGGCGCCTTGATGCGCGGGATCGCATCGTGCGCGACGCCCACCTTCGACTTGAACCACTGGCGGTCGCTGTCGGTCAGCGACACCGCGGCGATCGGCAGCTGGAACAGCTGCGCGGCCATGCGCGTGATGCGATCGAAAGCTTCGCTGGGGGCGGTGTCGAGCAGCTCGAGCTGGCGCAGTGCTTCCAGCCGGCTGGCTTCCTCGATCGACGGGTCATACGGTGAATTCATGGGCGGCCTGTGCAGTCGCACACCCAGGAAAGGCGCACGTATTTATCGGAACTGACGATTATAACCGTATTCTTGCGTTATATAATGCCTACAGTCAATATATATTCCAATCGTGCGCGCATTTTCGTCAAATATTGTCGCGTTTCAGTTAGAATATGTGCATTGACTACAAATCACCGGAAACATGAGCGAGGACGATCCAATCCTGACGACGCGGGAAGCGGCGCACATGCTGGGCGTTGCCGTCAGTACCGCCCAGCTCTGGATGGAAAGCGGCGCGCTGCCGGCATGGAAGACGCCCGGCGGCCATCGGCGCGTGCGCCTGAGCGCGGTGCGTCAGCTGCAGGCGCGCCAGGGCGGCAACGGCACGGCGCCGGGTGAGCCGGCGGGCGCAGGCACCGTGCTCCTGCCTGCGCCCGCGGCGGCCGCGCCGCTGTCCAGCCATGCCCTGCTCGGCACCCCGCCCGAGGACGTCTTCGACCGCCTGGCGCGGCTGGCCGCGCAGGTGACGGACTGTCCGATCGCGCTGGTGACGGTGCTGGCCGGGGAGCGCCAGTGGTTCAAGGCCCGCGTTGGCCTCGACCTGCGGGAGACGCCGCGCGAATGGGCATTCTGCAAGCATGCGCTGGCCAGCGGCGAGCCATTCGTGGTGGGCGACGCCGCGCTTGACGCGCGCTTCGCCGCCAATCCGCTGGTGACGCGCGCCCCGCACGTGCGCTTCTATGCCGGCGTGCCGCTGGAGGATGCGCAGGGCCGCCGCTTCGGCACCCTGTGCGTGCTGGACCGCGAGCCGCGCCGCCTGCGCGAGCGCGAGATGCGCGCGCTGCGCGAGCTGGCGGCGATCGCGTCCGACGAAATCAAGCGGCGCGGCTGAGCTTCTACTGCTCCTTGGCAGCGGCCTGCTGCTTGCGCACCACCGCGATCACGGTATTGCGGATGGTCTTGAGCACGGCGTCGGCCTTGAAGGGCTTGACGATGAAGCCGTGCACGCCGCGCCCGAGGGCGTCCTGGATGGCGGCGGCATCCAAGGTGCCCGACACCATGAAGATCATCGCCTTGGGCAGTTGGGCGCGCAGTTCCTCGACGATGCGGCTGCCGTCCTCGACCTGTTCGCGCGCGATGCAGACGATCTGCGGGCGATGCTTCATCGCCAGGCCGTAGCCGAGCGTGCCGGTGTGGGTCTGCGCGACGACGTCGTAGCCGCCATCCGTCAGTACGGTATTGAGCAGGCCGCGCGCGATGGCGCTGCCGTCCACGATCAGTGCCTTCAGCATCGGCGCTTTCCTTCAATCGGATTCATAGGCCAGCATGTTCCAGGTGACGCCCAGCCGCACATCGAGCTTGAGCGACACCAGGCAGCGCGACATCTCGAGTATCTCGCGCTCGGCGCGCAGCCTTTCGCCCAGCGGCGTCTTGAGGATACCGGCGCCCGCCATCACGGCGTCCAGGCTGCCGTAGGCATTGAGCAGGCGCGCCGCGGTCTTCATGCCGATCTTCGACACGCCCGGCACGCCGTCGGTCGGGTCGCCCATCAGCGCCAGCAGGTCGTGCAGCAGTTCCGGCGCCACGCCGAAGCGCTGGCGTACCCAGGCGTCGTCATGCCATTCGTTCTTGAAATGGTCCCACACCAGCGCGCCATGGGCGATCAGGATGTGCAGGTCCTTGTCGGTGGTGGCCACGATGGCCTCGCCCCGCCCTTCCTGCAGCCAGCGCATGACGCCGGTGGCGATCACGTCGTCGGCCTCGACCTGGGGCACGGCCAGCACGTGCAGGCCGGCCTGGCGCAGGCGCTCGTGGAATTGCGGCAGGGCTTCGCGCAACGGCGCCGGCATGGCGGTGCGTCCTTCGCGGTAGCGCGGATAGAGCGCATGGCGCCAATTGGGGCCGCCGTAGTCGAAGGCCGCCAGCACGTGGGTGGGCGCGTGCGCTTCCAGCACGTTGCGGAAGGACGAGAACGCGTGGCGCAGCGCGATGCTGGCCTTCAGGTCGGAGTCCGGTTCGGGGCTGGCTTCGTACACGCGGCGCACGATGTTCAGGCCGTCGATGGCGAGCAGCTTTCCCTGTTTGCTCATGGTGGTGCGTCTATCGGATTGGTCACTAGCGCCGCCATGATAAACCGGGCGGCCTGTCAGGCATAGTCGTACTTGCCGCCGCGCTCCAGCGCGCGCGCGTAGGCCGGTCGCGCATGGATCCGCGCCAGGAAAGCGGACAGCTTCGGATACTGGCTGCCGAGCCCTCCGCGCGAGGCGGCCGCCTCCAGCGCAAAGCTCATCTGGATGTCGGCGGCGCTGAACTCCTCGCCGGCGAACCAGGTCGACTTGCCCAGCTCGCTCTCCAGGAAGTCGAGCTGGCCGCGGATGTTCGGCATGATGAAGCTGTCCTTGACCTTGCGCGCGATCGAGCGCGCGATCGGTTTCGCAAAGAAGGGCATCGGACTGTTCTCGACCTTGTCGAACACCAGCTTCATCAGCAGCGGCGGCATGGCCGAGCCTTCGGCGAAGTGCAGGTAGTAGGTATAGCGCAGGCGTTCCGGCGTGCCGGGCGCCGGCACCAGGCGCCCGTTGCCGTAGCGGCCGGTGAGGTATTCCACGATCGCGCCCGATTCGGCGACCACAATGGTGTCACCCGGGCCGTCATCGGTGATCACCGGCGACTTGCCGAGCGGGTGCACCGCCTTCAGCTCCGGCGGCGCCAGCATGGTCTTCGGGTCGCGCTGGTACTTCTTGATCTCGTAGTCGAGCCCGAGCTCTTCGAGCAGCCAGAGGATGCGCTGCGAGCGCGAATTGTTCAGGTAGTGGACGACGATCATGGCTATTTCCGCAGAGTTCGACAGGTTGCCAGCTTAGCATGTCGTGCGCCTGCCGACGGATGAGGCGGTATATGGTAGGCGCCTTATGAGCGGATCGGTCTACATCGGCATTTCCGGCTGGCGCTACGTGCCGTGGCGCGGCGTGTTCTATCCCAAGGGGCTGGTCCAGCACCGCGAGCTCGCGTACGCGGCCGGGCAGCTGCCCAGCATCGAGATCAATGGCTCGTTCTATTCGCTACAGCGCCCCGAAAGCTATGCCGCCTGGCATGCCGCGACCCCGCCGGGCTTCGTGTTCGCGGTCAAGGGCAACCGTTTTCTCACCCACATGCTCAAGCTGAAGGACATCGAGGGTCCGCTCGCCAACGTGCTGGCCTCGGGCGTGTTCGAGCTGCGCGAGAAGCTGGGGCCCTTCCTGTGGCAGTTCCCGCCCATCGTGAAATTCGATCCGCAGCGCTTCGAGCACTTCCTGTCGCTGCTGCCGCAGGATACCGACAGCGCCCGCGAACTGGCGCTGCAGTACCAGCCGCGCATGGAAGGCCGGGTCGCGCTCGCATCCGGCCCCAACCGCCCGATGCGCCATGCGGTCGAGATCCGGCACGAGAGCTTCCTGATTCCTTCCTTCATCGCCATGCTGCGCCGCTACAAGGTGGCGCTGGTGGTGGCCGATACCGCCGGCAGGTGGCCGCTGTGCGAGGACGTCACCGCGGACTTCGTCTACATCCGCCTGCATGGCGACAAGGAGCTGTACGCGAGCGGCTACCAGGACGAGGCCATCGCGGCCTGGGCGGCGCGCATCGATGCCTGGCGCCGGGGGCGGCAGCCGGAAGGGGCGCGGCTGGTGTCGGACGAGGCGCCGCCGCAGGCCGGGGCGCGCGACGTCTACTGCTACTTCGACAACGACATCAAGGTGCATGCGCCTTTTGACGCACGGCGCCTGATCACTGCGGTAGACGCCATGGCGCCACAATCGAGCTAGAATGGTGTCCCACCCACGCAGTGTTTGACCAGGAGGCTATTATGAAATTGCTTCGAGTCAGTACCGCTGTCATTTCCCTGCTGTTTTCCGCCACCACCCTCGCCGCCGACAGCACTCCGCTGAAGCACGCACACGGCATGCTCGTCGATCACGCCGGCATGACCGTCTACACCTATGACAAGGACACCCCGAACAGTGGCAAGAGCGCTTGCGTCGCCACCTGCGCCAAGAACTGGCCGCCCGTGATGGCCCAGGGCACGCCGCCCGCCCCCTATTCGGTCGTCACGCGCGAAGACGGCAGCAAGCAGCTGGCCCACAAGAGCAAGCCGCTGTACACCTTCGTGAAAGACAAGAAAGCGGGAGACAAGACCGGCGACGGCGTCGGCGGCGCCTGGCACATCGTCGGGGAAGAATAAGCAGCGCGTCAGCGCCGCTCGTGGATCTTGATGACCTTGCCGTTGCCCTTGCCGGGCGGCGGCGCGGGCTCGGCCGGCCCGCAGGTACCGCAGCTGTTGCAGCCGCTGCCGCAGCTGGCCGAGGTATCCAGCCACTTGACCAGCCTCGATTGCCGGCCGCCCCTGGAGAGACGGTGCACGATCGCGCGCCGCCAGCTGTCCGGCAGGTACTTCGCGCCGGCGTACAGCACGGCCAGCGCGACGATGATCCCGGTGACCAGCTCCTGCCACATGTCCTAGCCTCCCGTGAGGAACAAGGTGGTGCGGTAGACGATGAAGGCGGCCACGTAGGCCAGGCCGAACATGTAGCCGGCCATGATCCAGGCGTAGCGGCGGCTGCCGGTCTCGCGCGCCACCGTGGCCAGCGTCGGTAGGCAGTGCGGCGCGTAGACGTACCAGGTCAGGAGCGCCAGGCCGGTTGCCAGCGACCACGACTGCGCGATCACCGGCGCCAGGGCATTGGCGGCTTCGTCGCCGCCCGACAGGGCGTACACGGTGCCCAGCGCGCCGACCGCCACTTCGCGTGCGGCCATGCCCGGCACCAGGGCGATCGCGATCTCCCAGCCGAAGCCGATCGGCGCCAGGATGACTTCCAGCGCGCGGCCGATCATGCCGGCCACGCTGTAGTAGATCGGCGGGTGGGTCGCGCCTTCCGGTGCGCCCGGGAAGCTCGACAGCAGCCACAGCAGGATCATCATGGTAAGGATCAGGGTGCCGACCCGCTTCAGGAAGATCTTGGCACGCTCCCACAGGCCGGAGACCAGCGCACCGGGCTGAGGCCAGTGGTAGGTCGGCAGTTCCATCATGAGCACGTGCTGCTTGTAGTCGCTGCGGCGCTTCATGAACCAGGCCACCGCCATGGCGCTCAGGATACCCGCCATGTAGAGGGCGAACAGCACCAGGCCCTGCAGGTTCATGATGCCGCCCACTTCGCGGTCCGGAATGAAGGCGGCGATCAGGAGCGCATACACCGGCAGGCGCGCCGAGCAGGTCATGAGCGGCGCGATCATGATCGTCACCAGGCGGTCGCGCGGGTTCTGGATGGTGCGCGCGGCCATGATGCCCGGGATCGCGCAGGCGAACGAGGACAGCAGCGGCAGGAAGGCGCGGCCCGACAGGCCGACGCTGCCCATGATGCGGTCGAGCAGGAAGGCGGCGCGCGGCAGGTAGCCCACGTCTTCCAGCACCAGGATGAAGAAGAACAGGATCAGGATCTGCGGCAGGAACACCAGCACGCTGCCGACGCCGGCGATGATGCCGTCCACGATCAGGCTGTGCAGCACGCCCTCGCCCAGCAGCACGCCGACCTGCTCGCCAAGGGCGGCCACGCCCGCCTCGATCAGTTCCATCGGCGTCTCGGCCCAGCTGAACACGGCCTGGAAGATCAGGAACATCAGGGCGGCCAGGATCACCGGGCCGAGCACCGGATGCAGCACCACGTTGTCGATCTTTTCCGTCAGGTTGCCGCGGTCGCCGTCGGTCACGACGGCCAGCTCGAGGATGCGGCGCACTTCGCGCTGGGTTTCCTCGACCGGCACGGCGTCGATCGCGGAAAGCGGATTCGGCTTGACGGTGGTATCGAAGACCATGCGGTCGAGCTGGGCCAGCAGGGCGTCTTCGCCGTGGGCATGGATGGCGACGGTTTCCACCACCGGCATGGCGAGCGCGGCGGAGAGCTTGGCGGTATCGATGCTGATGCCGCGCTTCTTGGCGACGTCGACCATGTTCAACACGAGCACCATGGGAAGCCCGAGACGCTTGAGCTCGAGCACCATGCGCAGGTTCAGGCGCAGATTGGTGGCGTTGACCACGCACAACACCGCATCCGGCGCCGCTTCGCCTGCGCGCAGGCCGGCGACCACGTCGCGCGTGATGGCTTCGTCCGGCGTGTAGGCGCTCAGGCTGTAGGCGCCCGGCAGGTCGAGCACGCGGAACGCGCGGCCCGCCGGCGAGGTGAAGCTGCCTTCCTTGCGTTCGATGGTCACGCCGGCGTAGTTCGCGACCTTCTGGCGCGAACCGGTCAGGCGGTTGAAGAGCGCGGTCTTGCCGCAGTTGGGATTGCCGAGCAGTGCGACCAGGGGCGTGCGCGACGCCACCTGTTGTTCCATGACACCCATCCGCTTATTCCGGCTTGATCGACACGAGGGCCGCTTCGAAGCGGCGCAGCGCGAAGGTCGATTCGCCGACCTTGACGGCCAGCGGGCCGCCCAGCACGCGCTTGAGCACGCGGATACGTTCGCCCGGCACGAAGCCGAGCTCCATCAGGCGGCGCTGAACGTCGAAACCGCCCTGTTGCGCCGGCGGCGCCAGGTGGATCACGGTAGCGCTCTGGCCGGCAGGAAGGGCGTCGAGCGTGGTGAGGGAGGGAGCAAGAGTCATGGTCGCGTCCAGTAAGTGTAGCGCTGATGAGACAGATAGCTAGCATCATAAACCTAAATGCGAATTATTTCTATTTGCGGTTTGATCACAGTCTAAAAGAAAGACCACGTCAACACAAAATTCCTGTTGCAAACGACGCCGAGTTTACGGAGAATAGAACACGAATGAGATTGATTCTCATTTAAATGACAAGTGAATAATGTGGCTCGACCGAGTCTCAAGGAACCGAAACGATGATCGTCTGTGTCTGCAACAACATCTCCGACCGCGAAATCCGCCAGGCCGTCGACCTGGGGATCAGCTCGGTCGCCGAACTGCACAAGGAACTGGGCGTCGGCACCATGTGCGGCAAGTGCGTGAGCTATGCACGCGAAGTCCTGCACGAACATCTCGAGAGCAAAACCACGATCACCGAAGTGCGCCGCGTCCCGCAGGCGGCCTGAACAGCACCAACGTCTCTCTCCCTGCCCCGCCTGCGCGGGGCTTTTTTTCGCCCGCGCCGGGTGATTGAGAAGCGTTCGCACGGCGGAACGAGAACGCTTGTCATTCCCGCCGTTTTTTTCGATTTTCACTGCATTTTCCCGGGCTTTTTCAGCGTTTTCGGCCCAAAAGCGGGCGGCTTGTTTGTTATCATGGAGCCTATTCAACATCATCAAGGGCATCACATGAAAGGCGACCAGAACGTTCTTCGTCTGCTGAACGCGCAGCTGACCAACGAACTCACCGCGATCAACCAGTACTTCCTGCATGCGCGCATGTACCGCCACTGGGGCTTCGGCAAGCTGGCGAAGAAGGAGTACGACGAATCGATCGGCGAGATGAAGCACGCCGACAAGCTGATCGACCGCATCCTGATGCTCGACGGCCTGCCGAACCTGCAGGCGCTGCACAAGCTGCTCATCGGTGAATCGACCCAGGAAATGCTGGAATGCGACCTCAAGCTCGAGCGCGCGGCCCAGGTGACGGTCAAGGAAGGCATCGCGGCGGCGGAAGCGGCGGCCGACTACGTGACCCGCGACCTGTTCCTGATGATCCTCGAAGATACCGAGGAACACATCGAGTGGCTGGAAACGCAGCTGGACCTGATCGTCAAGGTCGGCATCCAGAACTACCTGCAGAGCCAGATCAGCGAATAAAAAACAAACCCCGCCTGCGCGGTAATACCGTTCAGTTAGCGTAAAAATGTAGGGTGGTCGGCTTCGCCGACCGCGCGTCCAAGTCACCAATGCACTGTGGCAGAGCAAAATGGAGTTGAACGCGTGGCCGGGAAACCCGGCCACCCTACGCTTAACTGAACGGCATTACCGCCTGCGCGGGGTTTTGTTTGTCAGGCCGGGCCGCGGTTCAGCGCCACTTCCTCATCCACCTGTCGTAGAAGCCCAGGTCGCGCGGCACCGCCCCCGGAATCGCGCAGATCGCCCCGGCGAACTCGTTGGCCCGCGCCAGGGAAACGTCGAGCGGCCAGCCGCGCATCTTCCCCAGCAGGAAAATCGCCGAGAAGGCATCCCCCGCCCCCACCGTGTCGATGACAAAAGGCGGCGCCGGGTTATCGCGGTGCATCAGCACCTGCCCGTCGGCGCCGAAGTACACCGAGCCGCGGTGTCCCAGCGTGACGATCAGTGCGTCGAGCGAGAACATCTGCAGCAGCGCCTGGCACGAGGCGTGCACCTCGTCGGCCGCCAGCGCCGGATCGTCCGGCTTGATCTGGAAATACCAGCCGAACATCGCCTGCAGCTCTTCCTCGTTGATCTTGGCGATGTTCGCCTCTTGCAGCGAGCGCGTGACGATGCGCTCTTCCACCTGGCCCTCGCGCAGGTTCAGGTCGAGGTAGCGCAGCGCCGGCGTGGCGCGCAGCAGCGCCATCAGGGTGGCGCGCGAGCGCTCGTGGCGCTGGGCCAGGGTGCCGAAATAGAAGATGCCCGGCTGCGCGTGTTCCAGCGCCGCCTCGGCCTGGCCGCGGTCGATGAAATCGTAGGCCTGGTTCGGCAGGATGGTGAAGCGGTGGCCGCCACGGGCGCCGCGCTCGACCAGGACGCGGCCGGTTTCCTCGATGGCGTCGCACTGCAGGCCGGCCTCGCTCATCGCGAAGCGCTCGAACTCGGCGCGCACCGCCTGGCCGGGCTTGTCCTGGCCAATGCGGGTAAGCATCAGCTGCGGCGCCATGAAGGCGGCCAGGTGGCGCGCCACATTGAAGGGCGCGCCGCCGACCACCTGCTCGGTGGTGAAGTCGTCGACCAGCGCTTCGCCGAAGACGACGGTGGTGGCCGGCGCGTTCACGCGACGACAGGCACGGTGTCGCGGAACGACGGACGCTCGGCGAGCTTGTCGGCCAGGCGCGCCAGGTTCGGGTAGTCGCCGCGCCAGTCGATGTCGGGGAAGCGGAACGCCAGCCAGCCCAGGGCGCAGCCGACGGCGACGTCGGCCAGCGTGTAGTGCGTGCCCATGCAGTAGCTCGCATCGCCCAGGCGGACCGACATTTCGCGCAGGCCGGCATGCACCTTGCCCATCTGGCGTTCGATCCACCTGGCGCTCTGCTGCTCCGGAGAGCGCTCGCGGCGCTCGAGGAAGACCAGGATCGCGGCATCGAGCACGCCGTCGGCCAGCGCTTCCCACACCTTGACTTCGGTGCGCTCGCGGCCATTCGGCGGCAGCAGCTTGCAGACCGGGGAGATGGTGTCGAGGTATTCGGCGATCACGCGCGAGTCGTACAGCGTGCTGCCGTCTTCCATCACCAGGCAGGGAATCTTGCCCAGCGGGTTGACCTGCTGGATGGTGGTCTCCGGGACCCACACGTTTTCTTGCACAAAGCTGACATCGAGCTTCTTGTCCGCCATCACGACGCGGACTTTACGCACATAGGGACTGGTGAAGGAACCGATGAGTTTCATACATGCCCGAATAAGAGGATTGGGTGCCAGTATAGCATCGCGATTTCGGCGCCTGTCTGTGCCAGACCGGCCTGTTTGCAGCCCGCCGCGACAGCCCGCGCAAGGCCGCGCGCGCCGCCCGGTGGTAAAATCCGCGTTTTTGCACGGACCGCCCGCCATGACCTCTACCGTCCCCTCCCCTGCCCAATCGGCTACCCTGTCGGCCCTGTCCCCGCTGGACGGCCGCTACGCGTCGAAAACCGACAAGCTGCGCCCGATCCTGTCCGAAGCCGGCTTCATGCACCACCGCGTGAAGGTGGAAATCGCCTGGCTGCAGGCGCTGTCGCAGGCAGGCTTCCCGGAGATCAAGCCGTTCTCGAGCGAAGCGAACGCTCACCTCGAGCGCATGGCGGCGAACTTCGGCGACCTCGAGGCGGCGCGCATCAAGGAGATCGAGGCGGTCACCAACCACGACGTCAAGGCGGTCGAGTACTGGCTCAAGGAGCAGGTGAAGGACGTGCCCGAGCTGGTGGCGGCGAGCGAATTCATCCACTTCGGCTGCACCTCGGAAGACATCAACAACACCTCGCACGGCATGATGCTCAAGGCCGCGCGCGATGGCGTGCTGCTGCCGGCCCTGCAGTCCATCATCGCCAAGCTGACCGAGATCGCGCACGCCAATGCATCCCTGCCGATGCTGTCGCGCACCCATGGCCAGACCGCCAGCCCGACCACCCTCGGCAAGGAATTCGCCAACGTGGTCGCGCGTCTGCAGCGCGCCGTCAAGCGTATCGCCGACGTCGAGATCCTCGGCAAGATGAACGGCGCGGTCGGCAACTATAACGCCCACCTGTCGGCCTACCCGGGCTTCGACTGGCCGGCGTTTTCCAAAGAAGTCATCGAGCAGCGCCTCGGCCTGGTCTTCAACCCCTACACCATCCAGATCGAGCCGCACGACTACATGGCCGAGATGTTCGACGCCATCGCGCGCGCCAACACCATCCTGCTCGACCTGAACCGCGACATCTGGACCTACGTCTCGCTCGGCTACTTCAAGCAGAAGCTGCGGGCCGGCGAGATCGGTTCGTCGACCATGCCGCACAAGGTCAACCCGATCGACTTCGAGAACTCGGAGGGCAACCTGGGCCTGGCCAACGCGGTGCTGCGCCACATGGCCGAGAAGCTGCCGGTCTCGCGCATGCAGCGCGACCTGACCGATTCGACCGTGCTGCGCAACATCGGCGTGGGCTTCGGCTACGCGCTGCTGGCCTATGACAGCTGCCTGCGCGGCCTGAACAAGCTGGAAGTGAATGCGGCCCGCCTGGAAGCCGACCTGGACGCGAGCTGGGAAGTGCTGGCCGAGCCGGTGCAGACCGTGATGCGCCGCTACGGCATCGAGAACCCGTACGAGCAGCTCAAGGAACTCACCCGCGGCAAGGGCATCACCCGCGAAGCGCTGCAGGAATTCATCGGCAAGCTGGCGATCCCGCAGGACGCCAAGGACCTGCTGCTGCAGATGACGCCGGCGAACTACACCGGCCTGGCGGCCGAGCTGGCGAAAGCCATCTGATCCACGCGGACGGGCGGCCGCGCCGCCCGTCCCATGCCGCGCATGTTCATGCGCGGTTCAATACTCCCACATCAGCTTCACCCCGAGCCGGCGCTCGATCTCGGCCCGGTACAAGATCGTCCCGTATTCCCCGTGCCCGCCGCTGAGGTTCTCGCCGGTCAGCGCCAGTTCCAGCCCCGGCCGGATGCGCCAGCCGAAGCGCGCGTCGAGCGCCGTGTAGGACGGCACGTCCGGGAAGGACTTGCCCGCCACCTTGCGCAGCGTGAACTCGACGTCGCGCCGGTCGTCGATGCCATAGATCGAGCGCAGCTGGAAGGTATGCGCCGGGTCGCGCTTGGCCACCAGGGTGGCGCTCTGGTCGCGGCTGCCCGGCTTCAGGCGCAGCTTCTGGTGCATGGCGGTCCAGCCGGCCGACAGGCGCCAGCGCTCGGCCGCCTGCCAGCTGCCCCAGGCCTCGACGCCGCTCGAGCGCCCTTCCATCAGGCTGTCGAAGGTGATGAAGCCGGCCGGGTTGGTCTCGGTGGTGCGCAGGTAGTCGTAATCGTGGTGGAACAGGGTCACCGAATAGGCGAGCGCCGGCACCGGGTTGCCGCGGTAGCCCAGTTCGAACACCCGGGCCACCTCGCCGCGCACCTGCGCCCCGCCGCGCAGCAGATAGGGCGGGCGGCCCGGCAGGAAGGCGTCGACATCGAGACGCGAAGGCGCGCGCACGGTACGCGAGGCCGCCGCCCATAGCGCATGCTGGGGCGACAGGCGCCACGACAGGCGCGCGCTCGGCAGCCATTCGGTCCCGGTGTATTCGTTGTACTCGAGGCGGCTGCCCAGGGTCAGGTACCAGTCCTGGCCCAGCGTGACCTCGTCCTGCGCGAACAGGCTGGCCCATTGCTGGGTCGTGCGCGCCGGCAGGAAGGCGACGGTGGCCGTGTTGTCGACGCGGTCGCGGCTGTGGCGGACATTCGCGCCCCAGACGACACGGTGGCGGCCGGCGGCGGCCAGGGTGTGCTGGAACTGCAGGTCGGTAGTATACAGACGTTCGCCGAACAGCGGCTCGGTGCGGCGCAGCGTGTGGTCGAAATACGCCTGCGCCATCAGGCTGGCGCCGTCGTCGAGCAGCCGCTCCCAGCGCACGCTCAGGTTGACGCCGTCCGAACGCACCCGCCCCAGGGTGGCGGGCACGCCGGGCGCGGCGATCTCGCCCGGCGCCGGCTGGTCGAAGCGTCCGCGGTAGGCATTGCCGATCAGGCTGAAGCGATCCGGACCGCGCTCCCAGTCGGCGCGCACGCCCACCAGGCTGCGACGGTAGGCGTCGTCGACCGGGGCGCCGCTGGCCAGTTCGCTGTCCTCGCGCCGGGTGGTCTTGCCGAACACGCGCCAGGCCACGCCATTGTCGAGCGTGCCGCCGTGGCGGTAGGAGACGGTGGCGCCGTCGGTCGCGGCCTGCAGCGCCGCCAGGCTGCCCTGGGTGTCGCCTGCGGAGCGGGTGGTGATGTTGATGACGCCGTTGACCGCGTTCAGGCCCCACAGCACCCCGCCCGGCCCGCTGACCACTTCGATGCGCTCGACGTCTTCGAGCAGAACTTCCTGGGCATCCCAGAACACGCCGGAAAACAGCGGCGTATACACCGAACGGCCGTCGATCAGCACCAGGAGCTTGTTCGAATAGCTGTTGCCGCTCTGGTTCATGCCGCGCGCACTGATCGAATAGCTGTAGCCGTTGATGCGCGCCACATGCAGGTTCGGGGCCAGGCGCAGCACTTCCGGCAGGGTGGCGGCGCCGGAGCGGCGGATGTCCTCGGCGGTAATGACAAACACGGCGGCGGCGGCATCCTGCAGGCGCTCGGGACGCTTGGACACCGACATCACCGGGATGTTGGCCAGCTCTTCGATCGACAGGTCGACCAGGTTGTCGGCGCGGCGGACAGGCTCTTCTTCCGCATGCGCACCGAGCGCGACCGCCAGGCCGAGGCAGACCGCGGCCACGCGTTTGAGCGGTCCCGGGGTGCAGGTCAGCGGTGAAAGGGCATTCATATTTTGCTCCCTGGCATTCAAACCGATTGCCAGTTATCTCTGATAAACAATGCGTCGGTCGAATTTTACATTCCGGACACTCCGGCTGTGCAGCTCTTGCAAACCGTGCTAGTGTACTTGGCGGAAAAATGCCCCTTTCAGCAGCATGCGATAAAGACTGGTATAGTTAGTTCTAACACGTACGACTTTCCGAAATGTAATCTTCATGCACCGCTATACCCTTCCGGCCATCGTCCTGCACTGGCTGCTTGCCCTCCTGATCATCGGGACCTTCACGCTCGGGCTGGTCATGACCGACATCCCGGGCATCACCCCGACCAAGCTGAAGTATTTCAACTGGCACAAATGGGCCGGCGTGACGGTGCTGCTGCTGGCCGCCCTGCGCCTGCTGTGGCGCCTGTTCCGCCATCCGCCGGCCTACGCCGACGCCATGCCGGCCTGGCAGCGCGGCGTTTCCCACGGCCTGCACTGGCTGCTGTACGTCCTGATGTTCGCGGTGCCCCTGTCCGGCTATTTCTACAGCCTGGCCACCGGCTATCCAATCGTCTGGTTCGGCGTGCTGGAACTGCCGGTGCTGATGGGGCCGGATCCGGCCCTGAAAGTCATCCTGAAGGATGTCCACTACTGGCTCAACATGCTGCTGGCGCTGCTCGTCGGCCTGCACGTGGCGGCCGCGTTCAAGCATCTGCTGGTCGACCGCGACGGCGTGATGGCGCGCATGCTGCCTTTTTCTATACGTAAGGAGTCTTGATGAAACCCATGAAAAGCCTGCTGCTGGCCTCGGTGCTGGCCAGCGCCGTCGCCATCGCCGCGCCCCTGAAAACCGATCCTGCGAAAAGCAGCGTGACGGCCACCTTCAAACAGATGGGCGTGCCGGTCGAGGCGAAGTTCAAGCAGTTCAGCGCGCAGATCGACTACGACGCCGCCAAGCCGGCCGCGTCGAAAGCCAGCGTCGATATCCAGACCGCCAGCCTCGACCTGGGCGACCCGGACTACAACAAGGAAGTCGCCAAGAAGGAATGGTTCAACACGGCCCAGTTCCCGAAGGCGAGCTTCGTGTCGACCGCGATCGCGCCGGCCGGCGCGGGCAAGCTGAACGTGAGCGGCAAGCTCACCATCAAGGGCCGCAGCGCCAACGTCAGCTTCCCGCTGAGCGTCAGGGCGGAAGGCGGCAAACAGGTATTCGAAGGGCAGCTGCCGATCAAGCGGCTGGCCTTCAACATCGGCGAAGGCGAGTGGAAGGACACGAGCATGGTCGCCGATGAAGTTGTCATCAAGTTCCGCGTCACAGCGGGCCAGTAATCACCCCATCAACACCTCACCAACCGCAAGGAATCGTTCATGAAAATCAAGCACCTGATCGCGGCCCTGGCCGCCTCGAGCACCCTCGGCGCCGGCATCGCCTTCGCGGCCGACACCTACAAGATCGAACCGAACCACACCTATCCGAGCTTCGAAGCCGACCACATGGGCATCTCGGTCTGGCGCGGCAAGTTCAACAAGACCGACGGCACCGTGACCCTGGACCGCGCAAAGAAAACCGGCACCCTCGACATCACCGTGTACATCGACAGCATCGACTTCGGCCACGACAAGATGAACGAGCACGCCAAGAAGCCGGACATCTTCGACGCCGCCCAATTCCCGACCGCGACCTTCAAGTCGAAGTCGATCAAGTTCACCGGCGACGTCCCGACCTCGGCCGAAGGCGAGCTGACCCTGCACGGCGTGACCAAGCCGCTGACCCTGACCATCAACAAGTTCAAGTGCATCGATCACCCGATGCTCAAGCGCGAAGTGTGCGGCGCCGACGTGACCGGCAGCTTCCAGCGCAGCGACTTCGGCATCAACTTCGGCCTGCCAAAGTTCTCGCCGGAAGTGAAGCTGGCGATCCAGGTGGAAGCGGTCAAGCAGTAATCGCCTTACCCAAAGGAAAAAGCCTCGGTGCCGAAGGGCACCGAGGCTTTTTGTATGCCGATTGCGCCGTCAGCGATCAGCGGCCGTCGCGGTCGGCGTCACCCGGGATGGCGCGCTCGACCTTGTGCCATGCGGCGCGCGAAGCGTGCTTGGCCTGCTCCCAGCTCAGGCGCGAGTTGCCCTTGGTGCGTTCCCATTCGGTCGACAGCTCGTTCTCGTGCATGTCGTAGCCGCCCGGGTAGCGGCCTGCCGAGTTGTAGCCCAGCGCATAGGCCGGTGCGTAGTCGTCGTAGGTGTAGCCCGGGGTGTAGTACGGCTGGGTCTGGTAAGCATTGCGCCAGTGGGCGTCTTCCGCCTGCGGGTTGACCATCTTGGCCACGCCCTTGCCGGCCATGCCGCCGACGGCCGCGCCGATGCCGGCGCCGGCCACCGCGCCCACCGGGCCGCCGACCGCACCGCCCAGCACCGCACCGCCAACCGCAGCGCCGCCCGCAGCGCCGACGCCGGTGCCCAGGTGATGGTCATGCAGTTCGTCGCCCGCTTTCGGGTTGACGACTTCGCCGGTGCCCTTGCCTGCCGCGCCGCCGGCCAGGCCGCCGATCACGGCGCCCGCTGCGGCGCCGACCGGGCCGGCCACCGACCCTGCCACCGCACCGGCCGCAGCGCCGCCGGCGCCGCCGACACCCTGCGCCAGGTTATGGTCGTGCAGTTCGTCGCCCGCTTTCGGGTTCACCACTTCGCCCGCGCCCTTGCCGGCTGCGCCGCCGGCCAGGCCGCCGACCACCGCACCGGCAGCCATGCCGATCGGGCCGCCGGCCGCGCCGGCCATCGCGCCCACGGCCGCGCCGCTGCTGGCGCCGACGCCCTTGGCCAGGTAGTGTTCGGACAGGTCGTCGCCCGCTTTCGGGTTGACGACTTCGCCCACGCCCTTGCCGGCGATGCCGCCGGTGACCGCGCCGATGGCGGCGCCCGCCACGGTGCCGACCGGGCCGGCCGCCGAACCGATGGCGGCGCCTGCCGCCGCGCCACCCAGGGCGCCGACGCCGGTGCCGATGATGTGGGTGCCGCCGCTGTCGGTCCAGGATTGCTGGATGTGGCGCGCGTCTTCGTCCGAGCGGGCGTTCACGCCCATCACGATGCCGCCGCGCTTGATGCCTTCTTCGTAGTGGACGGCACGGTCTTCAGGGATGCCCGCGCCGATCAGCGCGCCGATCAGGCCACCGGTGATGCCGCCGGCGCCGGCGCCGGCCAGGGCCGCTGCCAGCGGGCCGGCGACGACCACGCCCAGGCCCGGCAGCACCAGGGTGGTGCCGACGGCGGCGATGCCGGCCAGGACGGCGCCGATGGTGCCGCCAATGCCGGCGCCGATGCCGGCGCCTTCGGCAGCCTTGCTGCCCAGTTCAGTATCGGTGTCGCCGAAGTGGGTCTTGCGCGCTTCGTCCGACATCATCAGGTTGACGTCGTCTTTGGTGTAACCGCGGGTCGAGATCGAGGAATAAGCACGTTCTGCGCTGGCACGGTCGGGGAACAGGCCAGTGACCATGCGGGAATTCTGGTTGGTGTTATTCGAATCGTAGTTGCTCATGGCGAATCCTTTCAGAAGGTTCAGGTGCTGGGTCCTGCAAACAAATCGATCTTGCAAGTGTTGAAACCTTATTCCCGGGACAAGAGCGCTTCTGTTCGCTGACGCACCCTAGCGCTTCTTTTCGCTCAACAGTTCGCGTCGCCAGAACAGGCATGCAGATTCGCCGTCTAACGTTCGTTGCCGCACCGACCTGAAGGGGACTGGTCTCTAGACTTTTCTCCATGGCCACGGCAATTCAAGGGCCTGGGGGTATGTTTTCTTACACTTGAAGGAGGTACACCATGTTATTCATCATTTGGATCGTTGTCGGTGGCATTCTGGGCTGGCTGGCCAGCATGGTCATGAAAACCGACGCAGAACAAGGCATGATTCTCAACGTCGTGGTTGGTATCGTCGGCGCCTTCCTGGGCGGCTGGCTGCTGTCGCCGCTGTTCGGCACCGGCACCATCAACTCCGATGACTTCAGCGTCTCGTCGCTGCTGGTTTCGTTCCTGGGTGCTGTCATCCTGCTGGCGATCGTGAACCTGCTGCGTCGCGGCCGTGTTCGCTAATCAGCGATCGGGTAGCCCTACCTAAAAAAACCAACGCTTCATGCGTTGGTTTTTTTACGCCCACCGTTCCACCGGTCTTTCCATATGACCCTACTATCACCCAAACGATTCTGGACCATCCTCGTCACGGCCGCGCTCACGCTGGTCGGCGGCATACTCGCGCTCAATTTCATGCCGAGCGAAACGCAGATCGAGACCCGCCTGACCCGCCAGTACGACACCAACGACCCGCAGTTCCGCCGCTCGCTCGGGGTCCTGCTCGGCCCACCCATCCTCGAAGGGAATAAAGTCGAGGTCCTGCTCAATGGCGACCAGATCTTCCCGGCCATGCTGGACGCGATCCGCGCGGCCGAAAAAACCATCACCTTCGAAACCTATATCTACTGGTCGGGCTCGATCGGCAAGGAATTCACCGATGCCCTGATCGAGCGCGCCCGCGCCGGCGTGAAAGTCCACGTGATGCTGGATTTCATGGGCAGCCTGAAGCTCGACCTGGCGCAGATCGACGCCATGAAACAGGCGGGCGTACAGGTACAGCGCTACCACAAGCCGGTGTGGTGGAAGCTGGCGCGCCTGAACAACCGTACCCACCGGAAACTGTTGGTCATCGACGGCAAGGTCGGCTTCACCGGCGGGGTCGGGATCGCCGACCAGTGGCGCGGCAATGCCCAGGATAAGGACCACTGGCGCGACACCCATTTCCGCATTGAAGGACCGGTGGTCGGCCAGGTGCAGGCCGTGTTCAACGACAACTGGACCAAGGCCACCGGCACCGTGCTCGACGGCCCCGATTACTTCCCGGCCCTGCCGCAGGCCGGCGACATGCCGGCCCAGATGTTTTCCAGTTCGCCGACCGGCGGCGCCGAGTCGATGCACCTGATGTACCTGATGGCGATCACCTCGGCGCGCAAGACCATCGACCTGTCGGCCGCCTATTTCGTGCCCGACGAGCTCACCATCCGCACCCTGATCGAGGCGGCAAAACGCGGCGTGCGCGTGCGCATCCTGATGCCGGGCGAGATCATCGATTCGGACCTGGTCAAGGCGGCCTCGCGCGAGCGCTGGGGCGAGTTGCTGGCCGCGGGCGTGAAACTGGCCGAATACCAGCCCACCATGTACCACGTGAAGGCGCTGATCGTTGACAATCTGCTGGTGTCGGTCGGCTCGACCAACTTCGACAACCGCTCGTTCAGCATCAACGATGAAGCCAACCTCAACGTTCTGCACGAAGGCTTCGCACGCGAGCAGACCGCCATCTTCGAGGACGACTGGCGACACGCCAGCCCGGTGACCAAGGCGGAACACCGCGAACGGCCATGGTGGCAGCGCCTGAGCACCGGCTTCGCCTCGCTGTTCAGCGCCCAGTTGTAGGACAAGTCTCTAACGAAAAACGATGCGTTTGTCTGTACGAAATACTGGTTGACGACGTGTATGGTGATTACGGATACTCTTGGATGCTCCGCGGAGCCCAAGAGTTCCCACTTCCTATACATAGACGCGAATGAAAAAGACCCTCCTCTCGCTGGCCATCCTGACCAGCTTCGCCGCACATGCGGACGAAGGCATGTGGATGCCGCAGCAGCTGCCACAAGTAGCCAAGCAACTGAAAGCCGCCGGCCTCAAGCTGGATCCGTCCACCCTGACCAAGCTGACCGAGTTCCCGATGGGCGCGATCGTGAGCCTGGGCGGCTGCTCGGCCTCGTTCGTCTCGCCGCAGGGCCTGGTCGTCACCAACCACCACTGCGTGTACAACAGCATCGCGGTCAACTCGACCCCGGAACGCGACCTGCTGGCCAACGGCTTCCTGGCCAAGACCCTGGGCGAAGAGCTGCCGGCCGCGCCGGGCAGCCGCGTCTACGTGACCGAGGAAGTGGCGAACGTCACCAACCAGATCATCACCCCGGAAGTCGCCAAGCTGAACGGCAAGGCACGCATCGACGCCATCGAACAGAACCAGAAGAAGCTGGTGGCTGAGTGCGAAAAGGAAGCCGGTTACCGCTGCACCGTGGCCAGCTACTACGGCGGCCTGGAGTTCTACCGCCTGAAGCAGCTGGAAATCCGTGACGTGCGCCTGGTGCACGCACCGCCGGCCGGCGTCGGCAAGTTCGGCGGCGACACCGACAACTGGATGTGGCCGCGCCACACCGGCGACTACGGCTTCTACCGCGCCTACGTGAGCAAGGACGGCAAGGCCGCCGAGTTCTCGCAGGACAACGTGCCGTACAAGCCGAAGCACGTGCTGAAGATCGCCGATCCGAGCGCCAGCGCCAAGGAAGGCGACTTCGTGATGGTGCTGGGCTACCCGGGCCGCACCAACCGCCACCGCCTGCCGTCGGAAGTCGAGTCGACTTTCACCTGGAACTACCCGGCGTTTGTTGCGGCATCCGGCGAGACCCTGGCGATCATCGAGCGCGAGACCAAGAACGACCCGGCCGCCAAGCTCAAGTACGCAGGCCAGATCGCCGGCGTCAACAACTACTACAAGAACCGCAAGGGCATGCTGACCTCGTACGCGAACAGCGACTTCCTGCAGCGTAAGACGGCCGAGCACAACGCCCTGAAGGCCTGGGTCAACGCCAACCCGGCGCGCAAGGCGCAGTACGCCGCCGACATCGAGCAGGCCGAGAAGCTGATCGCCGAGCGCGACGCCAACGCCAAGAAGGGCTTCTACCTGTCCTACGCCCAGCCGAAGTTCCTGTCCTCGGCACGTTCGCTGTACCGCCTGGCCAACGAGCGCACCAAGCCCGACGCCGAGCGCAAGACCGGCTTCCAGGAACGCGACCTGGCACGCTGGAATTCGGTCATCGCCGGCCAGGACCGCACCTACGACGAAAAGGTCGACAAGGCGCTGGTGCTGAACTTCCTGAGCAAGTACAACGCCCAGCCGGCCGCCGAGCACGACGCCGCCTTCGACGCCGCCCTCGGCATCAAGCCGGGCATGAGCGACGCCGAGCTGAAGGCCGCGCTGGACCGCATCTACGCCGGCTCCAAGCTGGCCAACAAGGAAGAGCGCAGCGCATGGCTGAAGAAGTCGCCGGCCGAGTTCCAGGCCTCGAACGACAGCTTCATCAAGGCCGCCGTCGCGATGTACGACGCGTCGATGCGCGATGAAGCCAAGGAAGAGGAAATGGCGGGCAAGATCCAGCAAGCCTACGCCAACTACATGCGGGCCAAGATCGCCTACATGAACAGCAAGGGCCAGGCCGTCTATCCGGACGCCAACGGCACCCTGCGCGTCACCTTCGGCAAGGTGATGGGCCGTGACGTCGGCGCCGACGGCACCGGTTCCTGGACCGCGTTCACGACCCCGAAAGGCATCGTGGCCAAGCACACCGGCGAAGGCGAGTTCAACGCGCCGGCAGCCCAACTGGCGGCGATCCAGTCCAAGGACTTCGGCAAGTACGCCGATCCGAAGCTGAAGACCGTGCCGGTCAACTTCCTGGCGACGCTGGACATCACCGGCGGCAACTCGGGTTCGGCCGCGCTGAACTCGAAGGGCGAGCTGATCGGCCTGGCTTTCGACGGCACCCTGGATTCGATCATCTCGGACTGGGACTTCAACAAGGCCATGACCCGCTCGATCCAGGTCGACAGCCGCTACATGCTGTGGAACATGAAGCATGTGGACAAGGCCGACAACCTGTTGAAGGAAATGGGCGTGCAATAAGCTTGCCGGCGTCCCCCTTGGGGCGCCATGCATGAGGAAGCCACGCGGCCCGCAAGGCCGCGTGGCTTTTTTCGTTTCAGGCCACCGTTCGTGCAGTTCGTCGCACATCGGGCGCAGGGGGGCGGATCTGACGCTATGCTTCCTTCATCCAAGTGAAAGGACCGACATGACCACGCCCCGGCTACTCTGCGGCGCGCTGCTGGCGCTGGCCTGCTCTGGCGCAGCGGCGCAGGAAACGCCCAATCCCTACGCGAAGGCGCGTGCCATCGTCGAGGACCTGAACCGCATCAGCGCCCCGTCCGGCGTGCAGGAATCCTACAAGGTCCGCATCGGCGGCGTCGACCAGTGGCTCAGCGTGCGCGGCCAGGACCGCGCCAACCCGATGATCCTGTTCGTGCACGGCGGCCCCGCCTCCCCCATCACGCCGACCATGTGGCAATTCCAGCGCCCGGTCGAGGAATACTTCACGGTGGTGAACTGGGACCAGCGCGGCGCCGGCAAGAGCTATGCCGAAGCCGATCCGGAAAAGGTCGGCGCAACGATCCGCATCGAGCGCTACGTCGATGACGCCATCGAAGTGGCCGAGCACCTGAAGGCGACATACGGCAAGCGCAAGCTCATCCTGATGGGGCACAGCTGGGGCACCATCGTCGGCATGCGGGCGGCCCTCAAGCGCCCCGACCTGTTTCACGCCTATGTCGGCATCGGGCAGGTGCTGAACGTGCGCGAGAACGAGCGTATCAGCTTCGACTACGCCTACGAACGCGCCAGGCGCGAGAACAATGCCGAAGCGGTCAAGGAAATGGCATCGATCGCGCCCTACCCCGGCGACCGGCCGATCACGCGCGAACGCATCGTCATCGCGCGCAAGTGGCCGCAGCACTACGGCGGCCTGTCCGCGTTCCGCAGCGAATCCGGCTACTTCTTCCGCGGCCCCCTGCTCTCGCCCGAATACACCCCGAGCCAGGTGAAGGACATCGACAAGGGCAGCCTGCTGACCCTGGGCCGCGTGCTGCCCGAATTCCTCGAGGTCGATTTCTCGAACCTGAAGCGCTTCCCGATCCCGGTCGTGATGTTCCTGGGCCGCCACGACTACACCACACCGGCCGCGCCGACCGTCGCCTGGATGAAAGCGGTGAACGCGCCCTACAAGCGCATCGTCTGGTTCGAGCGCTCGGCACACATGGTGCCTTGGGAAGAACCGGGCAAGCTTCTCGTCAGCCTGCTGGAGGTCGTCAAGCCCCTGGTGAAATGATCGCGTCCAGCTCGGCCGCGATCTGCCGGGCCAGCTGGTGGATGTGGAAGCCGTCGACGAAGCCATGGTGGGCCTGCACCGAGAACGGCAGCTCGAGGCGGCCGCCCGGCGCGGCGCGGAACTTGCCCCAGACTAGCGAAGGGATGTCCGGATGCGCCAGCGAGGCGCTGGGGTGCTGGATGGAGGTGAAGGCCAGCCAGGGAATGCAGGTGATGAACACCTGCTCCTTTGCTTCGCGCGGGCCGAGGCTGCGGTAGGCGCCGTTCAGCTCCGTCATCGCCGCGGCCTGTTCGCGCGCCGCGATGCCGCGCGCGACGAATTCGCGCAGGTCGTCGCTCCAGTCGAACAGGGCGAAATTCAGGTCCTGGTGCTGGTTGAGCACGGTGAAGGACGGCCGCAGGCGATCGATCCGGAACACCTCGCCGTCCAGCAGGCGGTAGCGGAAGTTGTCCACCTTGAGCACCGCGCGCAGCACCGCGCACAGCAGCACGTGGAACGGCGCCAGGCCCGCTTCCCGGCACCAGGGCCGGAAGTCCGGCAGCTCGAGCGGAAAGCAGAGGTTGACCGCGGCGCTGTCCATCGCGTCGAACAGCGCGAAGCGGTCGCGCCGCCGTTCGAACGCCTCCATGTCCCTAGCGCTTGTTCAGGCGGCTGTGGCGCACGCTGTACAGGAAGTAGGTGGCCACCGCGACGCCCATCCAGATGAAGAACACGCGGAAGGTGGCCGGCGACAGGTCCTTCATGATGTACAGGCAGGCGCACACCGACAGGCCCGGGATCACATAGGGGCCGAAAGGCACGCGGAAGTGGCCCGGCTCGCCGGGGCCCTGCTTGGCGCGGATCACCGGCACCGCGATCGACACCACGATGAAGGCGGTCAGGGTGCCCATGCTCACCATGTCCCACAGGAAGGTGGCGTCGACCAGGCCGGCCACCGCGCCCACCACCAGGCAGACGATGATGGTGTTGCTGACCGGCGCCTGGGTGCGCTTGTTCACCTTCTGGAAAGTCTTCGGAATCAGGCCGTCGCGGCTGATGGCGTACAGGATGCGGGTCTGGCCATAGATCGTCACCAGGGTCACCGAGAACACCGACACCACGGCGCCCGCCGACAGCACCAGCGCCGGCCAGGCCTGGCCGGTGACGTTCTGCAGGATCACCGACAGGCCGGCTTCCTGGCCCGCGAACATGCGGGCAGGCTGGGCGCCCGTCGCGGCTACCGCCACCAGCAGGTAGAAGACGGTCACGATCAGGAGCGCGGACAGGATCCCGATCGGCACGTTGCGGCGCGGGTTGTTCACTTCCTCGCCGGCGGTGGCGATGGTGTCCAGGCCGATGAAGGAGAAGAACACGGTGCCGGCGGCGGCGGTCACGCCGGCCATGCCCACGTAGCCGCTGTCGGGGTCGGGGCTGAAGAAGGGCGTGAAGTTGGCCGAATCGAAGCCGGTAAAGGCGATCACGACGAAGAAGATCAGGATGGCCAGCTTGACCAGCACCATGATGGCGTTGGTGGTCGCCGATTCCCTGGTGCCGCGGATCAGGAGGATGCAGCACATCGCCACCAGGATCACCGGCGGCAGGTTGAAGTTGCCGGGGCTGAAGTGGACGTTGTGGTGGTCGGACACGAACATCGGCGAGCGCAGGTGCGACGGAATCTCCCATCCGAAGGCATTCGACAGGAAGTTGCTCAGGTAGTCCGACCAGCCGATCGCCACCGCGCTTCCCGCCAGGCCGTATTCGAGCAGCAGGCAGGCCGCCACGATGAAGGCGGCGAACTCGCCCACGGTCGCATAGGCGAAGGAATACGAGGAACCGGCGGCGGGCACGCGGCCGGCCAGTTCGGCATAGCACAGCGCGGTCAGGCCGGCGGTGACGGCGGCCAGCAGGAAGGACAGGATCACGGCCGGCCCCGCCTTCGGCACCGCCTCGACCATCGTGAAGAAGATGCCGGTGCCGACGGTGGCGCCGACGCCGATCATGGTCAGCGGGAACAGGCCGAGTGAACGCTGGAGGCCGCCGCTGCCGCTGCCGCTGTCTTCGTCATGGTGTCGTTCAGCTGTTTTGGTGCGGATCAGCTTTTGGCCAAGGGTCAGATTCACTGCGTGTCCTTTGTGTGGAAGCTTTGGGCGCTTCGGTCGAGCGCGCTCTAAAACCTGCGATTATAGGGGCAGATGTGTTCTCTCAATAAAATAGTTTTCGCAAAGATGCATTTACTCAGCATCTTTTGCTAGAATGCTCCCGTCCGCACCGATTCGCCATCGTGTCCGGACCATTTTTTGGCCATAAACATGCATGCCTAATACATCATTAGAGGAAATCACCATGATCTCGAGCGCTTCCCGTCCGTACATCGACGCTTCCGTCCCCGTCCTGCGCGAGCACGGCCTGGCGATCACCACCACCTTCTACCGCAACATGTTCGCGGCCCACCCCGAGCTGAAGAACCTGTTCAACATGGGCAACCAGGCCAGCGGCGCGCAGCAGCAATCGCTGGCGTCGGCGGTGTTCGCGTATGCCGCCAACATCGGCAATGCCGCGGCGCTCGGCCCGGTGGTGAGCCGCATCGTGCACAAGCACGCCGCGGTGGGCATCCGTGCCGACCACTACCCGATCGTCGGCCACCACCTGCTCGGCGCCATCAAGACCGTGCTGGGCGACGCCGCCACCGAGCCGCTGCTCAAGGCCTGGGAAGAAGCGTACACCTCGCTGGCGCGCCTCCTGATCGATGCGGAAGCGAAGATGTACGAGGAAGCCGGCGTGCAGCCCGGCGAGACGCGCGCGATGCGCGTGACGGAAGTGGTGCGCGAGAGCGACAACGTGGTATCGATCCGCTTCGTGCCGCTGGACGGCGGCGCCCTGCCGCCCTTCCGGGCCGGCCAGTACCTGAGCGTGGCGGTCGATTTCAGCGACGGCCACCGCCAGCTGCGCCAGTACAGCCTGTCGGACGCGCCCGGCAAGGACAGCCTGCGCATCTCGGTCAAGCGCGAGGAAGGCGGCGTGCATCCGGCCGGCGAAGTGTCGACCTGGCTGCACGACAACGTGAACGTGGGCGACCTGCTGCACGTGATCCATCCGTTCGGCGACTTCCTGCCGGATACCGAATCGAACGAGCCCGTGGTGCTGCTCTCGGCCGGCGTCGGCATCACGCCGATGATCGCGGCGCTGAACCGCATCGCGCAGGTGAACCCGGAGCGCCGCGTGATCTTCGCCCACGCCGCCCGCAACGCCGCGCACCATGCGCACCAGCGCGACATCGCCGCGGCAAAAGCGCGCATGCCGCACCTGCACGTGGTGACTTTCTATGAAGAGGAAGAGGCGAGCGGCGCCCTCAAGGGCCGGATGGAGCTGGCGCGCCTGCCCTCGTGGCCGCGTGGCGAGACCGACGTCTACCTGTGCGGCCCGCTGCCCTTCATGCAGGCGCAGTGGAACGCCCTGCTGGCGGCCGGCGCCCCGGCCAGCCGCCTGCACCGCGAGGTGTTCGGGCCGGACCTGCTCGATAATCTGCTGTAACGCGTAGGGTGGTCGGCTTCGCCGACCGCGCGTTCAGCCATCGCATGCATGACCGCAGCGCATCCGGGAGCTGGACGCGCGGCATTGGGTGAACGTCAATCCAGCAGATGCACGTTACGCCCGGTAATGCTCCGCTGCGCCGGGTGGCCATACACCCGGATCCCGCCCGAGCCGCCGCCGTGCGCCACCAGCGACTGCTTCACGGTGGCGCGAATCCCGCCCGAACCGTCGGCCGCCAGGTCGGCGTCCTGCGTCGACAGCGCGGCCAGGTCCACGCTGCCCGAGCCGGCCACGCGGGCATTCAGCGAACGCACCGCGCCGCCGGCCTGCAGCACCCCCGAACCGGCCACGCTGGCGCGCAGGTAGTCGCCGCGGATCTCGCCGATGTTCATGCGGCCCGAACCCGCCAGGCTGAGGTCGGCGCTGGCGCTCTTCAGCGCACCCGCATCGAGGACGCCCGAGCCGCTCACGCGCGCATGCAGGCTGTCGACCCGGCCGGACAGGCGTACCTGCCCGGAACCGCTCTTGCGCACCTCCAGCGGCGCGCCGTCCAGGTCGCGCACGACGACCTGGCCGGAGCCGGCGGCGCGCACCTCGGTCAGGCGCGGCGTGGTGTAGACGATGCGCACCGGGGTCTTGCTGCGCAGCTGGCGCTCGCTGGCGATCTTCAAGGTATTGCCCTGCGCCTCGGTGCGGATGTAGGGCAGCAGGTTGCCGTCGGCTTCGACCAGCAGCGAGGGCGCCTGGCCCGGGCGCACCTGCACCTCGACCTGCATCGACCCGCTGACGTCCAGCACGCCGTGCGCCGCCACCTGGCGCTGGTCGCGCGCGGCGACGCCGTCGCCCTCGACCGCGCTGTCGCTGAACACCGTGCGCATGCGCACGTCGCCGTCGTTCGGCGACACGATGATGGCGCAGCCGCTCAGGGCAGCGACGGCGGCGGCAATGGTGGCAAGGGCGATGAGACGCATGACGAAAATCCTCCGTGATTGTTAACTGGTGCGACTTTAACAATCACTTCGCCCTCCCGCCCGCCCCGTGCGACAGGCTGCAGGAAACGATAGCTGAACTGCGGCTGGCCGAGCTGCGGCTGCACGCCGCCGGCGGACGCTTCAGCGGTTGCGGAACAAGTCCTTGTATTCGCGCGGCTGCGAACGCCAGTACTGGGGCGGCGCGAACACCTGCTCGCCCAGCTCGGCCGCCGCGTGCCAGGGCCAGCGCGGGTCGTACAGCATGGCGCGCGCCAGGCCGATGAGGTCGGCCTGGCCCTGCTGCAGGATGCTTTCCGCATGCTGCGCCTCCGTAATCAATCCGACGCCGATGGTCGGCATGCCGGTCTCCTCCTTGATGCGCTGCGCGAAGCCGACCTGGTAGCCGGGTCCAAGCGGGATCTCTTGCCGCGGCGACAAGCCGCCGGTCGAGACGTGGATGAAGTCGCAGCCGCGTTCTTTCAGCTCGGCGGCAAAACGCAGGCTCTGCTCGATCTCCCAGCCGCCCTCGACCCAGTCGGTGGCCGAGATGCGCACGCCCACCGCCATCTCCCGCGGCACCGCGGCGCGCACGGCCTCGAAGACCTCGAGCGGGAAGCGCATGCGGTTTTCCAGCGAACCGCCGTAGGCGTCCGCGCGCAGGTTCGACAGCGGCGACAGGAACTGGTGCATCAGATAGCCGTGGGCCGCATGCAGCTCGATGCCGTCCAGCCCCAGCGCAGCGGCGCGGCGCGCGCCGGCGACAAAGCCGTCTTTGACCCGCGCCAGGCCGTCCGCATCGAGCGCAAGCGGCGGCGCCTCGCCTTCCGCGTGCGGGACAGCCGATGGGGCCAGGGTCTGCCAGCCGCGCGGCTGGCTCGGTGCGACCTGGGCGCCGCCTTCCCATGGCACCCTGGTCGAGGCCTTGCGCCCGGCGTGGGCCAACTGGATGGCGATCTTGATGGGGGAGTATCGGCGCAGCGCACGGATCACCGGCGCCAGCGCCTCCTGGTGGGCGTCGGACCACAGGCCCAGGTCATCCGCGGAGATGCGGCCCTCGGGCGTCACCGCCGTCGCTTCGATGATCAGGAGGCCGGCGCCGGACAGCGCCAGATTGCCGAGGTGGATGGTGTGCCAGTCGGTCGGCAGGCCGTCGACGCTTGAGTACTGGCACATCGGGGCGATCGCGATGCGGTTGGGGAGTTGCAGGGGGCCCAGGGTGACTGGGGAGAAAAGCATGCTGCTCATGAAGCCTCCGCTCGGGGCAAAGGCTTCAGTCTAGCTTGGCGGCGGGTTTGATGCTGCGAGCTTGCCTGGAAAAAAAAAGGGGAAGCACCGCTTCCCCTTGTTCGTCTGCTCAGCCGATACGCGTGACCATCAGCCCGGCACGCAGGCCGACCCGCACGTCCGGGTTCGGAAACACGACCAGTTCCTCGTCGTGCTCCACCCGGTACACGGTGTCGCCATCGGTGGCGATGACGTCGCCCTTCTTCATCGGCGTGAAGTTCCAGGTCTCGCGCCCCACCGACATGGTGAAGGCATCGGACAGCTTGATCACCTGGCGCGCCGTCGCGAACACGTGCGGCGCCGCCTTGGCTTCAAAAGCCGGCCGGCCGCGCAGCAGGCGGTCCAGCGCCTGGGACGCATCGGCGAACTGCGACAGGTCGTTCTGCCCCAGCGTCCCGACCCGCCCCAGCTCCACGGTGCTGCCCGCGGCGCCATGGTGCTCGCTTGAATAGTAGCTGTAGGTGCCCACCGACTTCGGGTTCATGATGACGGCGCCGATCGCCGCCTGTCCCAGCCAGTCGATGAGCGCCTTGCGTGGCTCCTCACGAATGATCTCGGGCACAATCGCGAACATCGGATAGTGCGAAGGCCGGATCGCCGTGTGCAGGTCGAGGTGCCAGCGCTGCGCACCCGCCCCTTCGAAGAAAGCGCGGGTGGCGTCGATCAGCGCATCGGCGCGCGCCGCTTCCGCGGTCCCGGCCAGCGTCCCGCGATCCGCACGGAACATGCGGTTCAGGTCGGCGTCGATGAAACGCTTGCCCTGGGCGATGGCATCGATGTTCCCGACGCACAGCATCAGGTCCACCGCCAGCTCGCGCGGGGTGCGCGACAGGGCTTCGATCAGCCAGGCCACCATCTCGATCGGCCCGGTCTCGTCGCCATGCACGCCCACCGACACCAGCACGCTCGCGCGTGCCGGGTCGGGCGCCGCCGCTTTCACCGTCAGGATGCCGGGCGCCGGCAGCGCAACCGCGAAGCCGGCGCTCGAGAAGCGCTGCGCGACCGAAGCGAAATCCGCTTCGGCCAGTGCGCGCACCGCTTCCGGCAGCGCGGAACCCAGGTTCGCGCTCATCCGCTTACGCAGCCAGGCGGTCCGGGCTCGAACCTTCCGACAGCGCCCAGACGTCCAGCATGGCCTGCTCGAGCTCGACCGGCTGTGCGAAGCCGGTCAGGCCGCGCGCCTCGGTGACTTCCTTGACGGCCGCCAGCGGATCGCCGCCGGCGCCGGCACGCTCGATCACCTGCAGCAGCAGGCGCTGCTGGGTGCGGCGCAGGGCCTGCATCGCGTAGTTGCGCAGCTGTTCCTGGGCCTTGCTCTGGGCCGGCAGTTTCAGGCCGCGCTCGAGCATGTCGATGCCGGCCTGCTGGCGCAGCGCCATGCCGACCTGCAGGAACTGGGCCAGGCTCATGCCGCCCGGACGCTGCACCGACACCGCCGCGAACAGGAAGGTGGCCAGCGACTCGATGGTCTCGACCGTCTTCCACGCCGCGGTGAACGGCGCCGGCAGGCCGCTGTGGCCGTCGGCTTCGGAACGGGCCGGGCTCAAGACGCGGAGCTGGTCGGCCTGGCCGAACAGGGTCGACAGCTCGGCCATGCCGTCGGCGCCGGCCGGCAGCGAGAGCACGCCTTCGATCACGGCGCGCATCAGCGCACGGGTGCGCATGTCGACCGCCATCGAGACGTCACGCGGCACTTTCAGCGCATCGGCGTCGAGCGCGTCGAACACCGACGCCAGGTGCAGCGCCGACCAGGCGCGCGCCCAGGCCTTCACCACTTCGGTCTCGTCGACGCGGTGCTCGGCCGCCAGGTCGCGCAGCATCAGCGGACCGCAACGGTTCACCGCCTCGTTGGCCAGCACGGTCGCCAGGATGGCGTTGGCCAGCGGGTGGTTCAGCGGGTTGCGGGTGGCGACCATTTGCGCCGGGAAGTATGGGCGCAGCAGCGACTCGGCCCACGATTCCTCGACCAGCGGCAGCGCCAGCAGGGTGCGCTTGAAGCGGTTCTTCACGTTGGCGATGACCACCGCCAGCTCCGGCGTGGCCAGGCCCAGGCCCAGCGCCTTGCGGCGGGCCAGCTCGGCGTCGGTCGGCAGCTGTTCCAGTTCGCGGTTGACGGCGCCTTCCGCTTCCAGGTTGGTGATCAATGCGGCGTAGCCGTCCACCACGGAGGCGGTGGCCTGGGCCTGGGCTTCGCGGGTCAGCAGGTGGGTCTGCTGCTTGTTGTCGCGCAGGACCAGCTGTTCCACCGCGCCGGTCATCTCGTTCAGGATGCGGTTGCGGTCCTCTTCCGGCAGTTCGCCGGCCTTGACTTCGGTGTCCAGCCAGATCTTGATGTTCACTTCGTGGTCCGAGCAGTCCACGCCCGCCGAGTTGTCGATCGCATCGGTGAAGATGCGGCCGCCGTTCAGGGCGAACTCGATACGGCCGGCCTGGGTCGCGCCCAGGTTGCCGCCCTCGCCCACCACCTTGCAGCGCATTTCGCCGCCGTTGACGCGGATGCGGTCGTTGGCGCGGTCCTTCACCTGGGCATGGGTCTCGTTCGAGGACTTGATGTAGGTGCCGATGCCGCCGTTGTAGAACAGGTCCACCGGCGCCAGCAGGATGCGGTGCATCAGTTCTTCAGGCGAGAGCGAGGTTTCCTTGATGTCGAGGACGGCACGCACTTCCGGGCTCAGCTCGATCGCGCGCGCGGTGCGCGGGAACACGCCGCCGCCCTGCGAGATCAGGCTCTTGTCGTAATCTTCCCACGACGAGCGCGGCAGCGCGAACATGCGCTGGCGCTCCTTGAACGAGACTTCCGGATCCGGGTTCGGGTCCAGGAAGATGTGGCGGTGATCAAAAGCCGCCACCAGCTTGAGCTGGCGCGACAGCAGCACGCCGTTGCCGAACACGTCGCCCGACATGTCGCCCACGCCGACCATGGTGACCGGGGTGGTGTTCATGTCGTGGCCCAGTTCGAAGAAGTGGCGCTTGACCGCTTCGAATGCGCCCTTGGCGGTAATGCCCATCTTCTTGTGGTCGTAGCCGTTCGAACCGCCCGAAGCGAAGGCGTCGCCCAGCCAGAAGCCGCGCTTGACGGCGATGCTGTTGGCGATGTCCGAGAAGGTCGCGGTGCCCTTGTCGGCGGCCACCACCAGGTACGGGTCGTCCTGGTCATGGCGCACGGTGTTTTCCGGCGGGACGATTTCGCCGCGCACGCGGTTGTCGGTCACTTCCAGCAGGCTGGAGATGAACTCGCGGTAGCAGGCTTCGCCCTCGGCGGCCACCACTTCACGCGGGGCGCCCTGCGGCATCTGCTTGCACACGAAGCCGCCCTTCGAGCCGGCCGGCACGATGACGGCGTTCTTGACCATCTGCGCCTTCACCAGGCCCAGCACTTCGGTGCGGTAGTCTTCCATGCGGTCCGACCAGCGCAGGCCGCCGCGGGCGACCGGGCCGCCGCGCAGGTGCACGCCTTCGAAGCGGCGCGAGAATACGTAGATCTCGCGGTACGGACGCGGTTCCGGCGCCAGCGCCAGGCTGCTGGTGTCGACCTTGAAGATCATCTTCTCGCCGGCGTTCTGGAAGTAGTTGGTGCGCATGGTGGCCAGGGCCAGGTCGACCAGGGCCGCCATGATTTCCTCGGTGTCGGCGTGGTTCACGGTCGACAGGCCGGCCTTCAGCGCGGCCAGCTTGGCGGTGCCGGCGGCGTGCTCGGCCTCGTCCAGCCTCGGATCGAAGCGCATCAGGAAGCCGGTGACGAATTCCTTCACCAGGGCCGGCTGGGTGCGCAGGGTTTCGGCCATGTAGCGCACCGAGAACTTCGAGCCCAGCTGGCGCCAGTAGCTGATGTAGGCGCGCACCAGCTGCACTTCGCGCAGCGACAGGCCGCCTTCGATGGTCAGGCCGTTCATGCGGCCGTCTTCGGCGTCGTTGTTGAACAGCGCGGTGAACAGCTCCTCGGCCACCGGGATGATGCCCGGCTTGACCAGCTTGGCGCCGCTTTCGTCGTCCACGGCCAGCGCGGTGACGTTGTGCACGGCGCCGTCGGCGGTCTTGAAGGTCCAGGTCTGCTCGCGGTCGACCGCGATGCCGGCGTTCTGCAGGGCCGGCAGGATGCGCGACAGCGAAGGCACGACCTCGCCCGAGTACAGGCGGATCGAGGCGTCGATGCCGTTGGCGGCGTCGCCCGGCTCCACGCGCACGGCGACGCGCTGGTTCTGGCCATCGCCGCGGCCGTTCTTCAGCAGGGCCTGCAGGTCGCGGAACGCGGTTTCCGGCGCGGTGTTGGTGACGAAGCTGACCGGCAGGTTGGCGCCGAGCTTGCGCAGGCTGCTGCGCAGGCCAGCGTCGTCGATGGTGTTGGTGGCGGCGGCGAAGCGGTCATGCCAGCCGTCCAGCACTGCCAGCAGCGGCTGCTGGATGTCGGTTTCGAGGTCGAGCGGATAGCGGGCGGCATGCGCGATCAGGTAGACGCGTGCCAGCGGACCGTCGGCGACCAGGGTCTGGACGCGCACGTCGCGGGCGCCGGAGCTGTCCTTCAGGGCCGAGGCCAGGCTGGCGGCGACCGCGGCGCTGTAGCGCTCGCGCGGCAGGTAGACCAGCACGTTCAGGTGGCGCGCATACACGTCGCGGCGCGCGAAGACCTTCGGGCGCGGCTGCTTGTACATCGACACGACCGAGGAGCACACCTGGGCCAGCCATTCCGGGTCGGCTTCCAGCGCTTCGGTGCGCGGCAGCGACTCGAGGATCTCGACGAACTTCTCGGCGCGGAAGCCTTCCTGGCGCACGCCGGCGATCGACAGCACCTTGGCGACGCGGCCGCGCGCGAACGGCAGGCGCGCCAGCGGGGTCGAGGTAGCGGCGCGGGTGAACAGGCCCACAAAACAATGCTCGCCCAGGATCTTGCCTTGCGCGTCGGTATTGCGCACGCCGATGAAGTCGAGCGGCTGGTCGCGATGCAGGGTGCCCTCGACGTCGGCCTTGACGATCGACAGGGTGTCGGCGCGGCGCGACAGGGTTTCGAAGTCGCCCGGGATGTTGGCCAGGCAGGTGCCGTAGACCGGGTGGGCGGTGTCGGCCAGCACGCCGACGCGGCTCGGGATGTCGCGCTCGAGTTCGCGCGCGCCTTCCTTCACCGCGTAGTAGGCGTAGCCGAAGGGCTCGAAGCCTTCGTTCTTGGCCCATTCGAGGAAGGCGGCCACTTCCTGGCCTTCGGCGCTGCCGGCCTGCGCGGCGGCCGCGGCCACCGCGGTCATGCGGTCGGCCATCTTGACGGCGTCGCGCTGCACGGTGGCGGCGTCGCTGGCCACCATGCGGATGCGCGCGGTCAGGGAATCCAGTTCGGAGAATTCGAGCTCGTCGCTCATCAGGATCAGCACGATCGATTCGAGCGGCGCGCCGGCTTCGCCGACGGCGCTCGCCAGGCCATTCGCGTCACGGCGCACCGGCAGCACGGCGTTCATCACGCCGCTGGCGGTCTGGCGCTCCTTGCGCAAGGCCATGACGAAGGAATCGACCAGGTAAGGCATGTCGTCGTTCAGGATCAGCAGGGCGGTCGCCATGCCGCCACGGCCGTCGGAGTAGCGCATCGTGGCGATCTGGCAGCCAGGGCCGCTGCGCTGGGCCAGCTGCGAGAATCCTTCCCACAGCACCGGGGCCAGGCTTTCGGGCGCGGTGCCGGCCAGGTCTTCGTCGTCCAGCGATCCGAGCCAGGCGCTGATGAGCGCCCCTACCTGCGCATTGGCGCCGGCGGCGGACTGGTTTGCGTTGACCAGGTTGAGCGTCTGGCTGCGCAAATCTTGAGGCATGTCTTTCATGTTACTTCTCCAAAGTTTGTATGCCGGGGTGCGTTCTTGCTTGTGGCTTCACGCTACCCTGGCTTTATATGGACAGGGGTGTCCCGTCCGAATCCGTTATTAGAACATGGCCACCGGGGCTTACGACAGCTCGTACAGGCCCGGCAGGCCGAGAATGCGTTCCAGTTCCTCGAGCGCGGTGCTGCATTCGATCGCCAGCTGCGGGTCGGCCAGGTCCTTCGGCTCGACCCGGTCGCGGTAGTGCTTCTCGACCCAGGACGTGAGCAGGCCATACAGCGTCTCGGTCATGATGACGCCGCCGTGCATGGCTTGCGCCTCGTCCTCGGTGAGGGCCACGCGCAGGCGCAGGCAGGCCGGTCCGCCGCCGTTGCGCATGCTCTGGCGCAGGTCGAATTCGAGCAGCTCGTCGATCGGGCCGCCGCCGGCAACCATGGCATCCAGATAACGCGCGACCGCGTCGTTCTCGCGGCATTCGTGCGGCACCACCAGGGCCATGCGGCCATCCTGTTTGGTGAGCAGCTGGCTGTTGAACAGGTAGCTGGCCACCGCATCGGCCACCGGCACCTGGGCGCTTGCCACGCGCACCGGCACCAGCTCGGTGTCGACGCTGCCCAGGGCGCCGCGCAGCGCGTCCAGGGTGGCGGCTTCGTCGAAGAAGGCCTGCTCGTGGTAGAACAGCACGTTGCCGTTGCCGACCGCGATCACGTCGTTGTGGAACACGCCCTGGTCGATCACGTCCGGGTTCTGCGAGGCGAACACGGTGCGCGCCGGATCCAGGCCGTGCAGTCGCGCCACCGCCTGCGAGGCTTCCAGGGTCTGGCGTGCAGGGTATTTCTTGGGCGCCGGAGCGGCAGGGTCGAATTCGGCACGGCCGTAGACGAAGAACTCCACTCCGGCCGCGCCATGTGCGGCAGCGAAACGCGTATGGTTGGCGGCGCCTTCGTCGCCAAAGGCAGGGACGGCGGGGAGCGCGTCGTGCACCACGAAGCGGCTCGAATCCCCAAAAATGGCGCGCAGGGTGCGCGTCGCCTGCAGGTACTCTTCCGAGCGGTGCAGCTTGTTGTTCAGGTTGGCCGGGGTGAAATGCACGCGGCCGTCCAGCGTGTCGGCGGAAGGGCTGACGGTGGCGGCGTTGGCGGTCCACATCGGCGCGGCCGAGTAGGCGCAGGCCAGGATCACCGGTGCCTCACGCCAGGCGCGCGCCAGCACGTCGGCGTCGGTGCCGGAAAAGCCGATGCGGCGCAGCAGGCGGAAGTTCGGGCGCGCCTGCGGCGGCATCACCGCCTGGGCGAAGCCGCGCGCGGCCAGCTCGCGCATCTTGGCCAGGCCCTGCAGGGCGGCCTGGCGCGGGTTCGAGCTGCTCCTCACATTGCTGAACGAGGCCACGTTGCCGAACGAGAGGCCGGCGTAGTTGTGGGACGGGCCGACCAGGCCGTCGAAGTTGTATTCGCGAGCGCTGCGCATGATCAGAAAACCAGTCCCGGCGACAGCTTGGCCGGCATCTCGAGTTCCGCCGTCTCGATCGAGGCGACCGGGTAGGCGCAGTAATCGGCGGCATAGTAGGCGCTCGGGCGGTGGTTGCCCGACTTGCCGACGCCGCCGAACGGGGCCGAGCTGGCCGCGCCGGTGGTCGGGCGGTTCCAGTTGACGATGCCGGCACGGGCGCGCACCGAGAAGCGCTTCCACAATGCTTCCGATGGGGACAACAGGGCCGCGGCCAGGCCGTATTCGGTGGCGTTGGCCACGCGCAGGGCCTCGTCGAAATCCTTCACGCGGATCACCTGCAGCAGCGGACCGAACCACTCTTCGTCCGGGATCCCTTGCGCATCGGTGGTGTCGACGATGCCGGCGGTGACGAAACCGGCGTTCGGGTCGGGCTGCTTCATCTGCAGCAGCACCCTGCCGCCTTTCGCGGCCATATCGGCCTGCGCCTCGACCAGGCGGGCAGCGACGGCGCTTGACACCACCGGGCCCATGAAGGGCTGCGGATCGGCGTTGGACGGCCCCACCTGCAGGGTCGAGGCGACTTTTACCAAACGGTCAAGAAACGCCTGGGCTTGCGGGGTGTCCTGGATGACCAGGCGGCGCGCGCAGGTGCAGCGCTGGCCGGCCGAGATGAAGGCCGACATCACGGCGTGGTGCACGGCGGCGTCGAGCAGCTTCGGATCTTCCGGGATGTCCCACACCACCAGCGGATTGTTGCCGCCCATTTCCAGCGCCAGCATCTTGCCCGGCTTGCCGCCGAAGGCCTTGTGCAGGGCGGTGCCGGTCTGGCTGCTGCCGGTGAACAGGATGCCGTCGATGTCCGCATGCTGGCCGAGCGCCACGCCGGTGTCGCGCCCGCCGTTGACCAGGTTCAGCACGCCCTTGGGCAGGCCGGCCTGCTCCCACAGCTGCACGGTTTTCACCGCCGTGCGCGGTGCGTATTCGCTCGGCTTGAACACCACGGTGTTCCCGGCGATCAGGGCCGGCACGATGTGGCCGTTCGGCAGGTGGCCCGGGAAGTTGTACGGGCCAAAGACCGCGAACACGCCGTGCGGGCGGTGGCGCAGCACGGCATTGCCGTCCGCGACTTTCGAGGCCGTTTCGCCGGTGCGCGCGCCGTAGGACTGGACCGAGATGTCGATCTTGTTGGCCATGGTGGTCACTTCGGTGCGCGCTTCCCACAGCGGCTTGCCCACTTCCTCGGCGATGATCGCGGCCAGTTCTTCCGCATGCTCCTTGAGCAGGTCGCGGAAGCGCGTGCAGACGGCGATGCGCGCGTCGAGCGGGGTGAGCGCCCAGGCTTCAAAGGCATTGCGCGCGGCCGTGGCGGCGCGCGCCACGTCTTCTTCCGTAGAAGCATTGCTGCTCCAGGTCTGGCGCCCGGTCGACGGGTCGATCGTGGCCAGCTCCGGGCCGCTGCCGGCGATCCATGCGCCGTCGATGTAATTCGAGAGATTAGGCATTCGCGTTCTTCCTTGTGTTGAGGGGCAGCGTGCGTACTTCTTCGCCGGCCTGCACGTGCAGCTGCGACATCTCCTGCGCCGACAGCGCGATGCGGGCGGCGCCCGCCACGCCGCGGGTCAGGATCATGCGGAAATCGGTGAGCTTGGTGTTCGACACCAGCAGGTGTTCGGTCTCTTCTTCATGGACGCCTTCGACCGCCTCCGCCAGCACGCTGTCGCGCACCGCGCGCAGCTCGGACACGCGGCCCTGCAGCACCGGGCCGGCGTCGAAGATGTCGACGTAGCCTTCGTAGTGCATGCCCTCGTTCTCCAGCAGCTTCCTGGCCGGCTGGGTCGAGGTATGGACCTTGCCGATGACGTCGCGCGCCGATTCCGGCAGGTAGTCCACGTAGAGCGGCTGGCGCGGCATCAGCTCGGCGATGAAGGACTTCTTGCCGAGCGCGGTGAGGCCGTCGACGTGATCGAAGTCCATCTTGAAGAAGTGGCGGCCCAGGCCCTCGTAGAAGGGCGAGACGCCGTTCTCGTCCTGGTAGCCGCGCATCTCGGCGATGATCTTCTCGGTGAACAGCTGCTGGAACTGGGCGATGAACAGGAAGCGGCTTTTCGACAGCCACTTGCCGTTGAAGCCGGCGCGGTACTGCGGCAGCAGGAACAGCGAGCACAGCTCGGAGGAGCCGGTCAGGTCGTTCGACAGGTACAGGGTCTCCATCCGCGTGAACACGTTCAGTTCGCGGCTGCAGTGCACCAGAGTGCCGATGCGGTAGTTATAGAAAGGCTCGGTGAGGCCGACCGCACCCTTGATTGCGCACACGCCGGCAATGCGGCCGTCCTCGGTGTGCTCGAGCACGAACATGTAGTCGCGCTTTTCGGGCGGGATGCTTTCGTTGAACGAGGCCACCGCGGTTTCGACGCGGTCGCCCAGCATCTTGCGGTCGGGTTTCAGCGTGGTCATGCCGCTGCCGGCCTGGCGCGCCATCTCGATCAGGGCGTCCAGGTCGTCGGTTTTCACTGCACGGATTACGAGCATCAATTCCCCTCTCAGATGCGCACGCAGGTGACGCTGTCGCCGGGCGACACGCCGAGCGCCTGCTGGGCGTCGCGCGACAGGCAGACCACCTGGCTGGATTCGGCCGGCGGGCAGGCGGTGATGACGGCGCGGAAGTTCGCTTCGCTGCTGGCCACCGCGTAGGTCACCAGTTCGTCGTGCCCGTTGGCGGCGCCGGCCGCGCGGCCGGCGCTCTCGACCTGGCGCACCTGCGAGGCGCAGAAGGAACGCAGCGCGTTCCGGTGGGCCTGCAGGATCGGGCCGCCGTCGAAAATGTCGATGTACTCGTCGGCCTCGAAGCCTTCCTGGGTGAGCAGCTGGAAGGCCAGCTGGCCGCTCGGGTGGATCTGGCCCAGCGCGGCCTGGGCGTCGCCCGGCAGCAGCGGTACGTAGACCGGGTAGTGCGGCATCAGCTCGACGATCAGGGTGCGGTTCCGGGCGCCGTCGATGACGCGTTCGGCCTCGAGGAAGTCCATCTTGAAGAACTTGCGGCCCAGCGCGTTCCAGAACGGCGACTGGCCGTCGCCGTCGGTGACGCCGGCCAGCGGCACGAAGAAGCGGTCGCCGAAGCGGTGCGGCGCCAGCACGGCGTACAGCAGGCGCGCGCGCGACAGCAGCGCGGCCTCGAGGCCGGCGCCGTCGCGGTTGCGGATATAGAAGCCCGACAGGTGCGAGTAGGCCGTCAGTTCCGAGCACAGGGTCAGCGCATGCACGCTGTGGCTGATGTTCAGGTCGCGCGAGACCTGCTGGATGACGTCGTTGCGGAACGCGAAATAAGTGCCGTTCGAGCCGGCCGAGGCGTGGATCGACGCGGTGCCGACCACGTCGCGCGTGCGCAGGTCTTCCAGCACGAACTGGTAGGACTCTTCGCTCGGGATGTCGACATGGGCGGCGAACGAGGCGATGGAGCGCTCGACCGCCGCGACGATGGCTTCGCGCGTGCGCGGCAGCGTGTGCACGCCGGGGATCGTGACCCCAGCCATGGCCTCGAGGGCCCCGATATCCGCGCGTTCAACCGGTCGGACTACAAACATGCGAACTCCTGGAAGAGATCAAACAGCGAAGCCGGCGTACCCCGAAAAGCACGCCGGCCGGATGCCTGCGGTGGATCAGCCTGCGATAAATGCCTCGACCGCTTCGCGCATGATGCGGTCGGCTTCCGCGATCTGCTCGTCCGACACCACCAGGGCCGGGGCCAGGCGCACCACGTCCGGACCGGCGATCAGGAGCATCAGGCCCATTTTTTCGCAGATCTTGGTGTAGTCCTTGGAGCGGCCCTTGTAGTCGCCGGCCATCGGCAGGCCGATCAGGAGGCCCAGGCCGCGCGGCTTGCCGAACACCTGCGGGTACTCGCCGGCCAGCTTCTCGAGGTTGGCGAAGATCTTGCCGCTGGCTTCCTTCACGCGCGCCAGGAAGCTCGGGGTGTTGATGGTCTCGACGACCTTCAGGCCGACGGTGCCTGCCAGCGGGTTGCCGCCGTAGGTGGTGCCGTGCGAACCGACGTTGAGGTGCATGCCGATTTCCTCGGTGGTCAGCATGGCGCCGATCGGGTAGCCGTTGCCCAGGGCCTTGGCCGAGGTCAGGATGTCCGGCGTCACGCCGGTGTCCATGTAGGCATAGAAGGCGCCAGTGCGGCCGACGCCCGACTGCACTTCGTCGAACACCAGCAGCGCGCCGGTCTGGTCGCACAGCTCGCGCAGGGCCTTCAGGTAGGCATGGTCGCCCGGGATCACGCCGCCCTCGCCCTGGATCGGCTCGACGATCACGGCGGCCACGTCATCGGTAATGGCGGCGCGTGCGGCCTCGATGTCGTTGTACGGGATGTGGCTCAGTTCCGGCGGCAGCGGCTCGAAGCCTTCGGTGTACTTCGGCTGGCCGCCCACCGAGACGGTGAACAGGGTGCGGCCGTGGAAGGACGACAGGCAGGACACGATGCGCGACTTGTGCGGGCCGAACTTGGTGTGCGCATATTTACGCGCCAGCTTCAGGGCCGCTTCGTTGGCTTCGGCGCCCGAGTTGCAGAAGAAGGCGCGGTCGGCGAAGGTGGCTTCGGTCAGGGCGCGGCCCAGGCGCAGCACCGGCTCGTTGGTGTAGCCGTTACCCAGGTGCCACAGGGTGTTGACCTGTTCGGTCACGGCCGCGACCAGCTCCGGGTTGCAGTGGCCCAGGCTCGAGACCGCGATGCCCGAGGTGAAGTCCAGGTAACGCTTGCCTTCCTGGTCCCACACATCCAGCCCCTTCGCGCGCACCGGCACCATGGCGGCCGGGGCGTAGGTCGGGACGAGGACTTCGTCGAAGGTCTGCCGGGTGACAGGCCGCGTGGTGACACCGGAGTCAAGGTTTGCGTTCATGGCTGCTTCCTCATGGATGATCGTTGTACGCGGGCCCATTGCCGCGCAGGTTCAAGCCATTATAGAAAGCCGCCCCGACAAGTTCTTGCAGAAGTGCGACAGGGATTTTCGTTTTTGGTCGGGAAAGATTAAGTAATTACCAACATCCTCTTGAGCGCTCATTGTGCCAGCTTGCGCTGGCGCTCCTCGCGTGGAGTATTCCCGAACAAGGCCCCGAAGGCCGTCGAGAAATGCGAGCCGGACGAGAAGCCGCACATCAGCCCCACCTGCACGATCGAGTAGTTCGTCTCGAGCAAGAGTTTGCGCGCCCGCTGCAGGCGCAGCTCCAGGTAGTAGCGCGAAGGCAGGCTGCCGAGATATTGCTTGAACAGGCGCTCCAGCTGGCGTCGCGAGATGCCGGCCAGCTGCGCGATCTCGTCGGTGGACAGGGGCTCTTCGATATTGGCTTCCATCAAGGCCACCGCCTCGGTCAGCTTCGGCTGCAGGGTGCCGAAGCGCGCCTGCAGGGCCACCCGCTGGCGCTCGTCCTTGCCGCGCACCCGGTCCACGCACAGGATTTCCTTCACCTGGGCCTGCAGGCCCGCGCCGAACAGCATCTCGACCAGGGTGAGGGCGAAGTCGATGCTGGCCGCGCCGCCGCAGCAGGTCAGGCGGTTGCGGTCGAACTCGTACAGGTTGGGGGTGAACAGGGCCTGCTCGGCCAGCGCATTGGTGTCGGGATACAGCGCCCAGGGCAAGGCGGTGCGCACGCCGTGCAGGGCGCCGGCGTCGGCCAGCCACAGCACGCCGGCCCCCACCCCGCCCCAGAACGGCGCCGCGCGGCAGCGGTCGACCAGGGCGCGGCAGTTGGCCGGCCTCAGGGCGGCTTCGGCCTCGTCGGCCACCAGCAGCACCAGGTGCCAGTGGCGCTGCGAGTCGCTGAACTTGTCGGGACTGCGCACGTCGACATGCAGCAGTTCGGGGCCCAGCAGCTTGGCGGCCAGGCGCAGCGGCTGGACCAGGCCCGACCAGGTCAGCATGTCCGGCTCGCCAGCGTTCACGAGCAGCACGCGCAGCGGACGTTCCTGTGCCAGGGTGGACAGGTCAGCAGGCTGCATCGGAACGGATGGACAGTGTCATCAAGAAGGACGGGACGGTACGCAATCGGGCCTAATGATACCGGAGATACCTGAGCGGCGAGCAAGTGCCATGGTCCGGCCCATTCGATGCCATTCCGGAAAAACATCGGCGGCCAGCTATAATCCTGCCTATGGGGGAACGATATTTAAAGAGCGTCCGGCTGCTGGCCGAGTGCATGCAGAGCTTCGAGCGTTTTTCCGGCGAATCGGTGCGCCAGCACGGGTTGACGCACGCGCAGTTCGATATCATTGCCACGCTGGGCAACACGGCCGGCATGAGCTACAAGGAACTCGGCGAGCGCACCCTGATCACCAAGGGCACCCTCACCGGCGTGATCGAGCGGCTGGAGCAGAAAGGCCTGGTGCTGCGCGAACGCAGCAGCGACGACAAGCGCTCCTTCTTCGTGCGCCTCACGCCTGCCGGCGAGGACGTCTTCCGCGACGTCTTCCCCAGGGTGATCGCGCACGGCAAGCAGCTGTTTTCGAACTATGGCGACGCCGACTTCGATGCCCTGGAAAACGTCCTGCGCAAGCTGCGCGAGCAGATTGCCGCCGGCAGTCTTCCTCCTCAACCACCACAAGCAAAGGAATTGCCTTGAAAACATCCCTGATCGAAGGCAAGAAGCCTGCCCATTTCGACAAGCACATCATCGGTAACATCCTGCTGGATGTCGCGCCCCTCGACGAAGTCCGGCAGGAAGCGATGCTGATCGGCGTGCGCAACGAAGCCGGCGAGATCTACCGCCTCATCGGCGCGACCAAGCTCAACAGCTTCATGAACGCGAGCGAAGAGCTGCTGGATCTCGGCCTGGTCGACGAGCTGGAAGACCGTGAAGAACAGAAGGAAGGCTGCGACGCCATCTTCAGCGAACCTTGATGCAAATCAAACACTAGAATAATTCCTCAGGGAAAGTTTTTCGGGCTGGACAGGGCGTTGGGGGTATAATTTTTTGATGGACCGACTCTCCGCCCTCAAGAGCATCGCCGCCCAGGCCAGCCGCGGCGAACTCAGCTTTCCTACGAACGTCGATGCGACCCTCAAGCTGCAGCGCGCGCTGAACGAGCCCGACTGCCACACCGAGATGGCGGCGCGCCTGGTGCAGGCCGAGCCCCTGCTCGCGGCGCGCACCGTGGCCATCGCCAATTCGGTGGCCTACAACCGCGCCGGCCATGACGTCACCAATGTCCGCGCAGCCGTGCAGCGCGTGGGTTTTCGCACCCTGGGCGCCCTGGCCGCCTCGGTCATCGTGCGCCAGCTGGCCAGTGAAATCATCGACCCCGGCCTGCGCGCCAAGGCCGACGCCCTGTGGATCCACTCGGCCCACGTGGCCGCGCTGGCGCAGGTGATCGCGCGCCGCGTCTCCTTCGTCGATCCGGAAACCGCGCTGTTCGCCGGCATCGTGCATGAGGTGGGCGGCTTCTACCTGCTCTCGCGCGCCGGCGACTTCCCCGGCCTGCTCGACGACGCCAGCGGCGACAGCGCCGCGGAATGGATCGAGCATGGCGAAGTGGCGATCGGCCGCGGCGTGCTGCTCAAGCTCGGCGTGCCGGTGCCCGTCATGGGCGCCATCGAAGCGCTGTGGAACGGCATGCGCGCCCTGCCGCCGGAAACCCTGGGCGACACCCTGCTGCTGGCCAAGGACCTGGCCCCCTTCCCTTCGCCGCTGCACACGCGTCCGGGCGCGACCACGCTCGATTCGGCCGCCACCATCGATTTCACCATCGGCGAGGGCACCCTGGCCCAGGTGCTAGCCGAATCGGCCGGCGAAGTGAAGAGCCTGACCGCGGCCCTGCTCTGATTTTTTACCACTTGGTAAAAAAAATGCCCGCTCGTGGGAGCGGGCAAAGTCCAAAACTAGGGATGTCCTGAAAGAGACGCCTTCACTATAAGCCGCGCATGGGGCCGCTTCCGTACGCTGGTTCACACAGGCCGTCACACTGCCGACGCCGCGCGGCGCGGTAAAAAAAACCCGCTCCGGTTGGGGAGCGGGTGAAGTCCAAAACTAGGGATGTCCTGAAAGAGACGCTTCCACTGTAGGGCTGCGCGCCGATCCGCTCCGTGCGCTGATTCACTTACGCGTGCAGATTGTCGGCATGCCGGCACGATACCCGCGGTATTGCGCCATGCTACCGGCACATCGGCTGCTTGCCGGGCGGGCGGCGATGCCGGATGCTCCGGGTTCGCCACTTCCGGCCCAATCTTTGCACGAGAGTCCATGCATCCACCACGCCGCCGCTTCCTCGCCCAGGCCATGGCCGGGGCCGGCCTGCTGGCCCTGTCGCCGTCCCACGCCCTGGCCGCCTCGGGCATCGCCATTCCCAACATCACCGGGCTGTACCCGGTGGAAGTCGCCCGCGTGGCCGCGCCGCGCAGCACCGAGGAGGTCGCGCAGGCCGTACGCGCCTGGCCCGGCAAGATCGCGGTCGGCGGCGGTCGCTACAGCATGGGCGGCCAGGTCGCCATTACCGGCGGACTGCACCTCGACATGCGCGGCATGACCCGGCTGGTCCGGCTCGATGCGGGCGCCAGGGTGGCCCGGGTCCAGGCCGGAATGCGTTGGCGCGACCTGCAGGATGCCCTCGACCCGCTGGGCCTGGCCGTGCACACGATGCAGAGCTTTTCTAATTTCACGGTGGGCGGCGCCGTCTCGGTGAATGCCCACGGGCGCTACGTCGGCAACGGTCCGGTGGTGAACTCGGTGCGCGCCCTGCAGCTGGTGCTGGCGGACGGCTCGGTCGTGGAAGCGACGCGCAGCCTCAACGCCGCTTTGTTCCGCGCCGCCGTCGGCGGCTACGGCGCAGTAGGCGTCATCACCGAGGTCGAGCTCGATCTGGCGCAGAACACGCGCATCGAGCGCAGCGTGGAAACGGTGGGACTCGACGATTATCCCGCCTGGTTCCAGCGCATGACGGATGCCGGCGGCTGCATCTTCCACAACGCCGACCTGCTGCCGCCGCTGTTCGATGCGCCGGTCGCGGTGTCCTGGCGCAGGACGGGCAAGGCGCTGACCGAAACGGCCAGGCTGGTCGCGCGCGGCCAATCCTACGGACTCGAGCAGAATGCCTTGTTCGCCATGACCGAGCTGCCGCGTGGCGACTTGATCCGCAGCAAACTGATCCACCCGCTGCTGCTGGCCCGCCCCTGCGTGAAGTGGCGCAACCATGAAGCCAGCCTCGACGTGGCGGAGCTGGAACCGCGCACGCGCCTGGTCTCGACTTACGTGCTGCAGGAATACTTCATCCCGGTGCGGCACTTCGCCGCCTATGCGCGCGCCATGGCGGCGACCATCCGCCAGCACGATGCCCTGGTGCTGAACGTGTCGGTGCGCCATTCGCCGGCAGACAGCACATCCTTGCTGCCCTGGGCGAAGGAGGAGGTGTTTTCCTTCGTGGTGTACTACAAACAGCGTACCCATGCCGCCTCCCGGCGCCGGGTGGCGGAATGGACGCGCGCGACGATCGACACCGCGCTTGCCTTCGGCGGGCGCTACTACCTGCCCTACCAGCTGCATGCCACCCGCGCCCAGTTCGACCGCGCTTATCCCGAGGCCGATGCTCTGCGCGCGATCAAACGCAGCGTCGACCCGGACGGCCGCTTCAGCAACGAACTGTGGGCCAGGTATCTATAGACGCAAAAAAAAACCCGCTCCGGTTGGGGAGCGGGTGAAGTCCAAAACTAGGGATGTCCTGAAAGAGACAAGTCCACTATAGGGATGGGCATTCTACGGCTCTGTGCGTTACCACACATAAACTGCCAAATTGTCACACTGCTTTGATCTGGATGTAAAAAATGCCGCCACGGCAGGGCCGGGGCGGCATTTTTGTCGGCTTTTGGAGATACTCAGACGACGGCGCCGTCGGTCTCGTCCTTTTCCTTGACCGGCTTGATCAGGTCTTCGCGCTTCACGCCCAGCCACATGGCCAGCGCCGCGGCGACGAACACCGAGGAATAGATGCCGAAGCAGATGCCGATGGTCAGCGCCATGGCGAAATAGTGCAGGGCGTGGCCGCCGAACAGCAGCATCGACAGCACCATGATCTGGGTCGAACCGTGGGTGATGATGGTACGCGAGATGGTACTGGTGATCGCGTGGTCGATCACTTCCGGCACGCTCATCTTGCGCTGCTTGCGGAACATTTCACGGATTCGGTCGAAGATCACCACCGATTCGTTGACCGAATAGCCCAGCACCGCCAGGATCGCCGCCAGCACCGTCAGCGAGAATTCCCACTGGAAGAAGGCGAAGAAGCCCAGGATGATGACCACATCGTGCAGGTTGGCGATGATCGCCGAGACCGCGAACTTCCATTCGAAGCGCACCGACAGGTAGATGATCACGCCGATCACCACCATCAGCAGGGCGTTCAGGCCGTTCTGCGCCAGTTCTTCGCCGACCGCCGGGCCGACGAATTCCACACGCTGCAGGCTGACCAGTTCCTTGTTGTCCGCCGTCACGCAGGCAGTACGGCTGACCGTTTCGCCCTTGTCGGTCGTGACCTGGGTGACGGTCGGCTTGCCCTGCTCCGACGAGCAGACCGCGTTGAAGACGCGGTTCGAGGTGCCGGCCTGGTCCTGGCCTTCGACGATCGGCAGGCGCAGCAGGACGCTCTGGGCGGTGCCGAAGCTGGTCACCTCGGGCGCTTCATAGCCGATGCCGCGCAGCGTGGTGCGGATCTTTTCCTGGTCCGCGGCATGCGGGTAGTGCAGCTCCATCACGGTGCCGCCGGTGAACTCGACCGACCAGTGCAGGCCCTTGGTCGCCAGGAAGAACACCGCCGCCAGGAAGGTCACCACCGAGATCACATTGAGGATCACGGCGTGGCGCATGAACGGGATGTCCCGTTTGATCTTGAAAAATTCCATGATTTAGTCCTGCGCTCCCTGAGTCGCGTTTTGCTTGTTAGGCGTAAAACCTTCTTTCCAGACCGTGCCGATCGAGATGTGGGTCAGTTTCTTCTTGCGGCCATACCAGAGGTTGATCAGGCCACGGGACAGGAACACGGCCGAGAACATCGAGGTCAGGATGCCCAGGCAGTGCACCACGGCGAAGCCGCGCACCGGACCCGAACCGAAGATCAGCAGCGCCAGGCCGACGATCAGGGCGGTGACGTTGGAGTCGAAAATCGTGTCCCAGGCGTGCTTGTAGCCGGCATTGATCGCCACCTGCGGCGTGGCGCCCGCGCGCAGCTCCTCGCGGATGCGCTCGTTGACCAGCACGTTGGAGTCGATCGCCATGCCGAGCGTGAGCGCGATTGCGGCGATACCCGGCAGGGTCAGGGTGACCTGCAGCATCGACAGCAGGGCCAGCAGGAGCAGCACGTTGGCCGCCAGCGCGATCGCGCTGACCGTACCCACCAGGTGATAGTAGATGATCATGAAGGCGGCAATCGCCACGAAGCCCCACAGCGTCGAGTGCAGGCCGCGCTCGATGTTCTCGGCGCCCAGCTGCGGGCCGATCACGCGTTCCTCGATGAATTCCATCGGCGCCGACAGCGCGCCCGAGCGCAGCAGCAGCGCCAGCTCGTTGGCGTCCTCGATGCTGCCGATGCCGGTGATCTGGAAGGTCGAGCCCAGTTCCTGGTTGATGACCGGTGCGGTCGGCACGCTGTACTGGCCTTTTTCCTTCAGCAGGACCGCCAGGCGCTTGCCGACGTTTTCACGGGTGGCCAGGCGCATGCGGCGGCCACCGTCGCCGTTCAGGTCGATCGAGACGGCCGGCTGCTGGTTCTGGTCGAAGCTGGCGACCGCGCTCGAGATGTAGTCGCCGGTCAGGATGACGTCCTTGGACACCACCACCGGGGCGCCGCGGCCTTCGGTGAACAGTTCCGAGTTCAGCGGAATCGCGGCGGTCAGCTCGGTGCCCGGGGTCACGGTCGAGTCGACCATGCGCAGTTCCAGGGTGGCGGTGCGGCCGATGATGTCCTTGGCGCGCGCCACGTCCTGCACGCCCGGCAGCTGGACGATGATGCGGTCGGCGCCCTGCTGCTGGATCAGCGGCTCGGTGGTGCCCAGTTCGTTGATACGCTTGGACAGGGTGGAAATGTTCTGCTTGACGCCGTCTTCCACGGTGCGGCGCACCGCTTCCGGCTTGAGCGAGACGACCAGTTTCAGCTCGGTGCCGTCGGCGGCATCGGCGAAGACCAGGTCCTGGGATTGCTTGGCCAGCGCGGCGCGGGCTTCGGCGCGCACGCCGGTCTCGCGGAAGCGCACTTCGATGGTGTTGCCGACGCGCTCGATGCCGGCGTGGCGGATGTTGGCGTCGCGCAGCTGGCTGCGGACGCTGGCCTGCAGGCCCTTCACCTTGGTGTCGAGCACGGCCTTGCTGTCGATCTGCAGCAGGAAATGCACGCCGCCGCGCAGGTCCAGGCCCAGGTTCATGGGCTTGGCGCCGATGGCTTCCATCCAGGCCGGGGTGTTCTTCGCCAGGTTGACGGTGACGATGTAGTCGGGGTTGTCCTTGTCGCGGTTCAGGTCGCGTTCGAGCGCCAGCTTGGCCTTGAACTGGGCATCGGTGCTGGCAAAGCGCGCGCGTACCGCGGTGCTGTTGCCGCTGCCTTCCAGGGCAATGGCTGTGGCTGGAACACCATTGCGCTTGAGCGCGTCTTCGACCAGGCCGACGGTGGCGCTGGTGATGTTGACCGTCGTTTTACCGGTGGTGACCTGCAGTGCAGGCGATTCGCCGAAGTAGTTCGGCGCCGTGTACAGCGCACCCAGCAGGAGCGCGACGGCGATCAATAGATATTTCCAGACGGGATAGCGATTCATAGTGTTCCAGCGTTCAATGTTGGGCACGAGGCGGCCCCGCAGGGCCGCTGGTGGTACTTGACTGGCCTTACAGTGCCTTCAGGGTGCCTTTCGGCAGCAGCGTCACCACTGCGTTCTTCTGGACCACGATTTCGGTGCCGGTCGCGATTTCCAGGGTCACGGTGGTATCGGCCACCTTGACCACACGGCCCAGGATGCCGCCCGCGGTCGCCACTTCGTCGCCCTTGGTCAGTGCGTCCATCATCGCTTTCAGCTCGCGCTGGCGCTTCTGCTGCGGACGGATCATGAGGAAATACATGACCACGAACATCAGGATCAGCGGCAGGAAAGTGGTCAGGCTACCCATCAGGCCAGGATCGGCTGCAGCCGTCGTTTGCGCGTACGCGTTGGAAATGAACACAAGGACTCCGATTGTGAGGATTAAAAAATAAGCGGTATATTCTAGCACCGGCGCTGGGGCCGGGGACAATCTGAGGGTATGTAGGCTTGCAATTCCTAAATTGCAAGATGTTGATGAAAAATTCATTACTCGTAGGGTGGACGGCTTTGCCGTCCGCGCGTCCAACTTTGTGATGAGCAGCCACAGGGCATGCAGGATTTGAACGCGCGGTCGGCAGAGCCGACCACCCTACAAACTCAGCAGTAAGCGCCCGCTTACACGCCGCGCGAGCGGTCAGCCCGGAACTGGATCCGGAACTCGTTGAACTTGTCCGCATCGATCGCATCGCGCATCTCCTGCATGATCTTCAGATAGAAGTGCAGGTTGTGGATCGTGTTCAGGCGCGCACCCAGGATCTCGTTCGAGCGGTGCAAGTGGTGCAGGTAGGCGCGCGAGAAGTTCTTGCAGCAATAGCAGTCGCAGCTCTCGTCCAGCGGCGCCGCGTCGTCCTTGTAGCGCGCGTTCTTGATCTTGACGTCGCCGAAGCGCGTGAACAGCCAGCCGTTGCGGGCGTTGCGGGTCGGCATCACGCAGTCGAACATGTCGACGCCGTTGGCCACGCCCTCGACCAGGTCTTCCGGGGTGCCCACGCCCATCAGGTAGTGCGGCTTGTTCTCCGGCAGGCGCGGGCCGACGTGGGCCAGGATGCGCTGCATGTCTTCCTTCGGCTCGCCCACCGACAGGCCGCCGATCGCCAGGCCCGGGAAATGAATATCTTCCAGACCCGCCAGCGACTCGTCGCGCAGGTGCTCGTACATGCCGCCCTGGACGATGCCGAACAGCGCGTTCGGATTCTCGCCGCGCTTGAACTCGTTCATCGAGCGCTGGGCCCAGCGCAGCGACATGCGCATCGACTTGGCCGCTTCCTCGGCGGTGGCCGGGCGGCCGTCGATCTCGTAGGGGGTGCATTCGTCGAACTGCATCACGATGTCCGAGTTCAGCGAGCGCTGGATCTGCATCGACACTTCGGGCGACAGGAACTGGCGCGAGCCATCGATCGGCGAGGCGAACTTGACGCCCTCTTCCGTGATCTTGCGCATCGCGCCCAGCGAGAACACCTGGAAGCCGCCCGAATCGGTCAGGATCGGGCCGTCCCAGCCCATGAACTTGTGCAGGCCGCCGAACTTGTCGAGCACCGCCGTGCCCGGGCGCAGCCACAGGTGGAAGGTGTTACCCAGGATGATCTGCGAGCCCACTTCCTTCAGCTCGACCGGCGACATCGCCTTGACCGAGCCGTAGGTCCCGACCGGCATGAAGATCGGGGTTTCGATGGTGCCGTGGTTGAGCTTGAGGCGGCCGCGGCGCGCGTGCGACAGGCCGCTGGTGTCTTTTTTCAGTAAGGTAAATTCGAGCATCGGTATCTATTAGCGTGAGCGCGTCGTGAGCAGCATGGCGTCGCCATAGCTGAAGAAGCGGTATTCGTTGGCGATCGCATGGGCATAGGCCTTGCGGATCTCGTGGTAGCCGGCAAAGGCCGACACCAGCATCATCAGGGTCGACTTGGGCAGGTGGAAGTTGGTGATCAGGCGGGTCACCGTCTTGAAGGTGTAGCCCGGCGTGATGAACAGCGCCGTGTCGTCGCTGCCCGCCTTGAGCTCGCCCGACTGCGAGGCCGATTCCAGCGCCCGCAGGGAGGTGGTGCCGACCGCCACCACGTCGCGCCCCGCCGCCTTGGCGGCGCGCACCGCCTCCACCGTCTCTTCCGGGATCGTGTACCACTCGGAGTGCATCTGGTGCGCCGACAGGTCCTCGACCCGCACCGGCTGGAAGGTGCCGGCGCCCACGTGCAGGGTCACGTAGGCGAGCTTGACGCCTTTCGCGGCCAGGCGGTCCAGCAAAGGCTGGTCGAAATGCAGGCCGGCGGTGGGCGCCGCCACCGCGCCGGGCTCCTTCGAATACACGGTCTGGTAGCGCTGTTCGTCAAATTCGTCGGCATTGTGCTCGATGTAGGGCGGCAGCGGCAGGCGGCCGTGGGCCTCGATCAGCTCGAACACGTCGCCTTCGAAGTGCAGCGTGAAGAACTCGCCGGCGCGTTCGCCGACCGTCACGTCGAAAGCGTCGGCCAGGCGGATGCGGTTGCCCGGCTTGGGCGACTTCGATGCGCGCACCTGCGCCAGCACCGTACGCTTGTCCTGCACCCGCTCGACCAGCACTTCCACCTGGCCGCCGGTTTCCTTGACGCCGAAGAAGCGCGCTTTCAATACGCGCGTATTGTTCATCACCAGGAGGTCGCCCGGCTGGAGCTGGTCGACGATGTCGGCGAAATGGCGGTCCGTGACCTGGTCGCCATCGAGCTGCAGCAGGCGCGAGGCGCTCCGGTCGGGCAGCGGATGCTGCGCGATCCGCTCTGGCGGCAGGTCGAAATCGAAATCGGAAAGCGAGTACATTGTTGTCAATTCTGGGAAAATGGATGCTGACAGCCTTACAATAGAGGCTGCAATGCGTGCGGCGAACCCTCTATTTTACGCCAGCAAACGCCGGGGTGCCCGTAAAATTGCCGCAATATGCCCGCTTCCAAGACCACATCCGCCCCCAAAACCCTTGAATCCAAGCTTGCCCGGCTGGGTCTGCGCACCGACATGGACCTGGTGCTGCACCTGCCGATGCGCTACGAGGACGAAACCAAGGTCGTTTCCATCCGTGAAGCGAGCATGCGCGGCCTGCAGACCTGGCAGGTCGAAGGGGTCGTCGTCAAGAACGAAATCAGCTACAAGCCGCGGCGCCAGCTGCTGGTGCAGATTGCCGACGACACGGGCGAGCTGCAGCTGCGCTTCATGAATTTCTACGGCAGCCAGGTCAAGCAATTGTCCGAAGGCGTGAGGGTGCGCGCCCGGGGCGAGCTGAAGCACGGCTTCTTCGGCGCCGAGATGGTCCACCCCACCTATAAGGTGATCAACGAAGGCGCGCCGCTGCCTACCTCGCTCACGCCGGTGTATCCGGCCGGCGAAGGCCTGTCGCAGACGGTGCTGCGGCGCGCGATCAACGACGCCATGAAGCGGGTGGACTGGCGCGACACTTTACCCAACGCTTTTCTGTCCCGCCTGCAGCTGTGGGACTTCGAGCCCTCGGTGCGCCTGCTGCACTACCCGCCGGTGGACGTGGACGAATACGCGCTGACCGAGCGTTCGCACCCGGCCTGGACCCGCATGAAGTTCGACGAGCTGCTGGCGCAGCAGCTGTCCCTGAAACGGGCGCAGCGCGCCCGGCGCGAGAAAGGCGCGCCGCAACTGCGCGCGGTCGGCGCGCTGTCCGAGTCCTTCCTGGCCGCCCTGCCCTTCCAGCTCACCGGCGCGCAGCAGCGGGTAGTCAAAGAGATCGGCGCCGACCTGCGCGAAGGCTATCCGATGCAGCGCCTGCTGCAGGGCGACGTCGGCAGCGGCAAGACCGTGGTGTCGGCGCTCGCCGCGGCGCAGGCGATCGACAGCGGCTACCAGGCGGCGCTGATGGCGCCAACGGAAATCCTGGCCGAGCAGCACTTCCGCAAGATCGCGGCCTGGATGGAGCCGCTCGGCGTGAAGGTGGCCTGGCTGACCGGCAGCCTGAAGAAGAAGGAAAAGGATGCGGCCAAGGAGCTGATCGAATCGGGCGAGGCCAAGCTGGTGATCGGCACCCACGCCCTGATCCAGGACACGGTGCAGTTCGCGCGCCTGGGCCTCGTCATCGTCGACGAGCAGCACCGCTTCGGCGTCGGCCAGCGCCTCACCCTGCGCAACAAGGGCAGCGACGGCCTGGTGCCGCACCAGCTCATGATGTCGGCCACGCCGATCCCGCGCACCCTGGCCATGACCTATTATGCCGACCTCGAAGTCTCGGTGATCGACGAGCTGCCCCCGGGGCGCAGCCCCATCGTCACCCGCGCCATCGACCAGAACCGGCGCATTGAAGTGATCGAGCGCGTGCACGCCGCGGCCCAGGAGGGCCGCCAGGTGTACTGGGTCTGCCCGCTGATCGAGGAATCCGAGGTGCTGCAGCTGCAGACCGCCACCGAGACCTACGAGACCCTGGCCGAAGCCCTGCCCGACTTGCAGGTGGGCCTGGTGCACGGGCGCCTCAAGCCGGCGGAAAAACAGGTGATCATGGACGCCTTCATCGCGGGCGAGATCCACGTGCTGGTGGCGACCACCGTGATCGAGGTCGGCGTCGACGTGCCGAACGCCTCGCTGATGGTGATCGAGCACGCCGAGCGCTTCGGCCTGTCGCAGCTGCACCAGCTGCGCGGCCGCGTGGGCCGGGGCTCGGCCGCGAGCGTGTGCTTACTCCTGTATCAGAGCCCGCTGGGCCAGGTGGCCAAGCAGCGCCTGATGACGATGCGCGAGACCACCGACGGCTTCGAGATCGCGCGGCGCGACCTGGAGATTCGCGGCCCCGGCGAATTCCTGGGTGCGCGCCAGTCGGGCGAGGCCATGCTGCGCTTCGCCGACCTGGAGACCGACCAGTGGATCGTGGAAAAGGCGCGCGACGTGGCGCAGTACCTGCTGGACAATGGCGAGCGGCCCGAATACATGGCGGTCATCGATGCCCACCTGACGCGCTGGCTGGGCGGGCGCGAGGAATTCCTCAAGGTGTAGGGAAGCACAAACCGTGACAATCCGATAGACATCGGGCCATCGAACCGGGCTATCGTGGCGGCTTGCCCACCACACCTGTACGGCCATGCCCCTCCTCGGACTCGGACTTCACCTGATCGTCGCCATCTTCTTCGCCGTCCACGCCGTGCGCACCGGGCGGCAGTTGTACTGGCTGCTGATCCTGTTCTCCTTCCCCCTGCTCGGCAGCCTCGTCTATTTCGCGGCGATCTTCCTGCCCCACTCGCGCCTCGAGCGCCAGGCCAGGATGGCCGGGCATGCGCTGCACAAGAAGCTCGACCCGGGGCGCGAAGTGCGCGAGGCGCGGCAAGCCTTCGACCTGACGCCGACCGCGCACAACCAGATGCGCCTGGCCGGCGCGCTGCTGGAGAACGGACAGAGCGCGGAAGCGGTGGCGCAATTCGACGCCTGCCTGCAGGGGCCGTTTGCCAACGACGCCGAAGTGATCCTGGGCGCCGCGCGTGCAAAAGCGGCGCATGGCCAGCCGGAGGCGGCGATCGGGCTGCTGGCGCCGCTGCAGGCGAAGCAGCCGGGCTACCGGCCGGAAGAAACCGGGCTGGTGCTGGGCCGCGCCTACGCCGCTACGGGAAGGCAGGCAGAAGCCGGCGCCCAGTTCGCGGCGCTTGCGGAGCGCTTCGGCAGTATCGAGGCGCGGGTGGAACTGGCGCTGTGGGCGCTCGCCAATCATGATGAGGCGGTGGCGCAGCGCGAATTGAAGGAGATCGAGCATGCGCGCCGGCACATGAACAAGTACACGCGCGACCTGCACCGGGAGCTGTTCCGGCGCTTGGATGCCGCCGTGGGTAGCCGCTGATTCAGGTACTGATCGCGTTGGTAAAGGTCAGCCGGTTCCCAAACGGGTCCTTTACCGACATGTCGCGCGCGCCCCAGGGCGTGTCGGCGATGTCCGGGCGGGCATAGCCATACTGCCTGGCCGCCAGCTCCGCCTGGTAGGCATCGATGTCGCCGACCTCGATGCGCATTGCCGCCCCAGGACAGCAATCGCCGTGGTGTTCGCTCAGGTGGAGGACGCAGCCGTCGCGCGCGACCTGCAGGTAGAGCGGCAGGCCGGGCTCGAAGCGGTGCTCCCAGTCGACCTTGAACCCCAGGAAGCCGACGTAGAATGCGCGGGCTTTCGTTTCGTCGAAGATGCGCAGGATGGGCGTGACTGCGCGCAGCATCTCAGTCGGCCCTGGTCAGCTCGACGCCGTCGACCGTCATCTTCCACTTGCCGTCCTCGCGGTGCGGCGGCTTGCTGACCACAAAGGTGGTGCGCACGAAAGCAACCCCGGCTTCGAAGTTGTTCCCCTTGAAGCCCTTCAGGTCGACGCTGAGGTTGACCTGGTCGTTCGGCCGGCCGCGCGTGTATTCGACCTTGCCTTGCTTCGACAGCGACAGCTGCATGTCCTTGCCCTGCCAGTCACCGACATAGTCCATCTTGTCCGCCGGGACCGGGTCGGCCCAGGCGGCGCTACTGGCAAACAGGCCGGCGGCCAGGACGAGGGATGGAAGGATACGCATGGGGAACTCCGCTGGAATGGTCATCGATACCGCTCCAGTATTCGCGCAGTGCTCCCGCTTGTCAATTCAGGCCGCATGCGCAGGCCGCAGGCTCCTGCGGTCGCTCTCGTAGGCCAGGCCGACCTGGCGCCGGATCTCGTCCATCACGCCCATCAGCGCCAGCGTCTCTTCCAGCTTCATGCCGGGGCTCTCGAGCAAGCCTGCCTTGAAGCAGCGCTGCGCCTCGATCACTTCGTGCACGTAGCCATTGCCGAGATAGGGCGTGTCGACCGTGCGGGTGCTGCCGTCCTCGAGGCTGACGGTGACGCTTGTCGCGCGGTGGAACATGGTGTTCATGCGCACGTGGCCGCGCGAGCCCGACACCGTCAGCTCGCAGGGCGTGCGCGCCTGGAAGGAACAGCTGCACACCGACAAGCCGCCGCCTTCGTGCCGGAGGGTGAAGCCGGTCTGCACGTCGACGCCGGTTTCTCCGAGCGCGGCCTGGGCCTTGATCTCGGCGACCGGACCGAGCAGCGCGGTGGCGATCGACAGCGGGTAGATGCCCAGGTCGAGCAGCGCGCCGCCGCCGAGTTCGGGATTGTAGACGCGATGCTCGGGGCCGGCATTTGGCGTGATGCCGAAGTCCGCCACCACCTGGCGCACCGTGCCGATCTCGCCGGAGGCGATGATGCGCCGCACTTCGTCGAAGGCCGGCAGGTAGCGCGTCCACATGGCTTCCATCAGGAACAGGCGGCGCGAGCGCGCCAGCGTGACCACCTGCTCGGCTTCGCGCAGGTTCATCGCGAACGGTTTTTCGACCAGCACGCCCTTGCCTGCGCGCAGCGCCATCAGGGCGTTGTCGGCATGCTGGGGATGCGGGGTGGCGACATAGACCAGGTCGATGCCGGCGGCGTCAAGCAGCTCCTGGTAGCTGCCATAGGCCGCGGCGCTGCCGGCGAATTCCTGGGCGAAGGCCCGGGCCTTGTCGAGGCTGCGCGACGCGACCGCCGCCAGCACGGCGTCCGGCACGTCCTTGAGCGCATTGGCGAAGGCGCGCGCGATCTTGCCCGTGCCGAGGATGCCCCAGCGTACTGCGTTTGCCATCGTATTCCTTTCAGGTGGTCTGCCGTTTTGGCCGGAAGACCGTCGTATCGAGATAAAAGTCACGGTCCTGGCCGGGCCACCAGCCCGGCACGCCAAGCACCGGCAGCGGCGTGAAGCCGGCCGTCGTCAAGCCTGCGCGCGCCAGTTCGTCCGCCACATGGGCGTCGAGCCAGGCACGCTGCTCGCCAGGAGCCAGCGCCAGCACATCATCGCCGGCGAAGATGACACGCGTATGTGCGGTGATCGCCTTGCGCGGCGCCACCAGCTTTTCCATCAGCGCGTGGCCGAACAGCCAGATCCGCACGTCGCTGTCGAAGACGGCGCGCTTGTCATGGAGGGCGGACAGCCAGCCGTGGGCCCGCAGTTCGTCCACCAGCGCCCGTCCGCTACTCCCCTCGCGCACCACCAGCAGCGCGGCGTTCTCGTCGAAAATGGTGGCGGCATCGCGCGCCGGACCGCGCGACTTGCCGATGCCGGCCTGGGCGATCTGGGTGGCCTGCAGGGCATTGAGCTGGCGCTTGATGAGCGGGAAGGTCTGCCACACCAGGCCGTTGAAGAAGTCGTGCAGGTTGTCGCGGGTCGGAACCTGGCCGGTGGCGCCAATGAATTCCTCGTAGGCCGTCCCCTCCGGCAGCGCCGACTGCGGCACGAAGCGCAGCGGCAGGCCCGCGCCGTTGCGCAGACCGAGCGCGGTCGCGTTGCGGTTGAAGGCGTCGATGAAGTCATCGCCGTCCAGGCCCAGCCGCGCAACTTCCAGCCAGGCCGGCCGCACCGCGTCATACCACGGGCGCGGCCAGTCGATCTGCGACAGCATGCAGGCTTACACCATCTTCCAGGAGATGGTCTCGCCGGCGTTGAGCGGCACCAGCGCGTGTTCGCCGAAGGGCACGGTTTCGGGCAGGGTCCAGGACTCGCGCTTGAGCGTGATCGTCCCTTCGTTGACCGGCAGGCCGTAGAAGGCCGGACCGTTCAGGCTGGCGAAGGCTTCGAGCTTGTCGAGCGCGCCGGCCTGGGCGAAGGCTTCGGTATACATCTCCATCGCGTGCAGCGCGGTGTAGCAGCCGGCGCAGCCGCAGGCGGCGTACTTGGTGTGCACCGCGTGCGGCGCCGAGTCGGTGCCGAGGAAGAAGCGCTCGTCGCCGCTGGTGGCGGCCGTGACCAGCGCCAGGCGGTGTTCCTCGCGCTTGAGCACCGGCAGGCAGTAGTAGTGCGGACGGATGCCGCCGCGGAAGATCTCGTTGCGGTTGTACAGCAGGTGGTGGGCGGTGATGGTCGCCGCGATCGGGCCTTCGGCCTCGGCCACGTACTGGGCCGCTTCCTTGGTGGTGATGTGCTCGAACACCACCTTCAGGACCGGCATGGCGCTGCGCAGCGGGCGCATGACGCGCTCGATGAACACGGCTTCGCGGTCGAACAGGTCGATGTCGTTGTCGGTCACTTCGCCGTGCACCAGCAGCGGCATGCCGACTTCCTGCATCACTTCCAGCGTCTTGTAGCACTTCGTCAGGTCGGTCACGCCGGCATCCGAATTGGTGGTGGCGCCGGCCGGATACAGCTTGACCGCGTGGACGAAGCCGGAATCCTGGGCGCGGCGGATCTCGTCCGGATCGGTATTGTCGGTCAGGTACAGCGTCATCAGCGGCTCGAAAGAAACGCCTTCGGGCAGCGCCGCCAGGATGCGGTCGCGGTAGGCGGCAGCCATGGCGGTGGTGGTGACCGGCGGCTTCAGGTTCGGCATCACGATCGCACGCGCGAACTGGCGCGCGCTGTGCGGCAGCACGCTGCTCAGTGCCGCGCCGTCGCGCAGGTGCAGGTGCCAGTCGTCGGGGCGGGTGATGGTGATGGTGTCGGGGGTATCGATCGGGGACATGGCGGCTCTCGGATTGCGGATGCCGACATTCTAACCGCAGCGCGCCCTTGCAGCGCGCCGGGTGCGACGTTGACTAATGAATAATACGGGCCAAAAACTCGCGCGCCCGCTCGGACTTCGGCGCGCCGAAGAAGTCTTCGGCCGGGCTGTCCTCGACGATGCTGCCGTGGTCCATGAAGACGATCCGGTCCGCCACCTTGCGCGCGAAGCCCATCTCGTGGGTGACCACCATCATGGTCATGCCGTCCTGGGCCAGCCCCACCATCACGTCGAGCACCTCGCCGATCATTTCCGGGTCGAGGGCGGAGGTCGGCTCGTCGAACAGCATCGCCACCGGGTCCATCGCCAGCGCGCGCGCAATCGCCACGCGCTGCTGCTGGCCGCCCGAGAGCTGGCCCGGGAACTTGTCCTTGTGCGCCAGCAGGCCGACGCGGTCGAGGTATCTCAGGCCGCGCGCCAAGGCCTCTTCCTTGCTGCGGCCCAGCACCTTGACCTGGGCAAGTGTCAGATTCTCGCGTACCGACAGGTGCGGAAACAGCTCGAAGTTCTGGAACACCATGCCGATGCGCGCGCGCAGTTGCGACAGCTTCGTCCTGGGGTCGCCCACGGAAATGCCGTCCACCCGCACGATCCCCTCCTGGAAGGGTTCCAGCCCGTTGACGGTCTTGATCAGAGTGGATTTGCCGGAGCCGGAGGGTCCGCACACCACCACCACGTCGCCGCGTTCCACCCGGGTACTGCATGCGCGCAGCACCTGGAAGTTGCCGTACCACTTGCTGACGTTCTCGATTTCGATCATCTGTTGTACTCGTGTATGCGTGCTTGACAGCATTTCTAGCCACAAGGATACTTCGGAACTTGCCTTACCTACCAGAACGAATCGTCGTTCTCCTACGATAAAAATACCCAACAATTCGCCTTGCGACAGTGCCATCCCTGCCGCGGGTTATGCACAGGTCCACGAGACAGGAAGCATTATGGATAAAAAGAACCGCCTGACAACCTACATCCTGGTGGGCCTCGCGCTCGGGATCGTCGTCGGCTACGTGGCCAACACCAGCTTCGAGAACCCGGCCGGCTTTGCGGAGACGATGTCGCTGATCACGACCATGTTCCTTCGCCTGATCAAGATGATCATCGCGCCGCTGGTGTTCTCGACCCTGGTGGTCGGCATCGCCAAGATGGGCGACGCCAAGGAAGTGGGCCGTATCGGCGTCAAGGCACTGGGCTGGTTCTTCATCGCCTCGGTGATCTCGCTGTCGCTGGGCCTGATCCTGGTAAACCTGTTCCGTCCGGGTGACGCGATGGCCCTGTCGGGCGCCGTGCCGCCGGTAGGCGCCTCGTCGGGCATCACCACCACCGGCCTGACCATGAAGGACTTCATCACCCACCTGATCCCGACCTCGATCTTCGACGGCATGGCCCGCAACGAGATCCTGCAGATCGTCGTGTTCTCGGTATTCTTCGGCACCGCGGCCGCCGCCGTCGGCGCGCGCGCCACCCCGCTGATCGACGCGGTGGACGGCATCGCCCACATCATGCTCAAGCTCACCGGCTACGTCATGAACTTCGCGCCGATCGCCGTGTTCGCGGCGGTGGCCGGCGTGATCGCCAAGAGCGGCCTGGGCGTGCTGTCGACCTACGGCATCTTCATGGCCGAGTTCTACCTCGGCATCATCCTGCTGTGGGTGGTCCTGATCGCGATCGGCGGGATCTTCCTCGGCCGCCGCGTGCTGCGCCTGATCTCCGAGCTGAAGGAACCGACCATCCTGGCCTACACCTGCGCCTCGTCGGAAGCGGCTTTCCCGAAGACCCTGGAAGGCCTGGAGCGCTTCGGCGTCAAGAACCGCCTGGCCGCCTTCGTGCTGCCGATCGGTTACTCGTTCAACCTCGACGGCTCGATGATGTACTGCACCTTCGCGGCCGTGTTCATCGCCCAGGCCTACGGCATCGAGCTGGACCTGGCGACGCAGATGACCATGATGCTGGTCCTGATGCTGACCTCAAAGGGCATGGCCGGCGTGCCGCGCGCCTCGCTGGTCGTCATCGCCGCCACCCTGGCCCAGTTCAACATCCCGGAAGCCGGCCTGCTGCTCCTGCTGGGCATCGACCACTTCCTGGACATGGCCCGTTCGGCCACCAACGTGATCGGCAACGGCATCGCCACCGCCGTGGTCGCGAAGTGGGAAGGCGACCTGGCCGAACCGAACAAGGATCCGGCGGTTTCGCCGCTGCGCTGATCATCGGGACGAGATTCACCACGAAAGGCCTTCCAGCAATGGAGGGCCTTTTTCACATAACGACAATGAGGAGCGAGACATCATGAAACAGCTGTATATGGCAGGCCTGCTGCTGGGCGCGTTCGGCAGTGCCCACGCCGCCACCCAGACCATCGATTGCGGCCGCCTGCTCGACGTCAAGAGCGGCACCTGGCGCGAGCGCGTCAGCATCGTGGTCGAGGACGGCGTCGTGAAATCCGTCAGCCCAATGACCCAGGCCGCGGGGAACCTCGACCTGTCGCGCCATAGCTGCCTGCCGGGCCTGATCGACATGCACGTGCACCTGACCAGCGAGACCGCGCCGGCGGTCGACGCCTACCGCGACCGCCTGACCGCCGACCCGCAGGACATGGCCTTCCGTTCCGTCAAATACGCCCAGCGCACCCTGATGGCCGGCTTCACCACGGTGCGCGACCTCGGCGCGGCCGACGGCCTGAACGTCTCGCTCAAGCGCGCCATCGCCGCCGGCGAGATCCCCGGGCCGCGCATGTTCACCGCCGGCAAATCGATCGCCACCACCGGCGGCCATGCCGATCCGACCAACAACCTGTCCCACTTCCTGAGCGAGAAAATCGGCGCCCCCGGCCCCGAGAAGGGCGTGATCGACAGCCCGGAAGAAGGCCGCCAGGCCGTACGCCAGCGCTACAAGGAAGGCGCGGACCTGATCAAGATCACCGCCACCGGCGGCGTGCTGAGCCAGGCCGCCAACGGCCAGAACTCGCAGTACACCGAGGACGAGCTGAAGGCCATCGTCAGCACCGCCAAGGACTATGGCTTCCGCGTCGCGGCCCACGCCCATGGCGCCGAGGGCATGAAGCGCGCGTTGCGCGCCGGCGTCGACTCGATCGAGCACGGCACCCTGATGGACGACGAGACCGTCGCCCTGTTCAAGAAGACCGGCCACTGGTACGTGCCGACCATCTCGGCCGGCCGCTACGTGGCGGACAAGGCCAGGATTCCGGACTACTATTCGGCCCTGGTGCGCCCGAAGGCCGCCGCCATCGGCCCGCCGCTGCAGGCCACCTTTGCCCGCGCCCACAAGGCCGGCGTGAAGATCGCCTTCGGCACCGATGCCGGCGTGTTCCCGCACGGCGAGAACGCCAAGGAATTCGGCTACATGGTCGAGGCGGGAATGAGCCCTAGCGAGGCCATCCGTTCGGCGACCCTGCACGCCGCCGAACTGCTCGACCAGGGCAATCGCCTGGGCAAGGTCGAACCGGGCTTTGCTGCGGACATCATCGCCGTCGACGGCGATCCGCTGCGCGACGTGAAAGTGCTCGAGCAGGTCAAGTTCGTCATGAAGGACGGCGTCGTCTACAAGAAGCCGTAACCAGTTTATCGAAGGAGAAGTCCATGCTGTTCCAGAAATCCAGCCGCGCCTGCGCGGCGCTGTTCGCCTTCCTGTTCCTGCTCGCCTCGGCGGCGCAGGCGCAGGCAACCAAGCTGCCCAACGTGACCATCCTCGCCACCGGCGGCACCATCGCCGGCACCGGCGCCAGCAGCACCACCACGGTCGGCTATACCGCCGCCACCGTGGGCGTGCAGGCGCTGATCCAGGCGGTCCCGGAAATTACCAGGGTGGCGAACGTCACCGGCGAGCAGGTGTTCCAGATCGCCAGCGAAAACATGGGTAACGAGCACTGGCTGATCCTGGCCAAGCGCGTCAACACCCTGCTGGCGCAGCCGAACGTGGACGGTATCGTCGTCACGCACGGCACCGACACGCTGGAAGAGACGGCCTACTTCCTGAACCTGGTCGTCAAGAGCAGCAAGCCGGTGGTGGTGGTGGGGTCGATGCGCCCGTCCACCGCGCTGTCGGCGGACGGCCCGATCAACCTGTACAACGCGGTCAACCTGGCCGGCTCGCCGAGCGCAGTGGGCAAGGGCGTGCTGGTGGCGATGAACGACCAGATCCACGCGGCGCGCGACGTCACCAAGGCCAACACCACCACCGCCGACACCTTCCGTGCGGCCGAACTGGGCATGATCGGCTACATCCAGGGCGGCAAGCCTTTCTTCTACCGTGAGGTGACGCGCAAGCACACGGCTGACACCGAATTCGACGTGTCGAAGCTGGATGCGCTGCCGCAGGTGGACGTGGCCTATGCGTATGCCAACGTGGGCGACATGGCGGTGAAGGCGCTGGTGGCCGCCGGCGCCAAGGGCCTGGTGCATGCGGGCGTGGGCAATGGCAGCCTGCCGGCGAAAACCAAGCCGGCCCTGGTCGCGGCGCGTGAAAAGGGTGTGGTGATCGTACGTTCGTCGCGCGTCGGCCAGGGCATCGTGGCGCGCAATGGCGAGGCCAACGACGACCAGCTCGACTTCGTGGTGGCGGATACGCTGAGCCCGCAGAAGGCGCGTATTCTCTTGATGCTGGCGCTGACCAGGACCAGCAATACGAAGGAGATTCAGCGGATGTTCTACACCTACTGAGCCGGCACTGTTTGAACGCGCGGTCGGCGAAGCCGACCACGCGTTCAACTACACCTTGAATATTCGCTTCAACTACTTCGCAATCTCCAGCGGCGGCGACGCCAGCTCCTCATCCGGCCGCGCCAGCTGCCGTTCCCACATCTGCGCATACAGGCCGCGCGCCGCCAGCAAGGAGCCGTGCGTGCCGCGCTCCACGATCTTCCCGTGATCGAGCACGATGATCTGCTGCGCATCGGCGATGGTCGACAGCCGGTGCGCGATCACCAGGGTGGTGCGGTCCTTCGCAATGTCCTTCAGTTGCGCCTGGATCGCCTGCTCCGACTTCGAATCCAGCGCCGAGGTCGCCTCATCGAAAATCAGGATCGCCGGGTTCTTCAGCAGGGTACGCGCGATCGCCACGCGCTGCTTCTCGCCGCCCGACAGCTTCAGGCCGCGCTCGCCCACCATGGTCTGGTAGCCATCCGGCAGGCTCTCGATGAAGTCGTGGATCGAGGCCGCGCGCGCCGCCGCCACGATGTCTCCATGCGAGGCGCCCGGCCGGCCATAGGCGATGTTGTATTCGATGCTGTCGTTGAACAGCACCGTATCCTGGGGCACGATGCCGATCGATGCGCGCAGCGATTGCTGGGTGATGTTGCGCAGGTCCTGACCGTCGATGCGGATCGCCCCGCCGTTCACATCGTAGAAACGGAACAGCAGGCGCGACAGGGTCGACTTGCCCGAGCCGCTGTGCCCCACCACCGCGGTCGTGGTCCCGGCTGGAATCGTGAAATCGACGTCGAACAGGATCTGGCGTTTGGCTTCGTAGCTGAACTCGACGTGCGAAAACTCGACCTGGGCGCCGCGTGTCACGAGGGGCTGGGCGCCCGGGCTGTCGGCCACTTCGCGGTTCTGGTCGAGCAGCGAGAACAGGCGCTCCATGTCGGCCAGACTCTGCTTGATCTCGCGGTAGATCACGCCCAGGAAGTTCAGCGGAATATACAACTGGATCATGAAGGAATTCACCAGCACCAGGTCGCCCAGCGTCATGGTGCCGGCGATCACGCCTTCGGTGGCGCGCCACAGGATCAGGGTGACGGCGGTGGCGATGATCAGGGACTGGCCCGTGTTCAGGAAAGACAGCGAAGTCTGCGAACGCACCGCGGCGTTCTCGAAGCTCTGCAGGCCCTGGTCGTAGCGTTTGGCCTCGTATTCCTCGTTGCCGAAGTACTTCACCGTTTCGTAGTTGAGCAGCGAATCGATGGCCTTGGTGTTGGCCTTGGAGTCGAGCTCGTTCATGGTGCGGCGGAAGTGCGTGCGCCACTCGGTCACGATCACCGTGAAGGCGATGTAGCTCACCAGGGCCACGCCGGTGATGACGGTGAACCAGATGTCGTAGTTCAGCACCAGGTAGCCAAGCACCAGGGTGATCTCCACCAGCGTCGGCAGCACGTTGAACAGCGAGTACGAGATGAGCGAATTCACGCCGCGCGTGCCGCGCTCGATGTCGCGCGTCATGCCGCCGGTCTGGCGGTTCAGGTGAAAGCGCAGCGACAGCGCATGCAGGTGGCGGAACACCTTCAGCGCGATGGTGCGCACCGCGCGCTGGGTCACGCGCGCGAACAGGAATTCGCGCAGTTCGGTGAACAGCGTGGTGGACAGGCGCAGCAGGCCATAGGCGACCAGCGCGCCGAGCGGCAGCACCAGCAACGCATGCGGGTCTTTCGGGTCGACGGCGAGCTGGTCGATCAGCTGCTTGAGCACCAGCGGCACGCCGACGTTGGCGAGTTTTGCGCCGACCAGCGCGGCGAGCGCGGCCAGCACGCGCCATTTGTAGACCCACAGATAGGGGAACAGGGTGCGCAGGGTGGCCCAGTCATTGCGGGGCACGCCCTTGGAATCGGGCGGCAGGGGTACGGTAGAGGCTGGAGTGCGTCGCATGGCAGGGCTGGGGGATTTATGGTTCAATTCGGGACGATTGTAGCTTTTACCGAGAAATCAAGATGACCACGCCACAAAATGCCGCCCCACGTACCCGCCTGCCCGAAGGCAAGATGCCCGAACTGCGCGTGATGCCCGCGCCGTCCGACGCCAACGTCTACGGGGACGTGTTCGGCGGCTGGATCATGGCCCAGGTCGACGTCGCCGGCTCGCTGCCGGCCACCCGCCGCGCGAACGGACGCGTGGCCACCATCGCCGTGAACTCCTTCCTGTTCAAGCAGCCGGTGTTCGTGGGCGACCTGCTGTCCTTCTATGCCGAGATCGTCAAGGTCGGCAATACCTCGATCACCGTCTGCGTCGAAGTCTATGCCGAGCGCAACCGCCTGCAGGCGGATGTCGTGAAAGTCACCGAGGCCCAGCTGACCTATGTCGCCACCGGCCCGGACCGCAAACCGCGCCAGCTGCCGCCGCTCGATTCGCTGATCAGTCACGAGTGATGGCATCCGGGCGCCGGCTGTTCCTGCTCGACGCCACGCGGCTTTCCGCTGCGCTGTCCGCCGCCAGCCTGGGCGCCTGCGCCTCGTCCGCGAAAACGCCCTACCCGTTCAGCCTGGGCGTGGCCTCGGGCGCGCCCCTGCCCGATTCGGTCATCCTGTGGACGCGCGTGTTGAGCGAGCCGCTCAAGGCGGAGTCCACGCCGCCGCTCGCCATGACGCTGCGCTGGGAAGTCGCGCACGACGAGGCTTTTCGCAGCATCGCCGCGCAAGGCACGGCGGTTGCTGCGCCGGAACTCGCACACAGCGTGCACGTCGACATACAAGGCCTGGCGCCGGGGCGCTGGTACTGGTACCGCTTCATGCTGGGCGACGCCGTCAGCCCGGTCGGCCGCACCCGCACCGCGCCGGCGCGCGATGAGATGCCCGGCCAGCTCAGGCTGGCGGTGGCATCCTGCCAGCACTGGGAGTTCGGCAGCTATGCGGCGCACCGACACATCGCGGCAAACAGTCCCGACCTGGTCGCCTTCCTGGGCGACTACATCTACGAGTGGGGGCCCTACCAGCTGCGCCATCCGGCACGCGCGGTGCGCAGCGACGAGTCGTTCACGCTGGCGGACTACCGCAAACGCTATGCGCAATATAAAAGCGATCCGGACCTGCAGGCCGCGCATGCGGCGGCGCCCTGGATCGTGACCTGAGACGACCACGAGGTGGCCAACGACTACGCCGGCCTGCGCGACGAGCGCCTGGCCCAGGATTTCGCCGCCCGCCGCGCCGCGGCCTACCAGGCCTTCTATGAACACATGCCGCTGCGCCTGCCCGCCGTGCGGCGCGACGGCTTTGCGCAGGTCGAGCTGTTCCAGCGTGTCGACTGGGGCCGGCTGGCGCGCTTCCACGTGCTCGACGACCGCCAGTACCGTTCACCGCAGGCCTGCACCAAGTCGGATACCCGCGGCGGCTCGAACGCCGTGTTCGCGCGCGCCTGCGAGGCCCTGCGCGATCCGCGCCGCACGATGCTGGGCGCGCAGCAGGAAGCCTGGCTGGAGCAAGGCCTGGCCAGCTCGCGTGCAAGGTGGAACATCCTGGCGCAGCAGACCCTGATGGCGCAGTCGAGCAGCGTGCCCGTCGTGAAGCCGGAAGACGGCCGCTTCTGGACCGATGGCTGGGACGGCTACCCGGCGGCGCGCCGGCGCCTGCTGGACACCATCGTCAGGCAGGGCGCCCACAATCCGCTGATGCTGGGCGGCGACGTGCACACCTTTTATACGACCGCGCTGCGGCCGGATTTCTCCAGGCCGGTGTCGAAGCAGAACGCGGTGGTGGCGACGGAATTCGTGGGCACCTCGGTGACTTCCAGCTCACGCCCGCAGGAGCGCACGCTGGCGCAGATAGAGAACAACCCGCACATCCTGTACGGGCGCAGCGACAAGCGCGGCTACATGCTGCTGGAGATCACGCCGAAGCAGACGCTGACCCGCTTCATGGGACTGGACGACGTCCGGAATGCAAAATCGGCCATCGCGGAACTGGCTGCGTTCCGCGTGGCCGACGGGGTGGCGGGCGCCGAGCGGACAAGCTAGGATCAGGGCGTAGGGTGGGCGGCTCCACCCGGCAATATGATCGCCTGCAGCACAGACGCCGCCCACGCGTTCAAACAGAATTCGAACAGCCGCCTCGCCTGCGCATGCGTGAGTTAAACGCGTGGGCGGCGTCGACGATAACGGCATGCTGACCGAGGGGTGGAGCCGCCCACCCTACGGTCTTGTCGAGAGGGCTCAGGCCGAGGTCTTCTCGTCGCGCAGCTCGCGCCGCAGGATCTTGCCCACGTTGGTCTTCGGCAGCGTCTCGCGGAACTCCACGTACTTGGGCCGCTTGTAGCCCGTGAACTGCTCCTTGCAGAAGGCCATGACCTGCTCGCTGGTGAGCGCGGCATCCTTCTTGACGATGTACAGCTTGACCGCCTCGCCCGAATTCTTGTCCGGCACGCCCACGCAGGCCACTTCCAGCACGCCCGGCATCGCCGCGACCACGCCTTCGATCTCGTTCGGATACACGTTGAAGCCCGAGACCAGGATCATGTCCTTCTTGCGGTCGACGATGCGGGTATAGCCCTTCTCGTCCATGATGCCGATGTCGCCAGTCTTGAAGAAGCCGTCCGGGGTCATGACCTTGGCGGTTTCGTCGTCGCGCTGCCAGTAGCCGGCCATCACCTGCGGGCCGCGCACCGCGATTTCGCCGGCGGTGCCGAACGGGACCTCGTTGCCGGCTTCGTCCAGGATGCGGATCTCGGTCGAAGGCAGCGGCAGGCCGATGGTGCCGGTAAAGTCGGTGATGTCGCAGCGGTTCGCGGTGACCACCGGCGAGGTCTCGGACAGGCCGTAGCCCTCGACGATCGGGATGCCGGTAATCGAGAGCCACTTGTCGGCCACGGCCTTTTGCACCGCCATGCCGCCGCCCGGGCACACCAGGAGGCCCGAGAAGTCGAGCTTGGCGAATTCCGGGTTGTTCACCAGGCCGTTGTAGAGCGTGTTCACGGCCGGGAAGATATTGATGCGGTAGCCGCCCAGCTCCTTGATGAAGCCCGGGATATCGCGCGGATTCGGAATGAGGAGGTTCATGCCGCCCACGCGCAGGCCCAGCAGCGCGCACACGGTCAGCGCATAGATGTGGTACAGCGGCAGCGCGCACACGAACTGCGGTTGCTCGCCGGCCTTCATCTTGCCCAGGGTCGGGGCGAACCAGGCTTCGTTCTGCAGCACGTTGGCGATCACGTGCTTGTGCAGCAGCACCGCGCCTTTCGAGACGCCGGTGGTGCCGCCGGTGTACTGCAGGAAGGCGATGTCGTCATGGCCGATGCTGACCGGACGCAGGGTCGCGCCCTGGGCCTGCGCCAGCATGCGCTTGAAGCCGATCGAGCCCGGCAGCGACCAGGCCGGCACCATCTTCTTGACCTTGCGGACCACCAGGTTGACCAGCGTGCCCTTCAGGCCGCCCAGCAGGTCGCCCATGCTGGCCACGACGATGTGCTTGACCTGGGTGTGCTGGACCACCTGTTCCAGCGTGTGCGCGAAGTTCTCCAGCACCACGATGGCCTCGGCGCCCGAGTCGGTCAGCTGGTGCTGCAGCTCGCGCGGGGTGTAGAGCGGATTGACGTTGACGATCACGTAGCCGGCGCGCAGCACGGCGGCCATCGCGACCGGGTACTGCAGCACGTTCGGCAGCATGATGGCCACGCGCGCGCCCGGCTTCAGGCCGCGGCCCTGCAGCCAGGCCGCCATGCGGCCGGACAGGCGGTCCAGTTCTGCGAAGCTCAGGGTCTTGCCCATGCACGCATAGGCCTTGCGGTCGGCGTACTTGCGGAACGCCTCCTCCAGCAGATGCGTCAGGGAGCGGTACTGCGTGGGGTCGATCTCCGCAGGTACGCCGCCCTCGTACGACTTGAGCCAAAACTTGTCCATCCGTGCCTCACCTTCTGTATCTGATGCTATGTCCATTAAAACGCGAAGCCGCCCGTAGCGTGGCAGCTTCGGGGCGGCTTCCGCGGGGCCGGCATGCTGCGCCGGCCGTCATGCTGCCGTCAGGCGGTTTCCGCCTGCTTCTTCTCGTCCCGCAGTGCGCGGCGCAGGATCTTGCCGACGTTGGTCTTCGGCAGCTCGTCGCGGAACTCGATGTACTTCGGTTTCTTGTAGCCGGTGAACTGCTGCTTGCAGTAGTCCATCAGCTGCTCGGCGCTCAGGTTCGGGTCCTTGCGCACCACAAACACCTTCACCGCTTCGCCGGAATGCTCGTCCGGCACGCCGATCACGGCGCATTCCAGCACGCCCGGGTGGCCGGCGATCACGCCTTCCAGCTCGTTCGGGTAGACGTTGAAGCCCGAGACCAGGATCATGTCCTTCTTGCGGTCGACGATCTTCACGTAGCCGTCCGCGTCCATGATGCCGACGTCGCCCGACTTGAAGAAGCCGTCCGGCGTCATGACCTTGGCCGTCTCGTCCGGGCGGTTCCAGTAGCCCGCCATCACCTGCGGGCCGCGGATGGCGATCTCGCCGATCTGGCCGATGCCCATCGGCTTGCCCTCGTCGTCCAGGATCGCGATGTCGGTGGACGGGATCGGCAGGCCGATGGTGCCGGTGAATTCCTTCACGTCGGCGCGGTTGCAGGTGGCCACCGGCGCGGTCTCCGACAGGCCGTAGCCTTCGATGATCGCGGTGCCCGTGACCTGCTTCCACTTGTCGTTGACGGCCTTCTGCACCGCCATGCCGCCGCCGTTCGACACCTTCAGGCCCGAGAAGTCCACGGTGCCGATGTCCGGGTGGTTCACCAGCGCGTTGTACAAGGTGTTCACGGCCGGCAGCATGTTGATCTTGTACTTGCCCAGCTCCTTGATGAAGCCCGGGATGTCGCGCGGGTTCACGATCAGGATGTTCAGCGCGCCGGTGCGCATGCCCCACATCGCGCAGGCCGTCAGCGCGAAGATGTGGTACAGCGGCAGCGCGCAGACGATCACGGTCTGCTCGCTCGACTGCCCCATCGCCGGCGCCGACCAGGCTTCGGTCTGCAGCACGTTGGCGATCACGTTGCGGTGCGTGAGCGTCGCGCCTTTCGACACGCCGGTGGTGCCGCCGGTGTACTGCAGGAAGGCGATGTCCGAGGACTTCAGCTCGACCTTCGAGAACGGCATCCTGGCGCCCTGCGACAGCGCTTCCTTGAAGCGCACCATGTTCGGCAACGAGTACTCCGGCACCATCTTCTTGATGTTGCGGACCACGAAGTTGACCAGCATGCCCTTGGCGCCGCCCAGCATCTCGCCCATGCTCGCCACCACCACGTGCTTGAGCGGGGTCTTGCCCATCACCTGCTGCACCGTGTTCGCGAAGTTCTCGAGCACGATGATCGCCTCGCTGCCCGAGTCCTTGATCTGGTGCTCGAGCTCGCGCGGCGTGTACAGTGGATTCACGTTGACCACGGTATAGCCGGCGCGCAGCACGGCGGCGATCGCGATCGGGTACTGCAGCACGTTCGGCATCATGATCGCCACCCGCGCACCAGGTTCCATGCCGCGGCTCTGCAGCCAGCCGGCCAGCTTCTTCGAGTAGGCATCCAGCTCGCCGTAGGTCAGGAACTTATCCATGCACACGTAGGCGTTGCGGTCGGCGTACTTGCTGAAGGACTCCTCCAGCATGTGCACCAGCGACGCATACTGGTCAGGGTTGATCTCGCTTGGTACGTTCGGGGGGTACGACTTCAGCCAAATTTTGTCCATCGGATGCCTTTTGTCTCGAATAGTTATCGTGGTGGTCCGAGCGTGCGCAGTCCAGCATTGCGCCTTTGCTATCGCCTTTTGTGATGCTATCGGGCAGCGCCAATGCGCGCAAGTTCTTTTAAGTCGATTGGAACGGGTCCTCTATATGCGTTTATTTCCCCGTACTGGCGACCTCGCCCATGGTGCGCTGCACCACGAGCGGCGCCGTCGGGGCCGGCGCCGCCAGCCTGGCCAGCACCCGGTGGCGCTCGGCCTTGTCGAGCTTGGCGATCTGCCGGACCGACTTGTAGAAAGCGGTCCAGCTGCGCTCCTTGCGCAGCAGCGCGCGGAAGGCCGGGACGAAGTCGTTGTAGGTGGCGATCGAGGCCAGGTGGGCGTTCGACAGCGGCTCGGCGAAGAAGCGGTCGTAGCCCGCGTAACCGCCCCAGTTCGCCTTCAGCACCTGGTAGTCGTCCTTCAGCGCCATGAACAGCCTGGCCTTGGTGGCGCGCTTCTCGTCGCGGCTCATGTCGCTCGCATAGGTCTTCTCCAGCTCGCCGCGATAGCGCACCAGCAGCGCCATGAAATCCTTCTTGCGCATCGTGTAGCGCTCGAAGGACTCCATCATGGCCTGGTTGCCGAAGCGCTCCAGCCAGCCCTCGACGCCGGCCTGCTCCACCGCGCTGGCGAAGGATTCGTTGAACTTCGAGTCGCCCGGCACGTACACCACCTGGTGCGCCAGCTCGTGGAAGATCAGGCGCGCCAGCTCGGCGTCCGGATAGTGGATGAAGGTCGAGATCAAGGGGTCGCTGAACCACCCCAGGGTCGAATAGGCGCTGACCCCGCCCACTTCCACGTCGTGGCCCTGGCTGCGCAGCTGTTTCGCGTAGGCCTGGGCTTCCTGCTTGCTGTAGTAGCCGCGGTAGTTCACGCAGCCGGCCACCGGGAAGCACCACTGCATGGGTTTGAGCGACAGCTCGGGCGTGGCGACCACGTTCCACAGTACGTAGGGGCGCTTGATGTTGGTGAAGTTGGTGTAGCTGCCGTTGTCCGGCAGCTTCATCTCCTGGATCGCATAGCGGCGGATCTGGCGTGCGCTTTCCAGGCGATGGCGCAGCTTGCTGTTGGTGGAGGGATCGGCCAGCCAGGCATCGATCGGACGGGAGTCCGTCAGCAGTTCGAGCTGGCCTTGCGCGGCCTGGGTGTAGTAGGAGAGGGATGTACAGCTTGACAACATCAGGGCCGCGGCGGTGGCGGCCATGAATGGCTTGAAAGCCCGGGAAAATCTAGTGGTGGAGTTCATCTCGCGTTGACGGCGCGGCCTTTTCGACCTGCACCAGGGTGTCGTAGAAAGTGGGCGCCCTGCCCATGTCGGTCAGTCGCTGGCTGGTCACTTCATTGGCGTTCTTGCCGTCGCTGGCGAGTTTCTTCCACCAGATCGACAAGCCCACCACCAGTCCTTCGCGCGCCTTGTCGGTGACGCGTGCACGGGCGTTGAACGAGCCGCGATCGTTGAAGATACGCGCCATGTCACCGTGGGCGATGCCGCGTCGTGCGGCGTCGTTCGGGTGGATGTCGAGGTGCGGCTCGCCCTCGGTTGCGCGTAGGCTCTGTACATTGACAAAGGTCGAGTTGAGGAAGTTCCTTGCCGGAGGCGAGATCATCGCCAGCGGGTACTTCCGTGCCAGTTCCGGGTTGGAAGCGGCCGATTCATACGGCGGGATATAGGCCGGGACCGGGTCGAGCCCGTCGCGCGCCATGCTGCTTGAATAGAATTCGCACTTGCCCGAAGGGGTCGGGAAGCCCCCTTCCGCGAACGGCGCCTCGGGCATATTCAGTTTCTGCCAGCCCTTGCGCTTGAGCGCGTCCCAGTCGAAGTGCACCGCGCGCTCGTGGCGCTTGTCGAAGGCCTGGGCGGCCAGCTCGTCGTCGCTCTCCCGGAAGCAGGGGTCGTCGAAGCCCATGCGCGCGGCCAGCAGGCGGAAGAACTCGGTGTTCGGCTTCGCTTCGCCGACCGGTGCGATGGCAGCGTTATTCGCCATCATGTACAGGTGGCCGTAGGCCAGGTGCGCATCGACGTGCTCGAGCTGGGTGGTGGCCGGCAGCAGGATGTCGGCATAGTCGGCGCTGTCGGTCTGGAAGTGTTCCAGCACCACGGTGAACAGGTCTTCGCGCTCGAAGCCCTTCTGTACCTTGGCGGAATCGGGAGCGATGGCCAGCGGATTGGCGTTGTAGACGATGACGGCCTCGATCTTCGGGCCGAACTCGGGCGAGGCCTCCTTGAGCAGGTCGTCGCCGATGGTGGTCATGTTGATGGTACGCGCCATCCGCCCCCCCAGCAGGTCGGGGCGCTGCAGGAAGGGGCGGTTGGCCGGGAAGGAACCCGAGGTCGACAGCTGCACCCCACCGGCCCGGTGGCGCCAGGCGCCGACCAGCGCCGGCAGGCAGGCGATATTGCGCACCGCCATGCCGCCGCCGCGCACGCGCTGCAGGCCGTAGTTCATGCGGATCGCGGCGCCCTCGCCGCTACGGGCGGTCTGGCCGTACAGGCGCGCCAGTTCGATCACCTCGCCGGCCGTGATGCCGCAGGTCTCGGCGGTGCGCTCCGGCGTCCATTCCAGCGCGCGCTGTTTCAGTTCTTCGTAGCCCAGCGTGTACTTGCCCACGTAGTCGTGGTCGATCAGATCTTCGGTGATGAGCACGTGCATCATGCCCAGCGCCAGCGCGGCGTCCGTCCCGGGAAGCAGGGCTATGTGCTGGTGACATTTCTCGGCCGTCAGCGAGCGGTAGGGATCGATCGCAATCAGTGTCGCACCGCGGCGCTTGGCTTCCTGCACGCGCATCCACAGGTGCAGGTTGGAGGCGATCGGGTTGCCGCCCCAGATCAGGATCAGCTTGGCATCCTGGAAATGCTCGATGTCGGTGCCGATCGAGCCGCCGATGGTGTACTTGTAGCCGGTGGCGCCGGCGGTGGCGCAGATGGTGCGGTCCAGCTGCGAGGCCCCGAGCTTGTTGAAGAAGCGTAAGGACATCGAGTCGCCCTGCACCAGTCCCATGGTGCCGGCATAGCTGTACGGAAGAATGGCTTGCGGGTCGCGCGCTGCGATCGCCCCAAGGCGCGCGGCGATCTCGTCGATCGCCTCGGCCCAGGTGATGCGCGCGAATTTTCCTTCGCCCTTGCGGCCGACGCGGCGCATCGGATACAGCACGCGGTCCGGGTGGTAGGTGCGCTCCACGTAGCGCGACACCTTGGTACACAGCACGCCGGCGGTGGTCGGGTGCTCCGGATCGCCTTTTACCTCGGTCGCCACGCCATTGTCGACGGTGACGAGGATGGCGCAGGTATCGGGGCAATCGTGGGGGCAGGCGGCGCGGACTTGTGTAACTGGCATGGAGTGGGGGCGAGGGAAAATACTTCGTGAAACCAATACTTTATACGATCTTGGGGAGGTCCGTCCCCTCCTCTTTCATTGCCTGTTTGAGGCAGGCTACAATGGTTCAAGACATGCAATGCAAGCATGACAAAACATGGAGGGACTGATGAAACTTGTGGAACCAATCCTGGCCTGCCTGCCGGAACTTCAGGACATCCGGCGCGACCTGCACGCGCACCCGGAGCTGTGCTACGAAGAGCAGCGCACCGCCGACGTGGTGGCGGCCAAGCTGACGGAATGGGGCATCCCGATCGTGCGCGGCCTGGGCGTGACCGGCGTGGTGGGTGCGATCAAGAACGGCACGTCGCACCGCGCGATCGGCCTGCGCGCCGACATGGATGCGCTGCCCATGCAAGAGATCAATGGCTTCGCCCACGCTTCGCGCCATCCAGGCAAGATGCACGCCTGCGGCCACGACGGCCACACCGCCATGCTGCTCGGCGCCGCCCAGCACCTGGCGCGGCACCGCAACTTCGACGGCACCGTCTACCTGATCTTCCAGCCGGCCGAGGAAGGCGGCGGCGGCGCGCGCCGCATGATGGACGAGGGTCTGTTCGCGCAGTTCCCGATGGAGGCGGTGTACGGCATGCACAACTGGCCGGGCATCCCGGAGGGGCACTTCGGCGTGGTGTCCGGGCCGATGATGGCCTCCAGTAACGAGTTCCGCGTGACCGTGCGCGGCAAGGGCGCCCATGCGGCACAGCCACACCGCGGCATCGACCCGGTGATGGTGGCGGTGCAGATCGCCCAGGCCTGGCAGACCATCGTATCGCGCGAAAAGAACCCGCTGGAATCGGCGGTGCTGTCGATCACCCAGATCCATGCCGGCAGCGCCACCAACGTGATTCCCGACGAAGCGGAACTGGTGGGCACCGTGCGCACCTTCTCCTATGAGGTACTGGATCTGATCCAGCGCCGCATGGAAGAGATCGCGACCGGTGTCGCCGCCGCCTTCAATGCCTCGGTCGACTTCGGCTTCAAGCGCAATTACCCGCCGCTGATCAATCATCCGGAGCAGACCGCCTTCGCGGTCGAGGCGATGCGCGCGGTGGTGGGGGCGGAGCGCGTCGATACGCAGGTCGAACCGACCATGGGGGCGGAAGACTTTGCCTTCATGCTGCAGGAAAAGCCGGGGTGCTATGTGTTCCTCGGCAATGGGGACGGGGCGCACCGCGCCGGCGGGCATGGGCTGGGGCCGTGCCAGCTGCATAACACCAGTTATGACTTCAATGACAATTTGCTGCCGATCGGGGCGAGTTATTGGGTACGCTTGGTTGAAATGAGCCTACCGAAGGCCTGATTCTCGTAGGGTGTGCGGCTCCGCCGCACACGCGTTCAAATCACGGTGCTGCTGCCTGCGCGGCTGTTCTATTGCTGGTTGAACGCGCGGACGGCATAGCCGTCCACCCTACGGAAGCTGGTCCTCTGCATTCCCCAGCCGGAGCCCTGGATTCATCTGCTCCAGCGCCAGCAAGGCCGCCGCATGATCCGCCGTCGGCAAGGCTTCCTCGATCGTCGCGTAGCGCCGCGTCACCAGTTCCGTCACCGGCAGCGTCAAGCCCGCCGCTTCCGCCGCCGCCAAGGCATTGCGCAAATCCTTGAGCTGGCTTTTGACCTGCCCGCCCGGCACGAAATTCCGCTCCAGCATGCGCTGCCCGTGCACCTCGAGGATCCGGCTGCCGGCAAAGCCGCCGCGGATCGCCTCGCGCACCGCGGCCGGATCGGCGCCGGCCGCTTGCGCCAGCAGCAGCGCCTCGGCCACCACGTTAAGCGTGGCGCCGACGATCAGCTGGTTGCACAGCTTGGCCACCTGCCCGCTGCCTACCGGGCCGACGCGCCGGGGCTTGCCCATCGCCTCGAAAATGTTGACCACCTGGTCAACATCCGTCGGGTCGCCGCCGGCCATGATGGCAAGCAGCCCCGCCTCGGCGCCGCCGACGCCGCCCGACACCGGCGCATCGATGAAACGGCAGCCCCGCCCCGCCAGGCGCGCATGGAAGGCGAGCGCCTCGTCATGGCGGGTCGAGCTCATGTCGATCCATAGCGTATCCGGCGCCAGCGCCGGCAAGGCGGCGTCCATCACCGCGCCCACCACCGGCCCGGCTTCGAGCATGGAAATGACCACCTGCGCAGTGCGCACCGCGTCGGCCAGGTCCGCCACCGGCTCCGCGCCGCTGCCGCGCAGCGCCTCGGCCTTGGCGACAGTCCGGTTCCAGGCGCGCACCGGGTAGCCGGCCCGGGCCAGGCGCTCCGCCATCGGCCTTCCCATCAGGCCGATCCCGAGGAAGGCAATGGTCCTCATCAGAACAGTCCGAGGAACTTCTTGACGGTGTTCTTGCGTCCCGGGACGACCAGATCGGTCACGCCCTTCTCGTTGAAGCCGTCCAGCAGCGCCGGGAAGCCCTTGCGCTTGACCAGGTCCATTTCCGCCTGGTAGAGCGGCACCACGCAGTGGAAATAGATGTCCTTGCCGTCGCGCTCGAGCGCGGCGAAGGCCTCCGGCGCCGATGCCGGCGGCAGCAGGATGGCGCCGGTGAACTCGACGCCCTTGGCATAGGGCTTGGCCGGTGCGCCGTTCGGCACCGTGTGGCCGAGGCCGAGCCAGGTCGCGTGCTGGTGCGGATAGTGCGCCAGGTGGCGCAGCAGGGCCACCGGCCAGTACCAGCGCTCGTCCCGCACCGAAGCTTCGTCCAGCTTCCAGTCACCAGGCAAGGCCATCATCAGTTCGCCGAAGGGCGGCGCACCTTCCGGCACGGTCATCGGGCGGCTGCTCATGCCCGACGTCACCAGGCGCAGGAAGGGAGTGCGCTCGTTGGCGGGCACCACATGGATGTCGACCTGCACCGGGTCGGCGATGGTATCGTGGAAAACGGTATCGATTCGGCCAAGGTGGGCGGCAATGTGTTCCGCTACCGGGTCATGCGGCAAGACGGTGGGCGCCACCTGCTGCTGGGTCGGCGCGGCAAGCGGGTACAAGGGAGTGCTGGTCGGTTCGGTCATGCGACAGTAGAAAAAGATGTGCGTTCTGCGAGGCGTCTATCATACCTGCGCGGCAGCGCAAGGTGGCGGACAACGCCGATTTGTTCTCGCTAGTACAATAGTGTGTTGCACAATATTTCATCGCTGCCAAGAAAGAAGAACATGCCTACTGTAAAGAACATTGCCGGCATTGCCGCCACCATCGCGCTGGCCCTCGGCGCCCAGGCCGCGCACGCCCAGGCCCTCGGCGGCTGGGCCGACTCGGCATCGCTCGAGTTCGGCACCAATCCCCAGCAGCGCATGCTGCGCGTCGCCGTCCAGAACGACTGGGACCAGCGCTGGTTCGCCCGCAACGGCTACCACCTGTCCGGCTACTGGGAAACCAACCTGGCCCTGTGGCGCCTGCGCGCCTACCAGAACGTGCCGGGCCGGACCAAGAACATCGCCGTGGTCGGCTTCACCCCGGTGCTGCGCTACCAGAGCGACAGCAAGCTCGGCCTGTATGGAGAGGTCGGCATCGGCGTGAACCTGTTCTCCACGCTGTACAAGAACGAGGACAAGGAACTGTCCACCGCCTTCCAGTTCGGCGACCACATCGGCGTGGGTTACACCACCGCCAAATGGGACTTCGGCCTGCGCTACCAGCATTACTCGAACGCCAGCATCAAGAGCCCGAACGGGGGCGCGAACTGGATCGTGGCCAAGGCCGCCTACAAGTTCTGAACGTGGCAGGCGGACGGGGTCCGCTTGCGATTTATGACACAATCGGGCCGGGGCGGGCCGCCCGGCCTGCCGGTATCACGAGGCCCGCTTGACTGATCCCAGCACCATCAAACGCTACCTGCCGTGGCTGGTCGCGACTGCCCTGTTCATGGAGCAGCTCGACGCCACCTTCGTCAATACCGCCATCCCCAGCATCGCGGCCAGCCTGCAGGTGACGCCGCTGAGCCTGAAGTCGGTGGTCACCAGCTACATCCTCGGCCTGGCCGTCGGCATCCCGCTCAGCGGCTGGATGGCGGACCGCTTCGGCACCCGGCGCGTGTTCTTCATCGCCATCTCCATCTTCACCATCGCCTCGGTCCTGTGCGGCCTGTCCGTGAACGCCCACATGATGACGGCCGCCCGCCTGCTGCAGGGCCTGGGCGGGGCGATGATGATGCCGGTCGGCCGCCTGGCCATCGTGCGCACCTTCCCCAAGAGCGAGCTGCTGGCGGCGATGAACTTCGTGATCATCCCGGCCCTGATCGGACCGCTGCAGGGACCGACGGTCGGCGGGCTGATCGTATACTGGACCTCCTGGCGCGTGATCTTCTTCATCAACGTGCCGGTGGGCCTGGCGGCGCTCTACCTGGTCTGGAAACACATGCCCGACTACCGCGGCCAGGAGAAACGGCCGCTCGACGTCATCGGCCTGGTCCTGTTCAGCAGCGGCACCGCGATCCTGTCCTGGCTGCTGGAAGTCTTCGGCGAGCACACCCTCGACGCCGTCACGGCCGCCCTGCTGCTGGCCCTGTCCCTCGGCCTGCTCGGCACCTACGCCTGGCATGCGCTGCGCATCAAGCATCCGCTGCTGCGGCTGACCCTGTTCAAGGTGCGCACCTTCCGCATTTCGGTGGCGGGGGGCTTCCTCACCCGGCTGGGCGTGGGCGCCCTGCCCTTCCTGCTGCCGCTGCTGTACCAGCTCGGGCTGGGCCTGCCGGCCTGGCAATCCGGTTTGCTGATGATGCCGTCCGCGGCGGCCGCGATGGGCATGAAGATGTTCGCGCCGCGCCTGCTGGCGCGCTTCGGCTACCGCCAGGTGCTGACCGTGAACACGGTGTGCATCGGCCTGACGATCGCGATGTTCACCCTGGTCGGCCCGGGCACGCCTTTCTATGTCATCGTCGCCATCAGCCTGGCGCAGGGCTTCTTCAATTCGCTGCAGTTCTCGAGCATGAACACGCTGGCCTATGCCGACATCGAGCCGCAGGACACCAGCATGGCGAGCACGATGTCGAGCTCCTTCCAGCAATTGTCGATGAGCTTCGGCCTGGCCGCCGGTTCGATCGTGACCGCCTGGTTCCTGGGGCCGGTGGCGCAGGACAACCGGGAACAGGTGGCGCAGGCCCTGCACCACGGATTCGCAACGCTCGCGGTCCTGACGCTGCTGTCGTCAATCGTGTTCTGGCGCCTGCGCCGCGACGACGGCGACAGCATCAGCCGCGGCCAGGCCAAGGCCAAGGAAGCGGAGCCGGTCGAAGCCGGCCAGGGGACCTAGGCATTCAGGAGAGGCAGGCGCCGCCCGATGGCGCCTGGTAGGGCACCGGCGCGCCCGGCTTCTCGACGTGGTAGTACAGCGAGACGATCTTCCAGCCGCCCTCATCGCGGTAGAGCTGGATGCTGTTGACGCCGACGTAATCGGCTTTGGCGGAGCTGGGGTCGCGCCGGGTTTCGACGATGCTGTACACGGTGGCGAAGCGGTCGTATTCCTTCACCTCGCGCACGACTTCGCACTCGTGGAATCCGTGCGGCCGCACCCGGCGCTGGTCGGCGATGAAGTCAGCCGCCGTCATCGACCGGAAGCGCGGCTCGCCGTCGCGATAGACGCCGCCGGCGACGATCGCATCGTCGCGGAACAGGCGCTGCAGCCGGTCCGCGTCCGCCGCCACGCCCGGAGCGTGACTCGAGGCTTGCCACAGCGCCGCGACCACGGCCTCGGGGCCCGCCGAGGCGGAAGCGATCAGCGGCAGGCAGGCGAGGATGGCAGGGAGCAGGCGGCGCATGGACGGGTTCTCGTAAAAGCGATTCCCGCAGTATAACGTTTACGGACAGCAAAAAGCCCGCAGGGAGCGGGCTTGGGAGGGAGTCAGCGGCGCCAGTGGCCGCGGCCGCGGCCGCGGTCATATCCGCGGTTGTCGCGCCAGCCGTGACCGCGATAGTAGCCGCGGCGCGGCGCATCGTAATAGCCGAGGCCCAGGTTCAATTCGACCGGGGGGCCGACGTAGGGGGAGTAGCCTCCGCCATAGTATGGATCGTAGCCGGCATAGGGCGGCCCGTACACCGCACATCCACCGAGTCCGGCGGCCAGCAGGAGTCCGGCCGCGCATCGTTTCAACACCCTGTTGCTTCGAGTAGTCATCTGAGCCCCCTAACGGTGAACCTGAGTTCAGTGTAGGTGTGGGCAGGGTAGATTCACATCAAAGTTACGTTTGCTAACCTCGTTTCTCGGCAGCATGCAAAGCTGCGAGCCGGGCCGGCCCGGCAGGATGCACCTCAGTTCAGCGGTTGCGGAATCACTTGTACGGAACCGCGTTTTCGGGTCTGCGGCACGGTGATCGGAGAAAAATAGATGCGTTTCTGCTCCATGGCGACATAGACGCGATGGCGATGCAGGAAGTCCGCCCCCAGTACCAGTGCTTCCCCTTCATGGCTCAAGTCCATCAGGCGCAGATCCAGGTCCTTGACCTCGAGTGAACCGATTGACATCAGGGGAACCGGGACCTTCCATACGGGCTTGTCGGCGGCATGTCCGGGCAACGGCGCCTCGCGTGTCGCGCCAGGCGAGTCCGGCGTCAATCCGAGCCTGGCCGCCGCGGCTTTCGGCACATAGGAATGGGGCGTCGCGGTGGACAGCAAGGCATGGATGGGCTGTCCACCGATCGTCGCGATGAAGGCGACGCGTGCGTCGCGCTGCCATGGGTGCCACAGGGCGAGGACCGACGCTGCCTGCGGATCCCAATAGGCCAGGTGCGCGCCGATGCAGCCGCTCGGATTGAAGGACTTCAGGTAACCGGCATCGAGGGCGATTTCGAGGTCGTTCTGAAGCAGCATGCCGGCGCCGACACGGACTCCGTAGGTATCGTCCATGAAGTTCTCGACCTTGTAGGTGCCGCCTTTGCCCTTGACTGGTCCGATCGAGAAATCCTTGATGTTCGCATGCGAAAAGTCCACGTAAAGGTCAATCGTCTTCGGATTGCGCATATCTTCGGCGTCCAGCTTGCTGGTCGTATGACGTACTTCAATACCGAGACGCTCCAGGATTTTTTTGTTGAACACCAGGGACTCCCCGGCGCCTGTGCTCAGCATGGCAGGAACGACGCTGCCATTGATCGTGGCTTCGCCGACCGGGCGCAAGTCATCCGCGAAGCTGAGGGGGATATGTGCTTGCTCCCGCATCTCGCAGCCTGCCGGCAGGGAATTCGCCCATGCCGCATGCGACATCAAAAGGCCGGCATAAAGTATGGCAATGGAAAGAATCGGACGCTGGAGGGTCATCGTCTTGTCCTGACTGGTTTGCGTGAAATGCAGTATAGGGCCTCGGATGAACACGAAACCGGCTTGGCGAAAATTACCCTTTTGAGATACAGACGTCGAATGAAGGCGATGTCGGCCGCACAAAGCAAAAAACCCCACCAAGGTCACCTGGTGGGGTTTTTCATATAAATAGCCTGACGATAACCTACTTTCACACTGGTTGCAGCACTATCATCGGCGCAAAGTCGTTTCACGGTCCTGTTCGGGATGGGAAGGGGTGGGACCGACTTGCTATGGTCATCAGGCTTTGACTTGTCGTGAGATTTGACCACATGGTCAAACTTCACCAATCCGGAAGAAGCAAGTTCTTGTTGTTCTTGGGGTAGCAGTATCAACAAACTGCAGCTGTATTCTTGACTTGTCTATAGCCTACCAAGGTTATAGGGACAAGCCGTACGGGCAATTAGTACTGGTTAGCTTAATGCATTACTGCACTTCCACACCCAGCCTATCAACGTCCTGGTCTCGAACGACCCTTCAAGGAGCTCAAGGCTCCGGGAAATCTCATCTTAAGGCAAGTTTCCCGCTTAGATGCTTTCAGCGGTTATCTCTTCCGAACTTAGCTACCCGGCAATGCCACTGGCGTGACAACCGGTACACCAGAGGTTCGTCCACTCCGGTCCTCTCGTACTAGGAGCAGCCCCCTTCAAATTTCCAACGCCCACGGCAGATAGGGACCAAACTGTCTCACGACGTTTTAAACCCAGCTCACGTACCACTTTAAATGGCGAACAGCCATACCCTTGGGACCGGCTACAGCCCCAGGATGTGATGAGCCGACATCGAGGTGCCAAACTCCCCCGTCGATATGAACTCTTGGGAGGAATCAGCCTGTTATCCCCAGAGTACCTTTTATCCGTTGAGCGATGGCCCTTCCATACAGAACCACCGGATCACTATGTCCTACTTTCGTACCTGCTCGACTTGTCGGTCTCGCAGTTAAGCACGCTTATGCCATTGCACTATTAGCACGATGTCCGACCGTACCTAGCGTACCTTCGAACTCCTCCGTTACACTTTAGGAGGAGACCGCCCCAGTCAAACTGCCTACCATGCACTGTCCCCGATCCGGATAACGGACCAAGGTTAGAACCTCAAACAAACCAGGGTGGTATTTCAAGGATGGCTCCACGGGAACTGGCGTCCCCGCTTCAAAGCCTCCCACCTATCCTACACAGATTGGTTCAAAGTCCAATGCAAAGCTACAGTAAAGGTTCATGGGGTCTTTCCGTCTAGCCGCGGGTAGATTGCATCATCACAAACATTTCAACTTCGCTGAGTCTCGGGAGGAGACAGTGTGGCCATCGTTACGCCATTCGTGCAGGTCGGAACTTACCCGACAAGGAATTTCGCTACCTTAGGACCGTTATAGTTACGGCCGCCGTTTACTGGGACTTCAATCAAGAGCTTGCACCCCATCATTTAATCTTCCAGCACCGGGCAGGCGTCACACCCTATACGTCCACTTTCGTGTTTGCAGAGTGCTGTGTTTTTATTAAACAGTCGCAGCCACCAGTTTATTGCAACCCTTTCACCCTTCCACAGTAAAGTGGTCAAGCTACCGGGGCGTACCTTATCCCGAAGTTACGGTACCAATTTGCCGAGTTCCTTCTCCCGAGTTCTCTCAAGCGCCTTAGAATACTCATCTCGCCCACCTGTGTCGGTTTGCGGTACGGTCTCGTATGACTGAAGCTTAGAGGCTTTTCTTGGAACCACTTCCGATTGCTTCGCACCACATGGGTGCCCGTCCCAGTCCCTTGAATCCTGCGCCCGGATTTGCCTAAGCGCCTTCTATGAACCAGAAACCAGCTATTCCAACAGCTGGACAACCTTCCGCGATCCGTCCCCCCATCGCATCATACGACGGTGCAGGAATATTAACCTGCTTCCCATCAGCTACGCATCTCTGCCTCGCCTTAGGGGCCGACTCACCCTGCTCCGATGAACGTTGAACAGGAAACCTTGGGCTTACGGCGTGCGGGCTTTTCACCCGCATTATCGCTACTCATGTCAGCATTCGCACTTCTGATACCTCCAGCATCCTTCACAAGACACCTTCGCAGGCTTACAGAACGCTCTCCTACCATATGTCAAAGACATATCCGCAGCTTCGGTGACTGGCTTAGCCCCGTTACATCTTCCGCGCAGGACGACTCGATCAGTGAGCTATTACGCTTTCTTTAAATGGTGGCTGCTTCTAAGCCAACATCCTGACTGTTTTAGCCTTCCCACTTCGTTTTCCACTTAGCCAATCTTTGGGACCTTAGCTGGCGGTCTGGGTTGTTTCCCTCTTGACGCCGGACGTTAGCACCCGACGTCTGTCTCCCAAGCTCGCACTCATCGGTATTCGGAGTTTGCAATGGTTTGGTAAGTCGCAATGACCCCCTAGCCATAACAGTGCTCTACCCCCGATGGTGATACTTGAGGCACTACCTAAATAGTTTTCGGAGAGAACCAGCTATTTCCAGGTTTGTTTAGCCTTTCACCCCTACCCACAGCTCATCCCCTAATTTTTCAACATTAGTGGGTTCGGACCTCCAGGGCGTGTTACCGCACCTTCATCCTGGCCATGGGTAGATCACCTGGTTTCGGGTCTACACCCAGCGACTGTCGCCCTGTTCGGACTCGATTTCTCTACGGCTCCCCTATTCGGTTAACCTCGCCACTGAATGTAAGTCGCTGACCCATTATACAAAAGGTACGCCGTCACCCCATCAAGAGGCTCCGACTGTTTGTATGCACACGGTTTCAGGATCTATTTCACTCCCCTCCCGGGGTTCTTTTCGCCTTTCCCTCACGGTACTGGTTCACTATCGGTCGATTACGAGTATTTAGCCTTGGAGGATGGTCCCCCCATGTTCAGACAGGATTTCTCGTGTCCCGCCCTACTTGTCGTACGCTTAGTACCACCGTCTGAATTTCGTGTACGGGGCTATCACCCGCTATGGCCAACATTTCCAGGTTGTTCCACTATTCAGTCGACTATCACGTACAGGCTCTTCCCATTTCGCTCGCCACTACTTTGGGAATCTCGGTTGATTTCTTTTCCTGCAGCTACTTAGATGTTTCAGTTCGCCGCGTTCGCTTTGCATACCTATGTATTCAGTATGCAATGACCCAAAGGGCCGGGTTTCCCCGTTCGGAAATCTGCGGATCAAAGTGTGTTTGCTCACTCCCCGCAGCTTATCGCAAGCTACTACGTCCTTCATCGCCTGTAATCGCCAAGGCATCCACCATGTGCACTTATTCGCTTGTCCCTATAACGTTGGCCCCTGCTGACAACAGGGATCGTCATAGAAATCAAGAGTACAGCTCGTTGCATGTTTGTTGATACTTGATTACTACCCTAAGTGTATGCTTTCGCATACGCTTAAAAAAACTTTACTTCTTCCAGATTGTTAAAGAACGAAAAACAGTGATCTCGAAAAGACCAAACCTAAGCATCTTCTTGCTTACGTTTGTACTTTCAGAACCAGGTAATGGTGGAGGATGACGGGATCGAACCGACGACCCCCTGCTTGCAAAGCAGGTGCTCTCCCAGCTGAGCTAATCCCCCGTTACTTGCGATAACTTGGTAGGGCTGGTTGGACTCGAACCAACGACCCCCGCGTTATCAACACGGTGCTCTAACCAGCTGAGCTACAGCCCCGACATACACTGTTGTTCTCTTTACTAACAGCCGATAAGCGTAGGCGCTTGATGATGAGACCTTAGTCTCTGGTGCTACTCTAGAAAGGAGGTGATCCAGCCGCACCTTCCGATACGGCTACCTTGTTACGACTTCACCCCAGTCACGAATCCTACCGTGGTAAGCGCCCTCCTTGCGGTTAAGCTACCTACTTCTGGTAAAACCCGCTCCCATGGTGTGACGGGCGGTGTGTACAAGACCCGGGAACGTATTCACCGCGGCATGCTGATCCGCGATTACTAGCGATTCCAACTTCACGTAGTCGAGTTGCAGACTACGATCCGGACTACGATACACTTTCTGGGATTAGCTCCCCCTCGCGGGTTGGCGGCCCTCTGTATGTACCATTGTATGACGTGTGAAGCCCTACCCATAAGGGCCATGAGGACTTGACGTCATCCCCACCTTCCTCCGGTTTGTCACCGGCAGTCTCATTAGAGTGCTCTTGCGTAGCAACTAATGACAAGGGTTGCGCTCGTTGCGGGACTTAACCCAACATCTCACGACACGAGCTGACGACAGCCATGCAGCACCTGTGTGAAGGTTCCCTTTCGGGCACTCCCAAATCTCTTCAGGATTCCTTCCATGTCAAGGGTAGGTAAGGTTTTTCGCGTTGCATCGAATTAATCCACATCATCCACCGCTTGTGCGGGTCCCCGTCAATTCCTTTGAGTTTTAATCTTGCGACCGTACTCCCCAGGCGGTCTACTTCACGCGTTAGCTGCGTTACCAAGTTAATTAAAACCCGACAACTAGTAGACATCGTTTAGGGCGTGGACTACCAGGGTATCTAATCCTGTTTGCTCCCCACGCTTTCGTGCATGAGCGTCAATCTTGACCCAGGGGGCTGCCTTCGCCATCGGTGTTCCTCCACATCTCTACGCATTTCACTGCTACACGTGGAATTCTACCCCCCTCTGCCAGATTCAAGCCTTGCAGTCTCCAACGCAATTCCCAGGTTGAGCCCGGGGCTTTCACGTCAGACTTACAAAACCGCCTGCGCACGCTTTACGCCCAGTAATTCCGATTAACGCTTGCACCCTACGTATTACCGCGGCTGCTGGCACGTAGTTAGCCGGTGCTTATTCTTCAGGTACCGTCATTAGCCGAGGATATTAGCCTCAGCCGTTTCTTCCCTGACAAAAGAGCTTTACAACCCGAAGGCCTTCTTCACTCACGCGGCATTGCTGGATCAGGCTTGCGCCCATTGTCCAAAATTCCCCACTGCTGCCTCCCGTAGGAGTCTGGACCGTGTCTCAGTTCCAGTGTGGCTGGTCGTCCTCTCAGACCAGCTACTGATCGTCGCCTTGGTAGGCCTTTACCCCACCAACTAGCTAATCAGACATCGGCCGCTCCAAAAGCATGAGGTCTTGCGATCCCCCACTTTCTTCCGTAGAACGTATGCGGTATTAGCGCAACTTTCGCTGCGTTATCCCCCACTTCTGGGTACGTTCCGATGTATTACTCACCCGTTCGCCACTCGCCACCAGACCGAAGCCCGTGCTGCCGTTCGACTTGCATGTGTAAAGCATGCCGCCAGCGTTCAATCTGAGCCAGGATCAAACTCTTCAGTTCAATCTCTGTTTGTCGAAACCGGTATTGCTACCGGTTTCGAAATCGATCCACTGGATCGATTTCGCTCACTCAAAATACTGACCGTTACTCATTGCTGAGCAACGTATTTCTTTTTTGTGAACATTTGATAATTTAAGTAATCACTGACCGAAGTCAGCGGCACCTTCATCAAACGCCCACACTTATCGACTGTTGATTGTTAAAGAACCTTGTTCTGTACTACCTTGCTGCACCTTGCGAAGCGTTGTGTTCGTCAGCAGCAGAGAAGTGAGATTATGCAGTGTTTCGCTTAACTCGTCAACCCCTCGTTAGCTTCGTCGCAGATTTCTCTGTGGAAATTGCTAACGTAACCACTTGATTCCGTTAACCTTTTCTGTTCGCGCTTTGCAGCGCTCCTGAAGCGGAGGCGCACTATAGCAAACGCTGACCGAGTCCGCAAGCCCTGTGCCCCGATGTTGGCGGGTGCGGTGCGTGTCGGTTCTGACAATGCCGGGTATATTGCGTGCCAAACCAGCATTCCGCTCGCACGGGTGCCACGAGCAATTGGAGAGCAGATGAAGCACCGTATATTTCGCCGGACCGCCATTGCCGCGGCATGCATGTCGGCCCCTCTCTGCGCGATCGCCCAGGAGGCGCGCGCCCCTATCAATGTCGTGGTGGTCAGCGCCACCCGCTCGGCGCACACGAGTTTCGACCTGCCGGCCGCGATCGACATCGTCGACGCATCCCAGCTGCGCGACACCCAGCCGCGCGTCAACGCTTCCGAAGCGCTGGCCGCGGTGCCGGGCCTGGTCGCCCGTGATCGCCAGAACTATGCGCAGGACCTGCAGATCTCTTCGCGCGGTTTCGGCGCCCGCTCGGCCTTCGGCGTGCGCGGCGTGCGCCTGGTGGCCGACGGCATCCCGGCCACCATGCCCGACGGCCAGGGCCAGGCCGCGACCTTCAACCTCGACATCGCCGAGCGCATCGAAGTGCTGCGCGGCCCCTTCTCCGCCCTGTACGGCAACCACTCGGGCGGCGTGGTCCAGCTGTTCACGCGCGATCCCAAGGGCGCGCCCTCGATCGAAAGCAGCTTTTCCGCCGGCAGCGACGGCCTGCGCAAGCTCGACGTGAACGCGCAGGGCAGCAGCGGCAAGCTCGGCTACTTGCTGGACGCCTCGCGCTTCGAGACCGACGGCTACCGTGCCCACAGCGCCGCCACCCGCGACCAGGCCTACGCCAAGCTGGTGGTCGAGCCGTCCGCCACCAGCCGGCTGGTCCTCACCGCGAGCGGCCTGCGCCAGGACGATACCCAGGATCCGCTGGGCGTCACCTGGGCCACTTACCAGCGCGACCCGCGCGCCGGCGAGATCGACACGACCGACACCCAGTCGCCGCAGCGTACCCTGGCCGATCGTTACGACACCCGCAAGAGCATCGACCACCAGCAGTTCGGCCTCACCTGGGAACAGCGTTTCGGCTCCGACCGCCTGCTGCTGACCGCTTATGGCGGCAACCGCCGCGTGATCCAGTACCAATCGTTCTCGCGAGGCTTCCAGGCGCCGCCCACGCACTCCGGCGGCGTGATCGATTTCGACCGCGACTTCCACGGCATCGACGCCAACTGGCGCGCGGTGCGCGAACTGGCCGGCGGCACGCTGCGCGCCACCGTCGGCCTGGAGGTGGCGCGCTCGGTCGATGATCGCCAGGGTTTCGAGAACTTCGTCGGCAATACCTTCGGCGTGAAGGGCAACTTGCGGCGCGACGAACGCAATGAAGTCAGCAGCGTCGACCCTTATGCCCAGCTGGAATGGGAGCGCGGGCCATGGGTGCTGACGGGCGGCGTGCGCCGCAGCCGCATCAGCTTTGACGTCACCGACCGCTTCCTCGCCAATGGCAACGACAGCGGCAGCGTCGACTATCGCCACACCTCGCCGCTGGTGGGCGTGCTGTACAAGGTCTCGCCCTCGCTGAACGTGTATGCCAGCGCCGCGCGCGGCTTCGAAACCCCGACCCTGAACGAACTGTTCTACTCGGGCAGCGGCGCCGGCTTCAACTTCCGTCTCGGCCCCGCCATCGGCAAGCACCTGGAAGCCGGCGTCAAGGCCATGCTGATGCCCGGGGTGCGCATGAATGCGGCCGTGTTCCAGGTCCGCACCGAGGGCGAACTGGTGGTCGACAGCTCCTCGGGCGGCCGCACCAGCTACCGCAATGCCAGCGCCACCCTGCGCCAGGGCGGCGAACTGTCGCTCGATGCGGAACTCGGCGGCGGCTGGAACGCGCGCCTTGCGCTCACGGCGCTGCGCGCCACCTACGAGGAAGGCTTCGGCGCCGTGCCCGAGGGCAGCCGGCTGCCGGGCATCCCCAAGACCAGCCTGTACGGCGAGTTTGGCTGGAAGGAGCAGTCCGGCCGCTTCGGCGCCGCCGTGGAGACGATCGCCAACAGCCGCGTCTATGCGGAAGACACGAATACCGCCACGCCGGCGCCGGGCTATGCCATCGTCAATGCGCGGGTGCAGGCCAGCCAGCAGCTGGGCCGATGGCGGTTCAAGCAGTACGCGCGCCTGAACAACCTGTTCGACCGCAATTACGTCGGCTCGGTCATCGTGGGCGACACCAACCGCCGCTATTACGAAGCCGCGCCCGGACGCAACTGGATCATGGGCGTCAGCGCCCAGTACCAGTTCTAGGCTTTTGCGATCGCGGTGTGCGCGGGCAGCGCCACACCGGGATAGAGCTTCGCCAGCACGGCGTCGGCGGCGGGCACCAGCACGGCTTCCACCAGCGCCACCGCCGCCGCCTCGTCCGGCGCGGCGCGTACCGACTTCCACAAGTCCGGATGCGCGGCCATGCGCTCGCCCAGGGCCCGCTCGACTTCCTCCTGCCAGAAGGCCGGCGCTTCGCCTTCGACCCAGTTGCCGCGCCCGCGGCCGAAGTGGGCCACCGCCAGGTAGCGCAGCACGGCGCTGACCAGGAGCGACTGCAGGAAGGGATCGGCGAACTGCACGCCCGGCTTGTCGCGGTCCATGCGCTGGTTGAAGCCCCAGGCAGCGCCGGCCATCGTCAGCCCGCCGACGATCGCCCCCAGCAGCGCACCCGCTCCCATGGTCAGGCCGCCCGCCATCATGTCGGCCGACAGCCCCGTCGCCGCGCCCGACACGACCGCGCCGAGCAGGCCGGCCTGGGCCTTGTCCACCGGCGCGTGCACCGCGAAGTTATCGCGCACGCGCGCGTTGATGGCGAGCGCCTGGCCCGGATCGATCCGGTGCAGGGCAAGCATGCGCGCCGTCGCGCCGTTGATGCGGGCATTCAAGCGTTCGACCAGCGCCGCCATCGCCAGCTCCTGCCGCCGCTGTTCGTCCTTGCCGATGCCGACCGCCTTGAGCGCGCTGCGCAGCATGCCGCGGCCCTCCTGCGCGATCGGTTCGGCATCGCGTGCGGCCGCCGCCAGCTGCTCGGCCGAGACGCGCAGCGCGCCCAGGTAGCGTTGGCGGTTGGCGGCGGACCAGGCCTGGAGCAGGCGCGCATAGCCGGGCCGCTTGTCGTCGGCGATCAGGCGCCCGATCGCTTCGTAGAACACGTGCTCGTGCACCCAGCAGCGCGCGAAGGCGTCCAGCGGCAGCACTTCCTTCACCACCGGGAATTGGGCCAGGTGCTGGCGCCAGCGCTGCTGTTCGCCGGATTCCTCGGCGCCAGGACGCGGCGGCCCCATCTGGTTGAGCAGCACCGCGACCGGCTTGCCGAGCCACTCGAGGATCTTCATCTCGGACGGCAGGTAGCCGGCATCCTGGGGAGATTCCGACGAGTTGACCAGGTAGAGGATGACGTCGGCTTCCTCCTTGGCCGCGCGCAGCGCCTGCTGGCTGAGCCAGAACGGGCGGTCGCGGTAGCGGTCGAACACCTCGCGCAGGAACCAGCCGATCGGGTTGCCCGCCATCGACAGGCGCTTCAGGAGGCGCACCGAATCGCCGAAGCCCGGCGTGTCCCACAACACCAGGGTGTCGCCGGCCGCGCTGGTCTGCAGCGGGTGGGCCTCGGCGAACTGGGTCACGTGGGCGGCGTCGCGCACCTCGCCCACGTCCATGCCGACCAGGGTGCGGGCCAGCGTCGTCTTGCCGTTGTTGGTGTGCGAGACGAGCGCGAACTGGATCTTGACCGGTTCCGGGTTCAGCGCGTTCATCGCAGCTCCGGCAGTGACAGGCCGGCGCCCAGCTCGAGCGGATGCTTCTCGGGCTGGAGCAGGTTCACGAAGGTGGCCGAGGTGCCGTGGAAGCTGCAGAACTGGCGCCACAGCGCGGTGCGCTCGGCCACGCGCGCGGCATTGCCCTGCTGCTCGCCGATACGCTCCACCAGCGGCGATTCGTCTACCAGGACGGCGACGCCGCGCTTCACGCGCCGGCTCAGGTAGTCGAGGAAGGCGCCGTGGTTCTCCTTCTCGGGGGTGGCGGCCAGGCTGAACAGGACGGCGGTGACGGTCACGCCCGCTTCGTCGAGCGTCGTATCGTGCAGGGCCTCCTTCGGATCGATGCCATAGGCGGCCGTGGGACGCAGCTGGACGCGCGCCTGCGCCCCGAGCGCGCTCGCGGCGATCGCCCACAGGCCGCGGTCGCGCGCTTCGTCGAGCGTGTAGCTGTAGGGGAGCACGCGCAGCAGTGCCGGGGCGCCGGCGCCGATGCTGTCCGCCAGCTTGCGGTAATAGGGCTGGTCGAGGTCGAGCGGGAAGCGGCGCGCCAGCCGGCGGGCGCGCCAGGCCGCGAAGCCGGCCAGCAGCAGGCGCGGCAGCACGACCAGCAGCAGCAAGGTTGCGCCATACAGGTGGACCCAGCGCTCGCCGCTCGCGGCATTCACCATCCGTCCGAAGCGCAGCAGCTCGATCTCGGCCAGCGAGAAGCCTTGCAGGAAGTGGAAAACGCTCATCGCCGGCATGAACAGCCAGGACAGCAGGGCGTGGACCTCGCGGCTGTCGAGGAAGGTGCTCTCCCAGCCGACCACATATTGGTTCAGCAGGCCGCGCGCGTACAGCGACGCGATCGCGCCGAGCGCGAAGAAGGCGGCGGCCAGGTGGACCGTCCGGCTCAGGCGCGCACGGGTCAGCGGCGCGCTGAGCGCCGCCCATTCGCCCATGAAGACGGCGATGCCTTCGGCCAGCGGCGCCGGCAGCTTGCGCGGCACGGCGGCCTTGCCCACGCTCAGGCGGCGCAGCAGATTCGGACTCGCCCATCCATGGCGTCTGCCGGGCGCCATTGCCCCCATCAGGGCCCAGACCAGCATGCACAGATAGACCAGCAGGTTCCAGCCGATGATCAGGAGAAAGGGAGCCGAGAGCAGGTCGACGCGGTGCGGGTCGGCGATGCGGTCGATGACTGCGCCCGAGACGAAGGCCAGGAAAGGCAGGGCCAGCCAGACACCGCCCAGGCCTAGGCGGCGCTTGGCGAATGCGCCGAAGGCAGGCGTGCGTTCGCCCAGGCGTTTCAGGATCTGCTCGGAGCGCTGCTGCAGGAAATGCTGCTGGGTGACGGCGCTCTTGCTGTCGGCCGCCTGCCAGGCGGCGAGTTCCTTCGCGCTGCGGCTTGCGTACTTACGGTCATCGTCGCTCAGCACCGTGTGATCGACGTCGGCGGACTCGATGGCGCGTACCAGTACGACATTGCGTGCGACCTGTTCGTTCATGCTTCTCCTGTCATGGTTGAAATGGCAAGGCTACAGGTGCATTGTGCCGCAGTTTGGGACCGGGCATCACCCCCGCGCTCCTTGCAGGGGAAGCGAGGCGTAAAAAAACCCGGGAAACCCGGGCTGGCAATGTCCTTGCGCCGGCGTTCAGCTGCCGGGATTCTTCTTGTTCGGCTTGCTGCTGAAGTCCGAAGCGGGCTGGTCGGGCCGGCGCTGCAGCCCTTCGCTGCCGCCCATGCCAGAGTCCGATTGCTGGGAGCCGGCATGCTGGTATTGCTCGATGCCCCCTGCGCCGGATTGCTGGGCTTCACCCAGTCGATCCTGTTCGGCCTGCGCCTGCATGCGCTGGCCGCGCTGGCGAGCGCTCCAGCCCTGGTGGACCGAGCCGGCGCCGCCGCGCTGGCCGCGGCCGCCCGTGTCCGACTGCTGCGAACCGGTGTTGGCCATCGGGAAAGGCGATTCGGGTCCGCCGCGCATCACGGCGCCGGGCGCACGCGTCTGCATGCTCCCTTCCGCAACCGTCAGGCCTTTCGGCTTGTGGATACCGCGCGAACGATTGTCGCCACCCAGGCTTTTTTCCTTCGATTTCATGATTCCTCCTTCGCTTCGCTGAACCGATGGACCGATCATGCGCGCCCGGACAGCAGGGCTGTATAGGAGAAGACTCCGAGCCAGCGTAGGAATCACCGTACAGTTACCTTGAAGTGCGGCAAAAGCTAGCTGGAACAGGCTGCTAGCATTTTCGCTTGCCATGCCAAGGGGAAATGCGATGAAGTCCGGCCTGCCCAAGCTCTGCCTGCTGTTCGCCCTGTGCCTCAGCCTCGCGGCAAGCGCCGGCTCATCGGTGAAACGCCGGGTATGGATCACCATGGGCGACGCGGCTTATCGACAGGTCAAGACGATCGCTCCCGATGCGGTCGCGATCGACAGCCGCCAGCTGCCTGCGGAAAAGGTGCATGCCATCGTGATCGATGAAGGCAGGCTGGCAGCGATTTCCGGCCTGATCCACCAACGCCTGGGACAGTGCGGCGGCTACATGTTCCACGGCAGCCAAGCGGAGGCCCGTGCGGCGCTCGAGCGGCGCCGCACCCTCGCACCGCTACCCACGTACCGGATCGGTCAGCGCGAACTGGTCGAGCCCATGCTGGCGGGGATGCAGGAGAAGCAGATCGAGGCGAGCATCCTGAGCCTGAGCGGTTTTACCAACCGCTATTTCCGGAGCCAGTCGGGTGTCGAGGCGTCGAACTGGCTGCTGTCGGCCTGGCGCGAGCTCGCTGCCGGCCGCGCGGACATCTCGGTGATGCAGATCAATCACCCGGGCTACCCGCAGCCGTCCGTCAGCCTGACCATCGCAGGATCGGACCTGGCGGAAGAAACCGTCGTGGTCGGGGCGCACCTGGATTCGATCGTCGGCTTCGGGATGAGTGAGACGACACGCGCGCCGGGTGCGGACGACGATGCTTCCGGCGTCGCGAGCATGACCGAGGCGCTGCGCGCGCTGATCCTGAGCGGCTACCGTCCGCGCCGCACGATCCAGCTCATCGCCTACGCGGCGGAAGAAGCAGGACTGCGCGGCTCGCAAGACATTGCGCGCCAGTTCAGGCAGGCGGGCAGGAAGGTGGCCGGCGTGCTGCAGCTCGACATGACGAATTACAAGGGGGCGGCGAACGACATCTACCTGATCACCGATTACACGAACAGCCAGCAGAACGCCTTTCTCGCGCAGCTGATCGGCAGCTACCTGCCCGGACTCACGGTCGGCTACGACAAATGCGGTTATGGCTGTTCGGACCACGCGAGCTGGGATGCGCAAGGCTATCCGGCGTCGATGCCTTTCGAGTCGTCGCTGGCGCGTGACAACCCGCACATCCACACGTCAAGGGACACACTGGCCAACTCGGGCAGCCAGACTGCCCACGCGCTGAAATTCGCGCGCCTGGCGGCGGCCTATATGGTGGAACTTTCCGCCAATTAGCTGGCCAGTCAGGTATGGGGAACCAGCCCGCTCTCCGGTCCCGGTTGTCCGCTCACGACGGGTTCGCTCAGGTCGCGCTGCAGGACGGTGCGGTACAGCACACCGGCAAGGACGCCGCCGAGCAGCGGCGCAAGCCAGAACAGCCACAATTGCGCGACTGCCCAGCCACCGACGAACAAGGCCGGGCCGGTACTGCGCGCGGGATTGACCGAGGTGTTGGTGACCGGAATACTGACCAGGTGTACCAAGGCAAGCGCAAGACCGATCGCGATGCCGGCGAATCCTACCGGCGCACTTGCATGGGTTGCGCCCAGGACCACGAGCACGAACATGAAGCTCATCACGAGCTCGCATACCAGCGCGGCCCCGAGCGAATGGTTTCCTGGTGAGTGACTGCCGTAGCCATTGGCCGCAAACCCTGCCTGGACGTCAAATCCCGCCTTGCCGCTCGCGATGAGGTAGAGGACGGCGGCGGCGGCCACCGCGCCCGCGACCTGGCTGACCATATAGGGGGCGAGATAGCGCGCCGGGAAGCGGCCGCCCGCCCACAGGCCAAGGGACACGGCTGGGTTGAAGTGAGCTCCGGAGATCGGGCCGAGTGCGTAGGCGCCGGTCAGGACAGTCAGGCCGAACGCGAGCGAAACGCCGACGAGGCCGATGCCCACCTCCGGAAATGTGGCGGCCAGGACTGCGCTGCCGCAGCCACCCAGGACCAGCCAGAATGTGCCGATGAACTCCGCAAGAAGTTTGCTGAACATGATGTCCTCCGCGATTCGCCCGAACGCCATGAGTGCATTCTAGATGCGGTCAAAACTGACCACGAAGGAAGGATTCTGGACTTTGATGTATCGCAAACGTCCTGCGACTCAGAAAAGCAAAAAACCCCACCAGGGTCACCTGGTGGGGTTTTTCATATAACTAGCCTGACGATAACCTACTTTCACACTGGTTGCAGCACTATCATCGGCGCAAAGTCGTTTCACGGTCCTGTTCGGGATGGGAAGGGGTGGGACCGACTTTCTATGGTCATCAGGCTTTGACTTGTCGTGAGATTTGACCACATGGTCAAACTTCACCAATCCGGAAGAAGCAAGTTCTTGTTGTTCTTGGGGTAGCAGTATCAACAAACTGCAGCTGTATTCTTGACTTGTCTATAGCCTACCAAGGTTATAGGGACAAGCCGTACGGGCAATTAGTACTGGTTAGCTTAATGCATTACTGCACTTCCACACCCAGCCTATCAACGTCCTGGTCTCGAACGACCCTTCAAGGAGCTCAAGGCTCCGGGAAATCTCATCTTAAGGCAAGTTTCCCGCTTAGATGCTTTCAGCGGTTATCTCTTCCGAACTTAGCTACCCGGCAATGCCACTGGCGTGACAACCGGTACACCAGAGGTTCGTCCACTCCGGTCCTCTCGTACTAGGAGCAGCCCCCTTCAAATTTCCAACGCCCACGGCAGATAGGGACCAAACTGTCTCACGACGTTTTAAACCCAGCTCACGTACCACTTTAAATGGCGAACAGCCATACCCTTGGGACCGGCTACAGCCCCAGGATGTGATGAGCCGACATCGAGGTGCCAAACTCCCCCGTCGATATGAACTCTTGGGAGGAATCAGCCTGTTATCCCCAGAGTACCTTTTATCCGTTGAGCGATGGCCCTTCCATACAGAACCACCGGATCACTATGTCCTACTTTCGTACCTGCTCGACTTGTCGGTCTCGCAGTTAAGCACGCTTATGCCATTGCACTATTAGCACGATGTCCGACCGTACCTAGCGTACCTTCGAACTCCTCCGTTACACTTTAGGAGGAGACCGCCCCAGTCAAACTGCCTACCATGCACTGTCCCCGATCCGGATAACGGACCAAGGTTAGAACCTCAAACAAACCAGGGTGGTATTTCAAGGATGGCTCCACGGGAACTGGCGTCCCCGCTTCAAAGCCTCCCACCTATCCTACACAGATTGGTTCAAAGTCCAATGCAAAGCTACAGTAAAGGTTCATGGGGTCTTTCCGTCTAGCCGCGGGTAGATTGCATCATCACAAACATTTCAACTTCGCTGAGTCTCGGGAGGAGACAGTGTGGCCATCGTTACGCCATTCGTGCAGGTCGGAACTTACCCGACAAGGAATTTCGCTACCTTAGGACCGTTATAGTTACGGCCGCCGTTTACTGGGACTTCAATCAAGAGCTTGCACCCCATCATTTAATCTTCCAGCACCGGGCAGGCGTCACACCCTATACGTCCACTTTCGTGTTTGCAGAGTGCTGTGTTTTTATTAAACAGTCGCAGCCACCAGTTTATTGCAACCCTTTCACCCTTCTGCAGTAAAGCAGTCAAGCTACCGGGGCGTACCTTATCCCGAAGTTACGGTACCAATTTGCCGAGTTCCTTCTCCCGAGTTCTCTCAAGCGCCTTAGAATACTCATCTCGCCCACCTGTGTCGGTTTGCGGTACGGTCTCGTATGACTGAAGCTTAGAGGCTTTTCTTGGAACCACTTCCGATTGCTTCGCACCACATGGGTGCCCGTCCCAGTCCCTTGAATCCTGCGCCCGGATTTGCCTAAGCGCCTTCTATGAACCAGAAACCAGCTATTCCAACAGCTGGACAACCTTCCGCGATCCGTCCCCCCATCGCATCATACGACGGTGCAGGAATATTAACCTGCTTCCCATCAGCTACGCATCTCTGCCTCGCCTTAGGGGCCGACTCACCCTGCTCCGATGAACGTTGAACAGGAAACCTTGGGCTTACGGCGTGCGGGCTTTTCACCCGCATTATCGCTACTCATGTCAGCATTCGCACTTCTGATACCTCCAGCATCCTTCACAAGACACCTTCGCAGGCTTACAGAACGCTCTCCTACCATATCTATTGCTAGATATCCGCAGCTTCGGTGACTGGCTTAGCCCCGTTACATCTTCCGCGCAGGACGACTCGATCAGTGAGCTATTACGCTTTCTTTAAATGGTGGCTGCTTCTAAGCCAACATCCTGACTGTTTTAGCCTTCCCACTTCGTTTTCCACTTAGCCAATCTTTGGGACCTTAGCTGGCGGTCTGGGTTGTTTCCCTCTTGACGCCGGACGTTAGCACCCGACGTCTGTCTCCCAAGCTCGCACTCATCGGTATTCGGAGTTTGCAATGGTTTGGTAAGTCGCAATGACCCCCTAGCCATAACAGTGCTCTACCCCCGATGGTGATACTTGAGGCACTACCTAAATAGTTTTCGGAGAGAACCAGCTATTTCCAGGTTTGTTTAGCCTTTCACCCCTACCCACAGCTCATCCCCTAATTTTTCAACATTAGTGGGTTCGGACCTCCAGGGCGTGTTACCGCACCTTCATCCTGGCCATGGGTAGATCACCTGGTTTCGGGTCTACACCCAGCGACTGTCGCCCTGTTCGGACTCGATTTCTCTACGGCTCCCCTATTCGGTTAACCTCGCCACTGAATGTAAGTCGCTGACCCATTATACAAAAGGTACGCCGTCACCCCATCAAGAGGCTCCGACTGTTTGTATGCACACGGTTTCAGGATCTATTTCACTCCCCTCCCGGGGTTCTTTTCGCCTTTCCCTCACGGTACTGGTTCACTATCGGTCGATTACGAGTATTTAGCCTTGGAGGATGGTCCCCCCATGTTCAGACAGGATTTCTCGTGTCCCGCCCTACTTGTCGTACGCTTAGTACCACCGTCTGAATTTCGTGTACGGGGCTATCACCCGCTATGGCCAACATTTCCAGGTTGTTCCACTATTCAGTCGACTATCACGTACAGGCTCTTCCCATTTCGCTCGCCACTACTTTGGGAATCTCGGTTGATTTCTTTTCCTGCAGCTACTTAGATGTTTCAGTTCGCCGCGTTCGCTTTGCATACCTATGTATTCAGTATGCAATGACCCAAAGGGCCGGGTTTCCCCATTCGGAAATCTGCGGATCAAAGTGTGTTTGCTCACTCCCCGCAGCTTATCGCAAGCTACTACGTCCTTCATCGCCTGTAATCGCCAAGGCATCCACCATGTGCACTTATTCGCTTGTCCCTATAACGTTGGCCCCTGCTGACAACAGGGATCGTCATAGAAATCAAGAGTACAGCTTGTTGCATGTTTGTTGATACTTGATTACTACCCTAAGTGTGCTCGCTCATCGTTTCCGATTCGCTTACACGCTTAAAAAAACTTTACTTCTTCCAGATTGTTAAAGAACGAGAACTACACTTACCTAAAGCGCGGGCTTTACATAAATGCAGTCGAACAGGTAAATGGTGGAGGATGACGGGATCGAACCGACGACCCCCTGCTTGCAAAGCAGGTGCTCTCCCAGCTGAGCTAATCCCCCTTGTGGTGGGTCTGGTTGGATTCGAACCAACGACCCCCGCGTTATCAACACGGTGCTCTAACCGACTGAGCTACAGACCCAAACTGTTCTCGTTACTTAATTCCAACAGCCGATAAGCGTAGGCGCTTGATGATGAGACCTTAGTCTCTGGTGCTACTCTAGAAAGGAGGTGATCCAGCCGCACCTTCCGATACGGCTACCTTGTTACGACTTCACCCCAGTCACGAATCCTACCGTGGTAAGCGCCCTCCTTGCGGTTAAGCTACCTACTTCTGGTAAAACCCGCTCCCATGGTGTGACGGGCGGTGTGTACAAGACCCGGGAACGTATTCACCGCGGCATGCTGATCCGCGATTACTAGCGATTCCAACTTCACGTAGTCGAGTTGCAGACTACGATCCGGACTACGATACACTTTCTGGGATTAGCTCCCCCTCGCGGGTTGGCGGCCCTCTGTATGTACCATTGTATGACGTGTGAAGCCCTACCCATAAGGGCCATGAGGACTTGACGTCATCCCCACCTTCCTCCGGTTTGTCACCGGCAGTCTCATTAGAGTGCTCTTGCGTAGCAACTAATGACAAGGGTTGCGCTCGTTGCGGGACTTAACCCAACATCTCACGACACGAGCTGACGACAGCCATGCAGCACCTGTGTGAAGGTTCCCTTTCGGGCACTCCCAAATCTCTTCAGGATTCCTTCCATGTCAAGGGTAGGTAAGGTTTTTCGCGTTGCATCGAATTAATCCACATCATCCACCGCTTGTGCGGGTCCCCGTCAATTCCTTTGAGTTTTAATCTTGCGACCGTACTCCCCAGGCGGTCTACTTCACGCGTTAGCTGCGTTACCAAGTTAATTAAAACCCGACAACTAGTAGACATCGTTTAGGGCGTGGACTACCAGGGTATCTAATCCTGTTTGCTCCCCACGCTTTCGTGCATGAGCGTCAATCTTGACCCAGGGGGCTGCCTTCGCCATCGGTGTTCCTCCACATCTCTACGCATTTCACTGCTACACGTGGAATTCTACCCCCCTCTGCCAGATTCAAGCCTTGCAGTCTCCAACGCAATTCCCAGGTTGAGCCCGGGGCTTTCACGTCAGACTTACAAAACCGCCTGCGCACGCTTTACGCCCAGTAATTCCGATTAACGCTTGCACCCTACGTATTACCGCGGCTGCTGGCACGTAGTTAGCCGGTGCTTATTCTTCAGGTACCGTCATTAGCCGAAGGTATTAGCTTCAGCCGTTTCTTCCCTGACAAAAGAGCTTTACAACCCGAAGGCCTTCTTCACTCACGCGGCATTGCTGGATCAGGCTTGCGCCCATTGTCCAAAATTCCCCACTGCTGCCTCCCGTAGGAGTCTGGACCGTGTCTCAGTTCCAGTGTGGCTGGTCGTCCTCTCAGACCAGCTACTGATCGTCGCCTTGGTAGGCCTTTACCCCACCAACTAGCTAATCAGACATCGGCCGCTCCAAAAGCATGAGGTCTTGCGATCCCCCACTTTCTTCCGTAGAACGTATGCGGTATTAGCGCAACTTTCGCTGCGTTATCCCCCACTTCTGGGTACGTTCCGATGTATTACTCACCCGTTCGCCACTCGCCACCAGACCGAAGTCCGTGCTGCCGTTCGACTTGCATGTGTAAAGCATGCCGCCAGCGTTCAATCTGAGCCAGGATCAAACTCTTCAGTTCAATCTCTGTTTGTCGAAACCGGCATTGCTACCGGTTTCGAAATCGATCCACTGGATCGATTTCGCTCACTCAAAATACTGACGAAACCTTCTTGCGAAGATTTACGTTTATTTCTTGTGAACATTTGATAATTTAAGTAATCACTGACCGAAGTCAGCGGCACCTTCATCAAACGCCCACACTTATCGACTGTTGATTGTTAAAGAACGGGGACGCCTAGTCCGTTTTCTGTACTACCTTGCTGCACCTTGCGAAGCGTTGTGTTCGTCAGCAGCAGAGAAGCGAGATTATGCGGTGTTCTGCGTTTATCGTCAAGCCCCTCTTTTTTCTCTTTCGCTGTCGCTGCTTTGAAAGCTGCGATGTGCGTCGAAGAAATGAGACTATAACAAATGCCTGTATGCGGCGCAAGTGGGTGGAAGGCGAACATGCCACATCCCGTTACCACGCCTCATAGTCTCTATCTATCGATAACTTCAATTAAATTTTCTTTTAGCTATGAATGCGAATCGCTATCATTTGCAAGACAGTAGTGTTAACGAAGCATAGGAAGAGCAAGCATGGTCATCGCCGCCAAGAAAACCAGCCAGGTCATCGCCCACATGGCGATTGCCTTCTTCATTGCCTATGCGGTCACGGGTTCGGTCGTCTTCGGCGGAGTGGCGATCCTCATCGAACCTATCATCAATGTCTCGCTGCTCCCGCTGCACGAGAAGGCGTGGGCTGCCATGCGTGCCGGCGCCCTGAACGAGCGCGAACGCTACCTGCGCATCGCTGCCGAAAAGCTGAGCCAGACCCTCCTGCATATGGGCGTAGCCTTCACGGTGATGTATTTTGCTACCGGCTCGCTCGCCTTTGGCGGCATGGCCGCCGTACTCGAACCGGTCTGCAACGTGTTGCTGCTGCCGGTCCACGACCGCTTCTGGAACAAGCTGTGTCAACGGCGATTGAAAACTGATACAGATATCGTCGTGCCAGCGATTTAAAACTGATACACCGCCGTCGCCGAACACGGTCCGTGTTCAGCCCATTTCTGCAACATCATTCCCCCTCATCATCCCGGCCTGTCGCTGGTGCTTCAGCCGGTAGCTTTCGCCGGCAATCGGCACGATGTGCGCATGGTGCAGTAGCCTATCGAGCAGGGCCGCGGTCAGCGTCGTATCCTGCGCAAAGGTCGTGTCCCATTGCCCAAACGGCAGGTTGCTGGTCACGATCAGGCTGCTGCGTTCGTACAGGGCCGCGATCACTTGGAAGAACAGGTTCGCCTGCTCCCGGTTCATCGGCAAGTAGCCGATCTCGTCGATGATCAAGAGCCGGTATGCTTTGATCGCGCGATGCATCACCGCTTTCAAATTGTTCTGGGTATGCGCCGTCGTCAACGCCAGCATCAGGTCGGCCGCCGTGGTGAAGCGCGTCTTGATGCCGGCCTGGGTGGCCTTGTAACCGAGTGCCATCGCCAGGTGCGTCTTGCCCACGCCGCTGGGGCCGACCAGCACCACGTTCTCATGTCGCTCAACGAAGCCCAGGCCAGCCAGCTCCTCGACCTGACTGCGTTTCACGCCTTTGGCGAAGTCATAGTTAAACTCGTCCAGCGTCTTCACCGCTGGGAATCCTGCCAGTCGGGTCATCGTGCTTTGCTTGCGCACGTTGCGCCCGGCGACTTCCTCCCTCAGCAGGCCCTCCAGGAAGTCGCTGTAGGCCATTTCCTGCTTCGCTGCCTTCTGCGTTGCAGCGCCGTAGCCCTGGGCCACGAACGGCAGGTTCAGGCTCTCGCACAACGCCGCGATACGCTCGTGCTGCAGGTTCATGCCGCCACTCCTTCCGTTACCCGTACCAGCAGCGCGTCATACACCTGCAACGGATGCTGTACTGGAGATGGCTGGGCGATCCGCTCCACCACTGCCGCCGGCCGCGGCACCGTAGGTGCTGCGGCGGTCGGTTGCGGCCTGGCTGCCGCGATGTCCGCACGCCACGGTGCCGGCAGCGCTTGCAGATGCTCCACTTCCCGCTTCAATGCTTCAGCTGGTGGCTCGCCAGTCGTACCGTGGATGCGCGCATTGGCCACCTCGCGCAGCCAGTGGGCCACTTCCACATTGGCCGTTACGACGTCGAGCTTCTGGCCGCTTTGCGCCAGCCGGCTCGCCAGCGGCACATAGAACGAGCGGCGCAGGTAGCCATTGAAGCGTTCGACTTTTCCCTTGGTCTTGGCCCGGTACGGCTGGCACAGCTTGATCACGAAACCGCTATGCCTGGCAAAGTCCAGGAAGCCGGCGTGGAAGCGGTGCTCGCCTTCGCCGTACGCATCGCGCTCCAGCACCACTGTTTTCATGTTGTCGTACAGGACCCGCCGCGTCACGCCCCCAAACGCCGCAAAAGCGCGCTCATGGCAGGCGATCAGGGTTTCCACCTTCATGTTGCTGACGAACTCCACGTAGCTGGCCCGGCTAAAACCGAGCGTCGCGCAGAACGCATGTAACGGCGCGCTGCCTTTGCGGAATTCAACCCAGTCCACCTGCAGCTGCTCGCCCATCGCCGTCTCGAAGCGCACCACCGGGTCGGCCGGAGGCGCCGGGCGCAAGGTGCGCACGAAGGCGCGCAACTGGCTCATGCCGCCCTCGTAGCCGCGCGCGGCGATCTCGCGGTACAGCACGGTGGCCGGTATCACGTCGGGCTGAGCAGCTTGCTGCCGATCCTTCAGGTACTGCTCGAATTGCGCCAGCTTCGTCTTGCGCTTCACTTTGCGTTCGTACTTCGGCACAGCCTCCAGGGCCAGATGCCGGCGCACCGTGTTCACTGCGCAGCCTACCTCGGCGGCGATCTGCCGAAGGCTTAACCCATGCTTCTTCAGGAGTTGGATTTCCACGTACACCTCTTTGGATTTCAAGGCCGCTCCGCAAAGCGGCCATCTTCTCAAAATGGTGTATCAGTTTTCAATCGCTGCCTGTATCAGTTTACAACCGCTGCTGACAAGCTGGAGCTACGCATGAACGGCGGCGCCCACGCTGCCTGACATGACATACGGAGAACGCGACTGACCGTTCAGTTTCCAGTCGCTGGAACGCAAGCTTGTCTTGGAAGAAGCCGAGCGCGCCAGGGCCGAGGATGCGCTACGCCAGGTCAACACGATGGAGGCGGTCGCCCAGCTGGTCAGCGACGTGGTGGGCGCGAGTTCAACAATGTCGGGTGAAATCACTTGCTCTGCATGCCGTAGCGGCTCGAGGAAATCACGCAGCTGGTGCAGTAGTTGCTGGACGACTGAAAAAATTCAAGTCTGAAAATACAAAGCAAAAAACCCCACCAGGATCACCTGGTGGGGTTTTTCATATAACTAGCCTGACGATAACCTACTTTCACACTGGTTGCAGCACTATCATCGGCGCAAAGTCGTTTCACGGTCCTGTTCGGGATGGGAAGGGGTGGGACCGACTTGCTATGGTCATCAGGCTTTGACTTGTCGTGAAATTTGACCACATGGTCAAACTTCACCAATCCGGAAGAAGTAAGTTCTTGTTGTTCTTGGGGTAGCAGTATCAACAAACTGCAGCTGTATTCTTGACTCGTCTATAACCTACCAAGGTTATAGGGACAAGCCGTACGGGCAATTAGTACTGGTTAGCTTAATGCATTACTGCACTTCCACACCCAGCCTATCAACGTCCTGGTCTCGAACGACCCTTCAAGGAGCTCAAGGCTCCGGGAAATCTCATCTTAAGGCAAGTTTCCCGCTTAGATGCTTTCAGCGGTTATCTCTTCCGAACTTAGCTACCCGGCAATGCCACTGGCGTGACAACCGGTACACCAGAGGTTCGTCCACTCCGGTCCTCTCGTACTAGGAGCAGCCCCCTTCAAATTTCCAACGCCCACGGCAGATAGGGACCAAACTGTCTCACGACGTTTTAAACCCAGCTCACGTACCACTTTAAATGGCGAACAGCCATACCCTTGGGACCGGCTACAGCCCCAGGATGTGATGAGCCGACATCGAGGTGCCAAACTCCCCCGTCGATATGAACTCTTGGGAGGAATCAGCCTGTTATCCCCAGAGTACCTTTTATCCGTTGAGCGATGGCCCTTCCATACAGAACCACCGGATCACTATGTCCTACTTTCGTACCTGCTCGACTTGTCGGTCTCGCAGTTAAGCACGCTTATGCCATTGCACTATTAGCACGATGTCCGACCGTACCTAGCGTACCTTCGAACTCCTCCGTTACACTTTAGGAGGAGACCGCCCCAGTCAAACTGCCTACCATGCACTGTCCCCGATCCGGATAACGGACCAAGGTTAGAACCTCAAACAAACCAGGGTGGTATTTCAAGGATGGCTCCACGGGAACTGGCGTCCCCGCTTCAAAGCCTCCCACCTATCCTACACAGATTGGTTCAAAGTCCAATGCAAAGCTACAGTAAAGGTTCATGGGGTCTTTCCGTCTAGCCGCGGGTAGATTGCATCATCACAAACATTTCAACTTCGCTGAGTCTCGGGAGGAGACAGTGTGGCCATCGTTACGCCATTCGTGCAGGTCGGAACTTACCCGACAAGGAATTTCGCTACCTTAGGACCGTTATAGTTACGGCCGCCGTTTACTGGGACTTCAATCAAGAGCTTGCACCCCATCATTTAATCTTCCAGCACCGGGCAGGCGTCACACCCTATACGTCCACTTTCGTGTTTGCAGAGTGCTGTGTTTTTATTAAACAGTCGCAGCCACCAGTTTATTGCAACCCTTTCACCCTTCTGCAGTAAAGCAGTCAAGCTACCGGGGCGTACCTTATCCCGAAGTTACGGTACCAATTTGCCGAGTTCCTTCTCCCGAGTTCTCTCAAGCGCCTTAGAATACTCATCTCGCCCACCTGTGTCGGTTTGCGGTACGGTCTCGTATGACTGAAGCTTAGAGGCTTTTCTTGGAACCACTTCCGATTGCTTCGCACCACATGGGTGCCCGTCCCAGTCCCTTGAATCCTGCGCCCGGATTTGCCTAAGCGCCTTCTATGAACCAGAAACCAGCTATTCCAACAGCTGGACAACCTTCCGCGATCCGTCCCCCCATCGCATCATACGACGGTGCAGGAATATTAACCTGCTTCCCATCAGCTACGCATCTCTGCCTCGCCTTAGGGGCCGACTCACCCTGCTCCGATGAACGTTGAACAGGAAACCTTGGGCTTACGGCGTGCGGGCTTTTCACCCGCATTATCGCTACTCATGTCAGCATTCGCACTTCTGATACCTCCAGCATCCTTCACAAGACACCTTCGCAGGCTTACAGAACGCTCTCCTACCATATCTATTGCTAGATATCCGCAGCTTCGGTGACTGGCTTAGCCCCGTTACATCTTCCGCGCAGGACGACTCGATCAGTGAGCTATTACGCTTTCTTTAAATGGTGGCTGCTTCTAAGCCAACATCCTGACTGTTTTAGCCTTCCCACTTCGTTTTCCACTTAGCCAATCTTTGGGACCTTAGCTGGCGGTCTGGGTTGTTTCCCTCTTGACGCCGGACGTTAGCACCCGACGTCTGTCTCCCAAGCTCGCACTCATCGGTATTCGGAGTTTGCAATGGTTTGGTAAGTCGCAATGACCCCCTAGCCATAACAGTGCTCTACCCCCGATGGTGATACTTGAGGCACTACCTAAATAGTTTTCGGAGAGAACCAGCTATTTCCAGGTTTGTTTAGCCTTTCACCCCTACCCACAGCTCATCCCCTAATTTTTCAACATTAGTGGGTTCGGACCTCCAGGGCGTGTTACCGCACCTTCATCCTGGCCATGGGTAGATCACCTGGTTTCGGGTCTACACCCAGCGACTGTCGCCCTGTTCGGACTCGATTTCTCTACGGCTCCCCTATTCGGTTAACCTCGCCACTGAATGTAAGTCGCTGACCCATTATACAAAAGGTACGCCGTCACCCCATAAAGAGGCTCCGACTGTTTGTATGCACACGGTTTCAGGATCTATTTCACTCCCCTCCCGGGGTTCTTTTCGCCTTTCCCTCACGGTACTGGTTCACTATCGGTCGATTACGAGTATTTAGCCTTGGAGGATGGTCCCCCCATGTTCAGACAGGATTTCTCGTGTCCCGCCCTACTTGTCGTACGCTTAGTACCACCGTCTGAATTTCGTGTACGGGGCTATCACCCGCTATGGCCAACATTTCCAGGTTGTTCCACTATTCAATCGACTATCACGTACAGGCTCTTCCCATTTCGCTCGCCACTACTTTGGGAATCTCGGTTGATTTCTTTTCCTGCAGCTACTTAGATGTTTCAGTTCGCCGCGTTCGCTTTGCATACCTATGTATTCAGTATGCAATGACCCAAAGGGCCGGGTTTCCCCATTCGGAAATCTGCGGATCAAAGTGTGTTTGCTCACTCCCCGCAGCTTATCGCAAGCTACTACGTCCTTCATCGCCTGTAATCGCCAAGGCATCCACCATGTGCACTTATTCGCTTGTCCCTATAACGTTGGCCCCTCATGAGTTAAGGGATCGTCATAGAAATCAAGAGTACAGCTCATTGCATGTTTGTTGATACTTGATTACTACCCTAAGTGTGCTCGCTCATCGTTTCCGATTCGCTTACACGCTTAAAAAAACTTTACTTCTTCCAGATTGTTAAAGAACGAGAACTACACTTATCGAAGACCAGGGCCTTGAATAAGCACAGTCCAGTCAACAGCCGATAAGTGTGAACGTTTGATGCTGAAGCTTTCGCTTCCGGTGCTACTCTAGAAAGGAGGTGATCCAGCCGCACCTTCCGATACGGCTACCTTGTTACGACTTCACCCCAGTCACGAATCCTACCGTGGTAAGCGCCCTCCTTGCGGTTAAGCTACCTACTTCTGGTAAAACCCGCTCCCATGGTGTGACGGGCGGTGTGTACAAGACCCGGGAACGTATTCACCGCGGCATGCTGATCCGCGATTACTAGCGATTCCAACTTCACGTAGTCGAGTTGCAGACTACGATCCGGACTACGATACACTTTCTGGGATTAGCTCCCCCTCGCGGGTTGGCGGCCCTCTGTATGTACCATTGTATGACGTGTGAAGCCCTACCCATAAGGGCCATGAGGACTTGACGTCATCCCCACCTTCCTCCGGTTTGTCACCGGCAGTCTCATTAGAGTGCTCTTGCGTAGCAACTAATGACAAGGGTTGCGCTCGTTGCGGGACTTAACCCAACATCTCACGACACGAGCTGACGACAGCCATGCAGCACCTGTGTGAAGGTTCCCTTTCGGGCACTCCCAAATCTCTTCAGGATTCCTTCCATGTCAAGGGTAGGTAAGGTTTTTCGCGTTGCATCGAATTAATCCACATCATCCACCGCTTGTGCGGGTCCCCGTCAATTCCTTTGAGTTTTAATCTTGCGACCGTACTCCCCAGGCGGTCTACTTCACGCGTTAGCTGCGTTACCAAGTTAATTAAAACCCGACAACTAGTAGACATCGTTTAGGGCGTGGACTACCAGGGTATCTAATCCTGTTTGCTCCCCACGCTTTCGTGCATGAGCGTCAATCTTGACCCAGGGGGCTGCCTTCGCCATCGGTGTTCCTCCACATCTCTACGCATTTCACTGCTACACGTGGAATTCTACCCCCCTCTGCCAGATTCAAGCCTTGCAGTCTCCAACGCAATTCCCAGGTTGAGCCCGGGGCTTTCACGTCAGACTTACAAAACCGCCTGCGCACGCTTTACGCCCAGTAATTCCGATTAACGCTTGCACCCTACGTATTACCGCGGCTGCTGGCACGTAGTTAGCCGGTGCTTATTCTTCAGGTACCGTCATTAGCCGAAGGTATTAGCTTCAGCCGTTTCTTCCCTGACAAAAGAGCTTTACAACCCGAAGGCCTTCTTCACTCACGCGGCATTGCTGGATCAGGCTTGCGCCCATTGTCCAAAATTCCCCACTGCTGCCTCCCGTAGGAGTCTGGACCGTGTCTCAGTTCCAGTGTGGCTGGTCGTCCTCTCAGACCAGCTACTGATCGTCGCCTTGGTAGGCCTTTACCCCACCAACTAGCTAATCAGACATCGGCCGCTCCAAAAGCATGAGGTCTTGCGATCCCCCACTTTCTTCCGTAGAACGTATGCGGTATTAGCGCAACTTTCGCTGCGTTATCCCCCACTTCTGGGTACGTTCCGATGTATTACTCACCCGTTCGCCACTCGCCACCAGACCGAAGCCCGTGCTGCCGTTCGACTTGCATGTGTAAAGCATGCCGCCAGCGTTCAATCTGAGCCAGGATCAAACTCTTCAGTTCAATCTCTGTTTGTCGAAACCGGTATTGCTACCGGTTTCGAAATCGATCCACTGGATCGATTTCGCTCACTCAAAATACTGACGAAACCTTCTTGCGAAGATTTACGTTTATTTCTTGTGAACATTTGATAATTTAAGTAATCACTGACCGAAGTCAGCGGCACCTTCATCAAACGCCCACACTTATCGACTGTTGATTGTTAAAGAACCGTTGCCCTGTTCTGCTATCGCTACGAAGCGTTGTGTTCGTCAGCAGCAGAGAAGCGAGATTATGCGGTGTTTTGCGTTTATCGTCAAGCCCCTCTTTTTCCTTCGCTGCCGTTCGTTTTGCGAACCGATGCAGCGCTGGAAGGCACGAATCATAGCAAAGGCGGCCAAGGTGGCGCAAGGGGCCGCGTGAGTTTTTGAGACATTTCAGCCCACCTGAAGCCGACAATATTTGCACGCTCCTCCTTATTCGCGCAGGCTCATCGTCGCGTAATTCGGATCGGCCCTGATTTTTTCCTGCGTAAACGGCAGCACCGGCCACTCCTTGCGCGAGTACACCTGGGTCTGGTCGGCATACCAGGGCGACTTGGGATCGGTCGACTGCCCATAGGTCAGCACCCCCTGCGCCACGGGGCCCTGCTCGTCGAAGCCGACGGTCTGGATATAGCTTTGTCCCCAGTGGGCGCCGACATAGCCGTTGGCGGTCAGGCCGGTGCGCATCGTCAGGGAGCTGTACGTCCCCTCCTGGTTGCCGTTGCCGCCGTGCAGTGCGATCCGTACGCCATTGCGCGGCTCGACCTGGACGTCCCCGAGCCGAGCATCGAGCGCGATGCCGAGCGACTGCAGCTTGACGGCGGCGTCGCGCAGCGCTGCCAGCATGGCCGGCATCGCCGCCGGCGCCACGCCATTGGGCGTATTCACTGGGTCGGCAGGATTGAAGGGATTCGCCCACTTGTTCGGAATGCTTGACGCCGCGCTCCAGAATTCGCGGAACAGCACCGCGCCGCGGCTGTCGACATTGGCGCGGCGGTCCCAGGCCTGCAGCACGTTGCAGGCCTGGCGCGACAATTCATTACTCAAGGCCGCGCACTCGGTCAGCAGTTCGGGCAGCACCAGCTCGGCGGCATACACGCGGTTCGAGAAGGCCAGCGCCTGCATGTCGGCAAGGGTCAGCTTGCTGCGCTGCGCCAGCAGGTCTTCCATCTGGCGAAAGCCGATGCGGGTGCGCAGGCTCTGCTCGACGCCGGTGCGTCCATACAGCGGCGAGAAGCCCAGCGGCGCCGGGCCGGTGAGCAGCGCTTTCGGGTTGGTCAGCCAGTAGCTGTCGTTCGAGTTGCCGACGTAATCGGTGCGCAGCATCCATGGCGCCGTCGCCGGCGCATAGATGCCGGGCGGCGCGCCCGCATCCTGTCCCCAGGCGCAACTGCTGCGCGAACCGTCGAACAGCAGCGCTGCCTGCAGCAGCAGGCAACCGTTCACGAACTTGTCGGCATTCATGTGCGGCACCACGCTGGCGTCCGCATACAGCGCATTGCCTTCGCGGTCGGCCGCAACCGTGTTCACCCAGGGCAGGCCGACCACCTTCTCGAGCGAGTCCTTCAGCGCGCGCACGCTGCCGGCCGTGCCGATGCCCAGCCACTGCTCGAGCATGCGGGTGTTGTAGCGGTTCGGGTCGGCCAGGACATAGGCGGCACCAGCGGTCCAGGTCATGCCTGCGGCCGTCCGATTGATGACGGCGCCCTGGTGGCTGAAATAGAAGGTCTTGCTGCGCCGGCCCACCAGCCCGTCCGGCAGCAGTGCGTCGACGGTGACCGTCTTCGACGTCATCTTGCGGCGCTCGCCATCATATAAGTAGGTGGTGCCGGTCGGATCGGTGGGGTCGAGCGCCAGCCGGAAGGTGGTGAAATGGTAGGCGAAGGTGACGGTATGGCTCCAGGCGACATCCTTGTTGAAGCCGATGACGACCGCCGGCACGCCGCCGATGATCACGCCCATCGCATCGTAGCGGCCGGGCACGGTCAGGTGGGCCTGGTAGAAGCGGTCGGCGGTGGTCCAGGGATAGTGCGGATTCCCGAGCAGCAGGCCGCGCCCGTTGGCCGACAGGTCCTTGCCGACCGCCAGGGCGTTGCTGCCGAATCCCTGGCGGTTGAGTTGATCGAGCTGGGCCACCAGGGTGGCCGCATCGATACGGCGCGGCGCCGCTTTCGCCAGGCTGACCGTGGCCCCCGGAACGCGGCCCGCGGCGACGAAGTCCCGGGCGAAGGCCTGGCCGGACGCGTGCAGCGCCTTCTCCGCCACCACCAGGTACATGTCGTCGAGCGTGATCGGACGCACCCACTTGGCGTCCGAGCAGGCCGCGGGCAGCTTGCCGGCATAGTCCTTCAGGTAGCGGTTGTAGCCTTCGACGAAGCCTTCGAGCAGCTGGCGCGGCTCCGGCGTGCCGGCGGCGTAATTGGTGCGCAGTTGTTCGATGTCGAGGTAGCCCTTGAAGAAGAAGTCGCTCTCTTCATTGTTCAGGTCCATGAAGCCGCTGCCGCCGCCGTACTCGTCGCCGGTGCGCTGGCGCGGCCGGGCCTCGGCGCCGAAGAACAGCGAACGCTCGCCGCGCACGGTCAGCACCGAGTCGGCGAACATGCAGACGTTGTCCTGGGCATAGGCATAAGCCAGCCCGTAGGCCAGGCTGCGGTAATCCTCGGCGCGCACATGCGGGATGCCGTGGGTGGTGCGCGCAACCTCGACCTGGATGCGCGCGGCGGTCTGCACCGGCGGCGGCACAGCCGGGTCGTCGTCCTTGTCGCGGCTGCAGGCGCCCAGCGCCAGCGCGGTGGCGAGCGCCACTGCCATCAGTTGGATGCGAGGAAAGGCAGGGCTTGACATGGAGAACTTTCTGCGGCCAGCGGCCCGCGGCAGAGAATGTTAAAATCGCACAGAACTCTAAACAATCTTTAACGCCATGCCTACTGGCGAAAGTGATGGGTTCACACAGAGCGGGTAGCGCATGGCGCACGTTAGAAACAATGTGTTGTTATTTCGTGAATGTTTCTTCTTATGCGAGATAGCGAACAGTGCGCAAGATGCCAAAAGGTAATACTTCGCCCTGTAACTCCCCGAGAGCCGAGGCCTTCGAGGCCCTGGTAACAGACTAATGTTTTAATTGACGAAAAGCAGAACAATGAAAGCATCCAACAAACTCGCCGCACTGATCGCACTGGCCTGCGCAACCATGGTGAACGCCCACGCGGCACCGCAAGAGGCAGCTTCCCAGCAGTCCGCGCAAGCTGATTCGGCCTACGTGAATCCGGATTGGGCCAACAGCGCCTGGTACGCAGGCGTGGGCGCTGGACGCTCGCGCGCCGACATCGACCAGAGCGCGCTGCAGCGCACCCTGAACTCGAACGGCTCGACCCTGAGCAGCTTCAACACTGACGACCGCGACGTCACCTGGAAGCTGTTCGTCGGTAAGCAGCTGAACCGCTACTTCGCCATCGAAGCCGGCTACTTCGAGCTGGAGAATTTCAGCTTCGAATCCTGGACCAACCGTGGCAACCTGAACGGTGAGACCAAGTTCCGCGGCGTGAACCTCGACCTGGTCGGCCGCCTGCCGCTGACCGAGCGCCTGACCTTCCTGGCGCGCGGCGGTGTCCAGTACACCCGTGCCAAGACCCACTTCAACGGCAGCCGCCTGGATGCCGTGACCGTCGCCAACCCGCCGAACGAAGGCCGCCGCCACGGCAAGTACGGCGTGGGCCTGGAATACGCGCTGAGCGAAACCATGGCACTGCGCGGCGAAGTGGAGCGCTACCGCGTGACCGACGCGGTGCAGAACCGCGGCGACATCGACACCGCCACCGTGAGCCTGGTCTGGAAGTTCGGCCGCCCGGCCCCGGTCGCCTACGTCGCACCGGCACCGGTCGCCGCACCTGAGCCGGCGCCAGCACCGGCACCGGTGGTCGCACCGGCACCGGCACCGGAACCGGTCCCGACCTCGGAAAAGGTCTCGATCGCGGCTGAAGCCCTGTTCGACTTCGACAAGGCAATCGTCAAGCCGGAAGGCAAGGCGGCACTGGACGAGTTCATGGCGAAGCTGGAAGGCCTGAACACCGAAGTCATGATCGCCGTCGGCCACACCGACTCGGTCGGCACCGACGCCTACAACGAGAAGCTGTCGCTGCGCCGCGCCGAAGCCGTCAAGGCCTACATGGTCTCGAAAGGCCTGGATCCGGCCCGCCTGTACACCGAAGGCAAGGGCGAGACCCAGCCGGTCGCCGACAACAGCACCGCCGAAGGCCGCGCCAAGAACCGCCGCGTGACCATCGAAGTGGTCGGTACCCGCACCGTCACCAAGTAATCCCGCCCGACCCCAGGAAAGCGCCCGGTGCAAGCCGTGGCGCTTTTCTTTTTTGTGGCGGGCACGCCGCAAGCCCGGCGCCCGCATTCGGTACAATGCGCGGGATGACCATCCTGCTTTCCACGCTCAACGCGCGCTACACCCACGCTTCCCTCGGACTGCGTTACCTGCTGGCCAACATGGGGCCGCTGCAGGAGAGAACCCGCATCCACGAATTCGTCATCGGCGCCAAGACCAGCGACCTGGCCGAACGCATCCTGGCGCACCAGCCGCGCATCCTCGGGCTGGGCGTCTACATCTGGAACGTCGAAGAGACCACCCGCCTGGTGGCGCTGCTCAAGCGCGTCGCGCCGCAGCTCATCATCGTGCTGGGCGGCCCGGAAGTCTCGCACGAGACTGGCGAGCAGCCGATCGTGCGGCTGGCCGACTACGTCGTCACCGGCTGGGGCGACGTCACCTTTCCCAAGCTGTGCGCCGACATCCTGAACGGCCCCAAGCCCCTGATGAAGGTGCATGCCGGCGTGCAGCCGCCGATGGCGGAGATCGCCCTGCCCTATTCCTTGTATAGCGACGAGGACATCGCCCACCGCACCCTGTACGTGGAAGCCTCGCGCGGCTGTCCGTTCAAGTGCGAGTTCTGCCTGTCTTCGCTGGACAAGACCGCCTGGCCCTTCCCCCTGGACGCCTTTTTGGCCGAGATGGAGTCGCTGCATGCACGCGGCGCGCGCCTGTTCAAGTTCGTCGACCGCACCTTCAACCTGAACGTCAAGACCAGCCTGCGCATCATGCAGTTCTTCCTCGACAAGCTGGAAGCGAATCCGGAGGATCCGGTCTACGCCCACTTCGAGCTGGTCCCCGACCACCTGCCCGAAGCCCTGAAGGAGACGATCGCCAGGTTCCCGCCCGGCGCGTTGCAGTTCGAGATCGGCATCCAGAGCTTCAACCCCGAGGTGCAGGCGCTGGTGAGCCGGCGCCAGGACAATGCCAGGGCCGCCGACAACATCCGCTGGCTGACCGAACGCTCGCAGACCCACCTGCACGTGGACCTGATCGCCGGCCTGCCCGGCGAGGACGTGGCCAGCTTCGCGCGCGGATTTGACCAGTTGGTCAAACTTGGCGCCCAGGAGATCCAGTTCGGCATCCTCAAGCGCCTGCGCGGCACCCCGATCATCCGCCATACCGAGCCGTTCGGCATGGTCTACGATCCCTACCCGCCCTATACCGTGCTGGCCACCGACCGGATCGACTTCCCGACCATGCAGGGCCTGGTGCGCTTCGCCCGCTACTGGGACCTGGTGGCCAACTCGGGCCGCTTCGCCAACACCACCCGCGTGCTGCTGGGCGACGCCCCGTTCGACAACTTCATGGCCTTTTCAAGCTGGATCTACACCAGGACCGATGCGACCCACCGGATCGCGCTCGAGAAGCTGGCCAAGCTGGTGCAGGAGTGGCTGCAGCTGCGCGGCATGACGCGCGAGGAAGCGGCCGCCCTGCTGGCGCTGGACTATGCGGGCAAGCTCGATACGGCGCCGGCGCACAAGCCGGCTACGGCAGTTCCCGAACGCCAGGCACGCCACCTGGCGGCATAGCGCACTATGTTAGGAAGCGTGTAGCAGCGATAACGATTCTCTTTTACACTGGCGCAATGCAGATTGAAAATGCGCCAATATTAACCATCCAGCATCCAGACCAGGCCTCGGGCGCCAAGGCGGACCAATCTGTCATGGCGAGCGGCGTCTGGCAGGTACATACGCTGTCGCGCAAAGGCGTGCTCAAGGCGATTACCCGCACCCTGGGCACGCTCCAAAAAAACAGGCAGACCCTCGCCTGGGACCTCTCCGGCATCGAGCGCCTCGACCACGTCGGCGCCCAGATGTTCTGGAACGCCTGGGGCAAGCAGCGTCCCGCCAGCCTCAAGCTCGACCCGCAGCACGAAGAGCTGTTCGGCCGCATCGAGAAGGCCAGCGACATCAAGCTGCCGCGTCATAAGCTCAGCCCGCTGCACTGGCTGATCGTGCTGGGCGGCGGCATGCTGTCCTTCTTCGAACACCTGCGCGCCTTCGTGGGCCTGATCGGCCAGCTGATCCTGGACCTGGGCCGCTTCATGCGCCGCCCGCAGGCCGGCCCCTGGCGCGAGATCTCGGCCAATATCTACCATTCCGGCTTCCAGGCGCTCGGCATCACGGCGATGGTCGGCTTCCTGATCGGGGTCGTGCTGTCCTTCCTGTCCTCGCAGCAGCTGCGCATGTTCGGCGGCGACATCTACATCGTCGACATCCTCGGCATGGCCGTGATCCGCGAACTGGGCCCGCTGCTGGCGGCGATCCTGGTGGCGGGCCGCTCCGGCTCCTCAATCACCGCCCAGCTGGGCGTGATGCGCGTGACCGAGGAACTCGACGCCATGCTGGTGATGGGCATCTCGCACGGCCAGCGCCTGATCATGCCCAAGGTGATCGCGCTCGCCATCTCGATGCCGCTGCTGGTGGTCTGGACCGACGCCATGGCCCTGATCGGCGGCATGGTCTCGGCCAAGATCGAGCTTGGCCTGTCGTTCCGCTACTTCATCCAGAAGCTGCCGGATGCGGTGCCGATAGCGAACTATACGATCGGCCTGCTCAAGGGCGCCACCTTCGGCATGCTGATCGCGCTGGTGTCCTGCCACTTCGGCCTGCGCATCAAGCCGAACACCGAGAGCCTGGGCCGCGGCACCACCACCGCGGTGGTCACGGCGATCACCGTGGTCATCCTGGCGGACGCGGTGTTCGCCATCATCTTCAACGACGTGGGGTTCTGATGGCGGACTTGAAAGAACGCGCGCCGCAGCGCCTGAACAAGCGCCCCGACGAAGACGTCGGGCCGCCGGTGGTCGAGATCCGCAACCTGTGGAAGCGCTTCGGGCGCACCGTGGTGCACCAGGACCTGAACCTCGACATCTATGCGGGCGAAATCCTCAGCATCGTCGGCGGTTCCGGCACCGGCAAGACCGTGCTGCTGCGCCAGATGCTGGGCCTGGAGCGCCCCTCGGACGGCTGCGTGAAGGTGTTCGGCGAGGACATCAGCCAGGCCAAACCGGAACAGCTGCAGCACATGCGCAACCACTGGGGCATGCTGTTCCAGCAGGGCGCGCTATATTCGGCCCTGAGCGTGTTCGACAACATCGCCTTCCCGATGCGCGAGCTGCGCTCGCTGCCCGAGGACGTGATCCGCGACGCGGTGCTGCTCAAGATGGACATGGTCGGCCTCGGTCCCGAGCACGCCAACAAGATGCCGTCCGACCTGTCGGGCGGGATGGTCAAGCGCGCGGCCCTGGCGCGCGCCCTCGCGCTGGAGCCGCGCCTGCTGTTCCTGGACGAACCGACGGCGGGCCTCGACCCGGACCTGTCGGACGCCTTCGTGTCACTGATCCAAACCCTGCACAGCGAACTGAAGCTCACCGTGGTGATGGTCACGCACGACCTCGACACGCTGTTCGCGCTGTCGTCGCGCATCGCGGTGCTGGCCGAGAAGCACGTGCTGGCGGTCGGGCCGGCCTGCGACGTGCTGCGGGTCCAGCATCCCTTTATCAAACACTTTTTCCTGGGCCCGCGCGGCCAGCGGGCGCTGGAAGTGCTCGAAGAGCGCCAGGCCCAGAACGATTCGGAGGACTGAATATGGAAAACAGGTCGTATGCCCTGATGACAGGTGTCTTCACGATCGCCCTCGTGATTGCGGCCGTGCTGGCCGGGCTGTGGCTCAACCGCGACCGCACCGAGCTGGTGCCCTACGAGATCGTCACCACGCAGTCGATTCCGGGCCTGAACCCGGAAGCCACGGTGCGCTACCGCGGCCTGGAAGTGGGCCGCGTCGACCAGATCGTGTTCGACCCGCGGGTCACCGGCCAGATCCTGATCAAGCTCTCGGTCGACAAGAATTCGCCAATCACCACCACCACCTTCGCCTCGCTCGGCTACCAGGGCGTGACCGGCATCGCCTTCATCCAGCTCGACGACGACCGCACCGGCTCGCCGCGCCTGGCGGTGCGCGAAGACCAGCCGGCCCGCATCCCGCTGCGCCCGGGCCTGCTCGACATCCTGGAAAAGCGCGGCTTGGCCATCCTCGAAAAGACCGAGCAGATCACCGACAGCCTGGCCAAGATGGTCACCGACGAGAACCGGCAAACCATCGTCGGCGCGTTCGACAGCATCGGCAAGGCCGCCGACGCCTATGCCGCCATCCCGCGCAAGCTCGAGCCGACCATCGACCGCCTGCCGGCGCTGGCGGCAAAAATGGACCGCAGCCTGAACGCCTTCGACGCGACCGCCGCCAGCGTCCAGGCCACCGCCGACAACTACGGCCAGCTGGCCACGCGCCTGCAGGCGCCGGACGGCCCGCTCGAGCGCCTGAACGGCGCGGTCGGCTCGCTGCAGTCCGCCACCAGCGAACTCGAACTCGAAACCCTGCCGCACGTCGTCCAGATGACCGACGAGGCGCGCGGCGCGCTGCGCGCCGTGAAGCGCACCGCCACCTCGCTGTCCGACCGCCCGCAAAGCATCCTGTTCGGCGCCCCGGGCCCGCAGCCGGGTCCGGGCGAACCGGGCTTCGTGCCACCGACCAAATGAGGACCACCGTGACCGCTTATTCGCTTCGTTCTCCGATCCGCTCCCTGCTTGCCCTGGCCGCCTCGAGCCTCTTGCTCGCGGGCTGCGCCAGCAACAAGACCCAGGAAACCATGACCTACGACTTCGGTCCCGTGGCGCCCCTGCAGGCGACGGCGCCGGCCTCCGCGGCTGCCAACGTCCCCGCGCTGGTCGTGATGGACTTCACCGGCCCCTCGGCCCTCGAGAACGAGCGCATGTTCTACCGCCTGGTCTACGCCGACGCCCTGCAGGCCCGTACCTATGCGCACAGCCGCTGGGCCAACGAACCATTGCAGATGCTCACCCAGCGCGTCAAGGCGCGCCTGGCGCAGTCCGGCATGAAAGTCCTGTCGGCCACCGACGCCTCCACCGGCGTGCCGCTGCTGCGCGTGGAAGTCGACGACTTCGTCCACGCGTTTTCCGGGGTGAACCAGAGCGAAGGCCAGATCACCCTGCGCGCCTCGCTGTTCAGCGACCACCGCCTGCTCGACCAGCGCAGCTTCAGCCGCACCACGCCGGCCCCGAGCGCCGACGCCCCGGGCGGCGCGCGCGCCCTCGCGGCCAGCACCGACGCCGTAGCAAGCGACATCCTGGCCTGGCTGGCGACGGTCGACACCCGGAAACGATGACTGAATCCACCGTCGCCGTCGAGCAGCGCGAACGTCCGCGCGAAGGCCGTGGCTCGCCGATCGCGCGCGCGGCGCTGCTGGCCTACCTGCTGCTGATCGTCTACGCCAGCTGGTACCCGTTCGCGGGCTGGCGCAACAGCGGCGTGCCAGTGTTCACCTTCCTCAATACGGTCATGCCGCGCTACTGGACCGGCTTCGACGTCGGCGTCAACATCGTCGGCTACATGCCGCTCGGCGTGCTGCTGGTGCTGTCGGTCTACCCGCGCGTGCGCGGCGTCTGGGCGGTGCTGCTGGCGGCGCTCGCCGGCTGCCTGGTGACGCTCACGATGGAGACGGTGCAGAACTTCCTGCCCAGCCGCGTGCCGTCCAACCTCGACCTGATCACCAATGCCGGCGGCTGCCTGGCCGGCGCGCTGCTTGGCGCCTGGTGGGCGCCCGGCCTGCTCGACCGCAGCCGCCTGTTCCAGCTGCGGCGCCGCTGGTTCGCGCCCTACGCCAGCCAGGGGCTGGTGCTGGTGGCCCTGTGGCCGCTGGCGCAGATCTACCCGCAAAGCTACCTGTTCGGCCACGGCCAGGTGCTGCCCATCGTATCGGAATGGCTGTCGCGCTGGTTCGATACCGACATCGACCTGGTCAACATGCTGCGCCCGGGCGAAGCCATGACGGTGGAGCAGTACTGGCTGTCGGAGACCATCATCACGGCCTGCGGCATGACCGGCGCCGTGCTGACGCTCATGTGCCTGGTGCGCCGCAGCGCGCCGCGCTTCCTGCTGATGGTGCTGTTCCTGGCCTCGGCCCTCCTGGTGAAGGCGCTGGCGAGCTCGCTGCTGTTCCGGCCCGACAACGCGTTCGTCTGGGTGACGCCGGGGGCGGAAGGCGGCTTCATCATCGGCATCATCATGCTTACCGGCCTGGTGTTCGCGCCGCAGGTGGCGCAGCGCCGGCTGGCGGTGGTGACGCTGGTGCTGAGCCTCGTCGTGGTCAATACGGTGCCGGTCAACCCCTACTTCGTCTCCACGCTGCAGGGCTGGGTGCAGGGGAAGTTCCTGAACTTTAACGGCGCGGCCCAGTTCCTGTCCCTGATGTGGCCCTTCCTGGCGCTGTGGTTCCTGCTGCTGCCCTCGCACCAGCTCAACCGTCCGGAGCCGCGTCTCGGCGCGGCGGACGGAGGGGCGTGAGCATTTGCCGTATCATGGCGGCTGGCGACCATCTATGACGAGAGCGACATGAGCGACACCAACGACGCACCCTTCTACAAGCACCACGTCTTCTTCTGCATGAACGAGCGCGATGGCAAGGATGCCCGCCAGAGCTGCGGCAAGTGCGGCGCCGAGAAAGCGCAGAAGCACGCCAAGAAGCGCATCAAGGAACTCGGCCTGAACGGCCAGGGCAAGGTGCGCGTCAACCAGTCCGGCTGCCTCGACCGCTGCGAGGAAGGCCCGGTGCTCGTGGTCTACCCGGAAGGCACCTGGTACACCTACGTGGACAACGCGGACATCGACGACATCATCGACACCCACCTGGTGGGCGGCAAGGTCGTCGAACGCCTGAAAATCTGATCACCCCTGCAAGCGCTTTGGATTAATGAACAAGTATTCGCACAAGTTTACCCTCGACGGCCACGCCGGCAAGATGCAATGCATCCTCGACCTGCCGGAAGGCCAGCCGCGCGGCGTCGCCCTGGTGGCGCACCCGCACCCGCTGTACGGCGGCACCATGGAAAACAAGGTGGCCCAGACGCTGGCGCGCACCTTCGTCACCCTCGGCTACGCCACCGCGCGCTTCAACTTCCGCGGCGTGGGCGAGTCGGAGGGCGTGCACGACGACGGCCGCGGCGAGGTGGACGACATGGACGTCATGTACAAGCACATGACCGAACAGTACCCGGGCCTGCCGGTGGCCCTGTCCGGTTTCTCCTTCGGCACCTTCGTGCAGGCCCAGTTCCAGCAGCGCCTGACGCTTGAAGGCCGCGCGGCCGAGCGCCTGGTGCTGGTCGGCACCGCCGCCGGCAAGTGGCCGATGCCGCCGGTTCCGGCGGACACCATCCTGATCCACGGCGAACTTGACGACACGATCACGCTGCAGGAAGTATTCGACTGGGCGCGTCCGCTCGACATCCCGGTGACCGTGATCCCCGGCGCCGATCACTTTTTCCACCGCAAGCTTGGCCACATTAAAAATCTTGTCGTTGAAATGTGGCGCCAACGTGACATTTGACGCTGTCGCTGTGCAATAATTAGTCCCTTCTTTCGAGGCAATACTCTCGGGTCTTGCCTCGCGCACTTCTGCATTAGCATTTTTTTACAGCGAACACTCCCATGAAAAAACTGTTAGCGGCCGTGGCCGCCAGCCTGCTGATGGCCTCGGCCAGCGCACAGACCGTGCCTGCGCCGACCGTCGCAGCCAAATCGTGGCTGCTGCTCGACGCGACGAGTGGCCAGGTCATCGCAGCGCAAGACCCCGACGCCCGCATCGAGCCGGCTTCCCTCACCAAGGTCATGACGGCCTACGTGACCTTCGCCGCGCTGCGCGACAAGCGCCTGACCCTGGATACGATGGTGAACGTCTCGGTCCGCGCCTGGAAAGTGGACCCCAGCAGCTCGAAGATGTTCATCGACCCGAAGGTCCCGGTGTCGGTCAACGACCTGCTGCACGGCCTGATGATCCAGTCGGGTAACGACGCCGCGGTGGCCCTGGCCGAAGCCGTGGCCGGCGATGAAGGCACCTTCGTCTCCCTGATGAACCGCGAAGCCGAGCGCCTGGGCATGAAGAACACGCGCTGGGGCAACCCGCACGGCCTGCCGGACGCGAACAACTACTCGACCGCGCGCGACCTGTCGATCATGGCGGCCAGCGTGATCCGCGACTTCCCCGAGTTTTACAAGATCGACTCGATCAAGCAGTTCACCTACAACAAGATCACCCAGCAGAACCGCAACCGCCTGCTGTGGCTGGACCCGACCGTGGACGGCATGAAAACCGGCCACACCGACTCCTCGGGCTACAGCATGATCGCCTCGGCGCGCCGCCCGAACGGCAACGCCGGCCAGCGCCGCCTGATCTCGGTGGTGCTGGGCACCGCCTCGGATTCGGTGCGCACCCAGGAAAGCCAGAAGCTGCTGAACTGGGGCTTCCAGAACTTCGACACCGTCAAGCTGTACTCGAAGGGCCAAGCAGTGTCGACCGTGCCGGTATGGAAAGGTTCGGAATCGAACGTGAAGCTCGGCTTCACCCGCGACGTCCTGGTGACCGTGCCGAAGGGCGTGGCCGGCAAGATGAAACCGGTCCTGGAGCGCAAGGACCCGCTGGTCGCCCCGCTGGCGCGCAATTCGCAGGTCGGCACCCTCAAGATGATGGTCGACGGCAAGCCGCTGATCGCGCTGCCGGTGGTGGCGCTGGACGAGGTGCAGGAAGCCAGCATCTTCGGCCGCGCCTGGGACTCGCTGCGCCTGTGGATGCAGTGATCCGCGCCTGAGCCGATCCGAACAGCCCGTCCGTGCGCAAGCCGGGCGGGCTTTTTGTTGTGCCGCACCGCTATAATCGTGCCATCCTGTTCACACGAAAGCGCACGATGACCCACCCGCTGCCCGCCGACCTGCACTGCCCGCGCATCGCCACCCGTGAGGGCGGGCTCGCACTGTCCCGCATCGTGGCCGGCATGTGGCGCATGAACGACTGGGGCATGTCGGTCCAGCAGCGCGTGGCCTTCATCGAGCAGTGCATCGAACTGGGCGTGACCTCCTTCGACCACGCCGACATCTACGGCGACTATGGTGTCGAAAGCACGTTCGGCGAAGCCCTGCGCGCCCAGCCGTCGCTGCGCGACCGCATCGAACTGGTGAGCAAGTGCGGCATCAAGCTGGTTTCCGAACAACGCCCGCAGCACGGCATCCAGCACTACGACACCACGGCAAGCCACATCATCGCTTCCGCCGAAGAATCGCTGCGCCGGCTGGGCACGAGCCACCTCGACCTGCTGCTGATCCACCGTCCCGACCCGCTGATGGACTTCGACGAGGTCGCCGAGGCCTTCACCCGCCTGCAGCAGGCCGGCAAGGTGCGCCACGTGGGCGTGTCTAACTTCACGCGCCACCAGTTCGAGTGCCTGAACCGCCGCGTGCCGCTGGCCACCAACCAGGTCGAGTTCTCGCCGATGTGCGTCGCGCCGATGTTCGACGAGACCTTCGACGGCCTGCAGGACCTGGGCATCGCGCCGATGGTCTGGTCGCCGCTGGGCGGCGGGCGCCTGTTCACGTCAAACGATGCGCGCGCGCTTGAAGCCCGCTCGGTCATCCAGGAAATCGCCGAGCGCATGGAAAAGCCGTTCGCCAGCGTGCTGTTCGCCTGGATCATGCAGCTGCCGAGCCGCCCGATCCCGCTGACCGGCACCGGGCGCCTCGAGGCGATCCGCGAAGCGGTGGCGGGTACCGCCTTCCGGCTCGAACGCGGCGACTGGTTCCGCATCCTGCGCGCGGCGCGCGGGCACGAAGTGGCATAGGCCGAAGGCAGGCGACGATGGCCGAGAGTCCGCTGAAAATCGTGGAGGGCAGCGCCCTCACCGCGCAGCAGAAGAAGGACCTGCTGAACCGGCTGGCGCGCATCGAGGGCCAGCTGCGCGGCGTGCAGAAGCTGATCGCGCTGGCCGCGGAGCCGTCGGACGTGGACGCCGTGGCCCAGCAGATGGCGGCGGCGCGCAAGGCGCTCGACCGCTCCTTCGTGCAGCTGCTGGCGGGGTCGATCCAGACCCAGGCCGGCAATGCGGCCGACCTCGACGAAGCGCAGGCACGCGCCGCCCACCTGGCGGCGATGCTCGACAAGTTTGCTTGACCCGTAGGGTGGGCGGCTTTGCCGCCCACGCGGTGATAGTTAGCTGGTGAACGCCGCTTCCGAATGATCTTGCGGCTGCTTGAACGCGTGGGCGGGAGACCCGCCCACCCTACGTCAATCTTCGTAGACTTTGGGCGGGGCGACCCCGGTCCACCCCATGCGCCAGGCGATGTTCAGCAGCAGGGTCGCGGACACGTACAGCAGGAAGAACAGCACGAAGAAGCGGGTCTGCAGGACGGCCAGCAGCACGGCGCACGCCGCCAGCAGCGCCAGCATCACCTTGCCGCGCGGATGCTTCGAGCTCGGGAAGCGGATCGTCGACACCATCAGCGTGCCGACTGCGAGCATCAGCGCGATGATGGCGAAGCACTGCGCCATGGTGGTGGCGGGATCGGGCCAGGCCACCACCACCGAGGCCACGCAGGCCGCACCGGCGGTGATCGGCATGCCGACGAAGTAGCGCGGATCGGTGCGGCCGACCATGACGTTGAAGCGCGCCAGGCGCAGCGCGCCGCAGGTGACGAACACGAAGCAGGCCAGGCCGCCCATGCGCACCAGGGTCGGGTGCGCGGCCCCCATCTGGGCAAACCCGTAGCAATACAGCAGGAGGCCGGGGGCGCAGCCGAAGTTCATCACGTCGGCGATCGAATCGAGCTGCACGCCGAAGCTGGACTGGGTCTTGGTGAGGCGCGCGACAAAACCGTCGAGGGCGTCGAACACGCCGGCCAGCACCAGCAGGATCGCCGCCAGGCGGTAGTCGCTTGGCGCGCCAATATGCGCATTGTCCACCGAGATCACGATGCTGCCGAAGCCGCAGGCGATCGACAGCAGGGTCACGAAACTGGGCAGGGCGAACTTGGCGCGCGCGAGGCGCTGCCGGCTGGTGGGCTTGGTCGACAATTGATGACTCGGCAATGAGATCGATGCCATATTCTACAGGGGAGTGAAATAAGCCGGCCCTCGCGCAACAGCACAGGCGTCACCTGCCTCTTTTTTGCTCTAGAATGTGAGGTCGTTCTACAGTATTGACAGGAGTTGCAACATGAGCTATATGCCTCGCTGGCGTTCCGTCATCGCCGGACTGGCGGCTGTTTCGGCCTTGGCCGCGTGCGGCGGCGGCGGCGGCGACAGCGGGGCCGCCGCGACGCCCCCGGTCGCGTTCTCCCCGCCGGCCAATACCCCTCCTGTCATCGCGCCCGATGCCGCTGCTCCCGCGGCGACCGGCAGCATTGCCGTCGATGGCCGCAACTGGATCAACTACCGCCGCACCCAGCTGGGCGTGCCGGTCGTGACCGAGAACGTGTTGATCAACAATGCGGCGCTGGGCCACTCCGAATACCTGCGCACCAACAACGTGATGAGCCACGACCAGGCCCCGGGCAACCCGGGCTTCACCGGCGCCACCCTGAAGGACCGCCTGAACGCGGCCGGCTATACCATTCCGGCCAGCGGCTACGCCTATGGCGAAGTGATCTCCGGCGCCAGCAACGGCACCGGTTTCTTCATGGCCGAAGAGCTGGTCACGGCGATCTATCACCGCTTCGTGATGTTCGAACCGAAGTTCCGCGAGATCGGCACCGGCGCCGCGACCTCCTCGCGCTATAACTACTTCACCGCCGACTTCGCGACCCGCGGCGGCTTCGGTCCCGGCATCGCCGCCAACGCGGTCGTCACCTGGCCGTTCAATGGCCAGACCGGCGTGGTGCCGAACTTCATGAGCGACACCGAAGAACCCGATCCGGTCCCGGACCGCAACGAGGTGGGCTACCCGATCAGCGTGCACGCGAACATCGACGCCCCGTTGACCATGCAGACCTTTACCGTGCGCCCGCGCGGCGGCGCCAACCTGCAGGTGCTGGTGGTGAACTCATCAAGCACCGCCGCGCAGCGCACCGCCATCGCGATCATTCCGCTGGCGCGGCTGGCATCGGCCACCACCTACGACGTCAGCTTCTCCGGCACCGTGAACGGCAGCCCAGTGAACCGCGACTGGTCGTTTACTACCCGGTGAGCCTGCCCCCCGCCCCGGCGTCCATGCGGGCGCTCGACCGCGCCGCCGGCCTCGACCGGATGATGGGCGACGAGGCGATGTACCTGCGCGTCCTCAGGCGCTTTCATTCCGACTACGCCGGCACCGCCGCGCGCCTGCGCGCCGCGCTGGCCGGCGGCGACGCCATGCTGGCGCTCCGCATCGCCCACACGCTCAAAGGCGCGGCCGCGATGGTCGAGGCGCGCGGCCTGCGTGCGCTGGCGCTGGAAGCCGAAGGGCTGCTGCGCGCGGGCGCGCCGGCCGATACGCCCCTGCTCGACCGGCTGGACGCGGAACTGGCGCGGGTGATCGGGGAAGTGGCGCTGCTGCTGGCGCCGGACGCCGGCATGTCGGATGCAGGCGAGGCGCCGCTATCGGAAACGGATCTGGCAAACCTGCGCAGCCTGCTCGATCTGGGCGACAGCGGCGCCCAGGATCTGATGGCGGAACGGCGCGCCGCGCTGCGCGCACGCCTCGGTGCGGCGCGCATGGCGCAACTGGAGTCGGCGGTGGCGGCCTTCGATTACGAACGCGCGCTGTCGGTGCTGGACGCCCGGTAAGGACGCCGCAAGCGCCTAGCGTGTGAACTCCGCTTCCTCGTCGAAGGAAGCGGCGCAGCTCTTGCCGCAGAAACGGCGCACGCTGTCGAGCGGTTTCTCGCAATACCAGCACGAGCCTTTCGCCGGCAGGCTCGCGCGTGACGGCATCCCCGGGGGAGCGACGGCGACCGCGGCCAAGGCTGGCTCGGCGGCCAGCCCACTGTCCGGAAAACTTTCCTGTGTCGTTTCCAAGATCCACCCCCTACACGACAGACTGAAGTCCAACCAAGATTACTTCAGCAGAACATCGTGCCCATGAGAAACCTCAAGCGCGGACCGCGGCGGAGTCGCGCCACGGCAGTTCAGTGCCATTCTATCCGTCCCAGTGTGCGCCGAATGGACTGGCTCTGCAATCCTCGCGTGCCGATTCGGCTAACCAACAACACCTCTCCAAGGACGTGCGCCTGTGCGCGCAAAAATAATAGCGTATTGCTAATTTTTTGTACGCACGTAAGGTGTGCGTGGCGGAAATGCGACTTTAACGCCGGTTTGCGGGTTCCAGCGTGACCAGCAGACCAGTGCGTGTGGTTTCGATCCTGGTGGGGACGAACTGGACGCCCGCATAGCGCAGGTCTTGCGGCGCGAAGGTGTAGACCGGCGTGTCGCGCACGACGGTATCGATGAGGGAGCTGGCAATGCGCGCGATCTGGCGCTCGGCCTCGGGATTGGCGCCGATGCTCACGCGGTCGACGCGCGGTTCGGCCATCATCACGGCGGGGCGGCCGGGATCGACGTAGAGCCGGCCCGAGAAGGCCAGGCTGCCGCTCCAGGTGTCGCGCGCGAACGGCGGCGAGACCGAGGCTTCGAGCGCCAGCGCCACCCGGTCGAGTTCGGGCTGGATCGCCAGCTGCGGGCGCTGCAGGCGGACGTCGAACAAGCCCATCAGGGGATGGTTGAGCGGGAAACGGCGCTCCAGGCCGGCCTGCAGCTTGTGCAGGGGGATCTCGACCGTGCGCGGGCCGGACAGGCTGGCGCAACCGGCCAGCAGCCCGGCAAACCCCAGCAAGGCCAAGCGGCATGCACGCCTGCGGCGCAGAGAAGTTTCAGGTGACATAGGACGCTTTCGGAATGCGGATTCCCGCAGGCTAACACGGCAGCGCCGGAGATGGCCTGACGGCACAACGGTGCCGCTCCGTCACCCCGCATGCGAAAAATCATGCCCGACTGTGGCAAGAGCGCCATGCCCGCCTTCAGCGCGCAGAAAATTTTTCATTTTTTATTGCATGTTGCGTTTTCTCATCTTCATAGGGAAATGCAAATAAAATTTGCACGTCCATACATATCGCCAATTTTTCTTTGTTGAAATTATTTTTACATAAGTTATTTCCGTTGCTATATTTATTTACAACTCGGAAATATCCGAGAGGAAAAATAATAGCGTAGAGCGCCAGCGCCTCTGCTCGTATAAACCTGATGGGAAACGACATGAAACGGAACCGTACTTTTCTGAAGACGACCATTGCCACCGCCCTGCTGGGCGCCGCCATTTCCAGCCCTGCCGCACTCGCCCGTACGATTGATTTCGAAGACCTGCAACTGGTCGCCCTCGACGGCAACCAGTCGATCGTTTCGCGCGGCTACCGCTTCATGGCCGAGGATGGCCCCGTCGCCCAGTTCTTCGGTTTCAGCGGCGCGGCCGGGGGTGTCTACAACGGCGGCCAGGGCTGCGGCGACACGCCCTGCCCGGCTGGCAACAGCAGCAATTTCTATGTCGGGCTGAACGATGGCGCGGTCACGGTCGTCAACACCGAACTGCCGCAGTTCCGTATTTCCGGTCTCGATTTCGGCTTCCTGGCGCCGTTGCCCGACCTCGATGACGGCATCTGGGGCCAGCTGCGCCTGACCGGCTATCTGGCCAACGGCGGCAGCATCACGACCGCCATGGATTTCGCCGGCCAGAATGCCGGCGGCGACTTCATGTTCAAGAGCTGGACGCTGGACACGAGCTTCTCGAGCGCCTTCCTGAGCAGCCTGACCCTCAGCGCCTGCGTGTATGACATCGGCGGCGCCTGCATCAACTCGATCGATGCGCCCGCCGAGAACCTGGCGCAGTTCGCGATCGACAACCTGATCGTCGACGTACCGGAACCGGGGCTGCCGTCCCTGCTGATGCTGGGCGCCCTCGGCATGGCGCTGACCGCACGCCGCCGCGCCAAGTAAGCAGCCACGACTCCGCCCCGCATTCATCCCACAAGGATCCGAACACATGAAACTCCGTCCAGTCTCCCTGGCCGTGCTGGCGCTGGCCGCCAGCCTCTCCCTCTCCGCGGCACAGGCGCAGGAAGTGCGCCGCCCCTACATCGTGCAACTGGCCGACAAGCCGGCTGCCTCCTATGAGGGCGGCATCGCCGGCCTGCCTGCCACCAAGCCGGTCAATGGCAAGCTCAACGTCAACGCCGCCGACGTCCAGAACTACATCAGCTACCTCGAGCAGAAGCAGGCGAGCGTGCAGGCCACCGTCGCCAACGCCGAGATCCTGCACACCTACTCGGTCGCCTTCAACGGCTTCGCCGCCATGCTGACCGACAGCGAAGTGCGCGACCTGAAGAAGAACAGCGCCGTCGCCCACATCTCGGTGGACGAAGAGCGCCATCTCGAAACCAACTACACCCCGGTCTTCCTCGGCCTGACCCAGCCGGGCACCGGCCTGTGGGACAAGCTGGGCGGCAAGGGCGCCGCCGGCGAGAACGTGATCATCGGCGTGGTCGACGGCGGCATCTGGCCCGAGAACCTGGCCTATGCCGACCGCGTCGACGCCGATGGCCGTCCGACCTTCGACGTGTCCGGCACGCTGGCTTATGCTTCCGTGCCGGCCGACTGGAAAGGCATCTGCCAGACCGGCGAAGGCTTCACCGCCAACAACTGCAACAACAAGCTGATCGGCGCGCGCTATTTCGACACCACCTACAAGTCGCAGCGCAAGACCACCCACTACAGCGATTTCGTGTCGCCGCGCGACTCGATGAACGGCCCGGACCTGGCCAACAGGGGCGGCCACGGCACCCACACCTCGTCGACCGCCGGCGGCAACGCCATGGTGCCGACCCGCGTGGCCAACGGCAGCAGCATGGGCGACTTCTCGGGCATCGCCCCGAAAGCGCGCGTGGCCGCCTACAAGGTCTGCTGGACCTACCTGGATTCGACCAACCCCGACGGAAGCGGCACCCGCAACGGCTGCTACGGCTCGGACTCGGTGGCCGCCATCAATCAGGCGGTCGCGGACGGTGTCGACGTGATCAACTTCTCGATCAGCGGCTCGCAGACCGACGTCATGGACCCGGTCGAAGTGGCCTTCTTCAACGCCGCCAGCGCGGGCGTGTTCGTGGCCACCTCGGCCGGCAACTCGGGCCCGGGCAACGCCGTGGCCCACCTCAGCCCGTGGGCAACCACGGTCGCCGCCTCGACCCACAACCGCATCAGCGTCAACTCGGTCACCCTGGCCGGCGGCGCCACCTACCAGGGCCAGTCGTACAATTCGACCGCGCTGCCGAACACGCCGATGATCCTGGCGGAAGACGCCGGCATCACGCCGTACGCCCAACTGAGCGCCGCCGACAAGCTGGCGCGCCGCCTGTGCTACACCGCGGCCGACCGCGCCAACCCGGCCTTCGGCCTCGCGACCCCGGCCGCCGCCCTCGACGCATCGGTCGCGGCGGGCAAGATCGTGATCTGCGCACGCGGCAACAACGCCCGTGTCGACAAGGGTGTCGCGGTGAAGGAAGTCGGCGGCGCCGGCATGATCCTGACCGATACCGCCGCCAGCCTGGTGGCCGACCCGCACGTGCTGCCGACCACCCACGTGACGCTGGCCGACGGCAACGCGATCCGCAGCTGGCTCGCCACCCGTCCGGGCGCCGCCGCATCGATCACCACCTCGGTGACAATGGCCGGCCCGACCCCGGCGCCGCGCATGGCAAGCTTCTCCTCGCGCGGACCGAACAAGGGCGATCCGAACGTCCTCAAGCCCGACCTGACCGCGCCGGGCGTCGACATCCTGGCCGCCGTCGCCGCGGGCGGCAACCAGGCGCTGCGCGACGAGATCGCCAACAACGTCACCCCGGGCGGCCTGATGTGGCAGTCGCTGCAGGGCACCTCGATGTCGAGCCCGCACGTGGCCGGCATGGCCGCGCTGCTGCGCCACCTGCACCCGACCTGGTCGCCGGCGGCGATCAAGTCGGCCCTGATGACCACCGCCTACAGCACCCAGAACGATGGCGTGGCCGGCCTGAGCAACGGCCTGCTGCCATGGTCCCAGGGCGCCGGCCACACCGCGCCGAACCTGGCCGCCGACCCGGGCCTGGTGTACGACAGCAATGCGATCGACTGGATCCGCTACCTGTGCGGCATCGGCAAGCAGGCCGCCAACAGCGCCAACTGCGTCAACTTCGGCTCGATCCAGCCCTACAACCTGAACCTGGCGTCGCTGACCGCGTCGGACGTGCTGGGCAAGCTGACCCTGACCCGCACCGTGACCAACGTCGGCGATGCGACCGCGACCTACACCGCCAGCTCCACGCTGGACGGCTACGATGTCGTGGTCTCGCCGTCCATGCTGACGCTGGCGCCGGGCGCCAAGGCCAGCTTCTCGGTCACCCTGACCAACAAGACCGCGCCGGTCGGCGTCTGGACCTACGGTTCGCTGACCTGGAGCGACGGCAAGCACGTCGTGCGCAGCCCGCTGACCGCACGTGCCAGCGCGCTGGCGGCACGCGGCGCGATCAGCAGCGAAGCCACCAACGGCGCCCAGTCGATCACCATCGGCACCGGCTACACCGGCCCGCTGACGGTCCAGAAGGGCGGCCTCAAGCCGGCACTGCGCAGCTCGCAGACCGTCGGCCAGGCCAACAAGGCCGACGGCGGCCTCGCCGAATGCGTGGCAGGCAACAGCGCCGGCGTGAAGGCCACCAGCGTCACCGTGCCGGCCAACACCCTGGTGGCGCGCTTCAGCACCCGTGACGTCGACACCAGCGGCTACCAGGCCGGCGGCATCGACGACCTCGACCTGATCGTGCTGAACAGCGCCAATACCGTGGTCGGCAGCAGCGGCACGGTCAGCTCGAACGAGACGGTGACCCTGAATTCGCCGGCGGCCGGCACCTACCGGGTGTGCGTGGTGGGCTACACCCCGCGCAACGGCAGCGCGACCTACGTGCTGAATTCGTGGGTGGTGTCCACCTCCGATACCGGCGGCAACTTCAAGGCATCGGGTCCGGCCATCGTCTACACCGGCGGCACCGGCACCGTGAACACCAGCTGGTCGGACCTGGAAGCGGGCAAGAACTACCTGGGCGCGATCCGCTACCTGCAGGGCACCACGGTGCGCGGCATGACCCTGGTGGAAGTCGACGCCACCGATCCGCTGCCGGCATCGGAAACCCAGAAAGCGGTCTCCGTGGTCGCCAACTGATCGCGGTCCGCCAGGTAGAAAAAAGGCGCTGCGGCTCAGGCCGCAGCGCCTTTTTTATTTGCCGATGCAGAAACGGCTGAAGATCACCCCCAGCAGATCGTCCGGCGTGAACTGCCCGGTGATGCTGGACAGCTGGTCCTGCGCCAGGCGCAGCTCCTCGGCGAACAGGTCGAGCGACTGGTCGTCCTGCAGCGCGTGCTGGCGCGCCAGCTCGAGGTGCTCGCGCGCGGCGCGCAGCGCGATCAGGTGGCGTTCGCGCGCCAGGTACAGCGATTCGCCGGTCTGCTGCCAGCCGGCGATGCGCAGCAGTTCCGCGCGCAGCAGGTCGATGCCCAGCTTCTCGTGCGCCGACAGGTAGAGGTGGGTGGCATCGGGCGACACGTCCATCGAGGGCTTGTGGCCGGACAGGTCGATCTTGTTCCAGATGCGCACCACCGGCACGCCCTGCGGGAAGGCGGCCACGATCTTCTCGTCCTCCGCGCTCGGCCCCAGGTTGGCGTCCAGCAGGTGCAGGATCACGTCCGCCTTGCCCACTTCGCCCCAGGTGCGCTCGATGCCGATGCGCTCCACGACGTCGATGTCGTCGAGGGTGCGGATGCCGGCGGTGTCGATGATGTTGAGCGGGATGCCTTCGATCTGGATGGTCTCGGTGACCTTGTCGCGCGTGGTGCCGGCGATCGGGGTGACGATCGCGACGTCGGCACCGGCCAGGGCGTTCAGCAGCGAGGACTTGCCGACGTTCGGCTGGCCCACCAGCACCACGTTCAGGCCTTCGCGCAGCAATGCGCCTTGCGCCGCCTGGCGGAACACGTTCTCCAGCGCCTCGATGATGCCGGCCAGCTGGCCGCGCGCGTTCGATTTTTCGAGAAAGTCGATCTCTTCTTCCGGGAAGTCCAGCGTGGCCTCGACCAGCATGCGCAAATTGATGGTCTGGTCGACCAAGTGATGCACCACCTGGGAAAACGCGCCGGACAGCGACTGCGAGGCGGACTTCGCCGCGGCTTCGGTGGAAGCGTCGATCAGGTCGGCCACCGCTTCGGCCTGGGCCAGGTCGAGCTTGTCGTTCAGGAAGGCGCGGCGGGTAAATTCGCCCGGCTCGGCCAGGCGCAGGCCGTGTCCGGCGCCGGCTTCGAGCACGCGCGCGAGCAGCATCTGCAGCACGACCGGGCCGCCGTGGCCCTGCAGTTCGAGCACGTCTTCGCCGGTGTAGGAGTGCGGACCCTTGAAGTACAGGGCCAGCCCCTCGTCGATGACGTCGCCGTTGGCGGCCTTGAACGGAATGTAGGTGGCGTGGCGCGGGGTGAGCTTCACGCCGGGGAACAGGGCGTCGATCAGCGCCTGCAGCGACTTGCCGGAGGCGCGCACGACGCCGATGCCGCCGCGCCCCGGAGCGGTGGCGATGGCGGCGATGGGGGAGGTGTCGAGTTTCATGGGGGGATTGTACGGGAAAGTAAAAAGCCCGCGACAGGCGCGGGCTTTCGGAGAGAACCGGGAGCGATTACTTCGCCGCGCCGGTCTCGAACTTCTTGGTGATCACCCACTGCTGGGCGATCGACAGGATGTTGTTGACCACCCAGTACAGCACCAGTCCCGACGGGAAGAAGAAGAACACCACCGAGAAGGCCAGCGGCATGAACAGCATCATCTTCGCCTGCACCGGATCGGTCGGCTGCGGGTTCAGCTTGGTGGTGATGTACATCGACACCGCGTACACGATCGGCAGGATGAAGTACGGGTCGGGCTGGGTCAGGTCGGTGATCCAGCCGATCCACGGCGCGCCGCGCATCTCGACCGAGGACTGCAGCACCCAGTACAGGGCGAAGAAGACCGGCATCTGCACCAGGATCGGCAGGCAGCCGCCCAGCGGGTTGATCTTCTCGGTCTTGTACAGCTCCATGGTGGCCTGCTGCATCTTCTGCGGGTCGTTCTTGTAGCGCTCGCGGATCGCCTGCATCTTCGGCGTCACCACGCGCATCTTCGCCATGCTGCGGTAGCCGGCCGCCGACAGCGGGAAGAAGGCCAGCTTGATCAGCACGGTCAGCGCGACGATGGTCCAGCCCCAGTTACCCAGCAGCGAGTGCAGGTGGTCCATCACCCAGAAGATCGGCTTGGCGATGATGGTCAGCATGCCGTAGTCCTTGACCAGTTCCAGGCCAGGGGTGATGGTTTCCAGGGTCTTCTCGTCCTGCGGACCCGAGTACAGGCGGGCCTCGTTCGACACGGTCGCGCCCGGCGCCACGGTGCCCAGCGGCTGCACCACGCCGATCGCATACAGGTTGGTCGCGATCTTCTTGGTGAAGATGTCGCGCGGCGCCTTGTCGGTCGGAATGAAGGCCGACACGAAGAAGTGCTGCGAAATCGCGATCCAGCCGTTGTCGGCCTTGGTCGAATGTTCGGCCTTGCCCTTCTCGATGTTTTCGAAGCTCAGCTTCTGGTACTTGTCGTCGGCGGTGTACAGGGTCGGGCCGGTGAAGCTCGACATGAACCAGGAATCGTTGGCCGGCTTGTTGCCGTCGTGCTGCAGCTGCAGGTACAGCGAGGGCTGGATCGGCGCTTCGGTCAGGTTGGTGACGTCGTGGCGGATGCCGATGACGTAGTCGCCCTTGCGGAAGGTGAAGGTCTTGGTCAGGCGCACGCCGCCCTGCTCCGCGTCCATCACCAGCTGCACGGTGCCGTCGGCGCCGCGCGTGAGCGGACGGGCCACGAACGGGGTCGCATGGTTCGGCATGACGCCGGCCGGGGTGGTGCCGACCAGGCCGGTCTGGCCGAGGTAGGTGTTGGGGCCGCCCACGTCGAACAGAACCTGGTTCTTGGTCTTGTCGAAGTGATCGGGGAACTTCAGCAGCTCGAGGCGTTTGATGACGCCGCCGAGGGTGTCGATGTCGGCCTTCACCACGTCGGTGGTGATGGTGACGCGCTGGGTCGCCGCAGCGGCAGGTGCGGCGCCGGGTGCGGCCGGTGCGCCCGGCACGGCGGCCGCGCCCGGCTGGGCGGCGGTGGGCACGTCACTCGGCTTGGTGTGCTGCTGCGCCACCTGCGCGGCTGGCGGCGCCGGCGAGAACAGCGACTGTTTACCGTTGGCCACCATCCAGTTGTTCCAGAGAACAATCAGGGAGATGGCGAACACGATCCACAGGACGGTACGTTTATTGAGTTCCATTGGAGTCTAGTCAGGAGTGGTTACAACCGCGAGCGGCTGGTGGAGGTTGCTGGTCGCTGGCCTCGCGCGCCGGCGGGACGAAATCGACGCCGCCCGGATTCCACGGATGGCAGCGGCACACGCGGCGCGCGGCCAGCAGCGAGCCGCGGGCGGCGCCGTGCACGCGCAGTGCTTCGATCGCGTAATTGGAGCAGGTCGGGTAAAAACGGCACTTCTGCCCGAGCAGCGGGGACAGCAGCAGCTGGTAGCCGCGAAGGAACCAGACCAGCAGCGTCTTCATGATGTCGGCGAGGGCGCCGGACGGCGCGGGCGCTGGGAGGCGAACAGGCGGGTGAGCTCGGCGCGCAGCTCGGCCTTCAGGGCGCGCGTGGTCGCCGGCCCGTCCTTGCCGTTGACTGGCCGCGACAGGCGCACGATGCAGTCGAAAGGCTGCAGCTGGCTGGTACGGAACAGCTCGCGCGTGATGCGCTTGATCGTGTTGCGCGTGACGGCGCGCGGCGCGAAACGCTTGGCCGCAACGACGCCCAGCCGCGCATGCGGCAGGCTGTTGGGTCGGGTATAAAGCACGAAATGCGCGGATTTTTGCGCCGGGCGCAAACGAAAAACGGATGAAAACTCATCCGTTTTAACGATACGCCGAACGCGCGCGAAGTCGTGCGAACCTTCGCCTGTCATCACCGACCGCGTCGATCTGGTCTAAGAAAAACTTAGACAGCCAGGCGCTTGCGGCCCTTGGCGCGGCGTGCGTTCAGGACTTGACGGCCACCACGGGTAGCCATACGTGCGCGGAAGCCGTGCGTGCGCTTGCGACGGACGACGGAAGGTTGGTAAGTACGTTTCATGGTGGTCTCGCTTAAAGCAAAAGAAAGTGCAAAATCGGGTCTGACGTCGTGTCAGGATTCGCCGCCAATGACAGTTCGCAGATGGTTAAGCCAGCGTCACGCCACAGCAGATACTCGTTTTCGCCCGGGCTGCCGCCTGCTGAATTATCAGCTTGACATGGCGCACGGACGGGGAACCCTGAATTAGACATGATTTCCAGTCCAGCTGTCAAGGAAGCTGTTGTTTCCGGATGAGCCGGGCCCCGTCCCTGCCGTCGCCCCGGTACTGCCGCCAAAAGCGCGGCTCCGGTTGAAAATAGTGGGCCCAACCTGTGGATAACTTCGGCCGAGACAGGTAAAATAGCGTGTTACGTATCAATTAGCGAAGT